>NZ_AQXX01000086.1 GCF_000376785.1 Hahella ganghwensis DSM 17046
AGGTCTTGCTGAAAATCCATAAAAAATCCGATGATGTTTCCATCATTGGATTTTCTATTAAGCCCTGCGCTAACTCAAACACTTAAGTGAACAGCATTGCGGCATCTACCGGGGCTTTTCTTTTCAGTTTGCAGGCAACTATTCAGTTTCAAGGTAGTCAGAAGAACTGACGAAAGTTGCCTGTTGATTGTCATTACCTCATGATCAATCGCAAACTCAGGTTTTCATACCCTTGTTCGGCTTTGAGCCATACATGGTAATAAGAACCTCCGACCGGGTTGTTAATGAGGACTTGCTCATAATTGTCGCCCCCCATTGAACGTTGGTCGTAGTTACCGGCATCCGGCCATCCATCACCGCGCACATAGATATCGGCATTACCGGAACCGCCCCAGGTGGCCAGTTCAAAGTAGCTCGTTCCTTCTGGAACATAGAACCAGTAGTAGTCACCATTTGTCGAAGTCAGGTTGTTACGAACGATATCTGATTTCAGCTCCGGGTCAGAAGAAGGCGTATCACTTCCACCGCCGTCACCACAGTCCGTCGGAACGTCGTCCAGGCCTACCGTAACACACAGACCCTCATACCCTGAGTTGGACCTCAACAGCACATGGTAATAAGTGCCACCTTCAGGAGATGAAATCTGAAGGTCATTATCAGCACTTCCTGACGCTGATTTCTGGTCGTAATCAGAGGTTGTGGGCCAGCCGTCATGTTTGACATAGACTTCCACATCGCCACTGCTACCACGAGTCAACAGATGCAGAATATTGGTGTTATGGGGAGCATATACATAGTAATACTCCTGAGATCCGGCACCGGCATTCAGTGTCTTTGGTTTGCCCGGTTGCAGTGCACGCGGGTCATCGTTGCCGTCATCGCCATCGTCACCATCCCCGTCATCTCCATCGCCGTCGTCACCATCATCGCCGTCGCCGTCATCTCCATCACCATCGTCACCGCCGTCATCATCACCGTTCAGAACCGCATCCAGCCAGCTGGAGAAGTGTGAATCATAACGCGTTCCCAGAGAGTCCAACCAGGCCTCAAAGCTTTCATAATCGCCAGACCGGAACCAGCTCAGGATCTGCTGGGTGTCCTCAGGGCGCTGTTCAAGCATATATCTGGCCGCCCAGTAGCCCCAACGATAAATGCGGTCAACGCTGTCATCGTAGGTATTACGCAGGATGGCGGAAAGCGCTACACGCTCCTTCCTGGCCAGCTCTTCTGCTGCAGGGTTATCGTGCTCCTTGGAAACATATTCTGCCAGACCTTCGGTCCACCAGACTGTCGGAACCTGCATGCCGGTCTGGAAGTCACCATAGAGATCGAAACGCCCGTCCAGATAGTGGGTGTATTCGTGCTCCAGGTTCCATACCCTGTGGTTGCCTGGTGCATAGTCTGCCTGATAGGCAATAAAGCGAGCCTGATTATTCGGATCCGCCGGGTTGCCTTCCAGGTACATACCACCATTGTTGGTATCAATACCGAACAGCAACCAACCGAAATCACCATAGGCACCGCTGTCTTCAAAAACCACCAGCTCAAGCTTGTCGTTAAAGTCATCGGCAACAGGCTGGTAACCGGTATCCAGCATGTCATGGAAAATACCAGCTCTCATGCCCAGTGTTTCGCAGGCAGAGGCAAGCTCGGTACTGTTCATGGCCTGAGCATTGATCGTGATCGTAGCGCTACAGTCATGCCGGACACCCAGCACAACGCTCTGTACTCGCTCCTTCACATTGCAGGCGTCATAGCGCTCACAGTTTTCCTTGTCATGCAGTTCGATGGCACCCGCCAGCAGAGACCACATGCTCACATTTTCCGGCGTTAACGGGTATCTCTGCAGAAGGTCACCCACCCAGGAACCAACCTGCTGACCGATGCCACCGTACTGCATAAAACGCCCTAACTCCCGGGTGGCATTCAGTACCAGATAATCACGATCTCCATCAAGCCATGCGCCATTATCAAGAATAAATTCATATAGCGCTCTTGGTACTCTGGAATCATTGAAGACCTTATCCTGGAAGTCTTCGTAATTGTGCCCACGAAAATAGATGGTGAAGATACTGTTCAAAGCTCGGGCGTAGGCTGGCTCTACTTCGGCACGTTCCTGTAAAAGCTGCAACCAGGTAACCGTGTTATAGACAAAGGTTCCCTGATTCAGAGAACTGTCGACCAGGGTTAACGCTTCTCCGAGAATCGAGGCATTCTCTGTTTTATGGAGATAACCCATAGCACGGTCCATAAACGCCGAGAGACCATTTGCTGCGCTTTGCTTCAGACGATTGCTATACTCTCCAACCTCATCAGAGTGATACCACTGAACGAAATAACCGGCACGCATATACAGGATCAACTGTTCCATGCCATTAGAGTTATTGCCCTGATAACGGCTAGACTCACTGGCAAAAGCCTGTGCCACGGTAATCATCTTGGATTCCTGGAACAAACCATGGGCCAGATTGCCCCGAGCCGAAAACAAATCGTTGATACAACCCAGATCAGATTGCTGAATCGCCTTGACCAAAGCTGACCCACTCAGCGATGCCAGTCCCTGGGAATCACAATCCGCGACTTCTTTCTCAATAACCATTTTCATGGTCTGGCGGGACTCCTCCGGAGTCACTAAAGGAGGCGGCAAGTCCTTTTGCTGCCTAATGGAGACAACATCTTCGTGCGCATGCACGGGACGGTTGTCCAACGTCCCTTTCACTGGCGGGAGACCAGCTTGCGCCGTACTGGCGAGCAAAGCGGTCCCAACGAATACTCCAACTTTTGCTTTCTTGCGAAACATAAGTCAGTCCTTTTTGGTTTTAGTTGAATGTGGAGTAGCACCTAGCCTCATAACCACATATCGAAGCATTCTATTAACATAGTTAATTTATTAAAATCGGCCAGGTCGGCTATCCCAGGGAATAGGCCATTTCACTTAGGATTAGAGAAATCGGAAAGGAAAATTAAAGATGTATCGAAAAGTGAGCCTTTAGCGCCCAAAAAATGGGACTTGGATCGTTATTTTTTAACGGCCATTTGTCGCGGCCGACTTTGACTTGATTTCGTCATGGCGGTCTATTTCTCGAATTTGAGAACCAGTCGAACTTTTTCGGGAAAGATAAACGCCCATCACAATCAAACCAACTCCAGCCAACTTCCAAAGCATGCCTGACGACTCACCTCCGGCATCCAGAATCACCCCCGCCAGCATCTGACCGCCAATAACCAGAACCGTCGTTCTCAACACACCAATACGTGGTAGCACAAAGCTATTGATCGCGACAAAGAGTGCACCCAATACACCACCCAGATAGCTTACAGCGGGAGCCTGAGACAGCGAGTTCAGCGTCGTACCACCGGACATCCACGACATCACTAATTGCCCTAAAAGCATTAACAGGGCAAGGAATCCAAAGCCGATCAAATGGTTGTAAAGAGAGGCCCTCAAGGGGCCTGTACTCATACCGAGTCGGCCGTTAATCACACGACTTGATGCAATACACCCACCATTCAGCAAAGCAAGTCCGATATAGCACAACACCCTGATACTCCTTTTCCGAACCTGTCGACGCTTCATATGCATCGCCCACAGACTTTAAAGATTCATGAAAAAATTATTATTCCGGCACCAGAGATAGTGCATAAACTGACGTGCGCATCCCTCCACTGCAGCTTCCTTCTGGGGATGCCAAAGAGCCCGAAATAGTCACATAACAAACCAAACAGTATTTGTCCGACCAGCATCAATGCCAGTGATCCGGACAGGCCCAGTGGACTGTTCACAGTGACAGCCGCCAGTACGACAGTCATCGCTCCTGGAACACCTCCCAGATAACACCAAAACGGAATCCGTCCGGCAGCCGCCCCTCTGCTTTGACGCTGGGCAACTGAGTGTTTCCTGGAACCAA
Organism: Hahella ganghwensis DSM 17046; assembly: GCF_000376785.1. Taxonomy (GTDB): domain Bacteria; phylum Pseudomonadota; class Gammaproteobacteria; order Pseudomonadales; family Oleiphilaceae; genus Hahella; species Hahella ganghwensis. Next base: position 3,909 of record NZ_AQXX01000086.1, read on the forward strand.
CGACCAAACACAATCCCCAGGCCGCCAATCCACCTACGCCATGGGCAACCCAGGAAGCCACAACTGGGGAGCTGAACTCCGCCAGTTGGCTGTTGATATTGATCATGACCGCCAACAATACCCCTGCACCAAGCGCCAGCACCCAGTCTCCCGAAATCTTTACCATCTGAATACCCCTTCTCTCCTGGGCTTCACTCTGCCAGTCAATTTTCTGCACACTTTATATTGTTTTCTATTGACTGATAATCCAGCTATCTGGAAACTTATTGTCAATTATTAGTTAACAATAAGTTTATGGACTACTTATCTGACATCCCGGTATTTCTTGCTGTAGTGGAATCAGGCGGTTTTTCTGCCGCCGGTGTGCGACTGGACATATCCAAGTCTGCCGTCAGTAAACGTATCAGCCACCTGGAAAGCAGGCTGGGCGTTCAGTTGCTGCATCGCACCACCCGCCGCCTCACTCTCACCGAAGCAGGAGAGCGCTACCTGGCCTACGCCCAGCAAGCTCAGGGTTTACTCGTTGAAGGCGAAGACGCCATTACCCAGCTTCAGGGGAAACCTCAGGGCACTCTCAGGATCAATGTTCCGATGGTATTTGGTCGGCTACATGTCGCGCCGCTGATACCGGCGTTTCTGTCAGCACACCCCGGCATCAGGCTGGATATGGTGATGGAGGATAAAATGGTTGATCTCGTGGAGGGCGGATTTGATATGGCGGTCAGAATCGGACATCTTCCCGACTCCAGCCTGATACAGAAAAGGCTTGCCCCCTGCCAAAGTGTTCTCTGTGCTTCACCAGACTATATCAACCAATTTGGCTCTCCCAGCACACCTCATGATCTGTCTAATCACAATTGTCTGAGTTATTCCTACTTCCGGGGTGGCAGCGAATGGACCTTTCAAAGCTCCGTCGGCGAAATCCGGATAAAACCTGAGGGTAACTACCAGGTAAATAACAGCGAGGCGCTTCAAAGCGCTTTATTGGCAGGCATTGGCATCTGCCAGATGCCGACTTTTATTGTCGGTCCGGATCTGGCAGCCGGCAGGCTCAAGCCTCTTCTAGAGGCATATCCACTGCCGCAACATGCCATTTACGCGGTACTACCCGAACGCAAATTTTTACCGGCCAAAGTCAGCACTTTCCTGGCCTTTCTGCAACAACACTTGGGAGCAGACATCCCGTACTGGGATAGCTACCCTAATCAGGCATAATCGTAGTCGCCGCCGGCAGCCAATGCCCTCTGGTAGGCAGGTCGCGCCTGAAACCTTTCAACATACTGACGTATATTCGGGTACCCTGCTGCAACACCTCTTGCCACCGAAGCCTCCAAAGGGAAGCTCATCTGAATATCAGCGCCGGTTATAGTGGCGCCAGCCATCCACTCATGTTGTTCCAAATAGGCTTCTACATAATCAAAATGGATTTTAATCTGGGGCCCAATAAACTGGCGTGTGGTTTCATCCGCAATTTTACGGACAATAGGTTTGACAAAAAAAGGCACAGGGTTGGTTTTGATCTTCTCAAAGACCAACCTTAGAAGTAAGGGCGGCATCAACGATCCTTCGGCATAATGCATCCAGTAGACATATTGGCGGTAATCCGCCGAACCAACAGCAGGTATCATTCTACCGTCACCATAGGTTTGTCCCAGATATTCAATGATCGCACCGGATTCTGCCAGTGTCGCATCCCCATCAGTGATCACTGGCGATTTACCCAGCGGATGCACCTTACGCAAACTGGGCGGCGCCAGAATCGTTTTGGGGTCCCGCTCATAACGCTTGAGATCATAGGGTATCTCAAGTTCTTCCAACATCCACAATATTCGTTGTGAGCGAGAATTATTCAGGTGGTGCAAAACAATCATTCGAGAACTCCTGGAGTGAAAAAAGCACTTACGTACAAACGAGGATCAATAGTTCAATCAATACGTAACAAGTCAACACAAGTTCACTGAAGTCTCGAGTTTTTCCTGCGAATCGTCAGAACAGAGCGCGGACACATATAATTGGTATACGGGTGACCAGGTCGCGAAAACAGGGCTGTTTTACAGAACGACTAATTAAAATTTTCCGGAGGATTCTTCAATAAAATTTGACGACGATGATCCAAAGAAAGGCGCTCAAACGCTGAGGCCCAGTGTTTTCGGATCAACCTGTCCATCAATCCACTTTCACGGGCAGCCAGAACGCTCTCCAGTACAATGGCTTTGTATTTTTCAGCTTTTTTGCTTAGATAGAACCTGAAATCCCGGTCGTATATCAACAACAGGTTGTTCTCTATCATCAGATAAGGATGCTGGTCAGCCTCTTCAACAACTTCAAACACGCCTCTGGAGAAGTAATCAAGGCCGCGTCGGCCAGAGGCAATCTGCCGGTACACCTTCGCCTGCCAGCCTCCTTCACGCTCGATATAGGGCAAGTCATTGAATTTCCAGACTTTGACGTCGTACCAGTTTTTTCCCAGTACCCCCACTTTATTGAGCTCTCGAAAATCATCCAGAGAATAAACCTCATCATACACATGCTGTTCGGTGGGGGGGATCAGAAGAACCCTGTGCCCAATCAATCCATTGGTAATCCCCACCTCGATAGGCACCATTTCATGATCTCTCTCATCAGTCTGAATCAACCAGGTCAGGGACAGATCACCATTCTGTACCATATAAACGGTTCGGGCCTGAGGCAGATCCTCCAATATATCAATAGAGACATCATGACCCATAACTTCCATCGATTGTTGAAGCAAATCAACAAAGTACTGCTGCCCTCCCGCTCGAATCAATCCCACCTTAAGGTCAATCTTTTCGGCCAAAGACACAGGCACACACAGCAAGGTGATGAGCTGAAGTAGAATAACACGCAGAGCCAACATCAAATGGTACTCCCGGGATTCAGATGCACTTCAAGTATAGCAATCATTATTCAAACAATTTGAACAAAACGCATACAGAGAACTACCCTTACATTTGTACTCCGTTTTTCCAGGAAAGCCTATAATTAAGAAGCCACACATAAAGGCCCAAGTCTATGAGTTATCCTCACAGGAGTTCCTCCAGAAGCTTAATTCCCCCCTTATGTGTCCCCCCAGTTGAAACATTACGGAGTCACCGCAAGGATTGTAAAAGAGGCTTTTGAAGAATCAGGGTATGAAGTGGTTTTCCAGTTTTTCCCCTGGAAACGCACCATTCTTATGTCAGAGCAGGGATTAGTCGACGCATCTTTTCCCTGGAGCCGTAAACCGGAGCGAGAAAAACACCATTTGTATAGTAAACCTGTCGGAGAATACGGCTATGTATTCTTCCATCAAAAAAACAGGTCATTCCAATGGAACACGCTGAAAGATTTACATGATATGACCATCGGCGGTACCAACAGCTACAACTACGGAGAAGAGTTTATCACTGCCGCTAAAAACGGCTATTTTCTCATTGAGTGGGTTCATTCAGACGAAATCAACTGGCGCAAGCTGCTGGCCGGCAGAATCGATCTTTTTCCTTCTGATGTTGAAGCCGGCTATGCCAAGCTCCGGGATATTTTTCCAGATGAAAAGGCAGATAGGATCACTCATCACCCGCACCCACTCAAGCCGTTAACCCCCATGCATGTCCTTTTCAGCAAAGAAAAGCCTGAAAACCAGGAGCGCCTTGAGCGATTTAATCAGGGAATAAAAAAGCTGATCTCAGACGGAAGATTTGAACAATATCTGATGGAATCCAGGCAAGGTAAATACAGGCTGATCACTGAAGATATCAGAGAGGAAGGTTTATAGTCAGCGTTCTGTCCTCCAATACGGCCAACCCTTAACGCCCTCGTATTTGTCACTACAAATCACCCCTTACCCAACATTGCTCCAGATGTTGACCTGAGCTGATGAAGTCATATTTTCAGGTTCCATTCAGAAACGATGTGCATAATCGGCCACCTGCACATTCAAACAGGAATGCAGCACTTCTCATGCAGTAATTGAGATTCTAAAATTGCAAAAAGGGAATATTAGCAAATGAGAAAGACATCCAGCTTTCCGGTTATCGCACTTTTATCATTCACCACAATCACATCACACGCAGCTTTTTTAGGAGCAGGATTCGACAGTGACCGCAATAAATCACTGCAGTCTAGTTGTCTTGCAGGCTCAATCACCACCACAGGGCAGGCTGACGTAGATATCACCGCCAGTTTCGATTCTGTACAAAACATTGCTGAACTTAATGAGGTATTGTTTACCAAAGTAAATGGTGAACCGGATCTGATCGAAAAGACCACCAATGAAACCCGATTGGAATTCAAACGTCTAATGACAGAAGGGGTCAACACCTATCCGATACTCATAACTTACAAATACAAAGCCCGGGAAAAAACCTATTCCCCAAACAATGAGGGTCTCCTCAATGAGTTTGGCCGGAAGGCGCTTAAACAGGGTAGTGATACATTTCAACGTCTCTGCGGCAATTCTTATGTCAGTCAGTTTGAACAAAGTGGGAAGTTGTTCTTCGGTATTCAGCTGGAGTTTGATAACAAGGGCGCTAAACAGGCTTTTGTGGACACAACAGATTTGAATTTCAATAATCTGGAGGATATCGAAAAAGCTCTGACCAGAGCAAACCGTTTGGGCAACTCCAAATTCCATGTCACAACGATGCAGATTGGTGGCCAAGAGCTTTCACTGGGGGAAATTCTTGGTGGCACAACTAACAATGGCACTTCATGCAACGATGCAGGAAACCTTCTGTGCAATCAATACCTCGATAGTCTGGCAAAATACACCTCACCTGACGGAGGTCTGATGAAATCATGGAAGTCAGGAACCGCCGTAACAGATATCAGAACAAGCAAGTATAGTGATCTTCCGCTGGGTTTAGATGAGCATCACTCCGAACTCACCGATGACATTTCTGACAGCAGAAACAAAATCGCCCGAGAATTTGAGAATCAACAGAGAATCCTGGCAAAAATCGACAGCGTTCTGAGGTTGCCTAACGATGGGTTGACCGGCGACAGATGGGAGAGACTTAAGAACCAATATCGCGATATCAAAATCGCTTCGGAATACAACGTTCAAGTACTGGCTGGAGCCATGAATACTTGTCACACTGATTTGGGCGCCTGTTACTCCACCAGTGTCAACACGTTGGCAAATCTGGACAATACAGAACTTCCTGCAGACCCGCACGCAGTGTATCAATACAGTAAAATCAGCGCCCGTAAAGGCGGAACAGAACTGTTCTGCCGCATTCCGGAAACAGCCGTGATTGTTGGCCTCGGTGCCCGGATTAAGAACGACGATGTAAAAGGCATTCGCCTGGGATTCCGGGAACTCGATGAAAACGGAACCTTGGGAGAGATTCAATACAAGCAATGTGGAAGTGGATCTGAAAGGTATGTCGAAGTGCCAGCGGGTTACGCTGTGACAGGTATCAAACTCCGAGTCAAGAACGATAACATTGCCGCTGTCAGCCTCCTTTCCAGAGAATGGGATGCAGAAAAACGCAAACTCATCGGACCAGTTGCATCCTCCACTAGTGGGAGAGGCTTTGAATTGTCGCTGGATACCCGAAAGTCAGATAACCTGAATACGAATCACGCCGTCCTGACAGGAATCGGACTCAAGGCGTCTTCTGACAATCTTTCGGGAATGACTGCGACAATCGGCTGGATTGAATAAAGGTCCTTTGCTGATCAATACAGGAGCTTCCCAGGAAGCTCCTTCTGTTCGCAGACAGTGCTATCGTCTCCTGCAGACTTATTGTTTATATAGTTCCAACCTGTTCATACAATTCCAACGGCAGGTCATCCGGGTCCTGGAAAAAAGTAAACCGCTTGCCGGTCAATTCGTCCGTCCGAACAGGTTCCACATCAACTCCATGTTCTTGAAGATGTACAATCGTCGAATCGAGATTTTCCACCGCAAAGGCCAGATGCCGTAATCCTGCCGCTTCCGGCTTGCTGGGGCGTGTCGGGGGATCCGGAAAAGAAAACAGTTCAATCTGACTGTGGTCGCCGATCGCCAGATCAAGCTTATATGACTTGCGAGCCTCCCGATAAGTCTCACAAATAATCGGTAACTCCAGGATTTCAGTGTAAAAGTGTTTGGATTTCGCATAATCACGACAAATGATTGCCACATGATGAATGCGGTTAATCTTGATCATCAATAAACCTTCTGTTTTTCATCGCTGTCCGGGAAACAACATTTTCGACCTATCCAGACAGTCCAACTGTTTCAACGAACTCATTGGAAATATCAGGTCACGCTATGACAGCAGCTTCCTGAGATATCCGACGTCATTTGCCAGCAGATTATTCCTGCAATGTCGATACTTCAAATAGAAACCACCTTAGGCAGTTCAATCGTGAAACAAGTTCCCTCATCTACGATACTCGTAACGCCAACCTTACCTCTTAACACATTCCGCACAAGATTGTGAACGATATGCAATCCCAACCCAGAACCTCCGCGCCCCATTCGGGTTGTATAGAATGGATCAAATATGTTCTTCAGCTTATCCTCAGGTATCCCTACCCCGTCATCACGGATACTAAATACGACGGCCTGATCATCACTGGAGACTAACGCAATATCAATATTTCCTTTATCTTTACCTTCAAATCCATGTATTAACGCATTCTGGATAATATTCGTCACCACCTGGCCAAGAGGCCCCGGATAACTATCCATCTGAATGGAATCCGGAATATTCAGATGTACTTCCGCCACAGATTTTCGTAACACAGGTCTCAGAGTGGTCACCACTTCATCCAGCACCTGACGCAGACTGAATGGACGTCGCTGAGAACTGGACTGATCAACAGCAACCTGCTTGAAGCTGCGAATCAATTCGGAAGCCCGTTCAAGGTTGCGGACAATAATATCCGACCCCGTCTGACTATGCTGCAACAGCTCCTCAAACTGTGAGCGGGTGAGGCTTCCATTATTGGCTGCCCCCCGAATAAGGGTATGTTCTTCCTGTAAGGAAGAAGCCGCCATTAACGCATTTCCTATCGGTGTATTCAGGTCATGTGCGATACCTGCCACCATCGCTCCCAAAGCCGCAAGTTTTTCTGAACGCACCAGCTCCGACTGAGTGTAGGTAAGATTTCGCAGCGCACTCTTCAACTCTGCATTGGTTTGGGTCAGGTCATGAGTTCTTTCCACCACACGCTTTTCCAACTCGATGTTCAGAGTTCTGATTTCCCGTTCCCGTATCTCAATTGCCTTGGCCGTTGATACCAGGTCAGCCCCCAATCGACGAAATTCCCGAACTCGGGACGGTGCGATTCCAAGTAGTTGATATGAGCCATCGGCTAACGCCTTGGCTAAGGTGGCATGCACTTCAAAACGTTGGCTGAGAAACCGGGTGACCAGACTTGCCATCAATATCGCACCAATGAGTCCCGCTATCATCGCGATTGCCAGAATGCTGTACAGAGGTTGGCGTTTTTCGTTCACTCCACTCAGGTCCTGCGACGCAATCACCAGCCAGCGAGGCGATTCTATAGCAACCCCGGTACCGAGCATTTCCTGACCGTTAAATGAAAAAGAGCGAGTCGCGGTTTCTCCCTGCAATCCCAAGCGCACCAGATCTAATTCACTTAAATCAATTTCTTTATCACTAAAAGACGCCTCGGGATGGATAATTAAATGGCCATGCTGATCAATAATCATGATCGTCAGTTGGTGGCGGGCAGCAATCTCTCGGACAAGCTCTTGTAGCTGGTTCACGGCAACTTCACCAACCAGTAAACCATCAGACGAGGGAATAGCGTAAGCGATGGAAAGCCTGTCCCCCATAGGTGAGGTATAAGTTTCTGACCACACAGGTTGTCCAGTAGCCAAAGCTTCGAGAATGAAGTCCCTCTGCTTCATACTTTGACCGATCAGCAAGTCACGCATCTGCCGCTTCTTCTCAGGCAAACCCACAAGAGTGATCTCCCCACTGATGTCGATCCAGTAGATCGCTTCATAGATTGGCCGGTTACCGGCAAATGTATCCATCAGATGCTGATGTACCTGAGGCGTCTCATGTCTGAAAACCTTTAGAAGCAGGCGGAGATCACTGACAGTATTCGCGAGTTGCTCACCAACTTGACCGGCTATCGCCCGGGACAAAGCCAGATGATTCTGCTCAATACTCTCTGTCATACGGGGCGAATAAAGAAACAATATCAACAGTGCCGTCACCACCACCGGCAAGACGCCAACAATGAGAAACTGGAGCAGAAGAATCGATCTTAGGGGCCACCCTTTCCGGGAATATCGAATCTGTTCTGAAAAACCTTCCGAAGACGTCATGGCTGACCGCCTATCCCTTATGCAAGTGCTGCTCGATCCAGCGCTCCACTCCTGATGAGTCCATCGGACGTGCGTAGAGATACCCCTGAGCTTCCGGACACCCCATGTGCAACAGAAGATCCGCCTGATCCGGGGTTTCCACCCCTTCTGCAATGACCTCCAGCCCAAACTGCTGGCCCAGACGAATGATCATTTCCGGAATACTCCGGCTTTGTTTTTCCGGCGACAGTTTAGAGACAAAGGACTTATCGATCTTCAACCGATCAACATTCAACTCCTGCAAATAACTCAGGGAAGAAAATCCGGTCCCAAAATCATCTATCGCGATCGTCAGTCCAAGAGACTTAAGCTGGTTCAGCGTTTTCTTCACTTTTTCCTGGTCAAGCATGGTGACCGATTCAGTAATTTCCAGCTCTACCAACTTGGGATCCACACCGGACTTTTCCAGAATTGAGGCAAAAGAGGCAACAAAGCCCGGATGGCGGAATTGTACCTGAGAAACATTGACCCCCATACGGGCCTGCAGACCAAATTTCTCTCCATTCCGAACTAATTCATCTATAGCCTGAGCGAACGCCCACTCCCCCAAGGGAACAATCAGACCAGAGGTTTCCGCTGTTGGAATGAAAGCGTCAGGAGGTACCATGCTTCCACTTTCTGTTCTCCATCGCATCAATGCTTCCATCCCTACAATGGTGCCGTCCACAAGACTGACCTGAGGCTGGTAGGCGAGGAACAGATTCCTGAAATCAAATGCTTTCCGGAGACTCTGCAGAAGCTTCACCCGACGCTGAGTGGCGATTTCCATTTCCCGGGTAAACTCCACACTGTCTCCGCGCACTGTTTCTTTTGCTCTTTTTAGAGCAATACTGGCACGCTTGATGGCTTCATTTGCGGAGTTGCCCGATTCAGCCAGAGACAGGCAGCCCTGGCTGATTGACATCATCTGCTCATTACCGTCAATGACAAATGGTTCCAGGAACACCGCTTTTACATTCTCCGGCGATAATTCCTCCTCCTGACCCAGAAGACCGAACTGATCACCAGCCATACGAGTCACCAGAACCTTCTGACCAAACCAAGCACAGAGACGCTCCCCAACCTTCTTTAACAGAGCATCTCCAAGGTTGCTCCCAATGGTGTCATTAATTTCGCTGAAGCCATCGATATCCAGCAGAACAATTCGAAGCGACTCTAATCCTTTATTAATAGCTTCATCCACCTGACTGGCAAAATATAATCGGTTGGGCAGACCCAGCAGGGAATCGTAATAGGCGTATCGATGCAGCCTTTCCACCATCACGACATTGTCCAGACAGATGGAAATATTCACACTGAAGACTTCCAGCAACTGCTTTTCCGTTTCTTCAAGGGGCCGATAGATTTCCACATATACCAACATGTCATCGCCGCTGCCATTGGCGAAATACAGCGCAGAAGCCTTTTCAGTCATCATATGGGACTGCCGATAGACGGCTTCCATCAGCAAACGGCGCATCTCGTTATCGTCAATGTCTTTTAACAGGCAGTTCATACTGTGACCAAATCGACCAGAAGCAGCGATGACGGTGAAGTGCCGTTCCTCCTCATCCACACTTTGATGATTATTCTTTTGATCAGCGAAGCTTCTGAGGCAGACAAGGCTATCCCCCACGATACCCAGTAAGGCGGTGATCTGGGTGATAATGCCGCTGGCGAATTCATGAAAACCACGCAAAGACATCAGTTCGCTGGAGGCTTTGACGATCATTTCCAGCCCCTGCTTACTGGCATCCAGTGCAACGATCTGGGAATAGGTTCGGATGGAGGCGGTCAGAGTGGTATAAAGTCTTGCCTGGGTTAGTTCCGCTTTGTTCTTGTAGTCATTGATATCATATTCACGGATTGCCTCGGTCTCAGGAGCATATCCAGGCTGACCTGTCCGCAATATGATACGGGAAGCCGTAATTTCCATATCCTGGCGAATGATACGAACCAGTTCAAGCCCTGCATGTTCGCTCTCCATCACGACATCCAGCAGGATCACCGCATAATCCTGACGCTGATGCAGTATTTCCATCGCTTCGGCAGCAGTGTAAGCATGATCGAACACCAGCTTTCTGCCCAGAATTCTGGCATTACGAAGCGCGAAAACTGTTGATTCATGGACATCCTTGTCATCATCGACAATCAGAATTTGCCAGCTTTTCTCTGAGCGGCCGGCATTATCCTCGTCACTTTCGTCAGCAAACTGCATGGGAATGTTGTCGGACATCTCCACCCCTGAAATTGCACTTTTCGTCGGTTATAGCGTGATGAGCAAAGGGTTATAAGAACTGGTATAGATGCAATTTGAGGGCATCGGAGTCGTACTAGGGCCGAAAGTTACCAAGAGTGACTAAGGCCGTAGATAGAGCCCGCAGAAAAAGCGAGAAATTATGGTTCAATCGCCTCATATCGGGGAAAACCAGTAACGATTGCCGGAAGCACTCAGGAGCTGCCTCCGGCGAGGCCCTCATCCAAATAAGACGTGGATTAAGCCAGGTAGGGGCGGTGTTCCGTTACTGACAATGATCCGGTAGCTCAATTGAGTCAGGGGCAAAGCTGATAGCGCAGTCCGATGACACCGTCTTCCGGATCGGTGGTAAGTTGGACAGCTCCAGAGGTGCAGCAGCCACTGATCTGGGAATTGTAGGTATAACCTGATGTTGAGGCAAAGGATGCCCATCCCGAAGATGTTCATACATCAGGTCCAGTGCCTGGGAAAAATAGTAATGCAGGCCGACATAGCGCGTCTGATACCCTGGGAGCAGCCCGTTGAGAACATCAAGATGATGGGCGTTCAGCACTTCCACATAGCTCAGATCGTTCTGAGTTTTTTTCCTGCGCTGGTTATCCGTCGCCCTGCTTTGTTGAGTCGCCACCCAGTTTTGATAAATAGCGGTATAAGCGCGCGAGGCATGATTAACAGGGATAATCGCATCAGATCGGCCATGAACAATGATCGTGGGAACCTTCAGTTTACGCGGATCGGCTTCTATTTCGCTGATACCTATGGCGACTCTTTTCGCCTCCGGACTATCACTGACGGCCAACTGCCGAAGACAGAAATGTCCGGCCATGTTCTGATCGAGACTTGAGATCCGGTCAATCAGGTCAGTTTTATTATCAATCAGCTGTACTCCCGCAGTGGGGGGTATCCCGTTTCCAGTAGCGAATACTGAAGCCAATTGAAGTGGGTTTCCCGGTGCAGGACCAGCAAAAGCATCCGTATACGCCATGGAGAAATCGCATAAATTGTCCGTCACTCCATACCGGCCATATGCATTGGCATAGGTCACACTGATGGATTGCGGCACCTGAATCGTATTATTGGCATGCTGGGTAAAATCCTGTTCAGGCACCAGACCATATTCACGCAGTTGAGTGCGCGCGTCAGTCACCAATGCCAATAAATTATTTCCTGATAGCAGGCCCTTTTCTTCCAGTGCCCAACAGCGATACTCACTTCCGCTTGGCACAGCAAACGGATCAGCGCCGACACTGGCACATGGTTGCAGAAGGTTCAGTAAAGTCGTGTAGTCCAGCAGGTTACGTCCGACCTGATCCCATTCCCAGATCCCCTGTTTTATTAATATCGGTGCTGAGAGTTCTGCCTTGGGGGTAATATTGGGCTCTGATACCACCACGGCATCAATCAAACCATACCGGTCCTGTTCTGCTGCTCGCAGTGAGGCCCCGCCTCCATTGGACACGCTGGCGGCAATGATCAACATATTCTCAGGTGTCAGCTTCCTCAAAACCCATTGTTCAGACAGGACCTGGCCAAAGTTCTCAGGTAAATTAAGTACATACAAAGCGACCTCCGCAGACTGCAAAACAAACTGCCCCCAGTCTTTTTCAGGATTAAGGCGGCTATGCGCATGTTTAAATGCCACCCGATGTGGATAAGCGGCTTTATATTCAGCCAGGTCACTATCATTGACCTTGAATTGAGCCGTTTCTCCAGCGGATTCTGCGGGGACAATAACACCATCCATCAAAGTGACCTGATCAGAATCCAGATCATGAATGCCATTACCCGTGCCTTTATCCGTGTAAGCCACCGCACAGCCCCGGTTCAATCCCCATTCTCCAGCAGTCCCGATCGCACCGTAAACCCCACGGGAACCAGATGACGCGCCAAGCACTAGACAGGGATTTTCGGGGTCAAAACTGTCCGGTATCTGAACCATGACGGTCACGTTTTGGTATAAACCCGATTGATCTGTCATGACCAGATATTCCTTACCCGGAATTTTTCCGCCATGAGACTGAATCTTGCCAGCAGAAATATTGGGACCATATAAACGACCAAACCCTCCAGATGTTGTTGTATCCAACAACGCCCGGTAGTTGTTATAAATTGCCAACCTGCGCAGTTCAGCTGCAGTCGGAAACATAGGGTCGGCAGGTAATGGCGCACCACCCTGTAAACCGGTGACTCCCAATCCAGCAGTCAGTAGGTCATCACTTTGGCCATCGTAGTAGGTCACTTGAGGATCGCCGACGATATAATCGGGCCGGGTGTTCAATTCATAGCAACCAGTCAGCAAGGCGATAGCACCTCCGAAGGCCAGTAATCGTAGGGTTGTATTGGAAAACATAAGTCAGGTCCCTTTTGTTTTTTTAAGCTTTGAGCAGGGGGATTCAGGATCGATCATTCATCGGCACAGCCCACTGCAACCAAACGACCATGACAATATTTTTTCTTTAGTTTCAGGAGATTACCTAGTCTCACCATCCACGATTTCCAGCGGAACATAGACATACTGAAATAGAAGTGTCTGACTTTCCGGATACCTGAGGAGATATCCCGCCCAACACGTCCGAATCATCGGACATGGTTGTCGACGTTTTCAGACACATTCAGGAAATCTATTCCAGAAATCAGTGGATAAGAGCAATTGCCCGATGGAAGTCAGCGTTATTTTGGCTACGATGGAGCCTTCATCTGGTGAGGAATAGCTTCTTTAGAAGGATTCAGTATGAACATCCAACAACTACTCGGTATCGAGCTTCCCATTATTCAGGCTCCCATGGCCGGAGTTCAAGATCATCGACTGGCCATTGCAGTGTCCAATGCCGGCGGTTTGGGATCACTTCCCTGTGCCATGCTGTCTCCTGAGAATCTGAGTCAGGCACTGAGAGTTATCCAAGAATCCACAGATCGCCCGTTTAATGTCAATTTCTTTTGTCATCATGTTCCTGCCCCCGATCATTCCAGAGAAGCTCTATGGCGAAAAACCCTGACTCCCTATTATGAAATATTCGGAATAGATTCAGAAACAATACCCACCGGCCCTGGGCGACAGCCTTTCAGCCGGGAAATCGTCGATATCCTAGAACCATTCAGGCCTCCGGTCGTGAGTTTTCATTTCGGCTTACCTGAACCTGCACTATTGGATCAGGTGAAAAGCTGGGGTTCAAAAATACTGGCGTCGGCCACAACAGTGGAAGAAGCAATCTGGCTGGAGAGAAATGGTGCAGATGCTGTCATTGCCCAAGGAGTGGAGGCAGGAGGTCATCGTGGCATGTTCCTGACAGAAGATCCCACCACCCAGATGGGGACCTTTTCTCTACTCCCCCAGATAATCGATGCGATTAGCCTGCCGACCATTGCCGCAGGCGGAATAGCATCATCCGAAGGGGTGACAGCAATGCTGCAGCTTGGCGCAGCTGGTGCTCAGATAGGAACAGCCTACATGCTCTGTCCAGAAGCAACGACGTCACGAATACATCGCCAGGCTCTACGGTCTTCAACGGCCAGACACACAGCCTTGACCAATGTATTCTCCGGCAGGCCGGCCCGTGGAATCGTTAATCGCATCATGCGTGAAATTGGCCCCTTTTGTGATACAGCCCCTCCGTTTCCAATGGCCGTGTCGGCAATGGCACCTTTAAGGGCGGCGGCAGAGAAACAGGGAAGTGGAGACTTTTCCCCCTTATGGGCCGGTCAGAATACCAGCGGCTGCCGAGAGATCTCTGCTGCCGAGATAACGCTAAACCTCGCCGGTCTTCCTTTATCTGGCTGACAAAGCAATACGGCTGACAGCAGGTTATTTGGTTGTGTGACGATATACACCATCCCAGTCGTCCGGTAGCGATCGTTCCCGAAGCTCCCCAATACGTTCCCGGTAAAGCTGGTATAGCCGGCAATCAGGCTCCTCCAGTTGTAGTGTCAGGAGCAATTCATCTGCCTGTTGCCACTGCCGATCACGGTACAGCCTGATAGCTTCATGGTACCGTTCCAGACGTTCCAGAATGGTTTGTGTTAACTGTGCTTTTTCACCAATGGGTTCATAGGCATTAATCGCCTCATCCTTACCCTTCACAGCTAACCGATCACAGAAGCGGAACGTAATACTTTCCGCTCCCCGGGCAGTGTCCTCTCCCACCAGGATATCCACGCCATAAAACTTGGTAAGCCCCTCCAGTCGGGAGCCCAGATTCACGGCATCTCCCAGCACGGTGTAGGCTTTGCGGTACTCGGACCCCATATCTCCAACATTCATAATGCCGGTATTCAGTCCGATGCCGATGCGAATATGTGGTAACCCTTCTTTGGTCAGATCCGTTGAAATCTTCCTGGTAATTGCCTGCATCTGTATCGCTGTCATTACCGCCTTCTCATGATGCAGAGGATCTGCCACCGGCGCCCCCCAAAATGCCATCACCATATCGCCCACATATTTGTCTATCGTACCGTCATTTTGAAATATAGCCTCGGTGATAGGAGTAAAATAAATATTCAGCAGCTTCTTCAACTGGGAAGCGGATAATTGTTCAGATATCGTGGTAAAGCTACGGATATCTGAAAACAACACCGTCAGCTCCTTGCTTTCACCTTCCATGGAATATTGCTCAGGATTATCCAGCATATGGCTAATATGCTCCGGAGGTACATATTGGGCAAACATGCCACGCAGACGTCTTTCCGTGGTGTACTCCCGGATAAATCCGGTGACCAGATACCATCCGAAGACCCCCTGAGTGATCATCAACGTGCTGACCAAAGGGAATTCCAGATGCCACTGGCTCCATATCATCGTATTCGCACCAACCAGTACCAAAGTCACTATCAAAGCACTCACAACCATCACAACCGGACGGCGACCAGAGAAGAGCAGTATGAGCAAAATCAAAAGCACACACTGAAACACCAGCAAAGCCCCCGGTTCCCAGACCGGTCGATAAGGGAACTCTCCGGATAACAGAGATTGCGCCACAACAGCATGAACTTCCACACCCGGGAAGGAGGTTTCAAATGGTGTACTAACCAAATCTGCAAGCCCGATTGCCGAAGTCCCCACGAAAGCCAGCTTTCCACTGAGCTCCCCAGGCGCAAGATCGCCAGCCAATAGCCGCCAGGCGGATATATAACGAAACTGACCGCGCCCCATCTGGTAGGGGATCAGCACCCTTCCCAAAGCATCCGTCTTTGCTGGTTCATCTGTCAAACGGATCTGGGACAGGGCCTTCACCTCGCCAACCTGCACAAAGTCCTGTTCCACTTCATCTATCAGAAGGTAGGTCATGACCGCTGCGAGCGATAGCGACGGATAGATGTATTCATTGACAGCCATCACCAGAGGGGTTCGCCGGATTACACCGTCCGCATCAGGAAAAGTTGTAACAAAACCTGAACCTGTGGAGGCCTGTTCCAGATCCGGTAATGACGCGGTATAGCCTCTTGCTTCAATTAAGACATGATCCGGTGGTGGAGACCCAAGCGGCTCCGACAGGATGCCGGTCTGAACGGATATTTCCGTATGCAGAAAAAAACCCAGCACGGAGTCCAGCGTCGTCAGTTGTTCAGCCAGAATATCATCGGCGCGCCAGCTCTTTGCAGCCCGTTCAAGAATTACCAGTTCTTCCGGGGTAAATAGTCCACGGTCATATTGCGGGACCAGATTCACGGATTCTGCTTCTGAAAGCACCATATCAAACGCTACAACAGTGGCTTCTGCTTCCCTCAAACGTTCTACCAGTGCCGCAATTTTTATCCGGCTCCAGGGCCAGCGTCCCTCCTTAAGGATTGATGCTTCATCGATATCGATAATAACTACATCTTTGCCGGGCTCATTGGAAGAAAAGTAAGCATCCAATTGCAGGCGCCAGTCATAAAAAATGTAATCCAGTCGATTCAGGAAAGACCGGTCACCTACCTGCGTGGTCAATTGCCAGAACATCATGATCAATGCAACCAGGACAACTGGAATATGTTTGGAGTATGCGAGGAGTTTTATATCGGTATCCTCCAATGAAATGTCGTTTCCGCTACGTGTTACTTCATTAGATTTCACTCTCGGCTGGAAAAATCGCCCGAGCTTTCTAGACTTAATTGCATTGAAGGCTTTCTACATGGACAGCTCAAGGGATGATTACTTCGCCGCTACTGACACCGGATAGGCCGCCAGGTTTGCTTCTGCGATTAAGCCGGGCTCACTTGCTGATACTCACGCTCACCTCCCTATGGTCACTTTCCTGCACAGCTCAGGACTCTCTAAAGCATAGTTCAATTAACCAGAGCCTGAAGGAACTTACTTCCACCGCAAAGTACGAGGATGCCTATCAATTAGGCCTGGAGCACCTTGCTTCCGGTGAAGGGGATCCTACCTTCGATTTCTATTTTGGCCTGTCTGCACTGGAAAGCGGACACTACCCTGAAGCCCAATTTGCTTTTGAGCGGCTGGTCGCACAATACCCTGACCAAGACCGCTTTCGCCTGGAGTACGCCCGCACTCTCTTTCTGTTGGAGCAATATGCCGCGGCCAGGGAAGAGTTTCAGAATGTACTGGCCAATCAACCTCCTGTTGCTGTCAAAACCAATATCAATCGCTTTCTGGATGTCATAGAAGAACGGGAAAACGAAAATACTCAGCAATTCAGCGGTTATGTGGACTTGGGTGGAGGGTTTGACAGCAATATCAACAATGCCACGAATGAACGCTTTATTGGACTATTTGAGCTACCTGACTCCGCTCTGGAATCAGAAAGCGGCTATGCCGCCTTTCGAACAAACATGAATTACGGCCATTCTTATTCACAGATCAACTCCGCAAATGTGTCATTTAACAGCCGCCACAAGCACAACTTTATCAACAGTGATTATGATCTCGACAGCGCCCGTCTGAGTGCTTTCTGGAAACATTCACTCACTTATCGTGAGTTACAGCTCGGTGGAGCGTATCAGCATATACTTCTGGATGCTGAAGACTATCAGCGCAGCACAGGCATTTTTGGCCAGTGGAAGGAGCAATGGAGTGACCATATATTGACTTACGTATACACCGGCGTATCGATCAAGGACTCCTTCGCCAATGAACTTCTGAATGCCTACCAACCCATTGCCAGCCTGGCGCTTCTTGCCCCCTACGACAAGTTAATTCACATTCTGAGTTTTATTACTGGTACGGAAAATCCCCGTACAGAAGGTGGCACTTACCTGGTGAAAGACTTTAACAGTGTCGGCTATAAAGTCAGCTACCAGATATCCTCCAGCCTGATTCCATATCTTGGGGCATCAGCCTACTTTGCGGATTATAAAGACGAACACCCTGTCTTCGGTGACACTCGTGAAGATGAGTCCTATCAAGCCACAACAGGCGGAGAATGGAAAATCAGTAAAGACTACAGCGTACTCGCCGATGTCTCATATACAAAAAACTCCAGCAGTCTGGACATCTATGATTATTCACGCTGGAAGGGAGAACTGAGATTCCGCATGAAATTCTAGGAAACCTCTGAAAAACGTTGGCGAGGCCGCCAGTGCAAGGAAAAAGTCGGAGAAAAAGCGCAGTTTATCGTGATTAAATGAGTATTTTGAGCCGACCTTTAACGCCGCAATGGCAACGCAGGTAGTTTTTCAGAGGTTTCCTAGAATATTGATATGTGGATTCTCAAATGCGCCATAATGTTTGACTGCAAACAAATTACGAGGTTTGCACCAAGAGGAAACCGCCATGAACAGGCAACTGACAAAAGCTTCCTTATGGATTCTACTCTGCCTCACCCCTGTCAGCATTCAGGTCCAGGCTGCTGCAGAGGCCGCCAAAGTCATCATGGCCCGGGGCACTGCCACCGCTATTGATGAGCAGGGCGAATCACGCAAGCTGAAAAGACGCTCTGTGATCTATGTTGGCGATACCCTGTCCACAGGCGACGACTCGCTCATGCAGTTGAGATTTACCGACAAAGCCGTCATGACTCTCAGAGAAAACACTCGCTTTCAGATAGAGGAATATCAGGCAGGGGATGACAACAAGGGCGGTGAAGCCATTATGAAGCTGCTTGAAGGAGGATTTCGCACCATTACAGGCTCCATAGGCAAAGGCAGTAGCGACAACTACAAGGTCTCTACCAATGCCGCCAGTATCGGTATCCGGGGCACCCATTATGAAGCCCTGGAAACACTGGGCAAGAAACTCCTGGTCGCCGTATGGCAGGGTGGTGTGAAATTGGAAAATCCCTCCGGACAACTGAATCTTGGCCAAAATGCGCCTTTCAGCTTCGCGGAAATCGCACCGGGTAAAGCACCAACCGGCTTAATGACTCCGCCGGAGCAACTGCAGAAAGGACTCCCCCTTCCCGCCAGCCAGGCTCGACGTCCTGCAGCAAACAAGCAGGCTGACTCATCGGGCCAATCTTCTACCGAGCAATCTTCTGACGATCAACCTGCTAACGACCAGACTTCAACAGAAGCAGATGGAACGGTGGCTGACGGTTCCGAACCTCCACCTGATGACACCCTTGGGCCACTGTCGGAGAGCGAGTTCACGGAATCAGATAGTTCTCTGGGTGACTCCGAATTGAATGATGATCCCCTGATTGCGTTAGAAGAGACAAATCCTCTGGACACCTTAACTCAGCAGGAAGACCTGAATTTTACTGAGACTAACCCGGAACTCTCAGATACGCTCTCGGTATCATCCCAAGACCCCAGATTAACCATTCAGGAATTTGACCAGATAGGGACTACCTCCACGCTCGGGGCCGGTGTCATTGCTGGCCCTAGCGAAGAGATTCTGGCAACCATCATTTCCATGCAGGATCCAACTCCGTTTAACTATTTAAGTGCGGGTTCTGTTAGCTTCGGCCTGCAATACTATTACGACACCCCCGGTTCAACTCCAATTTACACGGACGTCGTGATTACTCTTGAAAGCAACATTAGCGATATCAATAGCCTGATCGCGGATATCGAAGATGAGTTGATCGCCTCAGGTGCTCCCGTAGGGGTTCGGGAATCCATGATGGAACCCGGCAAGTTGGAGTTTTATACCACCAATGGTGATGAAACCTTGCAATTCGGCATTGTCTTTTTTGATACCACAAGTTCGAGCGCCACGGATACAGACCTTTCGTCATCACTGGGCGGTATCATGACTGGAACCTTTGGTTTCGGCGGTATCGACCATGCGGGCTCAGGCACTATGAAGGTAGTTTACGACGCCAACGGCGAGCCAGTATTTCTAGTACCGAATGATGAAGGACAAAGCACCGGCTCGGGCCCACCCCCACCCGAGTTTATTGATCCAGCCAATCTCGGTAAGTATGAAGTGGTACGCCGCGGCGAAGCTGTGCTGACTGATTTCAACCCCAGCGTGGGCGGTCGTAGCAATATCAGTTGGGGCGTCTGGAATACCTCCGGGAATAACCCAGTTTATATTTACGAAGACCCAAACGACCCGTCCGTGCTGGCTAAAGAAAATGAAACTGTTTACTGGCTGACGGCAGAAGCAGCCAATTCCACAGAGTTGACGGGTACTGCCACCTTTGCCGCAACTCCAGAGTTTATTGGCAGTGGGTCTGACGGTATGGTGACCGGGGTCACCGGCTCTTTCGATGTTAACTTTGATTCCGGAGAAGTTAGCAATGGCTCTCTGAATGTCATGACCGTCAACCAGACCTGGAATGTACTGATGGATGGCGCATATGAGAAAGCACAGGCCCACATGGACATTATTGACGGCCAGATCAGTGGGTCAGTGAACTGCAGCAATTGCGTCAAAGGCAGAATGAGTGGGGTTTTTGTCGCGCCAGGTGACGCCTTTGCCGGAGGTTTTGATATGCAAAAGTTTGATGACAGAAATACTCATGTCGAAGGACTTATGCTCATGGAAAAACAATAATTTCCCATTCAGGCATTTCTCGTTTCCCTTCGGGTTAAACGAGGAAAAGTGAGATGGGCAACCAATTTTCCATACAAAGGGGTAGGACTTTTATCCCTTACGAACTTTCATGATACTTAACATAATTTTGATGTCTTACAACACAAGTAGCGACAAGCATTGGGAGCCTTAGCAGATGCAATTTCTAGACAGCTCTTCAGAAAAACTGACATCCCTTGGAGCCAATGTCACTCAGGCCAGTGTGCGCCTTTTCAACACGATAAAGTTGGTATGCGAGAATATCGAGATAGATGAAACTGATGATTTATATCGGGAATTTGAAGGGGATTACCTCTACTTTGTCGAAAGTGGCGAACTGGACGCCGTCACGGAAGAAAGCGCGGTATACAGTTTTGATCAGGGCGATTTGATTGGCATCCAGATACTTACAGGCTTTCCGGTTCCCATAATCCGAACAATGGGGCCGGTCACCCTGGCACGCATTGACAAGGAAACCTTCAAGGAAGTCGCCACAGGTTCACTGCAGTTCAAAGACTATTTACTGCAACTTTCCGCTTTTTTTGCCGAAGCCTGCTGCCATGGACTAGATAGCGCACCGGAAACCAAAACGTCCTTCAGAACTTATAAGGAAGGTGAAGTGATTATCCATGAGGGTGATCCCGCAGAGGAAGTTTTCGATCTCATCAGTGGCCGGGCGACGGTTTATGTACAGGAACAGGAAGTCGGCCAGGTCAGCCCCGGTGAAATTTTCGGTGCAATGGCGGCTCTGACCAAAACGCCAAGAACGGCAACCGTCGTGGCCAACCGCCCGTGTACCGTGATGGCCGTTCCTATGGAAGAGTTCACGACTCTTATCCGCAATCAGCCCAGAACCTGTCTGGCACTGTTGGAAAATATGGCCAAGCAGATTCTGGATTTGAACCAGAAATTGGTGGACGTATTACAAAAGCATTGAGACACGGCAAGCTCAATATGTGAGCCAGTCCAGAGCCGTTATCAAATGATTATCGCGATAATGGCCCCAAGGTGAATAAAAACAACATCAGGGATATTGCTCATGAACCAAAAATCTCGCTTATTGGCAGTCACTTTATTCGTCACTATCAGCGGTTGGATTATCTACTCCATTTATCCCGCAGATCCCTCGCCATCGACCGTTGCGCCAAGCACAACCAGCACTGAACCTTCTGCGATCGCGAAAAAAGCGTCTCAACCGAGCACAGATAAGCAACCAGTCTATACCCAACCCCATTCAGATCCAGAGCTTTCAAAAAATGCATTGCTGAAACTCAGGGAGTATCAATCCCTTTTTGAAACCCGTGAAGACATACGCGACCTGATTGAGAAGGCGGATGAACTCGATGATCAGACCCGGCAAGAGAGATTCGAACAGCTGATCGCAGAGATGAAAGCACTGGAGCAGGAAAACAAAGTCACCTCAGCCGAGTCACTCCTTCTACAACTTGCCGCATTAAAGTTCTCCCCCTACCCCGAACAGGCAAAAGAACAGGGCAAGATCCTTATCGATCAATACAAGCAACTCAGCGAAGCCCGCTTGAAAGAGTTTCAGGAAAATCCTGATCCCAGGTTCGTCAGCTACAAGGAACAGGAAGCGGAAATCGTTAAAGAAGTGATGAAAATGTCCCACTATCCTGATGGATTAAGCCGGGAGAAATACCTGGCTCAACGGCTACAGGATTTGAGGAGTGAGGTTTATAAGGTGGATTAGCTCGCAGTTAAATTTCGGTTCCTAAGTTTTGTAAAAATGCTATATTATCAGCTCGAAATTAACAGTTAGGAGGATATTTGATGATTGTAATGACGCCTGACCGGGTAGACGCTCACTAGGGATTCTTTCGGCAACCGCCATACTTCCTGAAACGTCACTTTTCCCGGTGTTTAACCGGGGCTCAATACCAGCCCCATAGGTTTTACAGATTACGCATTCGCGTAGGGGTTCGTCGTGACTCATCATTTATCTTTAGCCGACCTCGGTTGGCAACCGTTTTACCAACAGCAACTCAGCCTTGAAGAGTGGGAAGCCTTCCTCCCCGGCCGTATCGTGGAACGTCATCGCTCGGAAATCGAGGTTCTGACAGAAACAGGCCCCGTCACCTTTCCCATCACCCATTCAACACCAGAATTAACAGTGGGCGACTAGCTGCTGATGTCCCATGAAGGACACTTTGTCCGTGCTCTTGAGCGTAAAAGCTGTTTTAAGCGCAAGGCGGCGGGTAGCAGGATCAGTGAACAGCTGATTGCAGCTAATGTGGATACCGCCTTTATAGTCTGCTCTCTTAATGACGACTTTAACCTGAATCGCATCGAACGATTTCTGGCTATCGTCAACGAAGCAGGAGCCGAGCCAGTCATTATCTTGAGCAAAATGGATTTATGCGCTGACCCGGAGTCTCACAGACAGCAGGTCCATCGCATTGACCCAATGCTCAGCGTAGAACTGATCAATGGACTGGATGCACAAAGCCTTACTCCGCTAACAAGCTGGTGCCGAAAAGGCAGAACGATCGTGTTATTGGGTTCTTCAGGTGCAGGAAAATCCACGATTACCAACACGTTACTGGGAAAAGAGCAGCAAAAAACCGATGGCATCAGGGAATCAGATGACAAGGGCAGACATACAACAACCCGACGATCATTACTCCCCATGGCAAACGGAGCCCTGCTGATCGATACCCCCGGCATGCGCGAGATACAACTTGCAGACTGTGAGGAAGGTATCGCCGCAACCTTTGCCGACATAGAAGCTTTGGCCCAGCATTGTCGCTTCAGCGACTGTACACACTCCGGTGAGCCTGGCTGTTATGTCGCTCAGTCTCTTCAGCAGGGAGATCTGGAACAAAGACGGTTGGACAACTACCAAAAGCTATCCCGTGAGCAAGCGTTCAACTCAGCCAGTCTGGCGCAAAGACGTGCCAAGGAGCGTGACTTGGGCAGGTTCTATAAACGCGTACAACGGGCATCCAAAAAGACTAAACGAGGAGAATAGCTATTTAGCTTAAACCAGGGGCGGACCTTGCATCCGCCCCTTTTCCTGTCACAACAATTGATCCAACAACCAATACAGCAGATTGAATCCCTTGTTGTAATCGCTCACCGTATCTTCTTCTGAGGCCTGCATAACATTGCCTGAGCCAGACAGAACGTTATCCACAAAATGACCAAGCTCCAGACCATCTTCCTGAATATCCGAATTATTGTATTCAATGATAGTGGTGCAGTGGCTTTCGTTCACATCACGGAATCTCGGCAGATAATAGCCGAAATTGTCATAGCCATTCAGAGACGCCATAAGATTGCCGGTATCCTTGTACCAGCGTTGATGGATCTTCTGTTCACGGCTTGCCTGATCAGGGTCATTGTAAATATCAGGGTAAAAGCGTTCGTAGGAATAGGATGAATAATTCAGATCCTCCCAGAACTGGGTGTGTCCCATACGATCATTGGGAAACGTATCAGCCAGAGCGGTCATCAATGTTCCAAGGTTATTCAGATCCAGACTCGGCATTTCACCCTTGAGATAATAGAGCGGCCCATCGCCATTTCCATCCAGCCCCCAGACATCACGGATACGATTCTGTAGTAACAACGACGGATAGTCGTCTGTCGAACCTGTTACCGGGGCAGGATAAATCGGGCCGGAATCATTCAGCATATAACCACGGCTTGGCGCCATATCCCGTCGGAGCGGATAGTAATTCCCCAGAGTACCAGTACCGCCGGCACTGCACCCGGTCACCAGCATTTGTCCCGGACGTTCAATATTATCCTTCAGCCAGGAAACCACAGCGCGCATATTTTTTACGCCATTGTGGTGCCATACAAGGGGATCTGCTTCGCCGTCCGGGTCTTCATAGATGGCGACCTTATCACCGGTATAGGTATCCCCGGTACAATAAGGCACATACACCATGTTCCAGCCCTGGGTCTCAGTCCGGGTCCAGGGGTGCAACCTGACCACCAGTGGAGACACCATGCTGGCCCCCGGATTTTGCAGGCTCATATAGTCATCAGGAATCCCATTGGGGTTACGCGCACCGCGGATTCCAGTCTGCCCTGTACAACTCTCATAGTCCCAGCAGGCACCACCTCCCTCCATATAAATAATCATATTACTGGTATGCGCAACACGATTAACGAAGAATTTGTACGGCGATCCGTTCCCGCATACGGCCCCTGTATCAGGGTGTAACTGAACGGTTTGCCACGCCAGGTAGTTCCCTGGACTGAACCCGTCATCAAAACCACCAGGGTTGGGTAGGAGCGGGTATTGATCAGCATTGCGCTGTTCCGAAGTCACCGTATTGTTTGCAGATGGTGGGGAGAAAAGATTCAGAAAGGTTTGCCAAGCGGAATAGTCACCAAGCTCTGCCGAAGCAGGTAGTGAGCTGGTCATGAATCCGGCAAGACATAGCATTTTTATTTTTGTTTTGACATGCATATCAGGCGTCCTCTGTTTTGTTTTTAGTTAGATCCCTTACGAGAACTGTTCTAGAGTCCAGCATCCACTCCGCCACTGCCTGATCAGAATTTCCTCTTGCGGGACAACAGGTACACCCAGCTGACTAAAAAATAGGCTAGTCCGCCCCCTGAAGAAATGCAAAGTTTATTGAACGACGTTTAGTTTTTATAACTGACATTGAATACCAGTTCTCAAAAATAAGAGTGTCTCGGATACAGCTCCTCCCTCGGACAGGCTAGCACTCACCCACACTCTCTATCAGTAGGAAGGCTCTGGAAAATCTGTAGAAGGGCCGCGTGACAAAAATCAGGAATATTGAAACAAAAAGGATGGCACTCGTCAGCATTTCCAGAATGTTTAAGAAGCGAAGTGTTGAACGGGCAAAAATCAAATTAAGCCATTAGTAACTTGACTCGTATGTACTTACAGGTATTTTCCTGATCCTAGAGACAAGCGAAAGTATCTGTGCGATTCCCGCAGACAACTGCACCTGCGACATCTCAGGATTTCCAGCACATTAATCAAGGCCGGTAGTAAGATGGATTCAGTTACACAAATTATGTTGGGGGCCGCTGTTGGCCAGGCCGTGATTGGTCACAAAGTCGGCCGTAAAGCGCTGGTATGGGGGGCGATCTGTGGCACTCTGCCGGATCTGGATGTATTTATCCCCTTTGGCGGCGCAGTAGAGGATTTTACTTTTCACCGCAGCTTCAGCCATAGCCTTTTGGTGCAGGCCCTGATCGCTCCGCTGATTGTCTGGATCATCCTGAAATGTCATCCACAGACCCGGGAGCATCGACAAAGGTGGTTCTGGCTTGTCTTGCTGGCATTATGGACCCACGCTCTTTTAGACAGCTTTACAGTTTATGGGACGCAACTATTCTGGCCACTCTCGGAATATCCTGTCGGCTTCTCCAGCATCTTTATTATTGATCCGATATACACCGTCCCTCTGATTATCGGTGTGTGTGCCGCTGCGATAATACGAAGACATCCACAGCAGGGTATCTGGCTCAATTATGCCGGTCTGTTTTTGAGCTCTCTCTATCTTGGATGGACACTAATTGCCAAGGGACTGATCGAACATCGCCTGGAAACAGCTATGGCAGACCAGGGAATCGAATCTGACAAAATACTGACAACGCCAGCCCCTTTTAATACCCTGCTTTGGCGGGCCGTGATTATGGATGATACGCAATATCATGAAGCCTATCTCTCGGTCCTGGATACCCCCGAGGATATGACAATCAACTCCTACCCGACTGAACCAGCGCTACTTACAGCTCTGGAAGACGAATGGGGCGTCCAACGACTGCAATGGTTTACCAAAGGCTTTTACATTGTACGACAGGAAGGTGACCAGGTGGTCTTGAGCGACTTGCGAATGGGCGTTGAAGGCAGTTATGTATTCAATTTCCAGGTAGGCAGTATTAATCAGGAACCAGAGCACAGAGGTGTCATTTTCCCAGGTACTTATAAACGGGTGGAACATCCCAGAGACCTCAACAGACTTTCCAGTATCTGGGCAAGAATCTGGGACGCGTCAATTTCCCTGGCTCCGATGCCTCCCACATTATCTCAATCACCAACACTGGAGTCTTGCTCTGAGCCTTGTTGAGCACTCGACCTTAATCGCCTGTATGCTGCGAGTCAGGTAACCGGTGAATAAGCCAGTACCCTATGCTCATCGCCAGAACAACGGCTCCTAATGCCAGGATATATGCTGGATCGGCTTGCTCCGTATCCAGTATGATCACTTTTCGCGCGATAGCCATCAGGGCTGTTGCCAAAACAATTTTCACATGGATGACGTCTTCCCTGAGATAAATGGTAATGTTGATAAAGATCTCAATGGCGATCAAAACAGCCATAAAAGCGCCAAAGGTGGCAAGCATGTCCGAAATAGTGAGTATGAACTGTGGCGGTGTAATTAACTTCTGGTAAAGAGTCCAGCCCACATCCACGACGCCCATGACGATGACAAACACCATGAGGATCGCCAACAATCGGACAGACCAATGGATGATGTGCTGTAAGCTTCCGATCAGTCTGTCATTATTGTCGATTTTCATACTCACTTTATCCTCGAAGTCAAAACTTCAGGCTGCCTGCTTGTTCATTGCCTCTTTGATACTTTCCGCTTGCGCAACCGCCACGGGAATTTCATAAACATGAAAAGCTTCGGGGCCAAATGTATCCAGTGCGGTATCCCGATATACGTAGTTCATCGGCACGGGCTCTCCGGTAAGTATTACAACAAACTCTGTGGCAACCACTGGCACTGAGACAGAAAGTGGTTCTTCCACCCAAATAAAGACGGCTTTTTCTGTTATCAAGTATTCCGAGCGAACAATACGATAGCCTTCACGCAAGTTCAGAGTGTTAATCGCCGCATCGCTCTGCAACCTATATTTATGAACCGTTTTCATATCAGATCCTCCCATTGAGTGTTTGACATGGGCAGTGTGCGGCAACAGATACGAAGATAAAATCAGATTATACGGTATCGTTAATACGGTTTTTTCGATCAATTAAAGAGAGAAGACCGGGCACCTGGTCAAGTGACAGTCAACAGGTAATATGCAACAGCCAAACAGGTGTGAGTTGATTTAAGATTAGCTCTGATAGCGCTTGCAAATCGCTTCAACTGCCAAATTACCGGATAGGCGGGCCCTGGTGATCGCAAATAGGTTTTCCATTACAACATCAATATCGCCGATCGACTCGACCTGATATTGTCGACAAACCTCATCTGCCACGATTGTAGGGGCAGCGAAAATTCCCAAACCATGGGCACCAAAGACTTTAATCAATGCGCTGTCATCAATTTCTGCACGCACAACAGGCTTGATTCCCTGATTGTTTAACCACTGCATGAGCTGATGGAAGTAGGGTGATTCCAAAGTTGCCGCCAAAAAAGGCTGCCCATGAAGACTCTTGGGAAAACGCGAACGCAACCTTTTGGCAAGTTCAGGGGCAGCAAACAAGCTAATCGTTGATTCTTCCAGCTTATACCAATGGATAGAACTGTTGCGTTGTATAGTTGGCAAACGGTCAGCCAGGACAATATCGAACCGGTGATGGTCAAGCTCTTGTACCAGGTATTCCACTTGTCCTGTCTGACAACTAAAATCCACCTGTCGCTCCAGCTTCATCGCCGGTTCCAGCATTCGATAGGCAAACAGCTTGTGAATAGAAGCTGAAATACCAACAGAAACCCTGATTGATTGCTGAGTTGTGATCATTGAAGTCACATGCTTCAGTTCTTCAGCAACTCTGAACATTTCATCAGCATACTTCAACACAGTATGACCAAGATGAGTGATCACGAGCTGTTTACCCTGACGTTTAAATAACAGCCCTCCCAACTGGGATTCCAAAGCTGCCAACTGTCCGCTCAATGTTTGCGGAGCCAGATTTAATTCCCGACTCGCAGCGACCAGTGATCCTTCCCTTGCTATCACCCAGAAGTAATACAAATGCTTGAAGTTGATCATATTAGACATAGCTGTATGCGCCTGCGGCTGAACTTTATAAGATTTTTTTGACCGGGGGATCACTGTTTTCATAAAAACAGGCTACTAAAATCGTAGAAAGTTTGTCACTGCCAATGCTGCCAGTATCATTCCTATTACTCGACTGACAATACTTGCCCTCAGCGAGGATCAAAACTCCAGCACTCTGTTTGTTCAGTTATTAACTCTATGTATATAACTTCTTAAAATACTGCTTCAGCATTTCCTCGACAGAGTATTTGGCCGTTACCGTCTTCATACTCTGTTGCATCATCTGGATCCATCGATCCATATCGTGATAGTAGGTCGGCACGACCTCATTCAACAGGATATCCGCCAGAAAACGGGCGTCCCTTTTGTCTTGACCCGCAATCGCTTTGGGCTTGTCAGAAGCCGCTATCTGCTCATCTCCGATCGCCCATCCGTTTAGGCCGTGTTCACAGGCTTCAGGCCACCATCCGTCGAGAATACTGACATTCAGCACACCGTTCATCGCCGCCTTCATTCCAGAGGTGCCACAGGCCTCAAGAGGTCTGCGCGGGTTATTCAACCAGACATCACAACCCCGGGTCAGCATCGCACCAATTTCCATGTCGTAGTCCTGCAGAAACACCACACTGTCCTTCATGGTCCGGGAGTAGCGATAAATTTCCTCTACAATGCGTTTGCCGTTGTCGTCATTCGGATGGGCTTTCCCGGAGAAAACAATCTGAATCTTGCCGGCACTCAATGCATCCATCACTTTTTTTCCTGCATTGAAGATCAGATTAGAGCGCTTGTATGGGGCCGCCCGGCGTGCAAAACCCACCAGAAGCCGGTCCTGATCCAGTGACACTCCGGTTCTGGTCTTGACGAAATCAATCAGATCCGATTTCAGCTCACAGTGACGCTTCCATAATTTATCTGGACTACCCTTCACTTTCTGAATTCGGGAATCCACCCAGGTGCCCCGATGTATTCCATTGGTAATACCGATGATTGGTTTACGGTCGCGAATCTCTGCCCACATTTTTTCGGCGGTTTCCGCATGCAGCTGGGCAACCGCATTCGTGGCTTTGGTCAGCCTTAAAGCGGCTATGGTCATATTAAATGGAGTACCGCCAATCTCGTGCAACTCTTCAACGCTCAAGCCCAGATTCGCCCCCATATACTGGAGCAATTCATGTGGATGGGATTCATTGCCCTCTTTAATCGGAGTGTGCGTCGTGAAGACACATTGTTTCCGCGTTGCTTCCTTCGCTTCAGCCAGAGACATTCCCTGGTCACGCTTTTGCCGAATCAGTTCAAGAGCCGCCAATACAGCATGCCCCTCATTGAAATGATAGAGATCCGGTTCCTTGCCAAGAGTCTGCAGCGCCTTGACACCACCGACGCCCAGTACGATCTCCTGCGCAACACGTTCTTCGCCAAACCACCCATAAAGTTGTCCCGTGATCAGGTTGTCCGGGTTATCCGGATGATCCGTATCCAGCAGGATGAGTTCACTCATACCAAAAGCAGTGCTTCGCCAGATACGACATATTACCTCTCGTTGGCGAATCGTGACCGTTACACTTTTACCGGTATCTTCAAATTTACTGTAGGGATGATTCTTGAACGCATCAACCACCTGACCATGGGCGTCGACTGACTGGGAGGTATACCCCTGTTTCCATTTCAGACCAACGCCTGTCACCGGGTAGTTACCCTCTTTGGCACCTTTAAGGTAGTCTCCTGCCAGAATACCAAGCCCACCGGCATAGGTTTTAATGCTGGAATCGATCGCAAACTCCATGCAAAGGTAGGCAACCGATGGCAAGTTAGACTTTTTGGAAGTTTTTCGATTGGCAGTCGCTTTTTTATCAGAGATAGCACGTGACTTTGGCTTCATAGCGGTCCCCTGAAGTCGCAATAGATTTCACCCGGTAACCCGGACAGACGTTGTTGTACTGCTATTGTCTAACGAATTAAAAATGGCTGAACTACTCGGCAACAACGGGACAGCTCGAATCCATCCAATGCACGTCATAAAAGACTACTTCAGGCCAACCTCATATGCCAGCCCGAGTATCTGGGCCTGGGAGCGACCTTGCACTCAACGCCACCAATCTTGTAAAGGGTTCAGGATTAGGTTTATGACTCCACTGCCAGTTCCGGATTGTGCTGGGGCCGCTTTTGCTGAGACAACATTTGGGCAATCAGAGAAGCGCCGATCATCACCAACATTAACAGGTATTCCTGAGAGGAAAACTGCTCCTGCACAAGTACTGCTCCCACCAAGATACCGCCAACAGGGTTCGCAATACTGGCAAAGGCAAACTGGACCACACTGATACGGGTTAACACCCACATGAAAACCGCATAAGCCAGAGCAGTATTGGCAAGCACCAGCCATAGCCCAGTCAAAACCCTGTCAGCATCGAAGTTCAAAGCGGAGACATATAACTCAGCATCAAGCCACCACTGAAGAATTCCCAAAGGCAGTAACATCAGGCCGCCCAGAATGAGCTGCCACACCACCATGGTCCACCAGTCGATTCGTAACATGGCGTGTTTCAAATACATACTTCCCATCACCATGACCAGCATCGCCGCTATCATAGAGACCACTCCCACTACCGTAATATCCTCACTGGAAGGATTAAACAGTGTGGACGTTACCCCCACCAGCAGCAGAGCTACCAACGCCTGGGCAATCCCGGGGAAAGTCCTCGATACAACCATCGTCACCACAAGCGCCACCAGCGGTGTTGCCGACATGCCCACCGCCGCTAAAGTCGCGGGAAGGTTCTGAGCAACCAGGAAAACCAAAGTAAAAAATAAGGTGATATTGATACCGGCATTCGCCAGTATCGACCTCCACTGCCCCGATTTCGGCAATGTCGGCTTCAGCGCAAGCAATATCAATCCCGCCGGAAGCGCCCTTAATGCAGCCAAAGCCAGAGGTGGCCAGTCCATAAAACCCAGGTGGGTGGCTGCAGCAGTGGTTCCCCACAGGAAGGTTACCATCATCGCCAACATAATATTCACATCAAGTATCTCCATATAAAGATATTTTTCGCAACTATACATAGCCAGCATCCTTGGGTAAAGTATCTTCACTTAAAGATAATTGATTCCAACCAATGAAACAGACAGACAAAGACTCCGTAGACCTCATCGCCGCACAATGGCAAAAAGAACGCCCGGAACTGGAGCTTCTGCCCATGGAAATCATCGGGCGGTTTTCACGAATCTATAAATACGCCTCACGGACAATCGAAAAATGCCATCAGGACTTTGAATTGAAACCCGGTGAGTTTGACGTACTGGCCACTCTCAGGCGTTCCGGTGAGCCCTTTACACTGACCCCCTCCCAGTTATTCAATTCGATGATGCTGAGTTCCGGCGCGATGACCAATCGACTCGACAAGCTGGCTGACAAGGGATTAATAAAACGTGTTCACAGCGAAGAGGATCGGCGCAGCGTATACGTATCGCTGACAGACAAGGGATTGGAACTTATCGACCTGGCCGTGGAAGAGCATCTGAATGCTGCAGCCAGCTTACTGGAAGGCTTGTCCGAAAAGCAAAAAGGAGAATTGAATAACGCGTTGAAATACTGGCTTAGTCTTTTTGAAAGAGGATGAGGCTATTGAAAGCTAAGAAGTCTGCTCAATTAAACAGGTTTCTGCGATAGATTGTGCCCAGTCAGTTTAATGGAATTACGGCAGCACTCAAAATGCTTAACCTACTAAAGAAGTTACCGGATCAACTTTTATCCAGGCTCAAGAAAATCCCCTTTTCGCTGTTCGTTCTCGGCGCCCTAGGTGTAATCCTTCTAATACGCTGGATACTGATAAGTTCGCAACCCGTGGTCATTGAATCCAGCCAATACGAGTGCCGGAAACGACATTGCCACTATGAAATAAAATTGGTGAATTCAGGCACCGAGATAGCGACAGGACAGGTATGGATCATTGGAGACAAATCCAAATCATTGTTATTCAGCAGATCCGGAAACTCAGCCGGATCTTACGGAGAAAGTTTTCAACTTGATCCTGGTGAGCGTCTGACAATTAATGATTCACTGATCTTTTCTATCGCACCAGCAAGACTAAGGTTCGAAATCTCAGGTTGATCATTTCAAGTCCCGCAAAAAGTCTGCCTCACCACCTGATGCGGTTCAGGAGGCTGAGTCATATCACTGTTTTCGGGGTCATAGCTAAATGGATTTTCCAACACATCGACCAATCGATGGAACAGGCGGAGGTCTCCAGTTCGCTGAGCCTCATTAATGGCTTCTTCAACCAGGTGATTGCGAGGAATAAAAGCAGGGTTCACCGCGTATATCTGCCGTTGGATTTCCTCGTCTGAAGTACCTTGCTGTTTTCGGAGCTCGCGCCACTGATTCAGTAGCGGAGTGAAATGGTCTGGTAACTGATAATAGACCGGGTGCTGGGACGAGCCTGTCCCGGCAGCGATATCCGACAGATGCCTGAAGGTCAGTGTAAAGTCCGCATTCTGGCGAGACATCATGTCGAGAAAGCTTTCCGTAAATGCCACAGTATTCTTACTGACCTCATTCAATCCGAACTTTTGATGCAGACCTGACTGATAAGCTTCCTGGTAATCATCCACATAGCGGCCCAACAATTCTCTCGCGATTTCAACGCCTTTATCGGTATCACTGTCCAGCCACGGTAACAGCGCCTGAGCAAGCCAGGACAGGTTCCACTGTCCAATCGCCGGCTGATTGCGGTAGGCATAGCGCTTCCTGTGGTCAATAGAACTGAAACAGGTTTCCGGGTGAAAATTATCCATGAAGGCACAAGGCCCATAGTCGATGGTATCGCCGTTCACCAACATATTGTCGGTATTCATCACCCCGTGAATAAACCCGATCAATTGCCACTTTGCAATTAACTCTGCCTGGCGGGAGATCGACTGCTCCAATAACGCAATATAAGGATTGGCTGCCCCCTGGATATCCGGGAAATCCCTGGCGATTAAGTGCTCTGCCAGTAATTGCACCGCTTCCAGGTCCTGACGGGCAGAAAAATACTGAAAATGCCCTACCCGTATATGGCTTCGGGCAATTCTGGTGAGGATCGCTCCTGGCAGAACACTTTCCCGTATCACAGGTTCTCCGGTAGTCACCGCCACCAGGCTTCGAGTTGTAGGAATACCGAACGATGCCATAGCCTCGCTGACAATATACTCCCGCAAAACCGGTCCCAGCGGAGAGCGTCCATCTCCCATTCGGGAAAACGGTGTCTGGCCTGAACCTTTCAGTTGAATATCATAGCGTTGGCCTTGTTGGTCAACGACTTCACCAATGAGAATCGCACGCCCATCACCTAGCTGAGGATTCCAGTTACCAAACTGATGGCCCGCGTAAACCGTGGAAATCGGCTCTGCTCCAGAGGGAACGGAGTTTCCGGAAAACACCTCAACAACCTCCTTTGTGGCAAACCACTGGGGGTCTATTCCCAACTGCGCTGCCAACCGCGGATTGGCCCTGATGAGATTTGGGGAATCCACCGGAGTTGGCTGCTCATGACTGAAAAAGCGTTCCGGAAGTTGAACATAACGGTTATCAAATGGGATGGGGGTATCGGTCATGGAGGCTCAAATCTACTTTAAAACTTATCGTCACGGTCTTACTGTTTACCGCCACTATAACCCCTGTTGCCCATATAACCGAAATCAGGCACGAAATTCAGGGGGGATAGTACCTTATGACTCATGGGGCGAACCTTGCGTGTAGCAGTTCTATATCACTTGATATCCACCAGCATGACTAGTTATTCACCTACATCAATCGTCGTTTCGAACTTTTGTCTGCGAATGGATATCAGCGTTCGAAACTTCTTCATATCGGGGTTTGCATAGAGAACTCGTTCACAGAAGGCTTCATAGGAAGGCATATCCGGAACCATGACGATCAGAACAAAGTCCACCTCGCCGGTAACCTGATAGCATTGCTTAACCTCTTTCGACTCTATGGCACTTTTGGCAAAGGCATGATTAACGTGTCGTTGATCGCTGGTCAATTCCACTTCCACCACCATATGCAGATAGGGACCAAAGGAGCCCGGCGCCAGAATTGCCACCTTTTTGTCTATATAACCCTGATCATTAAGACGCTTAACCCTTTTTAGGCAAGCCGGAGGCGATAGTCCCACAGATTCCGCCAACTGAACATTTGTCAGGCTGCAGTCCCGCTGCAGTTGGTCGAGTATTCGACGATCGATTCGGTCCAACATGATGAATAGTACTTCTGCACAACAGGTTAATAAAATTTCAAAATATCATGAATAAACAAATTATTGATTAACTATTGAAGTATTTAGTTGAAATTATTATCCGTCACTTTCCTACAATGTGGACCTTGTTGGCAATTTTTCCCACCTTTTACGGCTATACGGTCTTCATCTACCAAGCGCCGAAAGGGACTCGATAAGGATTTTCCAGGAATGATGACGGTACTGAAAAACCTCAAATTGGAGATTACCGATCTCCTGAAGCAAACCACCAGGGTTTACTGGACCTTACTGAAAGTCATGGTCCCTGCCCTGATCATCGTGAAGTTTCTGGACATGATGGGAGGTACGGACTTACTGGCCCAGATACTATCCCCTGTCATGCAGTTACTTGGTTTGCCTGATAGTATGGGCCTGGTTTGGGCAGCCACCATGCTGACCAATATTTACACGGGATTGCTGGTATTTTTTAACCTCACACTGGAACAACCACTCACGGTTGCGCAAGTAACGGTACTGGGCTGCCTGATGCTGCTGGCCCACTCTCTGCCCATTGAAGGGGCTGTCGCCAAAACTGTTGGGATTAGCTGGCGGGCGACTCTGACAATAAGAATTGGTGGAGCATTGCTCCTGGGTTTGCTGATAAATTTTATTTACGGCTATTTTGACCTGCTCCAGACCCCAAGCGTCATGCTGTGGCAACCCACGGGTACATTGGACACCAGTTTCGGGGGCTGGGCCCTGAAACAGGTTCAGACTCTGCTCTGGATATTTCCGGTTATTCTGTCTTTATTGGGATTACTGAGACTGTTACGGCTACTGGGGATTGAGCGTCTGATTCACTTCATGTTGTACCCTGTATTGAGGTTGTTGGGTATTGGGAGAGAAGCCGCGAATGTCACTGTCATAGGAACTGTCCTCGGACTCACTTTCGGTGCAGGTCTGTTAATTCAGGAAGCCAAGGCAGGCCATATCAACCGACGGGATATATTTCTGACCCTGGGCTTCCTGGGCATATGCCACGGCATCATAGAGGATACGATGCTGATCATGCTGATAGGCGCCGATCTGTCGGGTATTCTATGGGCTCGTGTTATCTTTTCTATTGTGATTATCGGTTGTATGGCCAGACTGTCTTTCGTCAAACGAAAGATGACCGATATTCCTGCCGAAGCAGCCAATGAGTCTATCTAAGGCCTGCGAAGCTACCGGTCAATGGTACAGGTAGCTTCGGCAAACCATATATCCTCTGCCAGTCTTATTCCTGTCATATAGATCCCTGAATCAGCCTTCCTCGGCACCGTCTTTAGCAATTCGGATCATTTCGAGCTTTTCTTCCAGCAGCTTTTCCAGGGCAATCAGCTTTTGCCGTGTGGTTTCATCTTTCTGATGTTCATATAACTGAGTGAAAGTCTTGGTAACTTCACTCAGGATAGGATGCAGTTTTTCATATTCTTCTGACATGGAAACACTCCAAAATCCCAAGGGCCTTATTTCTTTATTAGCCCGGTCCCAGCCACTTGTCCAGAAAATGATCAACGATGATCAGGTGATGATGACGTAATCCTTACTCATCGGACACAAGGCCATTCCAGGTACAAGCCAGAAATATCAAGCAGAGCCCGCCAGATGGAGGATAAAGAAGTCCACTGCCGCTTTGACCTTTGGCACCACATATTTAGGTTTTTGATAAAGGAGGTAAATCCCCAGACTAGGCGCCTGTGAAACATGTAATGAGTGATCCAGCTCCAGAACCTGGAGATCACCAATTAAACCTGACTGGATTGCCCAATTTGGCATTAACGCCATCCCCTCGCCATTTTGCGCCCAGAGACGCATGACCTTGGCTGAGTTGGTAATTAACGACGGTTGCACCGGAACCGATTGCCAGCGACCATGAATCTGCACCTGCCAGTGCAACACCTGATCCTGGGTCCGGTAAAAGATCGCTCGGTGGTTAACCATATCCGCCACAGTCTCGGGCAAACCAAAGCGGGCAATATAGGCCGGCGAAGCTACCAGGGAAAAGTTATTGTCATCAATGTACTTTGCCACAACCCGATCATCAGGCACCCGCCCCGCCCGAATAGCGATATCTACGGTATCCCGATTGATATCCACAATGCGATCTGTCAGATCAAGATCGATTAGAAGCTTAGGGAACTGCGCCTGAAGTTTCGGTAATAACGGGACGACGCGATGATCTCCGTAAGAGATACTGCAACTGATATGCAGAGTGCCAGAGGGTTCCTGTTGATAATTGGCGACCAGCTCATCCGCATTATCCAGACTACCCAATATCTGCTGGCAGCGCTGAAAATATATTTCACCAATCTCTGTCAGTCGCACCATTCGCGTCGTACGATGCAGCAATCTGGCACCGAGCTCATCCTCCAGCCCTTGAATCTGGCGCGTCACACTGGAGACAGGCACATCAAAAAGACGGGCCACCTCACTGAAGCTACCACATCTGCCAACATGATCAAAAAACCGCATCGCCCGAAGCTTATCCACTTCTCCCCTCCAACACTTTCCCCAACCAATACTTATCCGACGTACCTTGGTTTTATTATTGCCAAATAAGCAAAAGTAATTTCGAATTTATCATGTTTATCTTATATATAGACAATAATTAAACTATTCCTCATTGATTGATCACCTGGCTGACTATTGAGGAGACTCCATGAATTACAAGGCTATAAAACTGGTTAAAAGACCGGAAACTCAAATTGAATCCGATGGTTTTTCTCTGGTGGAACTGAACATCCCGGAACTGAATGACGGAGAGTTCCTGATCAAACAGACCCATATGTCCCTGGACCCAGCAATGCGAGGATGGATGAGTGCAGCCACTGACAGCTATATTGCCCCCGTGGAGCTCGGAGACATTATGCGCTCCAGTGGCGTTGGCGAGGTGGTAGAGTCCCGTCATGAAAGTTTCCCGGTCGGCACCAAAGTCGCGGGCCTGTTTGGCTGGACCGAATATCTTGCCAGTGATGGCACCGGTGTATCCGTCATGCCAAAGGAACTACCAGCAGAAGCCATACTCTCCGTTCTGGCGCTTTCGGGTGTAACCGCCTATCACGGCCTGATGGAAATCGCCAAACCGAAAGCCGGCGAAACCCTGCTGGTTTCCGGCGCCGCAGGATCGGTAGGGTCGATCGTCGGACAAATCGCCAAAGCAGAAGGGTTAAGAGTGATTGGGGTTGCCGGATCGGATGATAAGTGCCGGTGGCTGACTGAAGAGTTAGGATTCGACGACGCCATTAATTACAAAACTGCAGACCTTGAGTCGGCTGTCCGGGAAGCGGCGCCGAACGGCATCGATATCTACTTTGAAAATACCGGCGGCCCTATTCAGCACATTACATTCAACCATATGAATACCTTTGGTCGGGTAGTTGTCTGCGGCGTGATCTCCGACTACAACTCAATTTCCCCCGCCGCTGCCCCAAGCTGGATCAATGTTGTGAAGAAACGACTGAACATTCAAGGATTTGCAATGCCAGATCAGTTTCATCGATTTGGAGAGCTGTCACAAAAGGTTGGCGCTTATCTGATGAAGGGACAGATCAAATATCGCAGCCACGTCCTGGACGGCCTGGAAAGCGCCATTGACGGTATCAACCTGCTGTTCACCGGAGGCAATGAAGGCAAATTGATTGTAAAAGTGTAGGACTCGATACAGATACAAGCTTAAGGCAGCCGACAAATAAGTCAGGACACCGGTAGCAATAACCACTAAACTAGGTTCTCCATTCCTATCGGTTCCCGACTCAATCTTCTTCACTTTTCTATTTTCTATGCACGCATCTGAAGAGAGCCCAAAAGAGCGTTATAAAAACCTGGTCAAGAATGCGGTTATCGACTTCGATCCATCCCAGCAGTACGCTTTGGACGCCCTTCAAAATCTCTATCAGGAACTGCGGGTAGGCGCTGCCAACCAACCACGTTTTTTTCGACGTTCTGGTAGCGGTATTCTGGGGCTTTATCTCTGGGGAAAGGTTGGAAGAGGTAAAACCCTCCTTGTTAATCTCCTCGTAGAATCACTGGACCATGAGAAATGCCTGCGCCTGCATTTTCATCACTTTATGGCCATGGTTCATCAGCAGCTTAAACACCACCACGGTTCGCCTGACCCATTGAAAATCATTGCCCGTCATCTCGCTCAGCAATATCAGGTACTATGCTTTGATGAGTTTTTTGTCTCGGATATCGGCGATGCCATGCTACTGGGCAGGCTCATGCAGTATCTTTTCAGATATCAGGTGACACTTGTTGCCACCAGCAACACCCCACCCGAAGACCTGTACCGGGACGGTCTGCAGCGGTCACGTTTTCTTCCTGCCATTGAAGCGATAAAAAACAACACTAGAACCATCCACTTGGCAGGCCATCAGGACCACCGCAATAAACACGCAGGTCTGGACAAAATTTACTTTACTACTCAGAACTCAACTCACGCAGAAACACTGACAGAGGATCTATTGAAGCGGTACGATCTGCCCGTCGGCGATACGACTTCTGATCCCATAATGATCATGGGACGGAAGATTCCCTGTGTATCGCAAAATGGAAGCACCATCTGTTTTCAGTTCTCCCACTTATGTGAAGGTCCTCGCAGCCATCTGGATTACATGGAAATTGCCCGCCAGTTTGAAGTGGTCATCCTGTTGGATGTTCCTCTCTTGGGAGGCGTCGCTTATGAACGCATCAAAGCCCGGGGTACTGAAGACGGGCACATTGGCTCAGGCGCCACTGGCGAACGGGCGGTGGCGCTTTCCCGTACCGATGATGCGGCCCGCCGCTTTATCGCGCTGATAGACGAATTATATGATCAGCGTATCAGGTTAGTGTTAACCAGCCAGGTCCCACTATGTGAGCTTTACACCCATGGCAACCTGATGTTCGAGTTTGAACGTGCCCGCAGTCGCCTGATGGAGATGGGCAGCTCTGGCTATAGCTAACAATTAAAACCTAAAGTTAATAATTAAAACCTAAAGTTAATAATTAAAACCTAAGGAGAGTCTGAATAACCCCAAGGTTCTGAGGTAATTCAAACTCTCGACGATATATGGCCGAATATTCAGAGTGTTTTTCCGGCCATTTTGGATCTTCCCCCCCTGTGGGGCGTCATCTGGGCTCACTGCCCCTATACCTGCAGCTCTTTCCTTGCCATCAGCAGATTGCTGAAGGCCGCCAACAGATAGAGCCGGCTCTTGTTCTTGGCCAAGCCTCGATAGCGGACTTTGTCGTAACCAAACACCTGCTTGA
>NZ_AQXX01000087.1 GCF_000376785.1 Hahella ganghwensis DSM 17046
CTTGCTTATCCGATTGTTACGAGTGATCGAATGCCGATTTTATCAGTGGCCTTGCGAAGGTAAGAAAGCAGGGTTGCGAAACGAACAAGCCAAGGCTTAGCAGTTTCGCCTGATGATCATAGCGAGCTGGAACCACCTGATCCCTTTCCGAACTCAGAAGTGAAACAGTTCAGCGCCGATGGTAGTGTGGTTCGTCCATGCAAGAGTAGGTCGTCGTCAGGCTTCTAATACATAAAGAAGGCTCATCCTAGCGGATGGGCCTTTTTTATTGGGGATATGAAAACCAAGACCTACGGGAGTGCCTGGGCGGGAAAAGGGCTTATCAACAGTTTGATAAGATCCCGGTCAGGCGGGTGAAGCTCTGCGTAGCCCCGGGTCGTCGTCAGGCTTCTAATACATAGAGAAGGCTCATCCTAGCGGATGGGCCTTTTTTATTGGTGGGATGAAACCCCCAACCTCTCCCCCTGGCCCTGTCCGGATACACTTTATTGTCTGGAAGGATATTAAACTGCCTGTCCGTGGCCTAAGAGGATATGTGTAGCCGCCTGAAAGCGCCTTTAAGACGGATCAAGGCCGAGCAGAACATGATCGATGAATCGAGCGCAGAGGTCATTGGCTTCCGGGGTTTCCTGGGCGACAGAGAGAGACAATTTCTCCTGCCTGGGGAAGATGGATCGATAGATCCATCTTCGGCTATTGAAGTGCTTCTTAGCCTCTTCTGCGGCCAAAGATGAGGCTCAGAGCGGTTAAGCATGAAGCTTCTGTTGGGTTGGAATCAACTTACATTTAAGGGGGGATAGCCACCCGTCTAGAGAGTGGCTGCTGTCCAGAATGTAGATCACGACTGAAATGATTTAAGTTGCCTGGCTAACCTGAAAGTTGCGTAAAGATGTCTGCCAATCATTTCTTTCGGCCCAGTACTGTACCCGGTCAATTTCATCTATCAGAGCATAGAGTTCACTTTTGTGTGGTTGCTCCTTCTTGATCAGGGTTTCTAACTCTCCGGCTTTTCTACGTAAAGCCGGAACGCCGCAATAACGGCTGGCACCATGTAACCGGTGAACGCGCTCAAGAAGCTTATCTTCTTCCTGTAATTCGTACGCTTTTTGAATAGAGGCTTTGTCTTCAGGTAAGCTCTCAAGCAGCATAGAAAATAGTTCTTCAGCCAGGTCGGGTTTGTTTCCGGCGAGAATAATGCTGTTCTGCAGGTCTACGGATGGTTCTGTGGCGAACTTAACTGACGGCTTGATTTTTCCAACATCCCCCTGAGGAACCTTGCTTGCTCCCTGAGACTGTAATGTGAGATGAATGCCGGCTCTTCTTGCGATAATTCCCTGTAATTCCTCTTCATTGGTGGGCTTTGTCAGATAATCATCAAATCCGCTTTTTAACAGGTGTTGGCGTTCATCTGTCAACGCATGGGCAGTCAGAGCGATAATCGGGGTATGGCGCTTTCCTGCTTCAAATTGTCGGATTCTTTGAGTGGTCTCGATGCCGTCCATTCCCGGCATCTGGACATCCATAAAGATAATATCGTATTTCTTCAGCTTGGCTTTGGTGAGTGCCTCATAGCCGCTGTTTGCGGTGTCAGTGTCTGTGCCAAGTTCATGGAGAAAAGCCTCCACCAGTTTCAAGTTTGCCGAATTGTCGTCAACAGCAAGAACTTTGGCTCGTTTGTAATCTTTTTCAAGGGGCTGTCCGTCGTCTGGGATTGGGTTGTCTGGAAGTAGCTCTCCCGGTGCACCGGTAATAAGTTGCGTGAGTGCATTGCCAATGCGGCGCTGAGATGGCGGTTTAATCAGATAGTTGGAGGCTTCGGCCAATATTGGCGGCTCATCTGCTCCAAGGGTGATCGTAGGGGTCAGCACGAGCGTTCGACAATCCAGTGAGAACTCAAGTTGTCTGATGGCATCGAGGTAAGACGAAGAGCGCAGATGATGGCGCGTGATGCCGATCAGTGCCACGGCATAACCTTCGCCCTTTTGTTGTGCCTCAGCCACTTTCTGAATTAGTTCTGAAACGTTATCAACGGTTTTGAGTTCGGCGCCCCACTTTTGAAGAGTGTGCCGTATGGCTAGTCCCGTTTTTGGTTGGTTTTCCAGATAGATGATTCGTTCACCGGCAAGATCCGGTTGATAGATATCGTTTTCCGGTTGTTCAGGGGCAATGTCTACTGGCAGGACGATCCAGAAAGTTGATCCTTTTCCTAGTTCACTTTCCACACCAATAATGCCGCCCATTTGTTCTGTCAGTCGGCGGGAAATAACCAGACCAAGCCCTGTACCTCCGAAGCGTCGGGCGGTAGAGGCATCGGCCTGGCTGAATGCGTTAAACAGAGTGTTTTGCTGAACTCTGGATAGACCCACGCCAGTATCTGTCACTGTCACTTTTATGGTGGATCGATGATGTTCATCTTCGTCTTCCAGCATGACTCTGACAACCACTTCACCACTCTGGGTAAACTTAATACCGTTGTTGACCAGATTGGTGATGATCTGCTTCATGCGTAGAGGATCACCCATGATGTGTTCAGGCACATCGGAATAGATCAGACCGGCGAGGTCCAGGTTTTTTTCATGGGCTCCCGGGGCCAGCATGGTTAGAACATCCTCAACAATTTCACGCAGATTCATGGCGGTGTTGTCGAGTATCAGCTTGCCAGCTTCAATTTTAGAGAAATCCAATATGTCATTGATAATCGTGAGCAGAATTTCGGAGGATTTATAGATGGTATTTAACTGGTCTCTTTGTTGAATCCCGAGGTTACTTTTAGCCAGTAGTTTAGTGAAACCGATGATGCCGTTAAGAGGGGTTCTGATCTCATGGGACATATTGGCAAGAAACTCCGACTTCACGCGACTGGCCTCAAGGGCTTCTTTGCGTGCCAGATCCAGCTCAATGTTCTGTATTTCAATCGTCTCTAGTGTTTCCCGCAGATCTTCTGTGGCCTGGTCGATATTCTGCTGCATTTCAATCCGGGATTTCTCCAGAGCTTCAGCCATGGAGTTAATGCCGTCTTGAAGGTTGGCGAGTTCGGGGCTGGCTTCAATAAACACACGAGTATCCAGTTTACCTTCACGAATTCGGTTCAGGGCGTCCGAGACATCGCTAAGTGGCCTTGTCAGATCCCGGCTGAGGCGTAAGGCCATATAGGTGCACAAAATTACCGCCAGAGTGACGGCGACAATGGCAAAGAGAAGTGTTTGGTATTTCGCCAGGTCCGTCGGAGCACGACTGACTTCAACCACTGCCCAGCCGACGAGGTTTTCCTTGGATTCCTGCGTGGAAAATGCTGAATTCGGCGGTGTTGTATTCGAACTTTCGGAAAGCTCTGCCTGTTGCCAGATCGGCATACTGAAACGCAGTACTTCGTAACTGGAATAAATCGTCAGTTGATTGGCAAGGCTGGCGGGTATAGTTTGAGGTTCCATCAGCTTAGGGCCAGCATGAGCAAGAATTTGGCGTTTATTGCCGTAGATGGTAACCGAACGTATATCACGTTCTTCCAGAACTGAGGTGGTCAGACTGGATAGTTGAGCACGCTGAGAAGACGTAACGCCGTAGGTCGCGGCATTGGCCATATGGCGGACTGAATCTGTTCCCCGCTCCAGGAGAGAGCGGTTTAAATCTGTCAGCCGTGTATAAACAAAGGCCGTCGACATAATCAGCGCGATACCCAATGTTGGTATCAGGGTGAGAAGAATAACTTTGGTTTCTATGCCCCAATGCTTCATGAGAGTCTGGTTTCAGTTGTTATTGTGAGTTCATGGCAATTGGTATCCCTAAGGAGGTCCCTGGCCGCAAGTTTGACTCAAAGATCACCACTTGATCAGTTGCTGACAAACTCTAAGCTGACTTTACCTAACGTGCCTGTGAAAAACTACCTGTGTCTAACTGGGGAAGAAAAGTCACTCCCCGATACCGGCTATTATTCGCTTAAGACAGAAAGTTTTCGATAGCAACTTCGTAAACCAGTGAACTGAATTCCTCAGGGGGCTGCATGTCTTTAATGCCGGAGTTCATTTTACCGAACAGGGGATGTAGCGACTGACACTGGTTGCTCGCCAGGGCGTATAAATCGTGTGTTTTCCACCCTGATAGCTTAAATGGCAGGGATTTAATTGAATGCTTATATAAAAGCATGCTTTTTATATTGGAAAAGAATATAACAGGTTGAAGTTGAATTGCTTATCATGGTGTCCACTTTATGGCTTTCAATGATAAAGCAAAGGCTGCAATAAATGAGGTTAATGCCGAGCCAGAACCATAACCTCGTCAAACAGGAAGCTTGCAGCCACTTTTACTCAGTAACTGTAATATAGAAGGCTTGGCTTTAGAGCCAAGAGATAACCAAGAGATTAAAGAGTCACAAGTTATATGTCTTATCCGACAATAGAATCATGCGTGGGCAACACTCCGTTAGTCAGGTTACAGCGATTGCCTGGCAAGACGAGCAATACGATTTTGGCCAAACTGGAGGGGAACAATCCTGCGGGTTCTGTTA
Organism: Hahella ganghwensis DSM 17046; assembly: GCF_000376785.1. Taxonomy (GTDB): domain Bacteria; phylum Pseudomonadota; class Gammaproteobacteria; order Pseudomonadales; family Oleiphilaceae; genus Hahella; species Hahella ganghwensis. The sequence goes on from NZ_AQXX01000087.1 coordinate 4,505, forward strand.
AAGACAGGCCAGCACTGAGCATGATTCAGGAAGCAGAAGCACAGGGTAAAATCAGGCCGGGTGATACGCTGATAGAAGCAACCAGTGGGAACACCGGAATCGCTTTGGCGATGGCTGCTGCCATGAAAGGCTACCGGATGATTCTGATAATGCCCGCGCATATGAGTGAAGAGCGTCGTGCTGCCATGTCTGCCTACGGGGCTGAAATTATCAGTGTGACCCGCGAAGAGGGCATGGAAGGCGCTCGAGATCTGGCCAAGGAAATGGAAGCCCGGGGTGAGGGCACAGTATTGGATCAGTTTGCCAACCCTGCGAACCCGCTGGCTCACTATCGCACAACGGGACCGGAAATCTGGCAGCAAAGTCAGGGGAGGATCACCCATTTTGTCAGTTCCATGGGGACAACAGGCACTATCATGGGGACTTCAAAGTTTTTAAAAGAGCAGAATCCGGATATACAAATTGTCGGTCTGCAGCCAGGAGAGGGGGCGTCTATACCCGGAATTCGCCGGTGGCCGGAGGCATACTTGCCACGGATATTTGAGCCTGAAAGAGTGGATCAGATCCTGGATATCAGTCAGGAAGAGGCAGAAGTCACCATGAGGCGATTGGCCAGTGAAGAAGGCATTTTCTGCGGTGTTTCTTCTGGTGGCGCGATTGCCGGTGCGCTAAGAGTCTCCCAGCAGGTCGAGAATGCTGTCATCGTCGCCATTATATGTGATCGGGGGGACCGCTACCTTTCTACAGGTGTTTTTTCATAATGAAAGTAAGCTGGGCTGATGGTGCTCTTATGCTTGATAAATAAGTTGTTTTCTCTTTCTGTCTGAGCTGTGAGGCTTGAAAATCCCCGATAATCGGGGGGCTCAAGCCTTACACTATAAGCTTCGGACGTCTATAATGCCGCACTTTTTTCCACACCATTCCATTTGTGAATCACGCTGAGAGAGTTTCCTGATGTCCAGACGACGTAAAGCCCTGCCGACCACTCCAGTCACCTGCGAGATTGAGTCATTAAGCCACGAGGGCCGTGGCATTGCGCATCTAGACGGAAAAACCCTGTTTGTGGACGGTGGGCTTCCTGGTGAAACAGTCACTGCACGTTACGTTAACAGTAAGCGGAAGTATGACGAATTGGCGACGGAGTCTGTGTCAAATCCTCATCCGCAGAGGGTCACGCCTCCCTGCGCACACGCTCATGTCTGTGGTGGTTGCTCCATGCAGCACGTGGACCTTTCGTTCCAGATTGTGCATAAACAGCAGGTATTGCTTGATCATTTGCATCATTTTGGTGCCCAGACACCTGATGAAATCGTCCCGCCGATCACAAGTAAAAGTGTTGGATACCGCTCTAAGGCCAGACTCGGGGTGCGCTTTGTCATCAAGCGGGACGAAGTGCTCGTTGGTTTCCGGGAACGATTCAGTAATTTTCTGACAGCGATAGATACCTGCCCTGTTCTGATTGAATCTGTTGGCATGCGAATTCCTGAGCTGAAAGCTCTCGTGCGAAGTCTTTCCTGTTATCAGAGAATCCCTCAAATAGAGGTAGCGGCAGGTGATAAAACGGTTGCTCTGATCATACGGCATATGGAACCTCTGACTGAAGACGATCTGGACAAGTTGAAGTCATTTTCCAACGAAACCGGATTGGCGCTTTATTTGCAGCCCAAAGGTCCGGATACCGTGCATAAACTATGGCCGGAGGATGGTCAGGAAATGCTCGAGTATTCTTTGCCGGCGCATCAACTTAAGTTGGACTTTCACCCTACGGATTTCACCCAGGTGAACCGTGAGATCAACGCCAAAATGTTACAGCAGGCGTTGGAATGGTTGGCTCCAAAGAAAGATGACCGAATTCTTGATCTGTTCTGTGGTCTGGGTAACTTCACCCTTCCATTAGCGCGTCAGACTGGCCATGTGGTTGGTGTGGAAGGTAGTCAGGCGATGGTAGAGCGCGGTTATCATAATGCCCGCAAGAATGGGATAGAAAACGTCGAGTTTCACGCGGCCGACCTTCATCTGCCGATGACTGAAAGTCAACAGAAGCCTTGGGTTGGTGAATATGACCGAATCCTGCTGGACCCACCACGTTCAGGGGCCGAAGAAATCGTTAAATCGATTGAATTGTTTAATGCCGCCAGAATTGTCTATGTCTCTTGTAATCCTGCCACATTGGCCAGGGATGCAGGTATTCTGGCACAGAAGGGCTATCGATTGGTCAGAGCGGGTGTGATGGATATGTTTCCCCATACTACTCACGTTGAGTCTATGGCGCTTTTTGAAAAGATCTGAATCAGATTCCAATGAGTCTGAAGGAAAGGAAATGCGCTTGTCGCATCTAGTGATAACCGGCGAATGCCGGCAGAGTGTAAACCCAGGGGTTTAATTTCAGCGGTAGTGGACCCATTTATGCCTTTGGAGTGGGAAGTCAATTGCCTGAGCGGATTCTCAGTCATTTCCCGCGTCCCAAGATAATCAAGAACAAAGTGAAACACATACATGGTTAAAGTTCGCGAAGATTACCCTCTTCTGGAAGATGGTTCGGTTGACATCGACAGCTGGATCGATCGCCTGCAACAGCAGGAAAACCTTGAGGATGTGGAGGTTCTTCGGCAGGCTTGTGTTCTCGCCAAGAATATCGAATCTGAGGCGGTCAGGTCCGGCAACCTCTGGTATGACAACACCACCAGCTTTGTCACCGGCCTGGAAATGACCCAGATTCTGGCAGAGCTTCAGATGGACACCCCCAGCCTGATTGCGGCCGTACTCTATCGGGCGGTCAGGGAAGAAAAGCTTAGCCTTGGGACAGTGGAGAAAGAGTTTGGTTCAGAGGTGGTGCACCTGATATCCGGTGTACTGCAGATGGCGGCAATCTCCAATATTCATCAACCCTACCAGGGAACGGTATTGGGGCAAACCCAGACACAGGTGGATAATATCCGCCGTATGCTGGTCACTATGATCGATGACGTGCGGGTTGCTCTGATCAAGCTGGCTGAGCGAACCTGTGCAATCAGGGACGTCAAGAATGCCAGCTCAGATAAACGCCATCGCGTGGCTCGGGAAGTTTTCGATATCTACGCACCTCTGGCTCATCGCCTGGGGATTGGTTATCTGAAATGGGAGCTGGAGGATCTATCTTTCCGTTATCTGCATGAAACGGCCTACAAGAAGATCGCCAAACAGCTTGATGAGCGTCGGGTCGATCGCCAGAAATTTATCGAAGAAGTGTTGTCTGCTCTGCGTCACGAACTGGATCAGTACAATATCAAGGCTGAGCTGTCCGGGCGCGCCAAGCATATCTATAGTATCTGGCGAAAAATGCACCGCAAAGGCATTGATTTCTCGCAGATCTATGATATTCGCGCCATTAGAATTCTGGTTCCTTCGGTCAAGGATTGTTATTCGGCGCTAGGGTTGGTGCATTCTTTATGGCGTCATATTCCCCATGAGTTTGACGACTACATCGCCAACCCCAAACAGAATGGCTATCAGTCTCTGCACACAGCAGTGGTAGGCCCACATGCCAAGGTCATGGAAGTTCAGATCCGGACTCATAAAATGCATGAGGAAGCTGAACTCGGAGTTTGTGCTCACTGGCTGTATAAAGGGACTGATACACAGCAGAAATCTCACGGTTACGAACAGAAGATCGCGTGGTTACGTCAGGTATTGGAGTGGCAGGAAGAGCTTGGGGCGAAGACATCAGACTTGGTGGAGCAATGGCGTAACGATATTGTCAGCGACCGTATATATGTTTTCACGCCAGAAGGGCATGTCATCGATCTGCCTTCCGGTTCCACACCGATTGATTTTGCCTACAAGGTTCACACAGAAGTAGGTCATGCCTGTCGAGGTGCCAAAATCAACGGTCGCATTGTTCCGCTAAACTATATGCTGAAGACTGGTGATCAGGTCACCATTCTGACCTCCGGCCAGGCAAAGCCGAGTCGTGACTGGCTTAATCCGGATCTGGGATATGCGGCGACCTCCCGGGCCAGGGCCAAAATTACACACTGGTTCAAGCTACAGGATCGTGATCAGAATATTGAAGACGGTCGTGAAATTCTGGAAGACGTACTTAAACGCTTGTCCCTGGAAAAAGTTCCATACGAAGAGCTGGCCCAGAAAGTTAATCTGCATTCCGCAGAGGATATGTTTGCGTCAATAGGGGCGGGTGATCTCAAGCCGATGCAAGTAGCTCATATCGCCCAGAAAATGTTGGAGCCGAAAGAACACCAGCTCAGTCTTCAATTGCCGAGCTCTACTACTGATACCAGTAAAAGCGGTGATGTGCATATTCTTGGGGTGGGTAATCTGCTCACGCAGATGGCCAATTGCTGTAAACCGCTGCCGGGAGACCCCATTGTTGGCTACATTACTATTGGTCGTGGAGTCTCCATCCATCGGCAAGACTGTATGAATGCCTTGCAATTGCAGTCTACTGAGCCCAATCGCATTATCGAGGTGAGTTGGGGAGATACCGAATACACCTATCCGGTGGATGTGCAGATCGATGCCTATGACCGTTCCGGGCTATTGCGAGACATTACGATTCTTCTGGCCAATGAAAGGGTGAATGTCACCACCGTTAACACCCAGTCGGACAAAAAGCTCAATACGGCACGCCTGTTATTGACTATAGAAGTGGCTTCTCTGGAATCCCTGGCCAGGGTGCTGGACCGTATTCGCCGACTGCCGAATATTATTGATGTACGACGCGCGCATAGCGGGGAAAAGTATGGCTGAAGAGAACAGAGCATCCGGTAAGTACAGCGTTGAAGATCTTATTTACCTGATGGATCGGTTGCGGGACGCTGAAGACGGCTGTCCCTGGGACCTGAAGCAAACCTTCAAAACCATTGTACCCCATACCATTGAAGAAACTTATGAGGTGGTGGACGCTATTGAGCGTGAAGACTGGCCACATTTGATGGATGAACTGGGAGATCTGCTATTTCAAGTCGTGTTTTATTCCCGCCTTGGAAAAGAGCAAGGGTCGTTTCAGTGGGAAGGTGTAGTGGATAATGTGGTGCGTAAGCTCCTGCGTCGACACCCCCATGTTTTTCCGGAAGGCACTCTGGAGAGTCGGGTAGATCCAGAATGCAAGATTTCTGAAGCTGAGATTAACGCCAATTGGGAGAGAATAAAAACGGAAGAAAAGCGTCAGGCAATGATTTCTGGTGGTGCAGAAAGTGAGCAGCCTGCGTCATTGTTGCGCGATGTTCCCAGAGCCTTACCGGCAATGAGTCGGGCATTAAAGCTGCAGAAAAAGGCCTCTAGCGTTGGCTTTGACTGGCCTGAGGTCACACCGGTGATTGCCAAGATCAGGGAAGAGCTGGATGAACTTGAACAGGCGATTCAGGAGGTTGGTGGTTCGGGTCATCAGGAAAAGCACCACATAGAAGACGAATTTGGAGATGTATTGTTCGCCTGTGCCAATCTGGCGAGATTTATTAAGGTCGATCCGGAAATGGCATTAAGAAGTACCAACAGTAAGTTCGTCAGGCGGTTCCAAAGAGTTGAGGCTTTGGCGCAGGCAGGCAATGTCAGTCTGAGTGATGCAACCTTGGAGCAGATGGATGCATTCTGGGAACAGGCCAAGAGTGAAGGGCTTTAGGCTGGAAGCTGTCCCGGCTCTGGACTGAACCGGGAACCTAATATCTCTGCGACCAATGTTCAGGTCATCAAACCACCAGCTTAGTTATTGGCAGCCTTGATTTCCTGCTTCAGCATGGATATGTATTTCTTGCTGAGGTTAAGGAAACGAGGTGTGGGGCCGACATCCTCAAAAAGCGGATCACCCATTTCGTCTTCAGCAACCACTTTTTGCCCTTCAACATAGGGGAAGCTGGTTTCCAGTTCATCAAGGGCTGCGGATATCAGTTCACGGATAATATCTTCCTGCTGGCGTTTTGGGTACATTTCCGCCAGAGCAGCAATTCTTGCAGCGTCCTCAAGTTCCAGTTTCAGATTATATTCTTTATGTGTAAGTCGGGCTTTTGCGTTGGATTCCCACTCTCTCACCAGAGTGCTGATTTTCATAACGAGTACCTCGTATCAACAGCTGATCCATGATAAACAATGTCCTTCTAAATTTAAGTGTAGGCAGTGGTCAGCTGAGCCTCCATACGCGCATATACCTAAAACCCTTTGTTATCAACCAGACCTTTGGCACTACTGTCCGTGATTAATGTATTAGCGTTACCACAAAAAATGTGGCTTGAGTCTGAGTAGTTCTAACACCTCGAGCGTTAGATCCATAGACCCTTTCCTAATGAGTTTAGTATTGAACCTGAGGCCAGCCACAGGTTATCTGTATTCAAATGGTGAGGACTTTGTTAAGTCTCGTAATAGCAACAGGTTACTGAATTCATTATTCTGTTAAAAAAAGCGTCGGCACGCCCTGATAAAGGCGCTAATAAAATGGGGCAGGGATCGATTGAATTTATTCCATCATCAGGCAGGTAATTATGACGAAGGAGCTACATCCGGATTTACGTGAAAACGTTCGTCTCATGGGAGAACTGTTGGGGCTGAATATCCGTCACCACCTTGGCGATGAGGTGTTTGAAAAGATTGAAAAAATTCGTATGGCTGCCAAGGCGGATCGTCGTTCGGATTCTAATCAGAGAAAGCAGCTGAAGGATGTTCTGGCGAGCCTTGAGGATGAGCAACTGGTGCCGGTTGCCAGAGCATTCAACCAGTTTCTGAATCTGGCCAACATCGCGGAACAATATCATACAGTACGCCGCAGAGCGCCGAAGGATGAACTGGTACACAACCGTATAGATACTCTGGAAGAGGTTTTCGAGCGCCTGATTGGCAAAGGGCTGAGTGGCGAAAAAATTGTTGAGCAACTTCAGGATATGTCTGTCGAATATGTCCTGACAGCACATCCGACGGAAGTGACCCGTCGTACCCTGATCCAGAAATATGATCTGATCGCAGAAACACTTGAGGCCCTGGATCGGGACGATCTGCTTGATGCTGAATATGAGTCTATGGTGGCCACTTTACGTCGCTTGATTGCGGAAGCCTGGCATACAGATGAAATTCGTTACGAGCGCCCTACTGCGGTAGATGAAGCCAAGTGGGGGTTCGCGGTCATTGAGTATTCATTGTGGACGGCGGTTCCGGCATTCATGCGGCAAATGGAGAAAGCCCTGAAAAAACAGGTGGGGCTGGATTTGCCTTTGGATGTGACCCCGATTCGTATTGCTTCCTGGATGGGAGGAGATCGTGACGGCAATCCGAATGTCACTTCTGAAGTGACTCGAGAGGTCATGACCCTGAGTCGCTGGATGGCGGCGGACTTATATTTGAGAGACATCAAAAAACTTCGCTCAGAGCTTTCCATGACTGCCTGTAATGGTGAAATGGCCAGAGCCTCCGGGCAGGCAAGAGAACCCTATCGTAAAGTGCTTGGTAAGCTCAGGTCCAGGTTGGAAGCTACTCGTAGCTGGGCGTCGGTTTTTCCTCCGCAGCCCCCCTCAGGTGAGGTGCTGCTGGAGAACAAGGATCTGCTGGAACCTTTGATGATGTGCTATCGGTCATTAATTGACTGTGGGATGGAATCGATAGCTAACGGCCCATTGCTGGATGTCATTCGTCGGGCTCAGTGTTTTGGGTTGCAGCTTGTGAGATTGGATATTCGTCAGGATTCCGACCGGCATGCAGACGTGTTCAAGGAATTGTGCAGTTATCTGAACCTGGGGGATTACGCCTCCTGGTCGGAGAAAGAGCGTCAGGAGTTCTTGGTTGAAGAATTGCAGGGCAGGCGGCCTTTGATCCCTCGAGACTGGAAGCCCAGTGCTGAAGTGGCAGAAGTCCTGGCCACCTGTAAAGTTGTGGCAGAGCAGCCTGTCGAGGGATTGGGATCTTATGTGATCTCAATGGCCAGAGCGCCGTCCGATGTCCTGGCAGTCATTCTGTTGCTGCGCGAAAGCGGCATACAACACTCAATGCCTGTTGTGCCGTTGTTTGAGACTCTGAATGATCTTGAGAATGCCGCAGAGAGTATTGATAAACTGCTGTCCAATGCCTGGTATAAGGATTACACCCAGGGACAGCAGGAGGTCATGATCGGTTATTCCGACTCAGCCAAAGATGCCGGTCAGATGGCTGCTGCCTGGGCGCAGTATCAGGCGCAAGAAGCGCTGGTGGAAGTCGCCGGTAAGCATCAGGTGAAGTTGACGTTGTTCCATGGCCGGGGCGGAACGGTTGGACGGGGTGGAGGTCCTGCTAATCGGGCGATCCTTTCGCAGCCTCCGGGTTCCGTCAATGGTAGCTTCAGGATTACCGAGCAGGGTGAAATGATCCGCTTCAAGTTTGGTCAACCCAGGGTTGCAGAACAGAATCTTCATTTGTATCTGGGAGCGGTACTTGAGGCCTCGCTAACTCCCCCTCCAAAACCCCAGCCGGCCTGGCGTGAGATGATGAGTGATCTATCGAGCACTGCAGTGGAATCCTACCGTGCCGTTGTCAGAGGGCATGAGCATTTCGTTGAATATTTCAGGTCCGCGACTCCGGAACAAGAACTTGGAAAGCTGGCATTGGGAAGCCGGCCGGCACGTCGCAAGTCCACGGGTGGAGTGGAAAGTCTCAGGGCAATTCCCTGGATATTTGCCTGGACCCAGATGCGTTTGATGCTGCCGGCCTGGTTGGGTAGTGATGAGGCATTATCAAAAGCAGTGGAACAGGGTAAAAGTGAACTGTTGCAGGAAATGCTGGATCAGTGGCCGTTCTTTGAAACCCATATCGACATGCTGGAGATGGTGCTGTCAAAGGTGGATCCGGATATCGCCAGTTATTATGAAGAACGTTTGGTGAGGCCTGAACTGCACTCTTTGGGGCAATCCTTGCGGGAGAGGGCAAAGGCTGTTGTTGGACTGTTGAATGAACTTAAAAATCAGGATGAACTGTTGCGGGATAATCCGGTGTTTCAGCAGTCTCTGAAGGTGCGCAATCCTTACACGGATCCTCTGCATTTTCTCCAGGTAGAACTTTTGGTGCGCGATAGAGCGGAAGGAGAAACCAACAAGGAGACCGTCGAACGCGGGCTGAAAGTTTCCATGGCCGGTGTTGCTGCCGGGATGCGTAATACTGGCTGACCGGTGAATATTGGATCGCAGAAAGATAAAAATATGTAATTCAATGAACTAGCGTCACAGGTTACAAAAAGGCTACAAGCGGTAAATAACCTTTACCGCAACCTGTGACGCTATTGGCACTGTGAATTTCCAGACACAGATTAAACTTGGATCAATAGGTTCTGCAGACTGCTTCCGCCGGGTTATAATGACTGCAGATCCAGAGTGAAGTCGATGTTCGGTGTAATTCAGGAGATATCCAGCAGTGCCAGTTGCATCTCGAGTCATGCAGTATCTAAATCGTCAGGGGTTGGCATATCAGCAGCTCCACCATGATCGGGTCGGCACATTGGAAGCTGCCATCGAAGTGGCAAAAGTTGTTCAGGATGAAGTGGCTGTCGCGGAAATTCTGGTTGATGCCAAAGGTGTAGTGATGTCTATCACTCCCTTGGGAAAAAAGATGGATCTTGAACGCCTGAATAAAATGACCCACCGTAATCTTCAACGGATTGCCCAGCATCAGGCGGATAGGCTCTTTAAAGATTGTGAGCCCGGTTCCCATCCTCCCGTTGCAAAAGCCTACGGGGTTCACGCGATATGCGATGAAACCCTGTTCAGTAGAGAGCAGATCTACATTCAATCCGGTAGTCATACGACATTGTTGCGTTTGACGAAGGATTGTTTTCAGCAAATGATGGGGAATGCCCTGAAAATGAGTGTATGTGTCTGCGAACAAGTCGCAGATGCCGCTGCTGGTAACGACAACTCTCTTCAAGAAGTGGATATTAAAGAACGTCTTAACAGGCTTTACCGTTTACCCCCAATGCCAACTGTGGCGGCCAGGATTCTCCAGATCACTCAGGATATCGATGCATCTGTTGACGATTTAGCCAAAGTGATAGAACAGGACCCCAGTTTGACAGCGCAGGTGCTGCGGCAGGCGGCTTCAGCGCTCTATGGCTATCGAGGTGAAATCAAGACGATAAAAGACGCTGTTGCCCGTGTTTTGGGGTTTGAGCGAGTCAGTCAGATCGCACTTTCCATTGCAGCCAGCAAGGCTTTTGACCTACCCAAGGATGGCCCTTTAGGGCTCCGCAATTTCTGGAAACATGCAATGCATTGCTCACTTTTGGTCCAGAGGCTGGCCTTTCATGTGCCCGATAAACGTGTAGACCCTGGTGTCGCCTACCTTGCCGGACTGTTGCATAACTTTGGTTTATTGCTCTTGGGACATCTGTTCAAACCGGAATTTGGCATGCTGAACAAATTGGCCGCTTCAGAGCCATATACCGAGCTGTCGTCCCTTGAAAAGCAGGTGCTGGGAATGGGGAGTGCCAAAGAGTTGGTGGGTGTCGGACATGGTCAACTGGGGGCAATTCTGTTGGAAAAATGGCAACTGCCTGAGGAGATTACTGCCACTGCAGCTCATCACCAGGAAAAGGACTATGAAGGCGAGCACCAGGATTATGTGGCCTTGATTCAACTGGCAAACTGTCTGTTGAAAGAATTGGAGCTTGGGGACGACCTTATGCCGGACGACCCTATCGTATATACGCGGCGGCTGGGGATAGATGCTGATATTGCCTTCGAAGTCTTCGAACAACTGAAACAATCCAGTGCAACACTGACTGATTTAGCCGCCGGGATGTAACAGGCTGTTGTGCCATAAATCCCCTGAATGACAGGAATTCAGTACAAGGCTTCAGCTTGCCCCCCGATATCCGTATAATCCCTTCCTTTGCGACGTAAGTCCCCTATAATCCTCCCCCCTATTTAGTGCAGGTGAGTAGTACAGGTGAGCTAGTGAAATTACAGTTGAACTAGCAAGTTCGGGCGAGAAAAGAATACGGGTGAACTAGTGGCTTGGGTTGTCTCTCTATGAGCCCTGCCACGCCGGCACACCGCAATAACAACTTCAAGGGTAGTGGTCGGCCAGTCTGCTAAAAAATGTCATTGGACTGGCAATCAAACGAAAAATTCTGATTAGGAGTGTATTTGGTATGAGAGTCATTTTATTGGGTGCCCCAGGCGCTGGTAAGGGCACACAAGCTCAAAATATCATGAAAAAATACGGTATTCCGCAAATCTCTACCGGAGATATGTTGCGTGCAGCGGTCAAAGCCGGTACACCACTGGGACTCAAGGTAAAGGAAGTGATGGCCTCTGGTGGTCTGGTGTCTGATGACACAATTATTGCACTGGTAAAAGATCGTATTCAGGAACCGGACTGTGCCAAAGGCTTCCTGTTTGACGGTTTTCCCCGTACCATTCCTCAGGCGGAAGCGTTGAAGGATGCGGGTGTCAAAATTGATTATGTTGTGGAAATTGCTGTCGATGACGAGGAAATTGTCAGCCGTTTGAGCGGTCGTCGTGTTCATGAGCAGAGTGGACGGGTTTATCACGTCATACACAATCCACCTCAGCAGGAAGGTAAGGATGATGTAACCGGCGAGCCTCTGATTCAGCGCGAAGATGATCAAGAAGATACGGTCCGCAAGCGTCTTGAGGTGTATCACGCACAGACCGCGCCATTGGTTGATTACTATCAGGATTGGGCGGCTAAGGATGCCGGTACTGCCCCGAAATATTTCCGTGTCGAAGGTGTTGGTTCAGTCGAACAAATTCGCGAGAAGGTTTTTGACGGCCTGTCCTGATATCATGCGATGCTAACGGCGTCATTTTTTTAATGGTGACGCCTTTGTGAAACCCTGCCCAGAAATTACTGATGCCCCATATCCTTGCCCTGGATACTTCCACAGATGCTTGCTCAGTCGCACTGGTGACTGAATCCGAGACCATTGAACGATACTCTCTTGAACCCAGATCCCATGCCCGTTTAGGGTTGCCCATGGTGGATGAGGTTTTGAAGGAGGCTGGACTCGATCTATCGATGCTGGATGCTGTTGCATTTGGCAGGGGGCCCGGATCTTTTACAGGTCTGCGTATCGCAGCCGGTCTGGCGCAGGGTCTGGCATTTTCACGACAATTGCCGGTGGTTCCAGTCAGTACCTTGGAAGCAATGGCTTATGGCTACCTGCATTCAGAATATAAGCTTCGTGACGGCGCTGAAGGTTCACCATGGATTTTGTCTGTGTTGGATGCTCGCATGAGTGAAGTTTATGTCGCTCTTTACCAAGCTGAAGACAGCAGTCTTTGTCTGAAAGGGGAAGAGAGGGTGTTGCCGCCATCGATGGTCACTTTTCCTTCAGAAGCCACTGCCGTGTCGGCTATCGGTAGTGGCCTGTCATATCTGGCTGAAATGCCGGAGGCGACTCAACTTGCGATTGCCCATCAGGAGCCTGACTGGCACCCTCGTGCGGCGGCTGTTGGAAAGCTGGCACTAAAATATTTTGCTGCTGGTAAGGTCGTTTCTCCAGCCGATGCCCAACCAATCTACCTGCGAGATGAAGTGACTTGGCAAAAGCTTCCCGGACGCTGAATCTGACCGTCCTCCTTTAATTGAAATTGTTCAAAATGCCTTAAAAGGAAATTACATGTCCTGGTTAGAAGTTGTGGTGTTGGCCCTAGTACAGGGGTTAACCGAATTTTTACCTATATCCAGTTCTGCACACCTGATACTCCCTTCCCAGGTATTGGGCTGGGAAGATCAGGGGCTGCTGTTTGATGTCGCCGTTCATGTCGGGACTCTGTCAGCTGTCATGCTTTATTTTCGCAAGGATATTTACAGTCTTACCGTCGCATGGTTGCGTCAGATTACCGGTAACGGCAGCTCTCAGGAAGCCCGCTTGGCTTGGTGTGTTATATTGGGGACGATTCCCGCTGGGCTTGCTGGACTCTTTGGATCTGACTGGATTGAAGCTAACCTTCGTTCAGCCCTGGTGATTGCCCTGGCCACTATAGGTTTCGGTATACTGCTTGGAGTGGCTGATCGCAAGACCGGTACCCGGGATATGAATCAACTTACTCTCAGAGACGCTCTGCTTATTGGCTTATCCCAGGCTTTGGCGTTGATTCCAGGGACTTCTAGGTCTGGTATTACAATGACATCCGCCTTGTTTCTAGGCCTGAATAGAGATACCGCAGCGCGTTTTTCATTTCTGCTGTCTATTCCTCTGATTATGGCTGCCGGGCTCCTGAAAGGTGTTGAGCTTGCAGAGACCGGGACTGATTCCCAATTTATGGTGGTTGCTGTGGGAACTGTCTTATCTGCGGTTAGCGCATACGCCTGTATCCACCTGTTTTTGAAGTTTCTGGAAAAACTGAGCTTTATGCCGTTCGTTATTTATCGTTTACTGCTGGGCGTGGTTCTATTGGGTTGGGTTATTGTCGGCTGACGTGGCTGATCAGTTTTTACAAAAGTTGACTATACTTTGACCTTGTTAAGGTGTTTAGTTAGAGATTCAGCCATTGTCGGCTGGTGACATAACAAGAACTTCTAGAGAATTGGCGGCGGGAATTTGGCCGGGTTTCTATGATTGGTGGAATTGGTAATTCATTACCGTTGCTTCCGCAGAATCGCCGGGATCTGACTGAGAATACTCAAGAGCAGCGGCGCGAACTGCAGCAACGTTCTGCAGCTGGCGATGCTGAACGGGCATCCGCTCTGGCAGCAGATCCTAACGCCAGTGAACAGGTTCTGTCCCAGCCGGATGTTCGCCGAGTCGAGGCTTTGAGGGAGGCAGAGGAAAGCCGTTTTCAACGGCAAAGAGAGCAGGATGAGCTTCCCCTTGGCAATCAGCAGGCACTTAGAACCTACCAATCAAATCAATCTACTGTGGCCCAGGATAAGAATACCGGAGAACTTGTAGGTATTGATGTCTTTGTCTGACACGGCGGTTACTCAAGACGCCATTCCATTCTATATTTCCGCAAGCGACCCGGCCCGCGTATCTGAGGCTATCTCGTTTGCCGAAGAATTCGGCTATTGTTTTTGCCCTTCTGAGAAGCTGCCTGAACAGAGCCTTGAACCTGTCTATGTCATGGACTATGGTCCGGATTATGTTGCGTTGCTGAGTTGGTACAAAAAAGCTCCGGGACCTGTTTATGTGGATTTTATTCATGGTGCTTTGGAACACCGGCGTCTGCATGGCGGTGGACGGGGCGAGATGATTGCCAAAGCTGTTGGATTAAAAGGGGAAGTGAAATCCCTGCACATTCTTGATGCCACTGCTGGCCTGGGCCGCGATGCCTTTGTCCTGGCCGCGTTGGGTTGCAGGCTGGACATCTACGAAAGGCACCCTGTGGTGTATCAGCTACTCTATGATGGCGTTCATCGAGCTCGTGTATCAGATCATACCGAGGCTAACGAGGTGGTAGATCGCATGACGCTGTATTATGGAGAGGCTGATTGGGGAAAGCCGGTTGATGTCATTTACCTGGATCCCATGTTTCCCGAGAGAAAGAAATCCAGCCAGGTTAAGAAGGAAATGCGAATTTTCAAGGATATAGTGGGAGGCGATGCGGATAGTGATTCTTTATTGATTCGTGCGCTTGATGCGCCGGTTAAGCGTGTCGTGGTGAAGCGCCCTAAAGCTGCGCCGTTTCTGGCAGGTAAAACGCCAAGTGTACAACTTAAAGGGAAGAGTGGCAGATTCGACGTATACTCCCTCAAAAGTCTGCTGAAGGAATAACGGGAAGTGAAGTAAGGGTTGCGGCTTCACTCTGTGGCGAAGACATCCTGTGGTAGTCCTTTTGATCCCCGCAGGCCTTGTTGGCCTTGAAGTTCGGTGATCCGGATAATCCTCCCTGCAGTCGTCTTTCGCCTCAAGTGAAACTGGCTCTCCACCCCTAGTGCAACAAAACTGGGGGAGCCGTCTGAGTCAATAAATTAGTTGTTGCTTGGTACTACGATATCTTCGTCAAATTGATTTTCCATGGTGCTTTCTCCTCTTGTTGAGTTGTATACAATATAGACAATCCCGTGAATTAAATCTTTACGTAAATTCCCGTATCTATACTATTGTATTAATTGAGATTTTGTGATTGTCTCTTGTCATTCGAACGTCGTAAGACGAAAGTTTAAGAAGCTCGTTCTGCCCAAATCCTGTCTAATGCTTTGTATCTATGCACCTGTATTGACTGTCCCGGTTGATATCTGTGGTGCAAACTGTCTGTCATGGATTCTCGTGACACTTTTATTTATATGAAGCATGAAAGGACTTGGTCTTTTCCGAAGATCTGATTCCTAACAGGGAAGGATTCCATGATGAAATATAGAGAAAGAATGACATGAGTCCTTCGGATCTGATGCTTGTGCTGATCGCTAATTTGGCGTGGGGATTCAATTTCATTGCCGGCAAAGAAGGGGCTACTCACTTCCAGCCGCTGTTTTTTACTGCCGTTCGCTTTGCTTTCCTTCTGTTGATAATGCTTCCCTGGCTAAGGCCAGCTCCAGGGGTGATGAAGCCATTACTCAGGGTTGCTCTACTGCTCGGAGTCTTTCACTTCAGCATGATTTTTATGGGGTTGCATGCTGGCGGAAATATTGCGTCGGTGGCAATTGCGACTCAGCTCTATGTGCCTTTTTCTGCGATTCTTGCGACCATTTTTCTCAGAGAAAAGCTTTCACTGGTCAGGATTCTGGCTATCGTGATTGCATTATCGGGCGTAATGCTGATCGGTTTTGATCCTATTGTATTCAATCATCTCGATGCACTGCTGTGGGTCGCTGGCGCGGCCTTTGTGATGGCCGTTGCCACGATTCTTATGCGGCAATGTCCCGGTCTTGGAGTGTTCAGACTACAAGCCTGGATTGCACTGGTGGCGACTCCGTCGCTCCTGTTGCTGTCGCTGATATTTGAATCAGGGCAGTGGGATATTCTTAAACAATCGTCATTATTGGACTACTGGACACCACTGTATTCTGCTATCGGTGCTTCCGTTGTCGGCCATGGCATTGTTTATTATCTGGTGGGACGGTACCCCGTTTCCCTGGTCACTCCCATGTTGCTGCTGGCGCCCATTCTGGCAACGATCTTCGGTATCCTCTGGTTTGATGATGTGTTGGGCTGGAGGCTGATTGTCGGAGGCTTGCTGACTCTGGTTGGTATTACGCTGGTTTCAGTCAATATTAAGCAATTGAGGCGATTAGTTTACGGCAACGATAAGGGGAAAGAATTCGAAAAATTAGAAAGCTAGGTGACAAAAAAGTTACTTTTTTTACGAATAATTATCCCTTTAAATACGCCTGATATTCACTGGGGCTGCTCCCCTGGTGACCAATTTGTCATTGATTTCAATTAGTCAGGTTACAGATGTTCAGAAATTCTTCCAAAGGATACGGTTGGCTGACCATTTTAATCCATTGGGTTGCGGCTTTGGCCATCTTTGGGTTGTTTGGTCTTGGGGTGTATATGGTAGACCTGTCCTACTACGACCCTTGGTATCACGATGCACCGGAAATTCATAAGAGTATCGGAATGCTCCTGATTATTCTGGTGATGTTTCGTCTGCTCTGGCGCTGGCTCAATCCTCGTCCTCATCCGGTGGAATCCTTGTCTCGACTTGAGAAAAGTGCCAGTGAATGGGTGCATCGCGGACTTTACCTTATCATTCTGATCACACTTGTCATGGGCTATCTGATTCCTACTGCAGAAGGTCGGGGAGTTAACGTATTCGGCTTGTTTGAGGTTCCGGCGCTGTATGCTGGAGGCGAAGATATGGCTGATCTTGCCGGTGAGATACACGAATGGCTGGCCTGGGCTTTGGTTATCTTCGCTGCAGTTCACGGTATTGCTGCGCTTAAACACCATTTTATCGATAAAGACAAAACGCTTGTCCGGATGTTGCGTCCGGAGAAGTAAGCTTCACGCAGACATACTGGCGAAAGTTAGTGTCCATGTTGCTGATCTAGATTGGGGGCAGCATTGGGAAAGTAACCACCCATTCCATATATAAATTCACTAATGTCTGAAAATTTACGAGGAGAATCTTCAATGAAGAAGTTGTTGATGGCTGCTGCGTTTGCCGGTGCCAGCTTGTTCAACGTTGCTGCGTTGGCTGATGATTATCAATTTGATACTGAGGGGCAGCATGCTTTTATTCAGTTCAAGATCGGTCATCTCGGGTTTAGTTATATTGTTGGCCAGTTTAATCAGTTTGATGGCTCTTTCAGCTATGACGAGAGCAATCCAGCCGCTTCAAAGGTGAGTGTAACAATCGATACCAGCAGTGTAGATACCAACCATGCAGAGCGTGACAAGCATTTGCGCAGTGCAGATTTCCTCGAGGTGGATAAGTATCCCGAAGCGACCTTTGTGAGCAAGTCTGTTAAGCCCATGGGCGACGGCAAAGCACAGATCGTTGGTGATTTCACTTTTCATGGCGTGACCAAAGAAGTGGTGATCGATGCCACCCACGTTGGTGGTGGTAAAGATCCCTGGGGAGGCGTGCGTCAGGGCTTTGAAGGTACTACCAAATTTGCTCTTAAAGATTTTGGAATTCCCAAGGATTTGGGGCCTGCCTCCAAAGAAGTGGAAATCTACATGTCTTTTGAAGGTGTTCGCCAGTAATCTGCGGGCAAAAAAAGCCCGGCGCAAGGCCGGGCTGAACGCGAGGGTTAAACTTAACCTACAGCTTCATCAAACTTTTTCTGGATACTTTGTGATGGCTCGCCTGTTGCCATGGAAACTCCTACAACGGCAATTGCGGCCAGGATAAAGCCAGGAATAATTTCATAAAGATCGAAAATTCCGCCACTCAGTTGCTTCCAGACCACCACAGTGACACCACCAACGATAACTCCTGCCAGAGCTCCATTACGGTTCATTCGTTTCCAGAACAGTGCCAGGATCAATACAGGACCGAATGCTGCGCCGAAACCTGCCCAGGCATAGCTAACCATTCCCAATACTTTGCTCTCTGGATCCAGTGCAATCAGGGTTGCGATCAGGGCGATACCGATAACTGCCCCACGGCCTACCATGACCAGTTCTTTCTGTGTCGCTTTCTTACGGAACAGCGCTTTATAGAAATCTTCCGCAAGTGCTGACGAGGAAACCAGCAGCTGAGAATCTGCTGTACTCATCACCGCAGCCAGGATTGCTGCAAGCAGTACGCCCGCAACGACTGGGTGGAATAGCGCATTAATCAGCAACATAAAGGCTTTTTCTGAATCTTCCAGAGGAGCGTCAAAGAAAGCGATAGCTGCGAAACCACACGCGACCGATCCGATTAGAGTCAATGCTGTCCAGCTCACTGCGATGCGACGTGCCATGGGAATATCATTCTCAGAGCGGATGGCTTTAAAACGCGCAAGAATATGTGGTTGACCAAAATAACCCAGTCCCCAGCCCAGCAGTGACAGGATAGCTATAAGCCCCAGAGGTTCTCCGGAAGAGTTGGTCCAGGCATCAAGCAATGCTGTATTCTTGCTGGCCATCGCTTCTTGGGCAGCACCCCAGCCGCCGTCAGCATTCAGAGCAATGACTGGTACGATGATCAAAGCGGCGGCCATTAACAGGCCTTGCACCACGTCTGTCCAGCTAACAGCCAGAAAACCGCCGAAAAGGGTGTAGGAGACGACGGCTACTGCACCAGCAACGACTGCAATGTGATAATCAAGACCGAAAACCGTTTCGAATAGCTTGCCACCGGCAACCAGACCGGAACTTGTGTAGAAAAGGAAGAACAATAGAATAAAGAAAGCTGCAATTACGCGCAGGGCATGGCTGCGGTCTTCGAAACGGTTCTCTAGAAATTCAGGAATGGTCAAAGAGTCTCCGGCAGCCTTGGTATACATCCTTAGGCGGCGTGCCACGACGAGCCAGTTCAACCAGGTTCCGACCAGCAGGCCGATGGCAATCCAGCTGGCTTCGTAACCTGCTGCGTAAGCATAACCGGGCAGACCCAGAAGCAACCAGCCACTCATGTCTGAAGCCCCGGCGCTCAATGCTGAAGGGAAGGGACCAAGATTACGGCCGCCCAGAATATAATCGGACATATTTTGCGTTCGCATGTATGCCCATAGGCCGATTGCCAGCATGGCAATCAGATACACCATGAAGGTCATCCCCACGGCTAATTGGTTTTCTATCATTCGAAGTACTCCTCGATCGATTTTCTTGTTGTTGTAAAACAGGTGGTACGCTTGTGCCCTATTATAAAAATGTCATGGCGCGATGAAGCCTGAAACTCCTGATGAAGTTTCAGGCTTCAAAGGATCAAACGTGTTCCACCCCCAGTGACAGCAAGGTAGCGTTTCCGCCTACAGCTGTCGTGTTGATGGTCCGAGTCCTTTCATTGGTGAAGCGGTGGAGGTAGTGTGGACCTCCGGCTTTTGGCCCGGTGCCTGACAGGCCCCGGCCGCCAAATGGTTGCACACCGACAACAGCCCCAATCTGGTTGCGGTTGATGTAGGTGTTGCCGACTTTTACGTTCTTCTCAATATACAAAGCTGTGGACTCATTACGGGAATGGATACCCAGTGTGAGACCGAAGCCAGTGTTGTTGATGCTTTTAATCACGTTATCCAGGTCGGCAGCGTCATAGCGCACTATGTGAAGAATCGGGCCGAACTGTTCTTCGGTCAGTTCCTCGATTCCGCTGATCTCGAAGGCTGAAGGTGGCACGAAATATCCCTTATCAGCATCGTCCGGCAGATTGGCTCTACTTTGCCACTTGGCCGTTTGGGACATCTTGCGGATGTGATTGATCAGTTTGGTCTGTGCTTCCGCATCGATGACCGGGCCGACATCTGTTTTCAGCAAGCTGGGTTCGCCAACATTCAGTTCCTTCATGGCGCCGTCCAGCAATTCCATGATGTTGTCTGCAATATCCTGTTGTACGAACAATACCCGCAATGCTGAACAACGCTGTCCGGCACTGGCGAAGGAGGATTGCACAACATCTTTGACCACTTGCTCCGGCAGTGCGGTACTGTCAACGATCATGGCATTTTGACCACCGGTTTCTGCGATCAGAGTACCGATAGCGCCCTCACGTGCCGCCATGCTGCGGTTAATAATATGCGCGGTTTGGGTTGAACCGGTAAAAGCAACGCCGGCAACTCTCGGGTCGGAGATCAGGTCCGGACCGATTTTGGCTCCATCGCCCGGAAGGAACTGCAGCGCTTCTTTGGGGAGTCCTGCTTCAAACAGAAGTTGTACAGCCCGATGAGCAACCAATGTGGTTTGCTCGGCCGGTTTGGCAATCACAGCATTACCTGCAACCAGAGCGGCCACCATTTGGCCGGTGAAGATCGCCAGAGGGAAGTTCCACGGGCTGATGCAGACAAAGATACCGCGACCTTCCAGGTACAGCTCATTTGACTCTCCGGTAGGCCCGGGCAACAGAGTAGGTGTACTCATTTCTTTACGGGCCTGCTGGGCATAATAACGACAGAAATCCACGGCTTCGCGAATTTCGTCAATACTGTCCTGCATGGTTTTACCGGCTTCGCGACAACATAGTGCCATCAGCTCAGCAAAGTTGGCTTCCATCTTGTCTGCGAAAGCTTCAATGATTTTAGCGCGATTGTCCGCAGGCGTTTCATTCCAGAGGGGGAAGCCTTTTTCCGCACTGTCCAGGGCGTTCTTCAGGTGTTGCTGGCCACTCCAAAGAACGGTTCCCACTGACAGGTTGCGGTTGTATGGGCTGACGATCGTTTCGCCGGCGCCTTCAGTATCGGCCTGTCCGTTAACGATTGGTGTCGCATGCCATTGGGTGTTATCCCAGAGCCGGATTTCTTCTTGCAAGGGCTGATATTGTTGTTCCACGAATAAGTTCACTCCTGCCGAGTTTGGACGGTCTGGATAGATGTCTCCAGGTAAGGCAATTCGGTTGTTAAACAAGTGTGTATATTTCTGCAGCTCAAGCGCCGGATGGTGGACCAGACTGGAAATCGGCGTTTCCGCATCGACCAGTCTGTGTACGAATGACGAGTTGGCGCCGTTTTCCAGCAGACGTCTGACCAGGTAGGGCAACAGGTCTTTGTGCGCGCCGACGGGTGCATAAATACGGACGTTATAGTCATGGTTGGCGAGAATGGTTTTATACAGAGCATCACCCATGCCGTGTAGACGCTGGAACTCGAAAGGTCTGGTAGGCATTTGTTTGGCATGATAAAGCACACAGGCCGCTGTATGAGCGTTGTGGGTGGCAAACTGCGGGTATATTCGACCAACAGTTTGCGGGCTGAACAGGAACTTCATGCAGGCCAGATAAGAAACATCAGTGCCTTCTTTCCTGGTATATACCGGGTATCCGGGAAGCCCCTTTTGCTGGCAAAGCTTGATTTCGCTGTCCCAGTATGCGCCTTTTACCAGACGTATCGGAATTACGTCACCCTGTTCCTTGGCCAGAGCTGCTAACCAGACCAATACCGGAAGTGCTCGCTTGGAGTAGGCCTGCACCACCAGTCCGAGCTGGCCCCAGCCCTGGTTTACGGAAGAACGGTACAGCTTTTCAAACAGGCGCAGAGACAACTCGAGACGATCCATTTCCTCAGCATCAATGGTGATGCTGACGTTCTTGTCGCGGGCAAACTTCAGCAGTTCCATCAGGGTGTTATAGAGCTCTGTCTGAACTCGGGATTCCTGTGCCTGTTCATAACGGGGATGCAGGGCAGACAGCTTGATGGAGATACTTGAGGAACCGGGCTTTTCGGCGTTTGATGAATCGGCCCCAACGGACGCAATCGCCTGCATGTAGGAATCGAAATAGCGTTTGGCATCATGGGTTGTCAGTGCTGCTTCGCCCAGCATATCAAACGAATAGCTGTAGCCTTTCTCCCGGTACTTTCGGCCGTTATCCAGTGCTTCCTGGATGTCGCGACCCAGGACAAACTGCTTGCCCATGATTTTCATGGCCTGATGCATTGCGGCTCGGATCACAGGTTCACCGCTGCGCTTGACCAGTCGGTTTAATACGCTGGCGGGGCGGCCGTCGAGGGTGCGGTCCATCTTGACAACTTTACCGGTCAGGAGGAGTCCCCAGGTAGAAGCGTTGACAAGAGTGGATTCGCTTTTGCCCATGTGTTTTTCCCAGTCTGCACCGGAAAGACGGTCTTCAATCAGGGCATCGGCAGTTCTCTTGTCCGGAACCCTCATCAAGGCTTCTGCCAGGCACATCAACAGAATACCTTCCTGAGTATCCAGGCTGTATTCCTGCAGCAGAGCATCTACCATATGGACGGAGTCGTCCTGTTTACGGACGTTTTCGATCAGCCTGGTCGCTTCTTCTGTAATCTGACCAATACCGTCAGTGTCAGGTTGTGCCAGGGGAAGAAGTTCCTTCAGATAGCTGGCTTCATCAACAGCATAGTTGCTGGTGATGTGTTGCCAGATCTGGTCCAGGGGTTGATTCAGTAAGTCTTCAGCGAGAGCGCTGGACGCCTTGAACATAGATGGATTTCCTCCGTCCAAAGCTCGACATGGAGTGGCTCGAAGCCTGAGAATTGTCGAACAATTGTTGTTGTTAATGACATGCTGTTATCAGCACGGTCATGCCTGCTGAGAAACGTGAGATTCTGTAGATTAAATCTATCGCGAGTGGAATTCCGTGGTCTTGTAAGTTCCCGCAGCAATTTTGCAGAAAACTGTGATATGGAGGTTGGAGAGGGGGGTTGGGGGACTTATCGATTAATTAAATCTATTACGAAGCTGCTTTGGTGTAAATCCTTCATATTTCCGCATGCTGTTGGTCATGGCACTCTGACTTGAAAATCCGGATTTTTGACTGATCTCTGCCAGTGAAAGATTGGTCTCTCTTAAAAGTCTGCTGGCATAGTTCAGGCGCATACGAATGACGTATTGATGGGGAGTCTGATCAGTCTGTTGTTTGAACAGTTCGTGGAAGTGACGCTCACTGACACAGATGCAGTCTGCGAGATCGGAAATGCTGATCCGCTCTTGGATATGCTGCCAGATATAGTGGTCAATCCGATTGATGTCGAGCAGAGGCACTTTTTTTGGTTTGGTATCCGGCAATACCCGACGGCTCAGACAGCGGATGATGGTGCAGGCCATATGATGTCTTAATGCCAGATCCGTTTCTGCACGCTGGATCTCCTGTATGCAGACCTGGGTCAACTGGCGCATGCCCTGATCAAGTGAAACCAGTTTGGGGGATTCAAACAGGGGGTTCAAAATATCGTAATCCGGATGAAGAGGGTCATGGAATGCCGGTGAACTCTCATCCAGGTCAATCACCAGTACGTGATTGCTTGGACGGCCGAAAAAGTCATGGTAGGTGTCAGTGGGGACAATGCAGGCATGGCTGACATCGAGATGAGCGGCAAGACCACACATATCGATTTCTGCAGAGCCGGTCAGCCCCAAGACCAACTGATAGTGGTCGTGCTTGTGCCGATTGACGGTCTGCGGCAGGCTCATGACCTTAGCTTGCGGCATTGATTCACCTCACTTAACGAAGCGGTGAAGTTTAGGTTAAATACTGTACAACTTGTTATAAGGGTAAATACTAATGAGGTTAAGTGCAAATCCGCACAAGTTGTTGTCTTCCAAGGCTGTATATATTTAGTGGGTGTGAATGGAAAGCGTAGTGAGAGAGAATGGAAGGTGTGGTGAGAGCTCGGTGGGCGATCTGACTGAATGGTCGTCATTTATAAATCCGGATTAACTTCAAAATCTTCCTGGTTTCTATACACTTGCACGGTCTCGTATGCGAATGTGCAAAGTTACATACTGATACAAATCAGTGCACTCAAAGATAATTAATATGGCAACGATACTGAACATATTGATAATCAGGTGCATGAACAAGCCGCGTGAGACAGAGCCTGACCTGCGCAAGCTCTGTTGTTGCAGACAATCTTTAGCTGCAGACTATTTTGAGTTACAGACTATCCTGAGTGACAGATAAATAGAAGGAAGCTATTTATCTGCCGTATTTATAAGCAAAGTTGGGGAAATGAATAATGAAGATCAAGTCAGGGGTAATAGAAGCTTTTCGCTGGTGTCTGGGAATTGTCCTGCTGTCCCTGGCTACAACTATATGGGCCGCTGAAAACTCCAAAAAAGGATTATTCTGGAAAGCGGAGTCTTCTGCCGGCACTGCTTATCTGCTTGGGGCGATCCATCTTGGTAATGATAGCTTCTATCCTCTTCGCGCCGATATCATGTCTGCCTACGAGGAAAGTCCTGTATTGCTGGTGGAAATGGATGATCAGGCGATTCCAGTCCAAGAGCAACAGAAAATCATGATGGAGACTGTCGCTTACCCACCAGGTGAATCGCTGCAGCAGCATGTGGGTGCAGAAACCATGTCGGCAATTCAGAAACGCCTGGATGAATTCGGAGTGCCATTACAGGCGGTGCAGCAGTTTCGCCCGGGCTTTGTGGCGATGATGCTGGCCTCTGTGCAGGCGATGAGGCTGGGTTATATCCCTGAAAAAGGCATTGATTTCCATTTTATGGGCTTGGCCAGAGGCAAGAAGCCCATTCTGCAAATGGAAACGTTCCGCCAGCAGATGGAGTTTATGACGGCAATTCCCGAGGATGACGAAGCGATTCGTGAGACCATTGAACAAATGGATGATTACGCGGAAATGTGGGAGGAAATGCAGGCAGCGTGGGTGACCGGAGATGCTGATCGCATGTATCGGGTGGCAATTGCCGATCCTTTGGAAGAGTCTCCAGAAGCGGCTCCCATTTATGACGTGCTGTTCTATCAGCGCAACGGTCCAATGGCTGATTCAGTTCAACAGTGCGTGAAAGAGCATAAAACCTGTTTTGTGGTTGTCGGAGCGGGTCATCTGGTGGGAGATGGAAGTGTGGTTGAAGCGTTAACTGAAAAGGGCTTCAGTGTACGTCAGAAGTAAGGGGACGCCTTTAAGACGCACCCTGAGTTTTCTGCAACTCCGACCATAGCCGGTTCAACCCGGCGTGAGGATTGTCCTTGCGCCGATACAGGCGGATTTCCAATGGGATATTGAATTCCATGCCGCCAGCCAGTTGCAGGCCTTTATAACGTAAGCTTTCCTGGGCCAGGCGACCGGGTATCCACCCGATGCCAAAGCCTTCCTTGATCATGGCTTTGACACTGACTGAGTGAAAGTTCTGATTCACTGTCGTCAGATGAACTTCTTTGTTTGAATGATTAACACCATAGTGAACGACCGGTTTGAGGAAAGCATTATCGTGATAATCAATAAACGGAATAGGTTTACGTTTTGTCCCTGGCAAGGTGTGACGGGGCTGTCCGTTGTCATCGCAACTAGTGACAGGAATCAGGTGCTCATCGCCCACTTTGACGAAGTCATATACGTCAGCTGTGGTGTCATTGAACAAATCGATACTCGGATGCCAGTAGCACAGCATGAAATCACATTGCTGCTCCACCAGCGCATGCGAAAAATCCCTGACAGTCCAGGCGGTGGATCGAAGATTCAGTTCCAGGTCGATGCTCAATTGCCTGCACAGAGGTTCCAACCATGAATTATAGAGCGACAAATACAGGGTCTGTGTTGTAGCGAATACTAGACGGCTGGCCTGCTGTTCCTTGATTGCATGGCATTCTTCCCGAGCATCCCTGAGGGTACGGGTAATACGTTCCGCTGCGGTGAGAAAAATCTCACCGGCAGGGGTCAGAGTTAACGGTAATGTATTGCGGTCAATCAACTGCACGCCCATTTCTTCTTCCAGCAACTTGATGCGTCGGCTGAAAGTGGGTTGTGTCACGTTTTGCTCATCGGCGGCACGTGAAAAGTGCTGTGTCTTGGCGAGCGCAATAAAATCTTCTAACCAGCGAATTTCCATAACAGTCTGTCGACTTAAAACGTTGAGTGCATAACCTAGGGATGGTTGCTTTGGTACCAAAGCAACCAGGGGTAACTATGGGGCAAGGGAAACTGAGCGTCTAGTGCTCCACCGGTCATTCTCCGGATTTTTTTGGTGATAGACTGTGCAGTTTTGGATAGCCCAAAGTCAGGTCGTCTAGCCTAAACGCTTCTCCTCAACGGCGTGGCAGGCAACTCTGGTTCCGTCTACATCCAGCAGTTTGGGAATTTCCTGTTTACAGCGTTCGTTAGCATGCGGACAGCGGCCGTGGAAGACACAACCGGAAGGTAGGTTAACCGGTGTAGGTACTTCCCCCTTAAGGCGAATAAAGTCCGGTTTTTCATCTTCCAGACGAGGAATTGCACTCAGCAGAGCTTGTGTGTATGGGTGTTTGGGGGAGGAGAACAATTTGCGGGTCGGTGCGACCTCACATAACGCTCCCAGATACATGACAGCAACCCGGGTACCGAAATGTTCCACAACTGACAGGTCATGAGTAATAAAAAGGTATGTCAGTTCGCGCTGCTCTCTGGCGTCCATCAACAGGTTGAGAACCTGGGCCTGAATGGAGACATCGAGTGCCGATATCGGTTCATCGGCGACAATAAACTCAGGGTCGACAATCAATGCCCGTGCAATACTGATTCTTTGTCGCTGACCACCGGAAAATTCGTGAGGAAAGCGGACACCCCAGGAGGGATCGATGCCCACCGATGCCATGACTTCTGCCACCTTTTCTTTCACTTCGGCAGTATTCAGTTTGGGTTGATGCCAGCGAACAGGTTCTTCCAGAGCCTGGGTGATGGTCATTCGCGGATTCAGCGACGCGTAAGGATTCTGGAAGATCATCTGCATTTTGCGTCGATAGGGCATCATCGCCGTTGGTGACAGATTATCGATGCGCTGGCCATTGTATTGGATTTCACCGCTACTGGGGGAAAGCAGACCCATAACGGTTCGGGCCACGGTGGATTTGCCGCAACCAGACTCGCCAACAACACACAGGGCCTCGCCTTTGTCGACGTCCAGATTCACGCCGTTGATAGCATGCACATATTCATGCTTGAGATGAAACTTACCGCCGGAGAAACTGATTTGATCCAGCAGGTCTCCGTGAATCGGAAACTTCTTGTACAGATTTTTGATACTTACTAAAGATGTCATGGTTTTCAACGACCCCGATCAGTGAGTTTCTTCGGCTTTGGCTTTAAGAGCGATGCGCCCGGCCACGAGATGGCAGGCTGCCTGGCAACCACCTGATTGGGTGAACCCCGGTAACTCTTTTTCACAAATGGCATCGGCATAATCACAGCGCGGATGGAAAGCACAGCCCTGAGGTATCCGGTGCAGGGGGGGCATGGAACCACGAATCTGGTTCAGCCGCTCACCTGGGATACCTTGTTGGGGCAGGGCGTTGATCAATCCCTGAGTGTATGGATGCTGGGCGTCGTTGATGATTTCCTTGGTCGGACCCTGTTCAATGATACGACCTGCGTACATGACGATCGCCTGTTCAGTGACCTGCGACACCACACCTAAATCGTGGGTAATGAGGATCAGTCCCAGATTCTGACTGGTGCACAGCTCCAGCAGCAGATCCATAATCTCTGCCTGAATGGTGACGTCCAGTGCCGTGGTAGGTTCATCGGCGATGATGATGTCCGGATTAAGCAGCAGGGCAATGGCAATGATGATCCTCTGCTTCATTCCCCCGGACAGCTCATGAGGGTACTGATCCAGACGCTTTTCCGGAGAGGGAATCTGGACCAGTTTCAGTTTTTCCAGGGAAATTCGCCGAGCTTCTTCCCGATTGATCTTCGTATGTGCCTGAAGGCACTCCACCATCTGATCACCGACCGTCAGAACGGGATTCAGGGTCATCATCGGATCCTGGAATATCATGCTGATGCGATTGCCGCGAATGTAGCGCATTTCCTTTGTAGAAAGTTTGGCCAGATCCTTGCCGTCAAACAGGATTTCCCCTCCCGATATATAACCGGGTCGACTGATCAGGTTGAGAATGGAAAATGCAGCGACGGATTTTCCCGCGCCGGATTCACCGACAATACCCAGACGTTGGCCTCGATCCAGGGTAAAGCTGATATCTCTTAGAGCTGTCACCTCACCTGTGCGCAACCCGAATTTCACTTCCAGATTCTTTACTTCTAACAATGCCATGTGCGACACCTATTTATAATTCTTGAACTTAGTCATTATTCTTGAATTTAGCCTTTATAGAGTTTTGGGTTGAGCACATCGCGTAACCAGTCACCCAGCAGGTTCATGACCAGAACCAGTGCGATCAGAGCGATACCCGGTATGATGGTGATCCACCAGGAACCGGAGAAGATAAACTCAAAACCGCTGGAAATAAGAGATCCCAGAGAAGGCTGTGAAGGCGGCATACCCAGTCCGAGGAAGGAAAGGGAGGCTTCTGAAATGATCGCATTGGCGATCTGTACGGTAGAAATAACCAGAATCGGCGACAGCGTGTTGGGCAGAATGTGCCGGAACATGATCCGATTGGATTTCAGACCCATCACCCGAGCCGCATCGACGTATTCTTTCTTGCGTTCTGCCAGTACCGAGGCGCGGATGGTTCTGGCGTATTGAGGCCACTCAGCAATACCGATCACCAGTACCAGCATGAACAGGGCTAGATCCTGATACAGCTCTGCGCCGAATGCGGCCTGAAATACCGCCAGGACGATAATCGCCACCATCAGTGTTGAGAAAGACAGCTGTATATCGGCCAATCGCATCAGGAAGCTGTCGATGCGGCCTCCGAAATAGCCGGCAGCCAGCCCGATGATGATACCGAGAAATGCCTGCAGCAAAACGGCGCAGATACCGATTGTCAGAGAGATCCGAGTGCCGTAGAGAATGGTGCTCCACATATCACGTCCCTGGGAGTCGGTGCCGAACACAAAGCGTTCGTCGCCGCTCTCCTGCCAGGAAGGTGGTATCTCAGAATCCATGATATCGAACTGGGTCATATCATAGGGATCAAAAGGTGCAATTAATGGTGCCAGCAGGCTGGCCAGAATATAAGTCAGGAAAATGACAAAGCTCAGGATCGCGACTTTGTCCTTCTTAAAGCTGTGCCAAAAATGAGACCCTTTGAAACGCGC
This sequence comes from Hahella ganghwensis DSM 17046, assembly GCF_000376785.1. GTDB lineage: Bacteria > Pseudomonadota > Gammaproteobacteria > Pseudomonadales > Oleiphilaceae > Hahella > Hahella ganghwensis. The sequence goes on from NZ_AQXX01000087.1 coordinate 33,422, forward strand.
CCACACACTCGGGGAGCTTGCTTCGATATTTTGCATGACTGCCTCCTTAGTGTGACTGTTTGCCGGTAAGTTTGACCGTGGGGTTAACCAGGCCATAAATCAGGTCAACAATGGTGTTGGTTACCACGAAGATCGCACCCACCACAATCAGGTAGGCCACTATCAGTGGTGTATCCACGCGGTTGACTGCTTCCAGGAATAAAAAGCCCATGCCCGGCCATTGAAATACGGTCTCAGTCAAAATGGTGTAGGCGACCATGGTGCCGATCTGTACTCCGCCCACTGTGATAACGGGCAGCATGGTGTTTTTCAGGGCATGGAGAAAATAGATACGCTTGGGACTGATACCTTTGGCCCAGGCGAATTTAACGTATTCGGATTGCAGTACTTCCATCATTTCTGCCCGAATCAGGCGTATAAAAAGCGGCAGCATGATGGAGGAAAGGGCAATGGAAGGCAGTATCAGGTGGGCAAGGCCGTCGGCTGTGAAAAAGCCGGATTCCCAGTAACCCATGACATGGACCAACTCGCCACGTCCATAAGAAGGTGCCCAACCCAGTTCAATGGCAAAGACGTAGACCAGCATGATGGCGGTCAGGAACACCGGGATGGATATCCCCACGATACTGAAGCCCATGACGGCTTTGGCAAGCAAGGTATTAGGTTTGATCGCGGCGTAAACCCCGAGTGGTACGGATAAAAACACGATGATCAGTGTGGCTCCGAAAACCAGTTCCAGAGTTGCCGGTAATTTTTTGAGAATGACATCCAGTGCGGGCTCCTTGAAGAAATAGGAGGTGCCCAGATCTCCCTGAACGGCATTTTTGGCGAAGCGCCAGTATTGGGTCAGGAACGGATCATTCAGCCCCAACTCATCTCTTAATGCCTGGCGCTCTGCTTCAGAAACAGATTGGCCAACAAGCTCCCGGAGTGGATCCCCGAGGTTATCCTGGATGGAAAAACTGATAAGGCTGATCACAAACATGACCACAAAGGCCTGGACCAGTCGTCGAATTAGAAACGCCAACATAGCGGGGTATAACCTGATAATTATAGCTGTTTTTTGGTAAAGCGGATCGCACGCGAACCGCAGTTTGCTCGTGTAGTGCTACTGCTCTGATAAATCTATACGGAAGCAAAAAGAAGCCAAGCTCTGACGAGCTTGGCTAAAGGGCTGAACTTCCTTACTTGATGACCAGGTCACCAAAGTAGGGGAAGTTCATGACGTTCAGGACAGCCTCTGCGTCTACGTTGCTCTTGGAGGCCCATGCCAGATCCTGCCAGTGCAGTGGTACAAACGCACCGTCTTCAAACAATGTACGTTCGATGCCTTGCATGATCTGGGCACGAAGGTTGGGGTCAGTCTCAGTGTTTGCCTGTTTGATCAGGGCATCCACTTTCGGGTTGCAATAGTTACCGCTGTTATATTGACCCAGACCGGTGTCTTTGTTCGGGCAGGCAATCAGGAATTCGAAGAAGTTGTTGGAATCCTCTGTATCTGAGTGCCATCCGATCATCATCATGTCAGCTGACCGCTTATCAAACTCAGGCCAGTATTGCGCTTTTGGCAGAGTCTTCAGATCAACTTTAATGTTGATCTTCGCCAACATTGCCGCAACCGCCTGGGCAATTTTTTCGTCATTAACGTAACGATTGTTCGGAGCCATCATGGAAATGCTGAAACCATCTTCATAGCCAGCTTCTTTCATCAACTGCTTGGCTTTTTTCAGATCATAACGAGGTTTCAGTTCAGGATTGAAACCAAGATAGCCTTCAGGGCTCATCTGGGCTGCCGGAGTGGCAAATCCTTTCATGATTTTGTCGGCAATACCTTCCTGGTTAATGGCATAGTTGATAGTCAGACGGACTTTCGGGTCTTTGAACTCTTCACGACGTTCCTGGTTCAACTGGAACGTGATAATACGAGTACCACTCATGGTAATCAACTTGGAACCGTTATTATTTTCAATACGCTTCAGGTCATTTGGCGGTACGGGGGCGATGTAATCGACATCACCGGACAGCAGAGCCGCAACACGGGTCGGATCTTCTTTGATGGGCGTCAGGACCATCTTGTCAACGTTGCCTGGAGACTGTTTGTCCCAGTAGTTGTTATAACGGGAAAACTCAACGCGCACGCCTTGCTCACGATAGGTGACCTGGAATGGACCGGTGCCTGATGCCTGACGGGACGCGAAAGAATTACCATGCTTAACGAGCATGTCTTTGCTGTTACCATTTTCATCTGTACCGGTGTAGAACGCACTGTCCATCGGAAACAGGTAGGTGACATTATTCAGCACCAGAGGGAATGGCTCTTTGGTCACCAGATCGATAGTGTAGTCATCAACGACTTTCACATCGGCAAATGGGTCAAAGATGGCTTTGAAATCAGGAGAATTTTTCAGTCGGTCAAAGGTCCATTTCACATCCTTTGCCGTCATTTTGTTGCCACTGTGGAAAGTCACGTTTTTGCGCAGGTGAAAGCGCATGGTCAGGTCGTCAACACGTTCCCATTTTTCCGCTATACGGGGCTCGAAGCTCAGATCCTTGGACCAGCGCACCAGTGGGTCAAAAACCCAGTGGGACATCTGCAGAGTCGCACCTGAGAGCTGCTCATGTGGGTCCAGAGAAACAGGGTCGGCGTCCATGGCAACCTTGAAGGTGGCTGCATTTACGTTGACCAATCCTAATGAGAGCATAGCCCCGGCGATAAAACTTAACGACTTCTTCATATTTGTCTTCCTTTTTTTATGTTTGGAATGACTTGTTGTTATCGATGAATGATTGATTTTTGTTATCTGAGAAATCGTCGATCCAGACGATGATGTGTCAGACAGAACAAGCCGGCAAATTTCCATCGCCGGCCTCTGCAACGAGAAACAAGCCTAATCTGCATCCAATCAAGGGAACAATCGAAATTTCGACATGAGTTATGCGGGAAATGTATAGCGATGCACGTTATTGGTTCCTAAAGGAAAAATCCTGAAATATTTAGGGGCAAAACAGGGGATGAAAATGACGGGAAAGAATATTTTCTCGCTTTTGGTGTGATTTATGATCACATTTGTACGTAAAGTCACTGATGGGTGATGGTCGAATATTCAGCATTTGTCTGGTCGGTTAACCTGAATCAAACAATCATAATGACCGGCTGTTTTTATGTCCTCACATCAAAATTATCTGCACCTTTTCAGCCAATACCGAGTTCATCATGACACCATCGTTCAGTTGATTGAATCCATTACCACCAGTATCACCTCTGCCGCGCTGGTGGATGACTATCATGGGCAGATTGATATCGCGCGTCATCTCAGTCGCCAGTATCCATTCGTCGAGCTGATTTACAGTGTGGATGCCAGCGGTATTCAAAAATTCAATACCGCCTTTGGTGAAAGTGTCAGCGAGCGAAATCGGCGGTCTCTGGGGCAGGGAAGTGATCGCAGTGAGAGGCCATACTTTAAACTGGCAAGTTCCTCTGATTCCGATGTAGTGGTCACCGATCCCTATTTGTCCAGCGCTACCCATAAGCTCTCGATTTCCGGTGTTCATCGTTTTTCTTGTGGGAATACTGAAAACGGAGCCAGCGAGGTGCTGGGGTATCTGGTACTTAACTTCAATCTTGAACGCCTGATTTCCTTTTTAAACGGCGATGAGTACCGGCGGAAAATACATCCGTTCTTTCAATTGATCTATGGTGTCATCGGAGGAATGCTGATTCTGGTGGCCGGATTGCTGGTATATTCCGCGGCAGATCTGTTTGTCGGCGTTCTCTACCCGCACCGGGTAATGGCGACAGAAGCCTTTGGTATTGTGATACTCGTCACACTGGGACTGGCGATATTCGATCTGGGTAAGACGATTATTGAAGAGGAAGTCCTGCTGCACAAAGACATTCATCATGACGGCAGTACCCGGCGTACGATTACCCGCTTTATGGCCGCCATATTGATCGCAGTATCTATCGAGTCGCTGCTGTTGATGTTCAAATCCCTGTTAGGGGAAGCCGGGCAACTGCAAAACGCGGTCTGGATGCTGCTGAGCGCAGTTGGATTATTGATTGGTTTGGGGATTTATTTGAAGTTGAGCAAGGAATGAAAGTTGAACAAGGAATAAAAGTTGAACAAGGAATAAAAGTTGAACAAGGAATAAAAGTTGAACAAGGAATAAAAGTTGAACAAGGAATAGTTGGCTCGCTGGGCTGGTTTAGGTTGTGAGACCTTCCAGCCGCCGGCTCGTAATAAATCTATGGAAGAAATATCGGTGTCATACGCAGATTTCCCGATCAGAAAGCGCGACGAAATTTCAGTCCGAGAACAATCGGCATGTCGCCATAGCGGGCAAGCTTCGGAAACTCTTTCTCCAGTTCCGGATTGCTCCGGTATTCCTCCATGTGCTCAAGTAGTAGTCCGGCGGTTTTCGCAGCGCCAACATAGTCTTTGATCAGGTGCGGGTAACTGGGAAGGAACTGATCTTCACCTGATTCATCCTGGTAGTGGGCTCTTCGGCCGTTGAGCCGTTGAAATGGATGAATTTCAAAGATTATCAGTTGGCCGCCTGGAACCAGTACCCGCGCGGCCTCACTGATAACTCTATCGATATCCTGAATGTGCTCAAGTACCAGGCTGATCAATACCGTTCCAATCGATCCTGATGCCTGAGGCAATGCCTCATTGAGGTTGTGTCGGGTAACGCTGAAGCTCGTATTCTGAATTTTTTGCCGTGCAATGTTCAGCATGTCCTCTGAGATGTCCATGCCAATTCCTTCTGACAAACCCAGATCAATCATGTGCGCAAGATTACGCCCGGTACCACACCCCAGTTCCAGAACGGGGCCCGTCGTGGACGTATTCATATCCAGCATATCCGCCAGATGTTTTTCGACAATGTAGGTCATCGGATTACTGAAGCTGTCGTAGTGTTCGGACCAGACGGCATAGCCGTTTTCTACGGTGACAGTGCCATCATTGTGATTATGGGCATTATGGTGAGCGTTGGTATGTGCTTCAGGCATACAAGTTCTCCAATCGTTTTTGCTTAAGACCTGTCGGCAGGCCATTAGAAAAGGTCAATTCAAGGAGCACTTATTTTTAGGGAAGTCTTCTTTTGAGGAGCGATTCAAGAGCGCTGTAATAGCAAAAAGATGGCTGTAACAGCGAAAGAAGTTGTCCTTTCAGCTCCGCCAGAGCAGTCATCAGACTAATCGACCATTACAGGGATGTAAACCCTGCCGGGTTCCCGGTTCTTCGCAAGCAAACCTCATAAACAAACACCACAAATCAATTTGCTGTGAAATAGAGCGTTAGGGAGGCTGTTATTATCCTCTCTTAGACTAATGTCTTACGTTGAGCTGAAGAAAACTTAACATGGTTCACAAAACGGTCACCTAAGCTTAATAACTTGATGTTCCAATGGCGTCCGCAAACGACTACTCGGAGTACGCGGTATGAAACTGAACTTGCAACAGGGCCACTCCAACTGGTGGGAAAGAGTGTGCCTGATGTTATTGCTGCTGGTGGGTCTGCCAGCTTATGCAGCACTAACCCCTTATCTCCAATCTCCCACAGAAACCTCCATCTGGGTGTCCTGGAAAACTGCCCAGGGTACTGAGTCAGTGGTGGAATATGGTCTCAGTGAATCCTCTTTGGATCAAAGTGTCAGTGGTCAGTATGAATCACTGGCTTCCGATTATCTCTACCACCAGGTTCAACTGATCGGATTGCAGCCGAACACGCTTTATTACTATCGGGTCAGAACCGGTAATGATGCATCTGACATCTATCGTTTTAAAACGCCGCCGGTAAAAGGCACTGATAGTGGCCATATACGCATCCTGGTGATGGGGGATCATCAGATACGTAATGAAAACCGTTACGAGCAGTTGGTCAAAGCGGCTAAAAGCAAGCTGGAATCCCTATATGGCTCTTCAATAGAGGAGAGCATTAACCTGATACTGAATGATGGTGATCAGGTGGATGTGGGGACACTTGATCACTATGAGAACCTTCATTTTGCTCAATCAGCGGCGCTTTCTCCCAATCTGCCGATTATGACCACTGTCGGTAATCATGAGTATTACTATGACGGAAACCTGGCCAACTATGGTGCCCATTTCATCTATGACGGATTGAGTTATCAGGGCATTCAGGGTGCAGAGGATGAGAGCTACTATGCCTATCAGGTCGGACGAGTACTCTTTGTCCATATGAACAGCATGCGCGCGGATGCTTTGCAGCAAAACTGGCTGGGGCAGATTGTGACGGCGGCAGATGCCGACAGCTCTGTGGATTGGATTATCAGTGTCATCCACCATCCCTATCAGGCAGAACAATACGTCGGAGATATTTCCCAGACCTTGCGCGACAGCTGGATAAGTATTCTTTCCAGCACGCGTAAACATGTGCTGAATATCGGCGGTCACCATCATCTATATGCTCGCGGCCAAACCCGGGAGTGGCCCACTTACCATATGATTTCCGGTGGTACGGCCTGGGACCAATATTGGGGACAATCCAATGAAGTGGATTATGATGATGTTCAAAAAACCATCGCCAACTGGGCCTGGCAGGTCATCGATATCGATATCGCCAATCGTGAGATGCTGGTGGAAACCTATGCGGAAGCACATCCCATTCGTTACAAATCAGAAGGCTTCCACTATAACAGCCGCCTGATCGATCGTTTCCATCGAAAACTGGACAGTGTTGCTCCGATGCAGCCGGCGATCACTAACGTGATCAATGGACAGATCGCCTTGCCATATACCTTTGAAAGTACTGCTTTCAATACGGCGGATTCTGAGCAACTGAACAGTACTCAGTTTCAGATCGCGACAGAGTCAAGCTTCGATAATCTGGCTGTGGATCGTATCCGGGATTATGAAAATATCTTCGGTGATACCGGGGCACCCTTGTACGAACCCGTGGATATCCATGAAAACGTGAATATTCTGAACTGGGAAATTCCAGCATACGGTCTGGCCAATGGTGATTACTACATTCGTGTGCGCCACCGGGACCGCAATATGGAATGGTCTGAGTGGTCAGATGCTGTGGCCTTTACTGTAGAAGGCAGTTCTGATGGAGACCCAGAGCTGGTGCTGTCCAAAACGCGCTTCCAAAGCGGGGAAACCGTTGACGTTGACTACACTGGAGGGCGCGGCAATTCGAAAGACTGGATTGGTATTTATCGCAAAGGTGAAACACCGAACGGTACTCAGGCGACTCTGTGGAAGTATGTTCCTGCGCCCAGCGGCTCTGTCAGCTTTGACGGACTTCAGGACGGCGAATACTTTGTCGGTTTTTTCGAGAATGACGGCTATAACGAAATTGCTGACCGGGTACATTTCTATGTTGGGCCAGTGGTCCAGTTAAGTTCGGATAAAACCCAGTATTCAGAAGATGAAAACATTGTGCTCAGCTGGAGCGGTTCCGGAGCCGGCAGCAAAGACTGGATTGGAGTATACCGGATTGGTGACACCCCGGGTAATCAAAGCTCCACCTTATGGAAATACACGCCTGACGGAAGTGGGAGCGCCACATTTAGTGGCTTGGCCAAAGGTTACTACTTTGCTTCTTTCTTTATCAACGACGGCTATTCAGAAGTTTCTGAAAGAGTCTTCTTTTCTGTCGGGGAAGAGATCGCAGACGTTACCCTGACGAAGGCCCGTTTCGAGGAAGCTGAAGATATTACGGTGTTTTTCTCCGGAGGTCCGGGCCATCCCAAAGACTATATCGGCGTATTTGAGCAAGGCGCAATACCAGGTCAGACAGGAAGCGAGTTAGTGTCTTATCTGTACTTTGATGGCGCTGTTAACGGCAGTGTGACCTTTACCGAGGATTTCCCTGTTGGTGAGTATTTTCTGGCAATGTACACCAATGACTCCTATGACCAGGTATCGAATCGGGCCTGTTTTGTTATTGGAAATATCAGTGGTTGTGGTGATGGCCCGGCGATGGGTGAGTTGTCAGTAGCCGGTCAGGAGATTCCTGTAGGAGACGATGTTGTCTTGACCTGGGCTGACACGCCGGGACATGCCAAGGACTGGATTGGCATATACAACGTTGGTGAAGAGCCGGGCGGACCAGCCTCCACGGTATGGCAATACCTGCCTGGACCCGAAGGTAGTGTGAGGTTCTCCGGCTTACTTGTCGGTGAGTATTTTGCGGTGGTGTTGGCCAACGACGGTTACGACGAAGTGACACCAAGAGTGTCGTTTAAAGTGGTGGATGCCGTTCTGGAGGGAGATCTGAATAGTGATGGTGTGCTCGATGCAACGGATCGTAACCAGCTACGTCAGGCATTTGGCCAGTGCAGTGGCGACAGTGAATATGCCGATGCTGCTGATCTTGACAAGGATGGCTGCATCACCATGCAGGACTACCGTAGGTGGTTGGCGTTGTACCGCGCAAGCAATGGTTAGACGAACAGGTATTCACAACAGGCGACAGCAAGTTGTTTAAAAGGTGTTGGAAGTTTTTAAGAGGTTTGTGATGAAACAAATGAAACGATTATCGCGGATTATTGTGATTTTGGGGCTTTGTCTGACGGGGACGATGGCTCAGGCAGGATTGATAACGCTAACATCAAGTCAGCAGGAAGTTCTGGTCGGTGATGTCTTCAGTGTTGATGTGAGGCTCAATGATCCGTTTGACGGTGCGTTTTCTGGAGACGTGCTTTCAGGCTTTGGGTTTGACCTGATGTTTGATTCCAACAAGTTGTTTCTGGCAGGGAAAAATATTTCAGCTAATTGGGATGACGATTCAGATTTTTTTGCGGATACTGATATCGCCGGATCCAACTTTCCGGGAATTGAAGATACCGGCCAGACAGATTTGCTGTTAGGCACGCTGTATTTTGAAGTACTCAGCGCAGGCCAATTGATGCTGCAAATTGCATCTGATAGCCAGGCATCCTTTAACCAGGGGCTTTTCTATTTGTCTGAGGTCGTGGACTTCGATGCTTCGGTGACGTTGCAGGCCAATGAGGTTCCTGCTCCGGCATCTATGGGATTGTTGATACTGGTATTAGGGATATACCGCGCCAGATCATCCCGTCTCGATTAACATGGATGAAGGCACCTGTGCAGTTTACCGGCTGTGCAGGTGATATGGATTTATGAGAAAGCTGATATTTTTTTGGTTGTTTTTCGTTTGCAATGCCCAGGCTCACCTCTCGGGGTTTACAGACACTTCGATACAGATTGCCGAACCTGGCATCAAAATTATCTACACACTCCCCAGTGATAACCTGCTTGAATTGGATGGCTCGCCCGGGCTGGAAAATCTGGCAGATGTTGATGTAACTGCCGGTACAGATAGTGATTCATTCGCATCAGAAGCCATGCCACCGGAGGCTTATTCAAACGCTGTCGCTGATGGCTGGAAAGTTGATTCCCGTAAACGCAATTGCCACCTTGATGACCTCAAAGCGGTAAGACTGGATACCGTGGAATCTTATCAGTACACACTTCTGTTCTCCTGTCCTCAGGGACTGGATGATGTCGAAATATACTATTCTCTTTTTACCGAACAGTGGCAGGGGCATCGAAACTACAGTCGTGTCTATATGGCGGATCAGCAAATGCGAACCCGCTTTGCTTTTGATAGAAACAAGCTATCCGTACCTGTCATGCAGTTGTTGGCAGAGTGGGACCGGTCGTTGGATGAGCAGTTCTTTCCTGATGACCCCAATAAGGTGATCAAAGAACTGGCAAATGCCGATCAATCCTCCGCAGCTCTGGATACCGGGGAGGCGGCTATAGTTTGGGTAGATCCTGAGTCATCTGAGTCGGGTCTGGCAGATCCTGGATTTATCTGGATGGGAATGGAACACATCTGGGGTGGGATTGATCATGTCCTGTTCGTGATAGCTCTGCTACTGGTTCCTGTATCCTGGAAACGTTGGTTGCTCTGGATCAGCCTGTTTACCGTTGCCCATTCGATTACGCTGGCGCTTTCCTATTATGACGTGATTGCATTGCCGCCATCAGTGACGGAACCGCTCATAGCGCTAACGGTGCTGGCGATCGGCATTGAGAACATCATGGTGATGCGTTATGGCAATTCCATGCTGAAGTGGCGTACGCTGATCATCCCTGTATTTGGCCTGATTCATGGTGTCGGCTTTAGCTATCTGTTAATTGAGCTTGGTAGTGGCCTGCCCGCCGTCGGCCGACTGTTCTATTTCAATCTCGGGGTTGAATTGGGCCAACTGGCGTTGGTGGCAGCCTTATGTGCTCCTGTTGTTCTTCTGTTTCGCTGGTCCAAAGGCAAAGCTCTTGCGGGGATTCTTTCTGGCAATATCGCGCTCTTCGGGGCGTTATGGCTTTGGCAGCGTGTAGTGTTCTGACCTGACCTTTGTCAAGCTCGCCACCTGGCTGGATGACGAACATCAAGTTCTCCATTTTCGTCCCAGTCATCCCAACCAGTAAAGGGAATCGGGGATTCTTCAGCCAGGTGGGCGAGACGATTGGCGTAATCATCTTTGCTGTTTTCCAGATGTTTCCGGAAGTTTTCATCTGTTACATACTTCAATCCACCACCCTGAACTCCGTAAGTGATCTGTGGTGCAAGGACATCGAAGCCGACATAGTATAATGAGCAGTGAATCGGCCACATGAGTTGTATGATGTCGCCACTTCTGCCGAAAGGGGAGAAAGTGGCTTCCGGTGCACCTGTTGTGACGGAGCAGAGTGCTTTTTTCCCGACGAATCTGCCGCGATCAAATCGGACACTGCCACTGTAAATTCCCCCGTAGACAAATACCCGATCAAACCATCCCTTGAGCATGGCCGGCTGAGCATGCCACCAGAGTGGAAACTGAAAAATGACCAGATCAGCTCTTTCCAGTTTTTCGATCTCCTCATGTATCTGCTGGGGCAGGTTTCCCTGATCATAGCTGTTTCGCTGTTCCGTCAGGGGAGCAAAATACTCTCCGTCTGCACGTATCGGAAAATGACGGGGATGTTCTGTCGGATCGAAGCCATCGGCATACAAGTCAGATACCTCTACCTGGTGACCTTTATGGAGGAAGTGTTTTTTGGCCACTTCCTTGAGGGCTCCATTGAAAGATTGGGGCTCAGGATGGCAAAAGACGATCAGTATGTTCATTTCAGCGGCCTCATTTCTATTTTCAGCTTTAGGGAGGCTCTGAATAACTCCCCAAATCAGTCATAATACGGCCAACTTCACTCATCAGGAATACTATCCATGGATCAGATGACTTTCTCCGAAGCTGAATACCAGAATAAGAAGCGTAAG
>NZ_AQXX01000088.1 GCF_000376785.1 Hahella ganghwensis DSM 17046
GGCTGGAAGACCAGGAGTTATCGGTGCTGGCACTGCACTTGTTGCAGATCTCTTTGGTTTACGTGAATACCTTGATGATCCAGCAGGTGCTTAACGAGCCAAACTGGTTGTCACGGATGAAACTGGAGGACTTCAGGGCGTTGACGCCGTTGATATACGCACATGTGAATCCCTATGGGATATTTGAGCTGGATATGAACACGAGACTGCCCATTGAAGTGGCCGCGTAAAAGTTGGCGGTTATCGCAGCTACCCGGTCACTACCCCGTGACACTGGTCCGGGCAGCAAACCGGGACGTGATATTGATCGAACGTTTTGACAGGGAAAAGACACCGAATGGCTGGACAAGACGGTCCATGGTTTCCGCGCTGACGATCTTTGAGCTGGATGACATGATGGCACGGTATGCCAGCTATGAGGATTTGGCTGAAATAATCCGCCATCGATTCGATAACCCACAAGCCTCTTTGGAAGAGCTATTCGCTCGACTGACTTTTAACATCTTGTGCGGTAATACAGACGACCATGCCCGTAATCACGCCGCGTTTTGGGACGGTCACCGGCTCCAGCTGACGCCTGCTTATGACCTTTGTCCTCAGGGTCGAACAGGCAATGAGGCTTCACAAGCAATGAGAATTCTCGGAGATCGAAATCAATCGCAGCTGACTCTCTGCTTGGAGGCGTGTGAGAAGTTCAATCTCAGGAAAGCCGAAGCTCTGAGCATAGTGGCAAAGCAGATTTCCGGCATTCGCCACTACTGGAAAGAAGTTTGTGACGAAGTGGAGCTCAGTGACGCCGATCGACAACTGCTTTATCAGAGACAGTTTCTGAATCCTTATTCGTTGGAAGGGATAGAGCATCACTTTAAGGCGCATGATTAAATCTGAAATTGGAGGCGTGATATCAACTAAAATATCTCAAATCCATTACAGCTCTCTAAACACTCCACAAACTTTAGCAGTACGGCCTTATTAGTACTGTAGTTCTTTTCTATTTGTTCTCGGTGAAATTCGCCATCGTCAGGCTCTTCTGTTCTTTCACCATTGAGTAGTATCCGTTCGGTCTCGGATAGCTTTGGAATAACTTGCGCCCTAAGTGTTTGCGCGACCAATGAACACTCTTCCTTGCTAAGACCATTGTTACAATATGCCTCATGCAGGCTATCCACAAGGGCATCGGAGAATAGATTCAGCCTTCTTATTTCTTCAACAATTGCACGCCAATGCCAAAAATTGATGCTGAAACAAATGTCTTCAGTCTCTTTATCAAACAGGCTTATTCCCATGTTCTACCTTCCAGTTATCCCCACTACACAAATTCAAGAGCCAACAAGACTCGCTCACAGGCTTTGCTATATAGAAAGTGCAGCTCTGGATTCAAATATCCGCAATATAAGCATGAATCAGCGTAACCAAGATAATCGTATTCGTTACCCTGACTATCCATCACAATGACGTTACTGTATGGCTTCCCGCTAGGTATTTCATGATCGCGATACTTCCAAACACTGGAGATTCCGGCAAACCAGTTAGATCCCCAATACGCATACTCTTTGGGGGTAAAAAGAGGGAATCTTGGAGGGCTATAGCTTTTGCTATTAGGTTTGTAATAAGGGTTTAGAATACAGCCCTTGCGAGCAAAGGCCTCGCGATTCTTCCTGTAGTCCTCAATCGCTCCTTTTTTCGTGCCACCTCCCATCGTCCAGTCAAATGAACTAAGATCATCTGCCGAACAATCAAGTGACCATTTGTCTCCGTGCCTTGAGTAGGTTACCCACTCTTCGCCACACTCCTCTGAAACCGAAGTTTTACCTATCAGCCCTTCTTCATCACCAAAGGGTACGGCCAATAATATCTCTTGTCCCTGATGTGGGCGGTATAATGCTAAAGGCAGCATCATTGACTTATCTAAGTCTGTTAAAAACACTTCATCCGGGTCGGGAAACGCCGTGAATTGTTCATTGTTCTCATAGATTGGTTCCACACATACTCCTTTGAGACATTGGCTCGATATTTTTTCACTTTATCCGCTTTTTAGCTCAGGATCCTAACCCCATGACGACTCAATACACCTTTATACGTGAGCAACCAACTCACCTTGTCTACCACCATATTGCGTAAATTGTTTGATTCCCTTCATGCCCCGCTCACACAACGCTTTGTACATGACTTCATTCATAAAAAGTGCATGCCCCAGCGAGTGAGGAGGATAATAGTGAATCCAAAGCGGTAGTGATACCACAAAAGCTCGTACCCGATCATCCTGTTGAATAGTCGCTATATGCTTTCCTTCCAGCTCTGGGTGAACAGAAAAATCCGTGTCCAGCATGGGTTTTTCTTGGCTTTCAATAGTCACATAACGGCGCATATTCATATGGTAGTAGGGTTTGTTTGTGACTAATCCGCCACTTTCATCACAGACTTTGATTGGCCAGAACTGATGACCAAAGGGATCGTGAGACTCAATAATCGTTTTGGCTGGTTCGGACACATAGGTGATACCATTCAATACCAAAACATCCGGCATGTCACAGCCACCGAGGGTGACCTCAAGGGGCACATCCATTCGCCACTCCGCTAAAATTGGCGCCTTATACACATGACACAAGGAACACCCGTCAGGAGTGATATCTTCAAAATACTGTTTATATTCACTTGGCGACAGGCGACGATCCATTTTGAACGGTATAGATCGCTGGGGACTAAAAAAAGTCTCAGAAGGCAAGTTATTGTAGTCAATTTCTAATCGATAGATCATTTAGAAGAGCCCCCCATCACACCTCACTCCCGCTCGAACTAAACTACGCATACCGACTCCTCTCCTACACCGTATTTCTCGCTGTACAATTCTAAACCACTGAGATCGGCTTCTTGAAAGGCGTTAATCAACACCTGACTCATGTACAGTATTGAGCGTTCTTTTACACTGCGTTTATCAATATCCTCCGCACAATGCTGCCACAAGGGTAGCTTTCCAAGACACTCCCTCAGAATAGAGTTGTCCTTTACCCTGGCCATAAAATCCTCACCATGGGGCACAGGATGAAACCCTAGCTCTGTGGCTGTCGCAGTGCGATTGGACGGTGCAATGGTTAAATGTCGGCGTTGGCAAAACCAGTAATACGACTGATCACTTGTAAATGGTTGTTCCTGATAATCAATTAAATGCACCGGAAAGTATTCATGCGCCAAGTCATCAAAAGACTCAACAATCGCCCTTGCCCCCTGGGAAATAAACAACTTGCCGCCGACTCCCCATAGATCCGGTAGTGTTTCTGATTCCTTCCCCTGATGAAAGCGAAGGCAGATTCCGATAGGACGATCAGCAATACTTGGTGCATGAAAAAACTTTACCCCTGGCTGATTGAAAGCCGCTGGCGCAGGCTTGAATTTCCTCTCGAAATGGATCCAGCCGACGCCCCAGCGCTCGCTTGTGTCACTATTTTGGCGAGGTACTGGAAAGGCCTCCAATCGCTCCTGTGTCGCCAGTTTCGATACAAACCGATAAAACATATGAATATCCTGGTTATAGCCTTGTGCTGTAATTCAAGCAGGCACAATTGACTAGCTGGTAATACATCGTTGATTGAAACTTCGGTGAGTAGATAGCTTCTGACCTGGTCAATGCGAATGGCGTTATCTTCACTACAGGCAGGTATGCAATAACCTCATGTCGGAGCTATTAGGAAATACATCAACCTTGGATAAGTGAATAGTGATCTCAACACTTTTCAGACTTATTTGTATCCATAGAGGACAAAGCCATCTTCATTTACTTCAATGGGTAGCTCCCCCAATTGACTAAGTTTCTCTAACGCCTCACTAAATCGTTTGTCACACTGATACTTTTTCCCAGTGCCAGAATCTACTCTTTGCTGATATCGCCTACCCTTTATTGCGTATATTTCCTTTAACTTAAAAGGACCGTGAGCACAGCAATCTTTGGTATGATCGTTTTCACACCCGCCTTCCGGAAACACGGTTTCAGACAAGAACCTCTCTTGCTCAACAAACGCGAATTGCACAGGCAACCCTACTGAGCCGAGAATATCCAACACCTGACGTGATCAACAAAGTTAGGTAGCGTCAGCGAGATTCTAAATTCCCTCTAATATTCGCTGGATGCGTATTCCTGTAAACATCCGTCAGCTTCTTAATCCCCGCATGCGTATAGATCTGCGTGGTCGAAATATCCACGTGACCGAGCATAACCTGCACATGCTGAATGTCGGCTCCGTTATCCAGCATTGAGGTCGCCACGGCATGTCTGAATACATGGCAGGCTCCCTTAATTTCCACTCCGGATCGTCGAATATATTTTTCTTTCACGCCCTAAGGCACCACAACCTCAAAATCCCCCTTCGGCTTCTCAAACACCAATAAAAACTGCACTAGGTCGATAAGGCTCCCTTCAACATTCAAATCATCTGTCGTCACAAGATCCATGATGTCTTTGTTATCGATAAGAATATCGACAAACAGGTCGTGGGTGATTTTCATGGAGATGTCGGATTCTGACGCCGCGGCATCCGTATCTTCGAGGAATTTGTGGTGCAACACGGAATTTTCGAACCACAGCAGATAACGCTCATTGATGTCTGTAAAATGGATCTTTAATTTGGTTGTCTGGTCTTCTGCTTTTTCGGGAATGACGCGTACGGCCATGGAGGTAAAAAACTTTTCGGCGCCTGTATTCTTCAGCACCTGTTCCATGACTTTGATGTCGATCCCCTCCTCCGGTGCGCCGTTATTCAGCTCATGGGTGGCGGTTAGATAGACGTTTCGCCAGGGGCCGGATTCGGCTTGATAACCTAATTGGGTATAGGTTTCAGCCAGCAGTGTTTTTGCCTTGATATGGTCTGGTTCGGCAAAGACCAAGTGATTGAGTAGTTCCGCTGCCCAGCGGTAATCGCCATTGGAGTAGGCTTCCCTGCCTTGTTTGAGAACAGATTCCGCACCGCCCATGGCTTTGACATATTTCTCTGCAGACTGTGCAGGCGGAAGTGGGTCGAGATTGGCGGGGTTGCCGTCATACCAGCCCATATAGAACTGATAAACCGCCTTGGCATTGTGTTTCAGCGAACCGTAGTAGCCTCGGTTTGGCCAGTAGTTTGCGAGTGACTTGGGTAACCTGATCTGTTCTGCGATTTCCCTTGAGGTCAGGCCGTTGTTGATCATCCGGACGGTCTGATCGTGAATGTATTTGTACAGGTCCCGCTGTTTACTCAGAAATGTCTGAATGGCCTGATTTCCCCACAGCGGCCAATGGTGCGACCCAAAGTACACTTCTGCTTCCGAAAACAGTTCCTTGGCTTCATTGATGTGATTGCTCCACTTTAATGCATCCCTGACCTTGGCTCCTCTCAGGGTATAGAGGTTGTGCATGTTTCGGGACAGCAATTCAGCGCCGCAAAATGCTTTTACCTTGGGAAGATAGAAAGTGAACTCTGTGGGAGATTCGGTTTCAGGGGTATATTGGAAGACCATTTCAACGCCATCGACGACGAGCCTTTGACCGGTTTCAGATACGGTGATTGATGGTTCAAGTATCGAAAAAGTGCCCATGACAGGCCCTTTACCCAGGCCAGAGCCGATGTAACCCTTGTCGCTTTTCTCCAAGGCAGAGCCATACATATATCCCGCCCGGCGTCCCATGGCTAAACCGACAATCACATTCTCGCTGGTGGCTTCCCCCATAAACCCCTCAGGGGCAATGATAGGGATGTTATGTTCAGCAACCTGCTCGGGAGTCACAATGCCCAGTGCGCCACCAAAATGATCGATATGAGCATGGGTGAAGATAATCGCGGATACAGGTTTTTCACCCAAGTGCTCGTTAGCCAGAGATAAGGCTAGCCGGGCCGATTCCACGGTTGTCAGTGGATCCACCACGATCCAGCCTTTATCGCCTTCGATCAGCGTCATATTGGCAAGGTCAAATCCCCTCACCTGATAAACGCCATCGGTGACTTCATATAAGCCTGGCTGGTGATTGAGCGTTGCCTGTCGCCACAGGCTTGGATTTACCGTATCGGGAGCATCACCTGTGATAAAGTTGAAAGCCTGTGTATTCCAGACACTTTGGCCGTCTTTGATAACATTGGCATGCGCCCTTGCGATCAATCCTTTGTTGCTGTCATTGAAGTCTTGTTTATCTTCAAACGGTAGTGCCTCCAGCACCTTGGCATGCTGAGCTTTTGTGTACTCACTGGCTTCGCTGCTTGACTCGCTGAGAGGGCCTGAGCAGGCGCTCAACAATAAGATGCTTATTACGGCGGACAGATTTTTTGCGGGCAGGTATCTTTCTGGGCTATTCGACTGACTGGCTCTTATAGGTTTGGGGTAAATGTGCCGCTTATTCAAATCTCATAATCCTTCATTCTGACCAATATCGAGCCCTACCATCTCTGATTAGGGGTAGATATCAATAAACGCTAATACCCCCTCTGCTTATCAACACATTCCGGTATGATGCCTTTCTGAAAGAAATCATGGATATTCTGAGAGACG
Source organism: Hahella ganghwensis DSM 17046 (assembly GCF_000376785.1). GTDB lineage: Bacteria > Pseudomonadota > Gammaproteobacteria > Pseudomonadales > Oleiphilaceae > Hahella > Hahella ganghwensis. The sequence continues at coordinate 6,511 of NZ_AQXX01000088.1, forward strand.
ATATCGCTTGCCGTATCATAGTCTGTTGGCGCGGAAATATGCGGTAACACGGTCACTTCTTCGTGATTCCATAGAGGCGAGCTTTCTGGCAGCGGTTCTGTTTCAAACACGTCCAGCACCGCATGCTTCAGGCCTCCGGCATCCAGTGTTTCCAGTAGGTCATCGGTTTTGACCGTTGCTCCCCGACCAAAATTGATAAGCGAGGCATCTTTCGGTAATGCTGAAAGCAGCGCTTTATTGATCAAGCCATTTGTCTGAGGCGTCAGAGGTAATAAATTAACCAGAATGTCCGCCTGTTTAACGGCTTCCTTAAGAGCTTCAGGCCCAGCATAGCATTTCACCCCTGGTACTTGTTTTGGATTTCGACTCCAGCCGGACACCTCAAACCCATTCTGTGTCAGACGCAACACACTGGTTAACCCCAACTCCCCCAACCCCAGCACCAGGACCCGGCATTGACTGGCCGAACGGTAGCGAATCTGGTGCCAGACTCTCTGCTTCTGTTGTTGCCCATAGGCCGGCATCTCCCGATGCAGATATAGCACCCATGCCAGAACCGCCTCCGACATAACCTGTGCCAGGTTCTGGTCTTTAAGGCGAACGATCTTGAGCGGGTGATCCTCTAGACTAAGCAGTAAAGCCTCCACACCCGCCCAGAGTGAGTGAACCCATTCCAGTGCGGGCAGCAATCTGACCTCTTCCGGATCAGGATTGGCCACGATGGCAACACGGGCTTTCCGGCGTTCATCGTCACTACAGTCCTGAACCTCAAGAATTCGATATCCCGGCATTTTTTCCTGCAGTATCTTCAACCATTTTCTGGATTCATCAGGTTCCAGTTGGTGGATAAAAGGGATTAACGTCATTGGGGTTTTACGTCTCCGGTTTAGCTCTTCCGATGTATTTTTTTGCTTGCTCTCTTTTCTCTTGTGAGCTGAGCCTGTGCGATAGAGCGTTAACTGGCAAAAATTCTGCTCATATCAGTGAATCCTTTGATCTCAATTGGATTCCCACATGGGTCTCTAAAGAACATGGTGTGCTGCTCACCAGGCTCGCCTTTGAAACGGACAAAAGGCTCAATTTCAAACACCAGCTTTGCATCGATTAATCGCTGGGCCAATGCCTTGAACTGTTCCAGAGGCAGTATTACACCAAAGTGTGGCATAGGGACCAGGTGATTGCCTACTTTGCCAGTGGGTTGGGTGTGAAATGGTTCGCCCAAGTGCAAAGAAACCTGGTGCCCGAAAAAATCAATATCCAGCCAGGTTTCTGTACTACGTCCTTCAGTCGCTCCCAGAAGATCGACATAAAAGGCCCTGGCCTGCTCCAGGTCCGTTACATTCAGCGCAAGATGAAAAACTGATGCCATTTTCAAACTCCTCCAGACTTTGGATCTGCTATATGACATTTATGATTCATCAGGAGTTTACCTATGAGGATTGATAAGCGTTACTATATATCTGTTAACCCCATCAAAAGTATTTCTTATGGATAGTCGATATCTGCAAAGTCTTATTTTCGTCGTTGAACAGGGCTCAATTGCGGCAGCAGCCAGAGCTCAGAATCTGACACCAGCAGCGATCAGCCAGAGAATTCAGGCTCTGGAGCATGAACTCAACTGCCCATTGCTGGACCGTTCCAGCCACAAAGCCGTACCGACTCACCACGCCGTCAGCCTGCTACCCAGAGCACGACACATTGTGCAGCAAACTCAGGCGTTAATGGGAGATATCGACCAGGATGGACTGACAGGCCCGATCAGAATTGGCGCGATTGATAGCGTGCTCAGTAGTCTGTTCCCAAAAGCCATGGTCCGGATTAATAAAATCGCGCCCCGGGCCAGATGTCAGATTACACCGGGCACCTCCGCTTTGCTCTATGACGCAGTGCAACAGCAAAACGTGGATATCGCCATTACGGTTGCCCCGACCTTTTCTCTCCCGAAGTCACTGGTTCAGACACACTTGTTTGAAGAGCCTTATGCATTGATCAGCCATAAAAAAGCGGAGAGTGTAGAGCAGGCTCTTCGGGAGCAACCATATATTCGTTACGACCAGAATTCCTGGGGCGGACACAAGATCGCGCAATGGCTGAAGGAAAAGAAAATCGCAACGAATGTCATAGCAGACCTGGATGCATTACATACCATTGCTCAGATGGTTAACGCCGGGGCGGGTGTCTCGGTGATTCCTCTGTGGGCCGGCATCCGAAAGCAACTGCCACAGCTTAAGATCATTCCCTTAAACAATCCCGAACTCATGCGACCGATCGTTGCAATACACCCACATTATCCGGAGCGCCCGGCGTTGGTGAGCGCCCTGATATCGGCACTCGCCGAAGCGGCCTCCGAGGCAACGCCAGCAACCTAAGCCGATTGTTGGCGATGCACCTCTTCCGCAATTTCCAGCGCTTCCTTGGGTAATTGCTTGGGTTTGGATTTTTGCTTGCGCTGGTTTTTAGCCGGGATCAGGGAGCGCATGGATTCCAGCTTGCCAAAACACAAGAGCTTATCATCCGGTTCCAGTTGTCGGCTGGATTTAGGGTTCGGGATGACCTTGGTTCCCCGGTAAAGCGTCAGGACATTGATATCCTGATCCTGAAAGCCAGAGTCCTGGATAGTGCGGCCGACATAATGTGAACCTGGGGGAATATAAAGTTCGCTGACCCCGTAACCTTTGCTCACCGTGAGACGTTGACGTATATCAATCTCTGGAAAGTCCACCTGTGCGGAAATGTAATCGATAATGGCACCGGCAATATCCAGATTGGTGCAGGTTTCTATTCCCTCCAGACCCGGAGATGAATTGACCTCCATTATCTGTGGCCCATCAGCCCCTTCCAGCATATCCACACCGGCAACATGCAACCCCATAATCTGTGCAGCACGTACTGCCGTCTCTTTGTATTGGTCGCTCAATTGAACTGCTTCTGCAACGCCACCCCGGTGCACATTGCTACGAAACTCCTGTCCCTGGGCGACTCTCCTCATCGCTGCGACCACCTGATTACCAACAACAAACGCCCGGATGTCTTTGCCTTTGCTTTCGGCAACGAATTTCTGCACCAACACGTTCTGTTTCTGGCTCTGAAGCAGCTCTATCAATGCTTCCGCTGACTTTGTGCTTTCTGCCAGCAGAACCCCGATGCCCTGAGTTCCCTCGATCAATTTGATGATGACCGGCGCATTACCCACACGGGAAATCGCCGGCAAGACATCTTTCTTGTCGCGCACGTAGTTCGTTTTGGGAATACCAATATAATGCCGACTCAGCAGTTGCAGGCTTCGGAGTTTATCCCGTGAATTCAATATTCCGTGAGCGCTGTTGGCACAAAACACATTCATTTCCTGAAACTGCCGGACGACAGCGGTGCCATAGTAGGTAATGGACGCGCCGATACGGGGTAAGACCGCATCAATACCAGAGACTTCTTGCTGGCGGTAGTACAGACTCGGTGAGCCTCTTTCGAGATCAATCGCAAATTTCAGGGTGTTCATGACTTTGACACTGTGTCCGCGTGCCAGCGCTGATTCCTTCAGTCTTCGGGTGCTGTAACATTTTGGTCCACAGGAGAGTATGGCAAGTTTCATTGGCCTGTCCGATTGGCTAACGTTCTTTTAAGCTTCGTATATTCTGATCAAAATGCAAGCAGACCAAGACCTGCTTTGGCTGCGCAAATGCTAACGGTTTCCATGGGTCGCGAACGAGTATCCAGCGGCATGCGAAAACATCAAAATAGAAGACATTCATCAGGGAAAACTATCAATAATAGCCACCAAGGATATTTAGCAACGATAACCAGCAACGATAATTAGCAACTTCCACAAAACCCAAAAACTCCGCTTATACTTAATCAATCAGAGCTTCCGTCTACCTTTCAGGTTTGGGACGTCGTAGTATGTGGCGATTAATCTTTACGCTGATTCTGACCTTCTTTCTTGGGCAACCATCCTGTTACGCTGAAGAGCGCCTGGCACTGGCGTCTGCCCTCCTTCCGCCCTATGTCTACGAAGAGTCCGGGCATGCCAAAGGTGTTGCTGTCGATATTGTGAGGGCCGCACTCAATGAGGAAGGGATAACCCTCAGTATTGTCATTGTTCCACCAAACAGAGCGATAAACATGCTGGGGGGAAAACAGGTCGCCGGCTTTTTCCCGATTTTGAAGAACGATGACAGAAGCATGTTTCTGCATTTCTCCCAACCGCTGGCCTATTATCAAATGACCCTGTTCACACGAGGAACAGGCATCACCTCGTTTGAAGCGCTCAAACATGACAACAAGACATACAAAATAGGATTATCCCAGAACTATATCTTTCCAGAAGAATTTCAGTTTCTGTTGGATCCTGATCGACACGATCCAATGTATCTGACCTCCAGGCTGCCGATCGAGCTGCTTCATCTTCGAATGCTTGCTTCCGGCAGAACCGATATCACCATCATGGACGAAAGTATCGGGGACTATTTTATCCATCAACACAAGAAGGAACTGGCGGATATCCGGAAGATACCGGGCGCCAGGGTTCCCCAGTTACCCATCTTTTTGGGACTGCTGAAAGCGCTTCCGGAATCAGAGTCCACAATAACCAGGTTTAATCAAGGACTGTCAAAGCTCTTTAACTCCCCAAGAATCCACGAAATATATCAACGGTACGGTGTTGATTCCCCAAAGTAATGGGCTTCGCTGTTGCTTGCGATCCATTGATATAGACGCCTCATTATTCACCCACCTCGCAATTCCATTCTCCGTTAGCTTTAATCCAGGCGAAGATGCAACAAACCACCTGATAAAGTGAGAAACACATGCGCTTGTAAAGTACGGGGTGTATAGTAATTGACGGTTGGATTTCCGGGGTGTATTCGGTACGGGATATCAGCGACTAGGACAAAAATGGCTGTATCAACTTTTCATATCAACGGAAGGAACCGAACTATGAAAATCTCGAGTTGTTTACTCGTTCTTTTAATCTCTCTCTTTTCTATCGCAGGGGCAAATGCCGCTCCCACTTCTTTCTATCTGATTGTGATCGACAAAACAGGCTCAATGACCAGCACCCGCTCGACTACCGGAAATTCCCGTTTTCAGGATGCCATCACTCAAGCCGAAGGTGATCTGCTGGAAGCCATCAATGAAGCGCAAAGTGTCGGCGGTGATCTGCAGGTGTCTGTTGCCACATTCAATTCAACCATTGGATATCAACAACTCCTGGATTTTGGCAATCCCACCAGCGCGCAAACCGTTTTGAATAACCTGAGATCAAACAGACCGGGGGCCAGAACTAACCTGGCCGACTCGCTGTGCACAGGGGCGGATGAACTGTTTGATGAGTCAACCACCGACAGCTACAAAAGAGTGATTGGTTTTTATACGGATCTGGATGAGAACCAAAGTTCCGGATCCTGTTCTGGTAGTGACTGGATGTCAAAAGTCATTCAGAAGTTTTTCAGCGGATTTCCCAATCCGGTGTTCAATGTCACCTTGTTTGCGACCGTTGATGATCTAACCGTCTCTTCCATGTTGATGGGGATCGGAAAGGTTGTGAAGGAATCGGATCCACAGCGGAAGGAAATGTCAGGACTCTACGAAGAGTTGGGACTGGTCGCCCCCGCGCAATTATTGAATATCAAAGATGAAGTGAGGTTTATGATGACGTTAGCCGGCTATACCGGCGGCGCAGTGCTCGGCATTGCGGATACTCAGGACGACCCGGTTATTGATACTGACAACTCGGATTGCGGCAGATTCTTCCCCTGCCCCAATCAATAAACCTATATAGCAATATACCCGGCAACAACTAACCTCATAAAGAATTTAGTTAAAATAACAGTCAGGGCGTAGGCCAACGTCCTGACTTCAGCAGGATCTTTTAATCAGCAGCCTTTTAATAAATCGCTAGAGCGTCGCCCGATTAATAATACGTTTCTTTAGCGTATTCTTCCGCCAGAGCCTGCTTCTGTTTACGCTTTATTTTCTTCCATCGCTACCCTGACTCAATGCCGAAGATTCTTTCGTCGTATTTGTCGTATTTCAAAAGTGAAGCACGAACATCACTTAATGCTTGCAAAAGCTTCTTAATTATAAATAATGATAATCATTCTCACTTATATCCACCACCAACCTTTCGGCACGACCGTAATTCATAGAGATTGAATGGATGTTATCTGATCAGAATGAAGCTGTTTATGCTCTGTATAGCGAGCATAATGACTGGCTCAAGAGCTGGCTTCGTAAAAAACTTGGATGTTCACATAGTGCGGCTGATATGGCGCAGGACACATTTGTCAGGGTTCTCTCTGCCGCGCCCAATCTGTTTACGATAAAAGAGCCAAGAGCTTATCTGACGACGATTGCCGGGCGATTGATTATCGATAATGCCAGGCGCAAAAAGATAGAACAGTCCTATCTGGAGACCTGGTCCGCTTTGTACGGCGAGCACGCGGTTGCCCCCTCTTCTCAGGATCTGGTTGAAGTAGTAGAACTGTTGGTAGAGGTCGCCAATTTACTTGAGGGACTGCCTGAGAAACCCCGCCAAGCCTTTCTCATGAGCCGACTTGAAGGGAAAGCCTATAGTGAAATCGGTGAGATTCTTGGCGTATCCGTCAGTATGGTGAAAAAATATGTCGCTCAGGCATTGCTGCATTGCCATGACTTTATGAAAACCTGATTAAGAGCTCTGTTACCTTACTTAATTGCTGCTACCTCACTAAATATGAACCATCACACCGAGCAAAGTGTCGTTAATGATCGCGAAGTAATCGAAAAGGCAGCGGAATGGCATGCCACTTTGACCTCCGGAGAAGCCACTCAAGATGAGCGTGAGGCATGCAATCGTTGGCGAAATGCCCACCCGGCTAACGAGGAGGCTTATCAGAAGCTTTACGCGCTATCCCACCGGTTTGACTGCCTATCCCCTGAGATGCGCAAGCCAGTGGGTTCGGTGCTGAATGAAGTGCTCAAGGAAGATACGGTTCCCGTAACATCAGGATTTAAAGCCACGGTGCTTGTGCTCACGTTTCTCGTGGTCTCAATTCTTGGCGTGCAATCCTTGACTTCATCGTCGTTGGCGATTGACTACCATACCAGCGTGGGCGAGCGAAGGAGCATCACTTTGAGTGACGGCACTCAGTTGATACTTAATACCGATTCCGCTGTAAAACTGGCATTTGATGATTATGAGCGCCGGCTGTTGCTGCCTCATGGTGAGATTCTGGTAGAGGTTGCCCATGACCCGACAAGGCCGTTCGTCATCGAAACGTCTCAAGGAACTGCGCGAGCCCTTGGTACTCGTTATAGTGTCCGGACTCTGGATGATGTAATGGATGTCGTTGTAACAGAGTCCAAGGTGGAAGTCTGTCGCAGTGAAAGTTCTTCTCTTGATTCCCCCTCCTGCGTGACAACTCATCAGGGCGAGATGGCCCGAGTGCACCACAACAGCGTTGAATGGTCGCAGCACCATGACACCTTTGGATCCACTGCCTGGAGCCAGGGACGCCTGGTGGTGGATGAATGGCCTTTACCTCGTGTCTTGGAAGAGCTCAAACGTTACCGTCCTGGCATCATGCACTTTAACGCTGATGACCTTGCCGACATAAAAGTTTCCGGTGTTTTTCCATTGGACGATACCGAACAGACACTGGATATTCTCAGCCAGAACCTGCCTGTTCAGGTAAATCGATTTACGCGTTTCATTACACTTGTGCGTAAATTGCAAACCAAATTACACTTGCCGCCGGACTGAAAATTATTGACGAGAAAAAATTAAAATCGGGCTCCGTATGCTGCACCCGATGGATCTTTGTGCATCGTGATATAGCGGATGGCTAATGCTCTTACTCTTTCTCACCCTTGTATGAAAGTTCTGTATAACTGAGCCATAAACTCGTTATTTTTCGGCTACGCTTGCAAGTATTACTTATTAATACCTAACGACCCGACTGACTGAACTTTACGCTCTATCGTTCAGGAATACTCTGCAGTTCGTATGATGAGCCTCGTCTCAAGTCTGAAGGCTCACTCTTCTTCAGGCGACAATTAAAATAACCAGGAAGAAACGACATGCGAACTCACAAGAGTATTACGGCTTTGCTGCTAACGATTGCCATTACCTTCTTTATCCAAGGGTGTGCAACCAGCCCTAGAAATGTGGCATCTCAGGATATCGATCAGGTTCTCAATCCGGTCACAGATTCCCTGCTATCCAAAGAAAAAGCGCCTTTAGTATTTCCTGCCTCCGTAGGCATTCTCATGATCCCCTCTAATAATTCACTTAAGCTTCCGAACACAACATTACGTTTGGCTGCCGACAGTCTAAAAAAGGAGCTGTTGAAGAATAGCCGCTATATCAACCGTGTGGCTATTGTGAACAATAGTGACCTTGGCAAGAAGTTTTCACTTGAGGATATCAGACAGGCTTATGCGGTGGATATCGTCGCTGTGATCACCTTTGAGCAAGATCAGAGAAGCCGTCGCAGTGGCATAGCTGCCTTGTCAGATATCGCCGTGATTCCAGCGTTCACCGTTCCCACAGTCGAGCTCAAAACCACGTCTGTTGTTGAGGGAACCATCGTTCACGTTCCAAGCAATGCGGTCATTTTTAGAACGACAGGAATAGATGATCGATCCACCAATATGCCCTCCTTTACTGCTCAGGAAAACGGAATGAGAGAGGAGTCCATTAAAGGATTAGCGGCTTCTGCGGAAAACTTTGGCATGGAAGTCAGCCAAGTCCTGACAGGGCTCACCAATTTCAGAATGTCGAATGCCGTTTCCATGAATGATGTTATTGGAGGTGACCTCACTTCAACTGAACAGTCCTCCGCCAACAAAAAAAAAGGGCCTGAAAACCAATGGGAACAAGTTAACGATTACAAAAGAACAGGTGGCACTACAACTCCTTGGAATCTTATTGTATTGGTCTCGTTTTTTGCTCTGATCAAGAGAAGGTTTATCCGATAGATCCCCCGGGCCAAGTGTGGTGTTCTTTCAAGCTGCACTTGGTTTTATTGGTTACACAAACTCCTGCCACCTTCTTGTTGCTAGGTGCTTCAAACTTTCCTCGCCCGAATAAATTCTAAAAAAACTTTACCTCTACTGTCCCTTTCCGGATTTCGCACGTCATCACTAGTGTATCAACAGAGATGTAAATGCGAATTATTAATGATTAGAAGATGTAAGTTCCTGGTTGTTCTGGGACTGATGCTGAGTTTTGCCAATCTGACTTGGGGAGAAGCGCCTGGATCATCGCAACGCCCCTCTTCGGGCTCGTCCGCGGTACCTCTGTATCAATTTGATATTCCCGCCGGCCCCCTTGGTCCTGCGTTAAACCGGTTGGCGATGGAGGCGGGTCTGGTGATGTATTTTGATCCTTACCTGGTTCAGGGCAAGGAAACGATGGGCATACAGGGGCGTTACTCCATCACCCAGGGATTCTCTGCGTTGCTGAAGGGGTCCGGACTCATCGCCATCCGCAGCGCTTCCGGGCATTACACAGTGAGCCCGGTGATCTCGGGTGAATCATCGCCATCAGAAGTGTTTGTGACATTGGACGCCCTGGAAGTCTATGCCAGCACAGAGACTGGTAAGGTCTACCAGACGCCCGCTGCAGTCAGCGTCGTTAGCCAGGAACAGATAAAGCGTCTGCCGCCCAGAAATACGTCCGATGTGCTCACTGCTGTCCCCGGTGTCAATACTTCTCAAAGTCGCCAGGACCCCGGAGTTTCAGTGAACATTCGTGGATTGCAGGACTTCGGACGGGTCAACATGATGATTGATGGCACCCGACAAAATTTCCAGCGCAGCGGCCATGGGTCTAACGGTGCTCTGTACATGGACCCTCAATTACTGGGAGGTGTAGAGGTATCCAAGGGGCCGTCGTCGACACTGGGCGGAGCAGCAGTCATTGGGGGCGTCGTAAACTTCCGGACACTGGAATTTGAAGACCTCGTATCGGACGACAAAGATTATGGCGGTCGTTTAAATGCCACCACAGGCAGCAACGCCTATCACTTTTCCGGCAGTTTGGCCGGCGCGGCCAGAATAACCGAGGATCTTGATCTGGTGATCGCTGCGGGCCGCAAAAATGTCGGCGCCTTTGAGAAGGGTCGACAGGGCGGCAATGCGGACAACGGAAGTTACTGGGAAGGCACCAGTCAGTATACCGGCCAGGATCAATGGTCAGGGCTGTTGAAAGGAACATGGCGTTTTACTGAGGAGCAACAGGTAAAACTGAGCTACATCGGCTTCAATGCCGACTTTGAAGAAGGTAGCAACACGGATGAAGGGGCCATCGACAGCAAAAGCAGAATCCGAACGGATACCTTCCTGACCAACTATGAATGGTCCCCATCAACAGACTGGGTTGATCTGAAAAGCAGCCTCTATTATACCCGCACCCGAAACGATCAGTACCGCCCGGAAACCCAGGATCCTTCAAACCCCTACGGGGAATTCAACGTACGTTATGAAACCAATACCCTGGGCGGAACATTGGTGAATCAGTCGCTACTTGATCTACCAGAATACGAGTCAATCATCACCTTCAACTACGGAACAGAGTTTTACTACGACTGGACCCGCCCACAAACAGAACAACTCAGTGAAGGCGAAGGCCGCGCAGAGTGGATTTCAGGCCCCACACCCGAGGGCGATCGGTGGCTGACGAGTCTTTTTACCCGAACTGAATTTTCTCACGCTTCAGGATTGGATCTGATTGCCGGATTACGTTACGACTATTTCAGCCTGGAAGGCAATGGCGAAATGTATGTGGGCTCCATAGACAATCCACCGGGTGTTCGCCCTTCCTCCACAGCCATTTATACTGACTTCAATGTTGCCCGTCATCAGGGATATTTTTCTCCGACATTTACCGCTGCTTACCAGTTCAAGAATATTCAGGTTTTTGCCAATTACGGCCTGGGGATTCGTCCACCGTCGATCACCGAAACCCTCATGTGGGGCACGCACGTGGGGAACTCATTTCCTTTTTTCCCGAATCCCGGACTGGAACCAGAGCGCTCTCATAATCTGGATGTCGGAATGAACATGCGTTGGCAGGCCCTGCTAGGTAACCAGGATCAATTGAATCTTAAGGCGGTGTGGTTTGATAACCGGGTGGACAACTACATCACTCAGGCTCAGATCATGGGTCCGGCATCCACCAACAGCAATTCAATGGCCGTCGCTTTCGTCAATCTCGAAGATCGGGTAAGGAACTATGGCATCGAGTTTCAGGCCGAATATGAAAGCCGTTATTACTTTGCCGAATTCAGCCTGACCCGTACTCACAGTGATCTGGGACGTGGCGGCTATGATCCCTTCCCGCTGGGTAGCATTGTCGGATATCCACCTACTGATCATGGTGAAGCTAATGGTGGCGGTCTGATGTATGTCCCTCCTCCCAGTAAAAAGATTGTGTTTACCAATGGCCTCTATCTGCTTGACCGGTCACTGATCCTGGGGGCTCGGCTTCGTCTTGAGGACAACGAAGGACGCGGAGGAACGGCATACGAGAGCGTTGTCGACTGGGAAGTCTACGACCTCTGGCTGAGGTATGAGGCAAGCCACTGGCTGACATTAAATGTTGCCGTCGACAACCTGACAGATCGCAATTACGCGGAACTTAACGGCACCTCTTATTGGATCGCCCCCGGCCGCACAGCGACAGCCACGATAACTCTGACTTACTGAAAACAATGGCCTTTCAAGGCATGACATTGATAAGAAAAGCAATTCAAAGGAGACTCCCAGTGTTATTTTCATCATCCATTAGCGTCACTCGTCCTCGTTCGCGCCCTCGCTCGCTTCGGGGAACCAGGACAATATTCTTTGTCAAAAAACTGCTCTGTTCGATGATGTTGCTTGGGTTGGGAAATGCCGTTGCAGCAGATTTTTCCCCTGAAGTTCTGCATCGTTTTTCGGTGGAGGCAGCCACCGGCGGTACTGGCGAGCTGGTAGGAGCGAAGCCTCATACCCCGCCCGCATACAACCCTGTTGACGGCAGGCTCTATGGCGTCACGCCTGAAGGTGGATTGCTGGGCATCTACAGCACCCAATATCGTTTTACACCAGGCGCCGATATTCCTGACTATGAAGGCCGCTCCAATGAAGTGAGCGTCGTTGGAGGTTTTTATACTGGTTTGGTAGTTAACAGTGACGGTATCGTATTCGGTGGGGCCAATCCTCTGGTGGTTCCCTCCCCCTTCCCCTACCCGACAGCTGTTACCGGGCTTCTATTTCAATGGTCGGATATCGAAGGCATGAAAAATGCCTTTCCTGGCGAACCAACAAAAACCGAATATGGCAGCGCATTCGATTTACGGGGCCTGATGGACGTAGATATGGACGGCAATACCTATTTTGGCGGTGGCTCCGGCCGTGCCGGCATGGCGTTGTACCGGCGTACTTCCGATGGAGAACTCCAACAGCTTGTCGATTTCTCACGTGCAGAATATGTGCAGGGGTCAGGATCTTCCAGCGTGTACCTAAAAGGCCAGTATCCGGCAGCGGTTCTCTTCAGTGATATTGATCGCGCCGTTTATGGAATAACCGTCCAGACGCAATCTGGCGGAGCCGGTGATCCAAATTCAGTCCCCCTTGGAGACGAGGCTGCCGGCACCTTGATTCGTATTGCTGAAGCGGACTTTACCCATGACGGTAGCAGCACGGTAGATGTCCTGCATACCTTTGCCAGGAACGCCGAAGGTGAAATTCTGGCCAGTGATTCCGGGCAACACAGTCTTGTTGAAGTGGGTCATTGGCTCTACGGCACCACAAACAAAGCAATTTGGCGAATCCGCAAAAATGAACCAGGCAGTTTCACCCTGTTGCATCGCTTCGGCAACGGAGAAGGCGTTGACGCAAATGACGATGGCAGCCAACCACATGGACCTTTGGTGTTGGCGGAGGATGGCCACCTTTACGGCACTACCCGAACGTCTTTCGCCAAAGGCAGCCCGGCGCAGGCCGGCACCCTGTTTCGTATACGACTGGGATCGGAACCGGATCATTCCGACGACACCTATGAACAGCTTCATCAGTTTGATATCGAAACAGATGGCGCGTGGCCGGTCGGACTCACCCCAGGCCCTTCCGCCAATGGCATTCACACCCTTTACGGGGCCACAGCGCGAGGGGGAAGTACGGGCAACACCCTGACCAACACCAGCGCTGAAGGTCTCGGGACCGTTTACGCTTTGAACATTAAAATCCCCGGCAACCTGGCGCTGAACGTCGATCAGGAGGAAATCAACTATGGTGACAAAGTGAACCTCACCTGGAACGGCGACTATCTGGACAACTGTATAGCCACAGGAGAGTGGGAAGGGGAAAAACTCGTCGACGGCACCGAAACCATTACTCCCAATCAGGTTGGTGAGGCGGTGTATATCCTCGATTGTCAGGATATTCACGGTAACGACCTCACGGCAACCGCAAGGGTTCAGGTCAATTAAATCGACACGAATGATGGATCAGAAGGTGAAGACGACAACGGTGGTGCTTCCAGTGGCGGAGCTTCCGGTGGCGGCGCTATCAACCCCTTGATGATCCTGCTGCTGGGCCTGGCCGGAATCCTTGGCAGAACCTGCAAACACCCATCTGCCCCAAATTGATCTTCAAAATCTCACCATGAGAAATGGCTGAATATTTGGGCAGACATATAAATGGAACAAACGATTTTTCGGGTCAGCCTCCAATTAAGGCAGCATCCGAAAAAATAACGGCGGCCCGGCAAGGCCGCCATAACCTAAGTAGCAAGTTAAAAGCCGCTACCAGTATATAACAGTCATTAAGGAGAAATCATTATGGCCATTACAGTGACCTATGGCGATACCTTTTACGATTATGACAACGCAACACCTGTGTCCTGGGCTGATCTTGACAGTTTCTTTACTGCTTACGAAAGCCATTTCGATGTCGCTGATCATAGTGAAAATCCAGGCGCTTTTGCGGGACAGGAAGATCCTGACCCGGTAGTTGATACTGGCATATGGGGGAATATTTTTGGCCCCTTCTCCGGTACCCAATATGTCCTTGAAGGAGAGGCTGACGGCCTGGATCTCGGATTTATTGTCGAAGCCGCCGATGGCAGCTACCTGAACTACACCTTCTTCTCCGGCCCTTCTCACACGATGTACGGCGAAATAGCTTCCATTACTTTCGGTAGCGGTTTGGAGCAGGACTCAACAACTGGAGAGTACAGCTTCAGCGAAGAACTGGTCAGCATCGACGGTTTGAACAGCATTGGTCTCAACGGTGGGCTGGACGCTAATGGCGATGTCATTGGTCGCAATACCGGCAACAACGATACCCATAACCTGATCAATGCACTGAAAGACGGTGATGCCTCTGATCTGGTTAACATCCTCGCCGACAATGGTTATACCGAAGCGAACCAGTTGGCTGAAATACTGGGTGTTGCAGAAACCACAGAGTCTGAACTGGCATTTGCTGCCTGACTTTAGAATATTTTTGAACCAACGGTGCCTCCTTTATAGGGGCACCTTATTCAGGCTACGAGCTTGCTTTGTTAAGCGCACCTTTTACACATTCATTTATACAACTGGAAACACCATGGCTGATCTCCCCAAACTGCGCCCGTTAACTGCTCTGTTATGTCTGCTGGGCACTATGTCCGGTTTACCGGTACAGGCGGAAAGCGCGGATGTCCGGGTCAATTACCTTACCTCATTGCACAACAGTGGTCCCAGCGGCTGGCCGGCCGCCTCTTCTCCCCTGGCACCTCCAATAGAGGCGAACAATAAACAACTATATGGACTCGCTAGCGGAGGTATTTTTACCCTACCAACGACACCTTCCCATTATTCATTGTTCGGAGCCATTCACGAGGATACGGAACTAAGGGATTTTCCCGGAGCCATGGTCGAGAGTTCCTTAACCGGCCATCATTACGGTAGCGCCTATTCAGGAAAAGCGACCAGCGACTATCAGAGTGATGTCCTGAATGGTGCAGTATTCAGAGTGGAGTTTGACGGCACGGGATTCGAGCTGCTGGACTCTACCATCGGTACAGTGAAACACCCCAACGGGGCCGTATTACTGGACGAAGAAGACAATCTCTACGGTTTGGATCGCGGACCGGATAACAATGGACGGCTCTTTAAAGTCTCTCATTCCGGCGAGTTTTCCGTCATTCACCAGTTCAGTGCCGGCCCCGCTGGGCAAATGCAGTTTCCCAACGGCATGACTTTAGCCAGCAACGGCTGGCTTTACGGTATTACAGCCTATCGAAGAGGCATTCCCTATGTTGATGGCACTCCCACAGACCAAGACACGCCGGTAGGTACCCTGTATCGAATTGATCCAAAAGACCCCGACACCTTTGAGATACTGCACACCTTTACCCTAAAAGAAGGGGAAATTCCCTGGTATGACCTGGCTTACAACGGTTTGGGGGTTGCCCGTCTGCCAAGTAACGGTGCTACCCTTGCTCATCTGGCGGAAGGCCCTGACGGTTATTTCTACGGCACCACCTCTATCGGCAGTTGCCTGAGTCAGGGACGATTCGTCAGCGGAACTCTGACTCTCCGGGAAGCTCCGTTGTGTGGAGGCGCCTATCGTGCCACTTTCAGTAAAAACGGCGAGTCTGCCATGACCAGCCCTTATCCTCACTACGATGGTCCCATGGTTCACGGGGCAATTTATCGCATCGCACCGGATGGCAGTGAATTTACTATCCTGCATCGCTTTAACGGCGAAGATGGCAGTCAGCCAAGGGGCTATCTGGCCATTGCTCAAGACGGTTTTCTCTACGGCACCACGTTGAGCGGAGGTCAACACCAAAGTGATGTTGACCGATATCTACAGGGAGAAAACTATCCCGGCGGACTCTACGACCTCACCTATGACGGTACACTTTACCGGCTCAGGATACCCGAAATCGACGTCACCGTTGACGGCAAGGTGATTAACAGTGGATTTGAGCACCTGCATTCATTCCGGGCAGGTGTCGCCGAAGACAGTGACGGCAAAGCCCCGAACGGGGTGTTAATGGGTAGTAGTGGCAAACTTTACGGCACGACAAGATACGGAGGACGAGGTTTTACCAGTGCCAATGGCAAAATCTGGCAGAACGACCAGAGTGGCACCGTATTCGAGGTAGACCTACAGGGGGACATTCCCGGAGCCAGCATTAGGATCACTGCCACACCAGGTGTCGCAAAGGCTGGAGAAACTGTGCAAATCACCTGGACCACCAATGCAGCTTCCAACTGCATTGCCAGCGGTGGCACACCCAGTGACGGATGGAGTGGCAACCAAAATACAATGGGTAGCATCGAAGTCAGTCCTGATCCCGGTGTTTACTACTATACCCTGACCTGCGATGACGATATCAAGGGAGGTCAGGTCGGCGAAGTAGTCCCCCTCAGGGTCGATGCAGACGATGTGACCAATGACGGAAATAATGTGAATTATGGAAACGGTGGAGGCAGTTTGTCCCCCTACTCCTTGCTGATCTTACTATTAACCGGTGTTGCAGCAGGAAGAATCAGGAGGCGTTCAAGCGCTTCCAGTGGAGATATCCTGGCATGAAGGCCGCGACAGCCCGCGGAGCAATCCGCCAGGCATTATTGCTGCATAAGTCGGCCTTTCGCAGTGTGGGTGTTTTCAGTGCTGTTATCAATCTTCTCATGTTGGTGCCGGCCATTTATATGCTGCAGGTCTATGACCGGGTGCTGGCATCGGGCAATGGCTATACATTGTTAATGCTGACCTTATTGGCGACAGGTCTCTACATGTTGATGGGAGCACTGGAATGGGTACGAAGCCTGCTGGTGATCCGTATCGGTGATCAACTTGATTATCATCTCAGCGCAAGGGTCTACAACGCCAGTTTTCGTCATCAGCTCAATGGCGCCCAAACCGACGCTTCACAAGGCGTCAATGATCTGAACCAGGTGCGTCAGTTTATGACGGGCAGCACCTTGTTCGCTTTTTTCGATGCGCCCTGGTTTCCGTTTTACCTACTGGTGATTTTTCTGTTTCATCCATGGCTGGGGAGTCTCGCCCTGGCTGGAGGAATGCTGCTATTGATCCTGGCCTGTGTCAATGAGCGCTGGTCAAAAAACTCATTACAAAAAGCCAGTGAATATATGGCGTCATCCAGTCAGTTGGCCGCCAGCCAATTGCGTCATGCGGAAACGATTGAAGCCATGGGGCTCCTAGGCCAGTTGCGTCAACGCTGGCAACGCATTCATCGCCAATCTCTCCTTCATCAGAGTGACGCCAGCGAACGCTCGGCCCTTATCAATGCGATAACCAAAACCACTCGGACGGCGCTGCAATCTTTTATGCTCGGTCTCGGTGCTTACCTGGCACTGCAAGGAGAAATCACTCCGGGCATGATGGTCGCAGGTTCCATTCTGGTTGGGCGTATGCTCTCTCCTGTGGAACAGTTGGTGAGTGTCTGGCGTCAATGGGCCAATACTCAGATTGCCAAGCGCCGCTTGCAAGCGCTGTTAGACGCCTATCCTCCAAAATCGGCCGGTCTGTCTCTGGCCAAGCCTAAAGGTGCCCTACGAGTAGAAGGCGTTAGTGTGATTGCGCCGGGGGGTAAAATACCAAGCCTGGTGAACGTCTCATTTACTTTAGGTGCTGGAGAGGTACTTGGGGTTGTCGGCGCATCTGGATCTGGAAAATCCTCTCTGTTGCGCGCCCTTGTGGGTGCCTGGCCGCCCAGGTTGGGGAACATTCGTCTGGACGGGGCCGATATTCGGCAATGGGACAAGTCCGAACTGGGGCCAAGTATCGGCTATCTGCCACAGGATGTTTCCCTCTTCAGCGGTACCGTCGGAGAAAATATCGCCCGGTTTGGCGATCTGGATACTGGCAAAATTGTGGAAGCCGCCAAACTGGCAGGGGTTCATGATTTAATTTTAACGCTCCCTGGTGGCTACGACACCATGCTTGCGGAGGGGGGAGCCGGACTATCCGGTGGACAGAAGCAAAGAATCGCCCTGGCCAGAGCCCTGTATGGCAAACCTTCTCTCGTCGTACTGGATGAGCCCAACGCCAATCTCGATGAAACCGGTGAAGCCGCATTGGCCAATGCTATCCGACAATTAAAATCCTCAGGCCAGACCGTAATTCTGGCCACTCATCGGGTCGGCGTACTGGCGCATACCGATAAGATTCTGGCCTTACGCGGCGGGGAACTGCAATCCTTCGATTCAACGTCCAAGGTTTTATCCGCACTAAAAGGGCAAAAGGCTCAGACAGGCACTCCCCCTTCGTCACAGCAACCATCGCCTTCGACGCCACCAGACTCCGGCAATCCCGGCGTGAAGATCTCTTATCGCTTCGGCGCTCAGACATCGGTACCTGAGGCTCAGGAATAAAACTATCGGGTTCGCCCTTGGTTCTTCTATTAAATCACCCAATCACTAGCAAGTTATTTAAGCCATCCTATGACTACTGCAATGAGCACTGAAAAGCACACAACAAGCGCACCAGGTTCGCAACCCATCTATGCAGACTCGATTCAGGAGAGCCCCCGTGCTCTGTCAGAATATCCGGATAGCAGACGATATAGCCGAATAGGCTGGATGATTGTGATAGCTGGCTTCGTCGGCTTTGTCGCCTGGGCAGCATTGGCGCCGCTGGACCGTGGCGTGGTGGTTGAAGGCGCTGTCACCGTCGCGGGCAATCGAAAAGCGGTGCAGCACCCTAGTGGCGGTGTTATCAAAAACATTCTGATACAGGAGGGTGACTACGTTCAACAGGGGCAAATACTGGTGTTGATGGACAGCACCGTCCCGCAGGTCAAAGTTCAAGCTGCGCAAAGTCATTATTTTACCGCTCTGGCCACTGAAGCCCGACTGATGGCAGAGAAAGAAGGCCTTGCAGAAATCGACTTTCCCGCCTTATTGCAAAACTTGGAATACGCTGCCCCAGGGAAGGAAACACAGGACAGCGCCGCGCTCCCAAGCCCAAGCCTTGCCACCACTATTCGACAGACTCAAGAACTTCAACGACAGTTGTTTATCAGTCGTCGACAGGCCAGCTACCAGCAAGATCTGCGGACGCAATTGGCCGAGATTCGCCTGGACATTGAAAGTCAGCGTGAGCGAAAGATCACAGCAGAGCAGACTCTATTACAGAGCCGTATTATTGCCCCGGTGGCTGGCCGTGTAGTGGATTTAAAGGTCTTCACAGAAGGAGGCGTGGTCAGCGCAGCAGAAAAACTGATGGAAATTGTGCCTGATAACCAGCCTTTACTAGTAGAAGCACGTCTTCCGTTGGATGTGGTGGATAGCATGAGACTGCAACAGCCTGTGGACCTTATGTTTACGGCTTTTAACCGCAGCCAAACACCAAAGGTCACTGGTAAGGTGGTACAACTCTCTGCCGATCGCCTGACCGACCCAGCCACTCAACAGGCTTATTACGGTTTAAAAATTGAGGTGACTGGGAGTGCCATGGCGGAGCTGAATGGGTTAAAGATTATTCCCGGTATGCCAGTGCAGGCTTTTATCCGCAACGGTGAACGCTCATTGCTGAGCTATCTTTTTAAACCGTTGCTTGATCGCATACCTCTCGCAATGGCGGGGGAAGTATAAATGCGCTGGCTAACGACCATTTGGGTGCTTTTCGCCTCTTTCTGCTCGAACGCGCTGGATTATCAGGAAGCCTATACTTTGGCGCTACACCAAAACCCAGACTACCTTGCCGCCCAGGAAGAGCACAAAGCTGCGCAGGAATATATCGCACGAGGCCGTGCGGGCCTGCTTCCCTCGTTATCTTTGAACTACAGCCAGGCGCAGAATTGGTCGGATGTCGAGCAGCAATCCGGTACCTTTGCGAATAGTGAAAAGCGAGACTATCAGAGCCATAACGCAAGCCTGGTTTTGCAGCAACCGCTGTTTGACTACAGTGCGTGGGCTGCCTATCAGAAAGCCAAACAGCAGACGCTGGAATCGGATTTTCGTCTGATTGGCAAAAACTCCGCCTTGGCCATGACAGTCCTCGAAGCGTTTACCAAAGCTTTACTGGCGCGAGATCAGTTGGACCTGGCGAAACAGCAACTGTCGTCCTATGAGGCTTTACTGGTCCGGAAGGAAGCCCTGAAAGACCATGGCGAAGGAACTCAGACTGAAGTACTGGAAACCCAATCCCGCCTGTATATCGCTGAAACCGAACTCATTGAAGCTCAGGATGAATTTGAGTTGTCGCTTAGAGAACTGTCCAGCCTGATTGAGCAGCCAGTAGCCATGGCCGCCCTTCCCCGTTTAAAGGAATCGCAGAAAGATCTGCCCATGCTGTCTAACGATATAAGACGCTGGCTTAGTCTGGCCTTGAGTCAGAATCCTGAATTACGTGCCCTGAACCATAAAGTCAGGGCGGCCAGTCATGAGGTGGACGCCCAGCGAGGCGGACATCTTCCCAGAGTCAGCCTCTATGCAACGGCAAGAGACACTGAATCAGATACAGAAAACACTTACCAACAACGGTATGACACCCATAGTGTGGGCATCAGAATTCAGATGCCACTGTACTCCGGTGGCAAAGTTTCTTCCGCCACCAGGCAGGCCAGTGCAACCAAATCACAATTTCGCTATGAACTGGATGCCAGACGGCAGGAAATAAAGCTCCAGATCAGACGCTACTACCGAAAGTGCATGAGCAGCCTGTCCAGCCTTAAAGCGCGTTCGTTTGCTGTTATCAGCGCTGAGGCACTGGTGGAGGCCACACAAAAAAGTGTGCAGGGAGGCGAACGGGACAACCAGGACATTCTGAATGCCGAGCGACAGCTTTTCCAGGCCAGACGTGATCTGGTAGAGACCCGATATGACTACCTGAAATCCTGGCTTGGGCTTTATGCCGTCGCCGGAATGCTCGCAGAAGAACATATTCAGCTGGTATCCAGCCAGTTTCAGACAGCCAAAGAACCTAGTGCCCTCTCCCAATAAACAAGAGCTCCCAATAAACAAGCGAGACCTTCGGGGACTCTAAAAAATAACATTCGATCGATGCTGAGCGCTGTCCCTTTTCTATCGTTATACGTCATAACCCAAAAGGGAAATAAAAACAGACCATCAACTGAGGTATCCGATAGTGACTGTTCATGTCCAGGTTAAAGACTTCCCGGCATCAAAAGCCATCGTATCAAACAGCAATAAACCGCTTTCCGTATTGCTGAAAGAGAAAACTACCACCGACCATGAAAGTCTGGATCGTCGCATCATGCGTGCCGACCCCTTCGGTGATCCGGGACGTTACCAGGGATTCCTCAAAATGCAGTACTGCTTTCATTGGATGACGGCCCCGCTCTACCACATTGAATCACTAAATCAATGGATTCCCAATCTGTCAGACTCTTGTCGGCTGGAACAGGTGATTCAGGACTGCCTGGATCTGGGCATCACCAAGCATCAACTGGAAGAAATGGCACTAAAACTGAAACCCGCAGCAGTGAACAAGGTGGCGGCATTAGGTTGGCTCTACACACTGGAGGGCTCTAATCTTGGAGCTGCATTTCTGTTCAAACACGCCAAAGCCATCGGTTTCTCAGCGACCTATGGTGCTGCACATCTGGCCGGCCACAGTGAGGGACGAGGACGTCACTGGCGTATGTTCAAATCCTGCCTTGACGCCATCCCCCTCAACGACGATGACATCGCCATGGCCTGTGCCGGCGGTCAATCAGCCTTCCAATATGTTCGCAATCTGGTGGAACAACATCTGCCATGAGATTGTTAAAGGGACGGAATGCGGGTTCCTCAGTGTTTAGATCTCCTGGCTATAGCGCCTTTGCATACCGGATGTTGGCTTACCTGAGTCTTGCCATCGCCGCGATTGGCGTCGTCACACCCGGGTTGCCGACAACTGAATTCGTACTTCTGGCTGCCTGGGCGTCGGCAAAAGGGTCGCCGAGACTGCATCAATGGATGAAGAGCCACACGGTTTTTGGACCGATCATCGAAAACTGGCAGGAGCACGGCGCGATCAGTCGTCATACCAAATGGCTTGCCAGCATGATGATGGGGGTTGCGGTTCTATTAATGTTGCTCTGGTCGCTTCACCCGCTCTGGATTCTGACGGCAGTGGTTACGATGCTTTTGGGCTCAATCTGGATGTGGACACGACCTGAAACAATGACTCAGGCCCCTCTGGATGATACAGGTAAGGAATCTGAAGCATATTTGAGGACGCCATATTTGAGGACACCCAAGCAAACGCTGCCCGACAGAACGCTGCCCGACAGAACGCTGCCCGACAGAACGCCTTCAAAAGGAATTCATTGAATAGCATGAACAAGAAAATACGGTTAGGCGAATGTGTTTTCCTGGTTGGCCTGGCTCTTTCTGCCATGGCAGCAGGTGCAGTCGATAATGGCATTACCAGGGCTGCTTCCGACAC
The DNA here is from genome assembly GCF_000376785.1 of Hahella ganghwensis DSM 17046. Taxonomy (GTDB): domain Bacteria; phylum Pseudomonadota; class Gammaproteobacteria; order Pseudomonadales; family Oleiphilaceae; genus Hahella; species Hahella ganghwensis. Next base: position 28,885 of record NZ_AQXX01000088.1, read on the forward strand.
CGCGGCATCAGAGAATTTTGCCTCACATACCTCGTTGACGGAATCTCCTGCGATAAAAAATCAGGCGCCCGAGGCCGAAGAAGCCAACACCAGAACAGTTGATATCGCTGAATCAGAGACCAAAGCTCTCGCGTCTACCGACAGCAAAAAGACAAGACCTGACGGAGTCGTCACAGACAACAAACTGGTACTGCACGACCTTTCACCTTTGACCATGTTCCGTAAGGCCGATTGGGTGGTACAGAGCGTTATGGTGATTTTGATTTGGGCGTCGGTCCTTAGTTGGACTGTGTGGCTGGTAAAAACCTTGCAGTTGCGTTCAGCCCGTATCCGCACCACCAGAATGATCAGAACCCTTAAGAATATGGACCGGCTGGAGGAGGCCTTTGATAGCCTACTGGCTGTCTACATCCCTGAACGACAAATGCTGGAGGCCGCCCAGCGTGAGGTATCTGTAAGACAAGAAGCCTGTATAAAGCAGAGCGCCCTCTGGCCAACAGATAGCAGAGCCTCTTTGCCTTCCGAAGGAATCAAGGAGCGAGTTTCCCTCCGTCTGACCAATGCTGAAACACAGCAAACCGCAAGTCTCGGCAGGGGGATTGGCATCCTCGCGTCCGTTAGCTCCACAGCGCCCTTTGTCGGACTTTTCGGTACAGTCTGGGGCATTATGAACAGCTTTATCGGTATAGCCAGCACCCAGACGACCAACCTGGCGGTGGTCGCTCCCGGCATTGCCGAGGCCTTGCTTGCCACCGCAGCCGGGTTGATCGCCGCAATTCCTGCTGCGCTGTTTTACAACCTTTTTTCCCGCAAACTCGCTGATTATCGGCGCAATGTGGCCGAAATCTCCTCGGAACTGGTTGTACTTCTGAGTCGTCACCTTGACCAACAACTGCTTGAGACTCAGGGGCCTGATTTCGTCAACCGGGACTCTACCATGAGAAAAGTTTCAAGTAATTCCGCGGAGGATCAGCGCCATGGCCATGTTGCTGCCGCAAAAACAGGATGATTATCCGGAAAATCATGATATCAACGTCACACCTTTTATTGATGTCATGTTGGTGTTACTGATTATTTTTATGGTCGTTGCGCCTTTGTCCACCGTGTCAGTGAACGTGGATTTGCCTTCATCTACGGCCGAACCTCAAGTGCAGGAGAACGACCCTGTGATTCTGACGCTGAACACTGATGGGACACTGCTGCTGGGAGAGGATAGAAGGGTTTCTCGCCCCGAACTGTCAGAGATCCTGAATACCGCTACCCAGAATGACAAGCAACAGGTGATCTTTATTCAGGCCGACAAACGTGTGGATTACGATTCCCTGATGAGTTTGCTTAATGACTTGCGCGGCGCTGGCTATCTCAAAATTGCTCTGATGGGATTGGAGCATTCCACTGCCGCCAGATGAAGAATGACGCTCAAGCCCTGCCCCATCGTTTCTTGAGATCCGCCACTGTTCATTGGATCGGAGCGTTTGTGGCGATACTTCTGTGCCATGCTGGCATTGCCTTTACCTTGCTGCTAAAGCCCGCCATTCATAGGCCCGCCGCCGTATCCACTGCCATCCCTGTCATGATGAGTGTTGTGGTAAGCTCGCCTTCACAGGTATTGAACGACACTCAGAAGGCAAAGACCGTTTCAGAGCCAACCACCAAAACAGAGAGCCCCCAAAAACAAAAATCAAAACCAGTCCCTACCAACCCTCTTCCCCAAATGGAGCCCTCTATAACAGACTCTGCCGACATTTATTTACCAAAACGAAAAGACTTCAAAACAGACACGGATGAGGCGGATAAAACGAGTGAAAAGATTTCGCCTGACATAAATGATGAAAAACCTACGCCAACCCGTGAGCCTGAATGGGATAAGCCTGAGTCAACATCCCCCCCATCTGCCCCCCGGTCAACCCAGGTTTCGCAGGAGACAGACCTGTCCGTAGCGCCTGCCCAGAGCTACAGTGTGGCGAAAATTGCGACGGCAAAATACCACTGGCAAAGTGAGTTAATGGCTTACCTCGCCCGAGAAAAGCACTACCCACGACTCTCGCGAAAGAAAAGAGAACAAGGAACCGTCATAGCGCGCTTTGTGATTAATCGGCAGGGCCAGTTACTTCAGGCAGAACTGTTGCAACCCACTCAATACACCGCTCTTAACCAGGAGGCTATCAATCTTTTACATCGTGCATCTCCTCTGCCTCCTCCCCCAAATGAAGTTCCCGGAGCTGAAGTGGAGCTAGTTGTTCCGATTGAGTTTCTGATTCGTTGATGCGTCAGGGTTAGCTAAAATGCTCAACCATTTTTAATGTAATATATTAGAAATACCTTCTATCTCATTGTTTTTATATAGATTAATCGTAACACCTTCAGCTTCATAAGAGCCCACTAACCATCGCAGTATTTTGCCTCTTAATTGTCTTTGACCCTTTACCAAACGAATTCTCTGTTCAAACCACCCGAAACGTAACCTACAAGCGTTAAAAGTTAGACTTTTGTAACGCCGCCAATCAGTTCTCAAATAGGCCGATATAGGCCAAATGGACGGCGAAGTTAAAGAGCTTCTTATTTAAAATTGCGCTTTGCTCCGTTTGCCTTGATATTCACCGGCGAATATCGTTTTGGCAGCTTTATCTGAGGATGTCATGTGCAGTTAATGGCTATTTTTTACACCCGCCCGGTTCTGGCATTTGGGCGCTTCCCTTTTCTTTCTGGCGTAATGCTTGCAATGTCTCTCAATGTTGAGGCCGACGATCGTTTTTGGGTGCCTTTGGACACGCCCCCGGAAGCTCAGGATTTCCCCTTTTTCGCTGTCGCACTGAACGCCGACGAACTGCGCGAACACCTGCGAGGCGCACCGGAAGAGACATCACCACAAGGCTTGAAGTTAACTCTCCCCTTGCCTGATCGACGCTTCACCGAGATGGAAGCCTTTTATTCTCCAGTAATGGCTCCAGAACTTGCCGAAAAGTTTCCCCAGATTCGCACCTACAAGGTCAAGGGACTGGATCTTCCCACCCTGTCCGGGCGAATTGATTTTACGAATGCAGGATTTAAAGCGTTTTTGACGACAGAAGGACAAAGCATTCTGATAGAGCCGGAAAAAACCTTTGATCCGTCAGCTCACCAAAAACAGTACCGGGTATTCTTCAAACGTGACCTCCCCGATGTTCCAAGACCTATAAACGAAGGTGCTCAACAGGAAGTCAATAATCAGTCCAATGAGCAGACCCGCGGACAGAAGGCAGACGCTCAGGAAACTGACAGACAGATCAACACTGAAGAAGCCTCCCGCACACCCAGCCAGTCTTCAGCCCAAAAAGATACCGGATTTCTGAGCAGACTCTGGAGATCTTTGACGAACTGGTTTTAAAAAAATCAAAAAAAATGCAATCAGCACTTTTATTAACGAGACATTATCCAGGAAAAAAACTTTCCAGCATGAAAAAGGTAATCTTATTCGCCGCCCCACTTTCGCTGATGATAGCGAGTATCGCCCACGCAGAATCGCCTGATGGTTTATGGCTGGACCTGAGAGGGAAAGCTGTTGCAGACAGCTCATTCCAGTATCGCGGCATCGCAACTGACATTGATCGCCTGAAGACTTATCTTCAGGATGCGCCCCTTGAAGGTCAGCCGGAGGGCCTGACGTTCTATTATCCTCGACCTGATGGCGGATACATCCACCTGGAAGCTTTTTATTCACCGATCATGGCACCAGAACTGGAAGCAAAGTATCCGGATATCAGAACGTATAAAGTCTTCGGCGTTGACGACAAAGGTATCAGCGGACGTATAGATACTACCCCTCAAGGATTTCATGGCTATGTGAATACCGGCGGGGAAACCATCATTATTGAACCGGAAGGCAGTTTTGGTTCCACTGGAAATGTTTCTCAATATCGCGGCTTCTTTAAGGAAGACATTCCCGCTACAGAGCCTGTCGCCTGTGAAACCGAGGTGCACGAACACGAAGCAGAAAAGGAATTCTCCTACCTCAGATCTCTTGCTCAGCCAACCGTTGCCGCCAAAATCACCTCCGGTGACAGTTATCGGATATACAGAATGGCCATGGCTGCGACGGCAGAGTTTACCGCTTCTGTCAGCAGTGATTCCTCCAATCCCACCGTTGCGGAAGGCCAGGCATTTATCGTGTCGGCAATTAACCGAATCAATCAGATCTATGAAAAAGAAGTCGCTGTACGCTTCCAGCTCGTCGGCAACAACGACGAAATTGTCTACACCAACGCCAGCACGGACCCTTATACCACATCAGGTAGCCTCCTGAATGAGAACCAAACGAATCTGGATTCCGTGATCGGCTCGGCGAACTACGATATCGGCCATGTTTTGAATCAGTATGGCGGCGGTCTGGCCACACTGGGAGTGACATGCTGGGATGGTGGCAAAGCCAAAGGACGCACAGGTCTATCCAACCCGGACGGGCGTTTCGAATACTTTGTCACCGGATTGCTGGCCCATGAAATCGGGCACCAGATGGACGCTGACCATACCTTTAACGCCATCAGTGGCAGCTGCTCCGGGAACCGTTCTGGCAGCAGCGCCTGGGAGGTGGGTTCCGGCTCGACCATCATGTCCTACGCAGGGCTCTGCGGCTCACAAAACATTCAAAACAGCTCTGACGACTTCTTCCACGGCGGAAGCCTGGAGCAAATGCGTGAATTCATCACAGATTACGCGTCCAGTTGCGGCACGCTGGTCAATACTGGCAATACGCCACCCACAGTCGATGGTGGCGAGGATTATGTAATTCCGGCCAGCACTCCCTTTATGCTCACAGCCCAGGCTTATGATGTGGATGCCGGGGACCTTTCCGGTCTAACTTACATCTGGGAGCAGATGGATACCGGGGAGTCGTCTTCCACCACCACCCAGATGTCGACTGATGATGGAACCCGACCACTGTTTCGTTCCTTTCAGGGAAGCACTTCCCCTACCCGTTACTTTCCTGACTTAAGCGCGGTGATTTCCGGGGACCTGAACTCTTCCTTTGGTGAAACTCTGCCAACAACTGATCGTAATCTGAATTTCAGAGTTACTGTCAGATCTGGTGATTATGGTGTCAACCAGGACGATGTTCGCCTCACCGTAGACCGTGATTCCGGCCCATTCCGCGTCACTGCACCCGGTTTCGGCAACTATACCGGCGGACAGTCACTGGAGGTGATATGGAATGTCGCCAACACCGATCTTGCACCCGTGAGCTGCTCCCAGGTGGACATTACCCTTTCCAAAGATGGTGGAGTGACTTTCCCGGTTGAGATTGCCTCCGGCGTTAACAACGACGGGGCAGAAACCGTGATTATGCCGAATACCGATACTGTGGAAGGCCGAATCAGAGTTAAATGCAGTGATAACGTCTTTTACGCTATGTCCCCGTCAGATTTCACTCTGACATCCATCGACACCTCTGGCAGCATCTCTCTCTCTGTTGTTGATACAGGCAAAACCGAAGGCAACAGCGGCTCAACTCTCCACACATTCAGAGTGACCCGGGAGTGGGCTGTGAATAATATGAGTGTTGACTTTTCTGTGGAAGGTATCGGAGAAAATCCAGCAGATAAAACCGATTTCGGGGGGGCTTTCCCTGAAGGAAATCTGTCTCTTGCCATTGGAGAGCTCTCCGGTACCTTTACAGTTGAGGCAACCGGCGACACGATTTACGAAAGCAATGAATCATTCCGTGTCACGATCAGCAATCCTACGTCAGGGTATCTGAATCAGACGACAGCAGATGGTGAAATCCTGAATGACGACGCATTACCGGTACCGGTTACCACAGGCACAGGCTCTACCGATTCCGGCTCAAGCTCCGGCTCAAGTTCCGGCTCATCCAGCAGTAACTCTAATGATGACGGTGGTGGCGGTTCCGCCTCCTGGTGGCTACTGAGCTTATTGCTGCTTATAAGAGGCATGCAGCGCAGAGATTCTGAAGAAACCAGAATGTCTTAACGGGTTTATCCTGCCTGCTGATACAAGGAGCGGCTTCATACCGCTCCTTCATTACCTTGCAATACAAGCCTCCCTGTCAAAAAGCCCATACTTTGGTAAAGAGTTGTGGCGACCCTTTTCAGCGAATGAATGCGCATTTTCCCTAAGGAATATAGGCATCAATCTGTTGCCTGAGCTGTTCCGGCATAGAAACTGATCCATCAGGGTTTTCGGCACCATGATACTCCCACTCTTCGCCACAACTATCCGTGTCTTCGCAGTATTCAATCAGAATACCGCTTTCAGTATCTGCCCGGAGAGTCAGCATCCCTTCTAGGGCCGGAAAATAGGTCTGTCGCTTTCCTGACCTGGAGTGGACTACCGTCAACTGCGCATCTCCTCGGTAATAAACGTCATTATTGAAAAAATCACTCTGCCACTTATCGGCTTCAATCATTATGTCGACCGAGCCGAGATCGCAAACGATCGGCTCTGGCGAATAGCGCCCCCATTTGGCACCAAAGCTGTATAGCCCATAGGCGTCCTCAATCTGTTTCAGAGCCTCCTCATGATCGACCCAATTGCGTGCGGCAACGATCGTTTTGTGCTGCTTATAAAGATCTTCGATTCTGGCAAGGGTCTTTTCATCTTCTTTGGTCACCCCCACTTCAGGAATGGTCTTTTCAAGCGCCTCAGCCTGTGCCGAGAACTCTGTTTCATGCGAGGAGTAGAAACCTGGAAAAAGCAGGCTATCTATATTCCAGATCACGACATCTCGAGTGTGAAATACTCGCTTTTCAGAATCACACATCACCAACCGAAAGACATAGCCAACATCGGCCTGAGCAGAGACTGCATAGGCAGCACAAAAAAAGACAACAGAAAAGCGTAGATTCAACATATTCGGGAAATTCCCCATCTGGCAAAACAATACAAAACAAACGAACTACGGCCTAAAGAGCCCTCGTTAAAAAGTTACAAAAAAGGGCACCAGGCGATGCGGCAGGGAGTATAGCGGTTCATGGAGGAGAAAAGCATGCCAGCGAATCTCGACTATAGTTAGTAACACTCTGCAGTTTTATGGTGAACGCCATGCTCTCTCTCAGGAGCCGTCTGAAAGCATTACAGCTGGGACTATTTTTGCTGGCCTTTCAGTGCTTTGCGGATAGCGAAAACAAACCTCCAATTCATTGGCTGATGGTCGACTGGCCACCCTACACCTATACCGACCAGGATGATCAATGGCGCGGATATGGCGCTAACTTTCTGTTTAAGATTATCGAGCACCTGCCTGAATATAAACATTATTTTCTCAAATCAAAGTTCTCCTACCTGAACAGCAGCAAGTTTGTCAGGGAGAGAAATATCTGCTCTATCGGAATTTATCCCACACAACAGAGAGAGGAGATTTTAACCTTTTCACTTCCGGATCAGATCTTTCCCCCAATGCAACTCTGGATGCGGAAGGATACCTACTCAAGCCTCGGAAGACCTGACTACCTTTCTCTGGATGCACTAATGGACAGCCGTTTGGGGGTACTTGGACTAAAAGCGGGAGTCGCTTACAGTCCGGAACTGAGGACTGTCATCAGTCGCTACGAACATACAAAAAACGTTTTGCGACTCACTCAATCGGAAATGACAATCCCATTGGCTGGCATGCTGCACCTTGGACGTATCGATTTTATGCTCGAGTATGCAGATATGATGCACTACACATTAGCCTCAGAGGAGTTAAGGCACCTGAAAGGTATAGTGCCAGTTTCCGTTGAAGAGGAGAGAGGTATTCTTCACTACACGCGCGTCGGATGCCCCAAGACCCCTGTCGGTGCAAAAATCATCGAGACCATCAATGCTGTACTACCTTCCCTGTACGCAGATGAAAGTTACTGGGCGCCATTTATGCAGTACCTGACACCCCAGCAAAAGATTGAATTTGACCGCTACTTAAATAGACTGATTGAGAATCCGGCCGACTGGCGTTACATCGCACCTTGATCGATCCCATTGGATAACCAGTTTTACCGGATCAGCATCCACAGAAGCTTATTCAGGGCAGGTCATCACATTCCTGCCATCCAAATCATACCCTTGCTTCCAAAGGGCTGAAATTCCCGCACTGAGAAAGTAGGCGCAGGCGTTATTGAGAAATTGTGCCTGACCAATCTCACCTTCTGCGCCATCCTCATAGTATTCCTGATTAAAAACCGCTTTGCCGGCAGCCAGAAACGTATCTTCATAGAGGACACATTCGTTGCCGTAGGCAAAACACTGCTCATTCACCGCGAAATCATAATGGTCGACCAACTCATCCAGCTGATCCAGATCGTTTTTCAGACCTATACTCAGGTTTCGGTTGTGCGCAGCTTCTGCCAGCCAAAGGTTGAAGGCGAGCTGGTCAGCCGCAGATATCATCCCCCGGGTTTCTTCAACATTGGCATAACCATCCACATTATCTGGTTCCACTGCATCACAGCCACTATCCCTGGCCAGGTCTAGCCTTGCTTCTAAAATGGGTTTTATAGTGCCGCTCAAAGCCTCCGAGTCACCAATATTCAACCAGGTCTCATCAGGCCAATTTTCCAAACCACCCTCCGCGATGACGGATGCTTCCGTAAATTTGTCAGCATCAGGGCGCCAGTCTTCGCGAGTTCCGGCGCTGAAGTAGCAGATCACTTTTTTTCCACGAGCTTTTAACTGCTTTACGAGGCTTTCCGCGCCTTCAAAGAGATCGATATCATAGACTTCCGTATTCTCATCAACATCCAGATTGTCATAATCCTGCAGATGCCAGACCCATAAAGCTCCCGGAGTCGGCACCCAGCGTTGGGAGGAATTGTCTGCGGATGGTTCTCCAGTGTTTTCAGTATCTTTTGAACTTCCGACCGAACTGCCGGAACTGCAGGCACTCAAAACGGCTGCAAACATCAGGATTGGGATGGTACGTTTCAATCGAATGAAATGATTATGCTGGGGGTTCTTTTGGAGGAAGAAACAAATAGTTCGATACATTATCAGCTACTGCATGCAAATAAAGTAACCATCGTAGCCCAATAAAAGTTATGAGAAGGTTATGATCCAATAACCTGTCCGCCAAAGTGCATAGAAGGCACTATGGCAGACAGCAGCGCGCTCTATATTAGCTGTACCCGTCCTATTGCTTGGCCGTATATTTCGTCTTGCCGTAAATGTTTTTTAGGGAAAAGCAGGATGGGAGTATTCACTCCCTCTCTCAAATAAGGAAGGAGCGAATCATAGATGCATAAATATCACCAAGGCGCCTGTTACTATACCTCGCGATTTTTTATGATTGACGATATATTTTTAATCGAAACCCTAAAGAACTGAAAAGCCGACTAAAACAATCCGCTTCCCCCTGAACCGAAGTTTGGAAAGAAGTGCGATGAAACACTCGCATCATCAGGCAAACTGATACCTGAAAGCCCTCCCGGAAAGCTCATCCCTGAACCTTGCCCTGACAGCAGAGGCAGATTACCCGGAGCAACCTGAGCCTGCGGCAGTTTCGCAGCAGCACGTATTGCCTCTACCTGTCCAGGCCTCTCAACACCAAAGTTATCTCCCAAGACAGTCTGATTGCACATTGCATTGATATCAACACCTGCCTGTTTCGGCATATGCTTCGTCATTGCCCACCCGGCAACAACAGTCCCCGTGCGCCCTTGACCAAAGCCGCAATACACAAGAGCGGCGCCTTTTTTTCTGTTTGTTTCAATGATGTCCGCTGCTATTAAAAGCTGTTCTGGTGATGCAGCCCTAAAATCACCAATTTTGAAATGATAGTAGGAGATACCATAGGTTTTCAGCAGGGTTTTACTGTGCTCTACCATCGGATATTCATTTGAGCTGATAATACAGGTAATCCCTTTTCTTTTTAAAAAATCGACCTGAAGGAAGCTCAACTCCTGCGGCTGATCATGCCCCCTATAATTGGGCTGTGAAGATCTCGCCAACGTCCCTGGAAGCACCCATTGAAAGTTTTTGAACCCTAACTGAATGGTGTTGTTGCTTTGATATTTGTTTAGGCCGTAAGCCATGATGTTCTCCTTAATGAGCGTTCATGTATCTTTTCTTGTTATTTTTAAAGACGACCATCAGGAGCGATTTGGATGCAGGCTCTTAAATTATTTACAAAAAACACGATCTAAATAATCTCAAGTAGACTCATCTATTTCTTTCATCTGGCAAAGATTCAATCAATTCAGATAAATCACGATTTCCCTGCCCGGCAGCCAAGGATGCCGCATCACTACCGGACATATCTTTCTTGGACAAATCAGCTCCCCGCTTTTTTAATTCCAACAAAACATCTTCACGTCCGAACAACGCAGCAAACATAGCAGCGGTCATACCCCTTTTGTTTGTCTGGTCCGGATTGCAGTCTGCAGAGATCAGGCGTTTGGAAATGCGTAGCTCACCACGAAACACCGCTGCCATCAGTGCGGTATTCCCTCGTTTATCTTCTGCGCAAGCATCCGCACCATACTGCAGCAGATAATCAACCATCACCTCCTGGCCGTTATAAGCGGCGACCATCAATGGAGTGTAGCCTTTATGGTTTCTGAGGTTCAGGGAAATACCGGAGCTTCTGAACGCTTCCATCAGCTCCAGATCACCAACCCGTGCGGCGGCGAAATAATAGTCAATGAGTTCTTCGGTTTGCCTGGAGAGGTAGTTTGATATTTCAGCAGGGCTTTGCGTTTCTTTGACATCCTCAACTGAAGCCCCATGGCTAACAAATGAATGCCCAAGACAAGTGACAACCAGCAAGAAAATCGCCAGAATTCTGGTCATAATATTACCTTCTTTATAGCTTCCCCCCCTCAAGTCTAAGGGGATAATGCTCTAAAAAAAGCCTGCCGAACTGTAGAAGTGAGAGCGACTCAGCCCGGCAGACTTCCCCCTCGCCAAAAGGCTAGAGAGACTGTGCCAGCTGTTTCACTTTCCCAAGATCAGCATTCAATGCTGCGGCCAGCCGTTGACCATAGTCGTTATCAGCCTTAAAAAAATGGCTAATCATGATCAATTTCGTTTGCTCATCCTTTACTTTACCCAGGTCTCCCGCAAGATTGCTGATCAGATTCTTTCTCTCGGAATCACTGAAGCTTCGGTAAAGCACACCTGCCTGGTGAAAGGGTAAGGTCTTGTTAATTGCTTGCTGTTGGTAGCTGCCGGATAAGCTTTTCCGACTCCACTTTTCACGAATATCCTCGGGGCGTGGATCAAGCCTACTGGGCTGATAATTGACATCAGAGGTCTGGGAACCATAATTGCCCTTACCATCCTGATTCCAGTTACTTACCGGTACACGAGGCCGGTTGATCGGCAATTGTTGATGGTTAGCTCCCAATCGGTAGAGTTGTGTATCGGCATAAGAAAAGACACGCCCCTGTAGCAACCGGTCCTCAGAAGGTTCGATGCCGGGCACCAGATTGGCCGGAGCAAAAGCGGACTGTTCTGTTTCCTGAAAAAAGTTGTCAGGTGTACGATTCAGGGTCATGGTCCCTACCTTGACCTCTTCAATATCCAGCCACATTTTCGTGGCATCCAGAGGGTTATAATCAAAGTCATTCAAGTCAGACGGCTCCAGCACTTTTATATAGAGATCCCACTTGGGAAAATTTCCAGCCGCAATCTGCCCATACATATCATTGGTGGCATGACTGAAATCTTTTGACTGAATTTCACCCGCTTCTTCTGCCGTCAGGTTCTTAATTCCCTGCTGGCTTTTCCAGTGGAATTTGACATAACTGACGTCACCGTCCGTATCGACGAACTTATATGCATGCACTCCCCAGCCGTCCATTTGCCTGAGATTCGCAGGAGTTCCGTAATCGGAATAAACCCAGGTCAACATGTGAGTTGACTCAGGCACATGACTGAAGAAATCAAAAAAGCGGTTAGGATGCTGTTGATTGGTAACAGGAGATGGTTTCAGCGAGTGAACCATGTCGGGAAACTTGATTGCATCGCGGATAAAGAATACCGGAAGATTATTACCCACCAGATCCCAGTTACCTTCATCGGTATAGAATTTAGTGGCGAACCCTCGCGGATCCCTCAGAGTTTCAGGAGACCCTTTTGAGTGAATAACTGTAGAAAACCTGACAAATACTGGCGTGACTTTACCTTCTTCAAACAAAGAAGCCTTGGTTAATTCTTTGAGGTCACGAGTCGCCACAAACTCCCCATGCACTCCGGTTCCACGAGCATGAACGACACGTTCGGGAATACGTTCCCGGGCAAACCGCTGGAGTTTTTGGATAAGTTGAACATCCTGTAACAGGACGGCACCATCGCTTCCGGCAGTATAGGAATTCTGGTTATCTCCAACCGGAGCGCCGTTGTCACGGGTTAATGGGTTATTTTCTGCGCTTACCGACATTGAAAGCGACAATGCCATTACGGCCAAAGAGGCTGATTTGAGCATAGGGTCTCCTGACTCATTCTGAGTATCCAATGAAATTTCTTTTTTGTCGCTCTCGGAAGGAATCCTAACGATATTCAGAATTCATAGAAGTTGAATAGCGCAATGGAATTGATAGGAAATAATTATTGGCTTCAGCGGCGCTTTAGGAGACTGATATTGCTTAAAATTTGACGACCAGATGTATCGCCTGAAAGACTGATACAGATAAATATTCACGCCAAACCGTACCTAAAGTAAACCTCACCAAAGCCCGTACCCAGCTCCTGATTAAGGTATTCCGTCAATTCAGACATGCTGTTTATCGATTTAAGATCCTGATAATCACATGCATTCCATGCTATCAAGCCTGCTCCCGCATTCATCAACTCATTCAGCAGCACACCAAGCTCTGTTTCAGACAGCATGGTACCGCGGGTCATTTCAAATCCAGCGCCGGAAAATAGATTATGGGAGGTATCACCAGTATCATCCAGCACAGCCCAAGCCTGGGATGGGTCAATTCCGTAGTGCCCTATGACTTCTGAGAATATTGACTGCGGGTGTTTTGGGTCACTGAATGTAATATTGGGGACAGTAGTTTTTGGGTTTTCTTTTTTAATAACGATCAGAAATTGGCTCATAACTGCTTAAGATACTTCTGGGCGGATAGCTTTGGGGGTCTCAGCATTCTTATATACTGGCTGATAGAGATATAACAAAGCTTTATTGCCAACCACTGATATTTTTATAGGTTTCATAGTCTGTTGGAGACACATACTCCCACTCTTTACCATTTTTTTGTTCGTAGGCTTCCTGCGCGACATAGAGTATCGCCTCGAACTCCATATTCTTCGGAAAGTCTGCAGGATTTCTCAAGGTACGCTCAAACAAGTCATTCCCGTTAGCCACAACAACACATCTTGCATACAAAAAGGCATCTAAAGAGAAGTACTGCTCTTCATTGACGTATGCGTCTTCACCTATTTCTTTAGCATGAGACCTAGTATCAAGTGCATGAAGCTTCTGAGCTAATATCTCTTCAAACTGAAAGATTTCTTCGTCGGATTTACTGGATAAATAGTTGACCAAAGGCTCGACAACAGCTTCGTCATCCCCAACCTCTTCCCAATTGAGCATACCGATAATGCTCCAGAATTCATTCTCGTTCATGACCATCCTTCCGGGTATCTTTGATTGTAATTTGATTTAACGGATATGAATTTTGCCCCGCTCAACGCAAATCTGTGTCTGCAATCTCCTCATCCATGTTTAAGTGGAAGGGAGACTAATGAGTAGCCTCGGATCAAACTCGGCATTGCGTTCATCCACGTACCCTCTAGGATTGCAACGAATATTGCAGCAACCTACATAGTAGTTGCTTGAATTATGAAGGTGACCATGAAGCCAGAGATCTGGTTTGAATTCTTCAATAAAACTCTCGAGGTTCGAAGCATACGCTGCCGTGACGATATTTTCTTTATACCTTTGCGGTACTGATTTGATACTTGGCGCATGATGCGTAACGACCACATTTAAAGCCGCGGGGGAATCATTCAGACTTTGGGAAAGCCAGTGCATGGAGTGGGCATGAATTATGGCAACATCCAGAGATCGCAATTTTGAATAAGAAGGCTCCTTTCTGATCTTCTTAAAATCAGTCATCACCTGCTGACACTCATAACCGGCGACCTTTGGATTACCATAAAGTTCAAAGTTTGTCCAAAGTGTCGCACCATGAAACCTGACACCATTGATATCGACACTCTCGTTTTCCAGCACATGTATATTGGTGCCAGCAACCCTGGCTTTCACCTTACGAATAAGACTCGGATATTTATGCCGATAATATTCATGGTTACCCAGAACATAAATAATTGGGCAATTAATGTTCTGGCGTTCGATCCATTCAATTCCTTTTACACCAATATGGATATCACCTGCGAAAACAACAACATCTGCACCATCACAATGCGCCTCAAAATCTTCGAATTCAATGTGCAAATCGCTAAAAAGCTGAATATTCATACGTTGCCTGAATTAAATTAAGCACCACTAGTAAGCTTAGATATGCTTCTCTACTCTAAAGTAGATAAAGACCGTCGCCAAGCCAGACACAATGCAGTAGTATCAAAATCGCACGGGGCCTTGAACTGATTTAGGCCCACCTTATTTTTATAAAGGAGCGGTAATTAATGGATAAAGGTGATTGTTTCAGCTGTGGTAGAAAGATTCAGAAAACACTCACGTCGACCTGTATCTATTGCGGCGAACCACTGCCCGAATCTCAATTATTTAGCGAAGAAGAAATAAAGCAAATTCAAAAAGAAAAAAATGCACGAGATATGGCCCGAGCCAAGCACAATGATTCAAATAGAGCAGACTTTAGCCCTTATTCTTCTCCAGAATCACCCTGTGATTTCGATCTGTCCTGGTAAGAGCTGACGAATAGAAGGATTTAGAATACGTCTAAAACGCCTCCCGCTTCGCCCTTATATACCCGTGCAATTTCACGGCGCTCCATTATTGATTTGCCGCCATTTTATGCGCTTCTCGACACAGTTGATCTACTCGCTTCAACAGGACTGGTATCCGATGCTTGCCGTGCATGCTGGCAATGAGTTCTTTCGCAACACCCAATTCACCAGTCGCCGTTACATAAAGAGGCTTGCTGCTTTCACCCCGGTATATTTCACACTCATGACCAATACCGGCGAAAGGCTTCTTTGCCACACCTATTACATCAACCTCTTCTTTCAGAGAATCAAAGAGATGCTTTCCCAAACCTGGCCTTTGATCGCCATCAAGATACACGTAGCCATCAACAATAATCGTTGATGGCTTCAGTGCATGTTCTTCAAGCAGCTTCAGGATGCAGGGAAGCTCCCTTTTGTAGAATTTACCGGGCTCATATTCCGCAACCTGATGCAGAACGCTGACAAATTCCTTATCCGGAGAGGCGGCATCCCATTCTCGAAATAATACACCTGCGACGAATGCAGAATCGTCTGCGTATTGGACATCTACTGCGAGGATCATAAACACACCATCTCAATCATCGAGTTTAGATTGATCATTATCCGTCACGCTCTCTCGCGAATTGCTCATATCGGTCACCAAACTCAATTTCCATTGCTATTCTGACCAGAGCTGGATAGCAAAACCAATATTGCCTACGGATAGCATCGAGATATCTTTCATCTCCCATATCTTCTCTATACAGACGCTGATGAAAGGCATCCAAAGGCTCTTTATCGATGATTAACAATTGGCGTCGATGTTTCTTAAGTAAAGTCCTGACCTGCAACCTGGTAGTAATGGAAAATAACCTTAACTCGTCCACCACCTCTGCCAAATCGCTCAACGTGGCGCAGTCATTCTTCCTGGGAAATAATGACCTCATCATCTTGTATAGATAATGGAGATCAAACTCTTGTCGATCGATCAATGCTCTTCTATTCACTACAACGTCTCAAACCGTGTTCTAGTGGCCGGCATACCAGCCCCCGCTTAACTCTCAAAGCCATTACATTCTCCAGCCAGGCTTCCCTGCCCAACAGGAATTTTTACTGAGATTACTGCAGAATCGGCTTTCTTGGGACAAAAATTTCAACCAGCTTGTCATCAAAGCTCGCCATTTCCATATCCTTGAACACCTGAGTATAGAAGCGCCACTCTCCCTGACTCGCCCTTATGCCAATAATAAAAGCGGCCCTACCTGGAACATAATCGGCCTCATCTTTACTGGTAATGGAGAAGCGCCTGGACAAGTTTCCACCTATATTGCTGAAGTTTGCCTCTTCGTCGATATTTCTGGCCTGAGGGCCGGATTTATTTACCTGTCCCCATTTCCCCTGCACCTGCTTCTTCAGGTTTCCGGCAATATGAAGCACGGTGACTGATTTTTTGGAGGCGTCATGACGTGGCCTAATAGAACAGACCAACCCAGTTAAGGATAATACCCCTAACTGGAGATGAAGAAATTGACCACACGAAAGAAGTACTCAAAAGAATTTAAATTGGATGCCATCAGCCTGGTTCTGGATCAAGGCTACAGTCAAACCGATGCTGCTCGAAGCCTTGGGATTACCCCCAATATGCTGGGCCGCTGGATAAGGGAACATCGCAGAGATGACGGCCAGGCTTTTCGAGGCAATGGGAAGCTAACTCCCGAGCA
>NZ_AQXX01000089.1 GCF_000376785.1 Hahella ganghwensis DSM 17046
AATGTCGACGAAGCGCATGTTAGGACGAACGACAGCCTCACAAATGGCTTCTGCATCGGCAACATCGCTCTTATTAGTCTTCACATAGGGTTTGACATATTGGGGAGGCATCAGACGAACATCATGACCTAAGGAACGTAATTCTCTCGCCCAATAATGAGCACTTCCGCAGGCTTCCATGCCAATCAAACAAGGCTCTAGATTGCGAAAGAATGATTTAAGATTATGGCGACGAATAGCCTTATTCAGAAGGCAATTACCATCTCGATCAGAGGCATGGATCTGAAAAATATTCTTGGCCAAATCAATACCAATAACGGATATACTTTTCATAATATCTCCCTCCAGCTCACTGATTCCAGTGTAAAAAACCGAAGAGTAAATCTATCTCATTTTAGAGAAACCGTGCGTGCGCATATACACTTTCTTGGGGTTCTCGTTATCACAAAAAGCCAGACCCCAAGTTATTGAATCGAAGCACTTTTCAGAACACCATCATCGGAAAACCGAGCCATTCGATACGACAAAGCGTGCGAGTATCTTGACTCCTTAGCGACATACTTTTTTTATACAGAAAAATATCACAAGGAGTGTGAGTATATGGCCAGCCCTTTTTTAGAATCTATTCGCAGAGAAATCCGTCTTAGGGAATACAGTATCCGGACCGAGAAGAGCAATTTTTTCTGGATTCGGCGCTATATCTATTTTATTGAGAAACGCCATCCGAAAGACGTTGGGGCTGCTGAAGTCAAAGCATTCTTATCCATGTTGGCTGTTGCCAGCAGGCCGCCGTCAACACTCAGAAAGTCGCTTTGAATGCACTGATATTTCTATATAACAAGGTGTTGACGCAACCTTTGGGAGAGCTTGGTTTTTCGTTGGCAAGAAAACAGCGCTCTCTACCAACTGTACTAACACCGAAGGAAGTCGCTAGTATTATCAGTCAGCTTGAAGGGCGAAATAGGCTGATTATTGAGATCCTTTACGGTAGTGGGTTGCGCGTAACGGAATGCCTTAGATTGCGTGTTATTGTTTTGGCAAAGACCGCAATTAAATGTAGCATTTAAATAACAGAAAGACACATTAATACTCAGCGACCGAAGGCAAGAGTTGAAGGGTTATTTCATGGCGTGGAACGGGCATTTCAGAATAACGACCACCTGTAGTGGTCGTCAGTTGGCTGCGTTCTGTAAACTGATCACAGCAGTTCTATCGCATGATACTCCGAATCACAGTGCTTCGCACTCTTATCACAGGTTTCTAGCACCAGATAGAGCTGCTTCGGCAGGTAAGGCAGCATGTTCCCGACATATACTTCCGGATGATTCGGAAACGGATCTCCGATGATTCCACACGACATATAGAGATCCATGGTAAAGTGACAAGAAAGATCTTCTGTATTTCTACTGCACTCACTACCATCCACACCGCAGATATCGTCCCAGATCCTTATAGAATCATGGCCGTATCGATCATGGCTGAGTCTCAGTGTTGCATAATGCTCTCGATCTCTTGAATGGGTATGCCATTCCACATCGAACCGACCACCGTGAATCGCCGGAGAGATATCCTTCACCACATCCTGATCATACAGGTCGTACCAATGACCATAACTATCCTCCATACTGAAGCTCTTAATGCTGATTCGATCATCAGTATCTTTCACTGTTACCTTGCAACCGGCAAGAAACAGCACAAGGCATACAACGGCGCAATATTTCATCTTCATCGTCCTCCATATGAAGAATCATACGGCACTCAAATTAATGCAGGCTGAACAAAGGCTCAGCGGCCGGACCGGCTTGCTCGAATAGAAACAGATAGCCGTGACCACCCCTTTTTCAGGAATTTCCCGCCTGGATTCAAAACCATAAATGGCAAAATAGAGTTCATCCCACAGGACCTGAAGACGACCGGCTTTGGCCACTTCGGAATTGGCGCGATCTTCATTTGCTTGATGCCTGATACCCCTGATGGTTTTTAAACAAATAAAGTCCCTATACAGCAAATAAAATCCCCATACCAAACGTACAGAACAACGAGAAAGCTATAATGAGCATTAACAGGATGACAATGAACAGAACATAGCGTCGCTTCCAGTCAGGCCAACGAATGAGCCTGCCGCAGTCGGCTGATATAAGCTTCGGTCGTATATGCTTCTGAAAGACAGCCAGAATCACTGCATGGAGAGAACTCTAATGACGCTTAATGACAAACAAGAGGCAATGTGCGAACAAAGTCGCTGGGACTTTTCTGACCTTTCGGCGCTGTTTCTTAACTGCACCCTGAAAAGGAGTCCGGAAAGATCCCACACTCAAGGCCTGATCGACATTTCGAAAGCCATCATGGAGAAAAACGGTGTAAAGGTCGAGGTGGTCAGGCCAGTAGATTATCGGTTGGCCTATGGTGTCTACCCCGACATGACCAAATACGGTTGGACACAGGATCAGTGGCCGGAGCTTTACCAGAAAGTCAAAGCAGCCAATATATTGGTCATAGGCTCTCCAATCTGGCTGGGAGAAAAATCCTCGGTGTGCACACTGACCATTGAGCGTTTGTATTCAAATTCCGGTGAGCTGAATGATAACGGTCAATATGCGTACTATGGGGGTGTCGGTGGCTGCTTGATCACCGGCAATGAGGACGGCGCCAAGCACTGCTCCATGAATATCCTTTATTCATTGCAGCATCTTGGATATGCCATACCTCCGCAGGCAGACGCTGCCTGGCTTGGAGAGGCTGGTCCTGGCCCTTCCTATCTGGATGAAGGTTCTGGTGGCCCTGAGAACGACTTCACTAATCGCAATACCACATTTATGACCTGGAATCTCCTGCATTTGGCGAGAATGATAAAGGATGCCGGAGGAATCCCAGCTCATGGCAACCAACGCTCCCAATGGGATGCGGGTTGCCGTTTTGATTACCCCAATCCAGATTACCGCTAAATAGCAGACTGGCCAATAAAGCCGACACATACAGTGTCGGCTTTAAAGTCTTGACGATCCTATCTCAGTTCATCTTCACTTTCAGGGGCGGGCAATGAGCACAGCTGCGTCCAATCACCAGGAGATCCATTGCAATCCCCTGCTCTGAACTGACTTCCATACAACCCGCCCCAAGCAATGCTGCTGATGCTGACGTATCGGTTAGCACGGAAGTTAAGCAGAATTCCGGCGCGTTCCGGCACAGAGTTATATTCTTCGTCATCATGAGTGGTAACATCCGTGGCTAACGTCAGGCCGTTGCCTTCCATCAAAGATGTGAGCGTATTGTCTGGCCCTAGAGTGAATGCCTGAGTGGCCAGGTTGTAATCCAAGCCATCTTCATACCCGTAAGACACCCAGAAATTGAGAGCCGAACGCTTGGTTAGCCCTTCGATCTCTAGATTCGTATCCCCCTCGTGACTTAACACATAAGGCTCCCCCAATCTTTTATCTGTCCCGCTCATTACCTGAATAAAAGTTTTCTTATCTGCATAGGGATCATCACCATCCCATATCGTCCAGGCGACAATATATCGATGGTTGGAAAGCGTTAAAATCTTGGGTTCGTGGTCTGTCTCGGCTTTGAAGCCAATATTGAACTCTCTATCTCTCTTTGGCTGACCATATTCATCAAAGCGTCGACCAAATACCCTCTCAGCTTTTCGCTCGCTTCGCTCAAACATGACCACAAACTCTCCATTATCGAAAGCTGTAATCCGCACGTCGTCTTTAAATCGATTGGTATATCCATAGGAGTATTCAGTGTCTACCCTAATCGTTTCCCCGATTTGCTGCAGGCTCGGACTAAAGATTCTGGCGTAAATATTGGACTCCCCAGGGGAGCTGTCGGGCAAGTCGTCGTCAATCATATCCATTAATACTTCTGTCCAGGCTACCACGATATTGCCGTTTGCCAACTTGGCTGCCCACACATCAGAATGCGAGTAAACATATTCTCCAATATTGTCCGTTAGTTTGACTGTTTCCCCAAGCATCACACCGTTACTGTCATATACTTGGCCAAAGCCTCCGGTACTCCCCCTGCCTATTTTGTTATATATAATGACAAACTGATCATCTTCCAGCGAAAAGATCTGGCTTGGTCGTAAATCCTCGCTCTGCTGATTGGTTTGGATACTTCTATATTGTTTACCGAGATCATCGACAATCCAGCCCTCAGCCCCCCGCCAACTATGCCAGGCAACTGCATAGTTTCCATCCTCCGAGAGCTTTCCCGCGGCAAAAGTGTCTGACCTGGTGGAATCTGAGAATTCAAACGATCGGCGTGAGTTAGTGAGTGAATTGCCAGCAAGCTGAGCCCTGCCGTATAGACTATTTCCTTGAGCATGATTTTGCTTTCCTTGTTGAGTTGTTATCAAAAAATCATAGCAAACACCTTTATGAATCAGTACAGCCATATGGAATAGGCCAGTAATATTTAATGTTATTAGTTTTTCATTTAACAAGATCTCATCGGTCGCCAACAATCCAAGCCGACAGGGTTTTAACTAGAAGTGTTTCCTAAACCAATCAGAAAAACCGCACGAAAGGAAACACGGTAGGAAACAAAGACAGGCGACAACCCCATTCCTCTCGATATTACAGAGCGCTGCTACACTGTAATCATGACTGATTTCTATTTTCGGGAGTCATGAAAAATGCAGGTGATGTATTAATGCTTTTGATATCACTTTCCAAAGACAAGTTTTATCACAAAAAGCTCGCTTTACTTTTGCGGATCATCTTATGCCTGAGCATTGCCCAAACAGTGCGTGCGGAAGCCGATACAGGTAATCATCCAAATGTGCGCGCAAGAATAGGTCTAGAGAAGATAGTAAACCTCGCGAACGGTGAATGGCCCCCCTATCATTCCCAGAGCCTTGAGCATTTTGGCATTGCTTCCCAGATCATTACAGAGGCCTTTCTCCTTGAAGGAATTCAGGTTAAATACCATTTTCTTCCATGGAAACGGGGGATGGTGATGGCCAAAGACGGCAAACTCGATGGCACAGCTGTGTGGCGACACAAAAGAGACTTTGAAAAGAACTTCTTCTTCAGTGATACCATCATTAAAAGTCAGGCTGTATTTTTTCATCTCAAGTCTTTTGATTTTGATTGGGATAGATTTACAGAACTGAAATCATTGAATATCGGCGGCACCATCGGCTATGGATACAACGATGACTACACCAAAGCCGAAAAGTCTCAGCAATATCACATCAGTCGATCCAACTCTGACGAAGTGAATTTTAAAATGTTGCTGGCTGGCTACATCGATGTGTTCCCCATCACGACTGAAGTGGGTTATTTCATCCTGAAAAAACACTTTAGCAGTGCCGAACGGCAATTAATAACTCATCACCCCAAAAGCCTTACACCTGAAAATGAACGCTCCTTGCACCTCTTGCTTACCAAAGCAAATACGGAAAACCTGGAGGTATTGAAACGATTTAATCGGGGGCTTGCCAAGTTGAAGCAACAGGACAGAGTCAATCAGATTATTCGTGAGTTCATGAAGGACTCTCAGCTATAGATCAGCCTGATGCTTCAATGTCTTCCTGTAGCTTCTCGAGCTCATCAAGAATACGAATAAATTTCGTTCCAAAAGGAGTCACGCGGTATTCCACCCGAGGTGGCACCTCGTTGTAACTGACCCGCTCAAGAATGCCAAACTGAGTGTTCTTGCGAAGACACTCATTGAGCACTTTCGTCGTCAACCCCTCAACATTACGAACCATTTCCCCCGGACGATTAATACCATTCGAAAGCAACTGAAACACTGTCAGTGACCATTTGCAGCCATAGATCGTCTCGACCATACGAGCGCTTCGTTCAGGCGGAGACTTGCGAGAATATTTTTTTTCCTGTGTTTTCATCAATGTATACCAAAAAGTACCTACATAACCATTTTGTGCTTACTTTTCAATAAGCTACAGGGTTATTTATGCTTCGTCCATAGCTGACAAGCAATCCAGTAACCAGCCAAATATTTCGATAGCCGGTCCAGCTAATAACCAAACCTGTCAATCATTGAACCAATTGATAATCCAAGAAGGTAATCACATGACAAATTCTACACAACCTAAAGCACTCATCGTGGGCGGTTCCAGCGGCATGGGGCTGGAGTCCGCCCGGCAGCTTTTGGCGCGAGGCATAGAGACGACCATCGTTGGAAGTTCCGCCGAAAAACTCGATTCAGCCAAAAAAGCCTTAGCCTCTGAAGGCAGTGTCAGTGTGCTCCAGGCCAATCTCTATGAGGCAGAAGACGTTCAGCGCCTGGTGGATTCTATTGAAAACCAGGGATGGATAAAATACCTGGTCAATGCTGCCGGGAAATTCAAGCCGACCAGTTTTCTTGACCACTCAGCGCAGGACTATGACACTTATCTAAACCTCAATCGAGCCACTTTTTTTATCTCACAAGCTGTTGCCAAAAACATGGCCGCCAATGGCGGCGGGTCAATCGTGCACATTGGTTCCATGTGGGCTAAACAGGCCATTAAAGCCACTCCGTCTTCAGCCTACTCAATGGCCAAGGCTGGCTTGCATTCCCTGACTCAACATATGGCTATGGAACTGGCTGATCACAACATCCGGGTCAATGCTGTTTCTCCTGCTGTGGTCAAAACACCGATCTATGAAGCCTTCATTGATCCGGCAGATCTGGACGAGACGCTGACGACATTTGATGGATTTCATCCTGCAGGGCGTATTGGAACACCCCTGGATGTAGCGAATACGATTATGTTTCTCCTCAGCGATGAATCTTCCTGGGTAACTGGTGCGGTATGGGATGTGGATGGCGGTGTTATGGCCGGTAGAAATTAGTATTTTGGTAGGTTAATACAGTGGCACAAGGAAGTGCCTAGACGTATGCTCCCATTACTTCGAACCAAGGAAATGTGTAAAGCCCCCTCCCAAGGCCACTAATAATTCACGTTATAGCAGTCTAAATTCTACATAGACCCAAGGTCATAGTATCTAAACCCAACTTCATAGTGAGTACGGGTGATTTTCAGTCAAGGAATATTGCTGAACAATGTTATGTGATTGAACACCAATACTTTTTCACCGCCGGGTAAGCAGTTTCTCCCTCGTTGGTGTTCATTCTTCATGGGGTGATTTCTCAATAGTAGAGCCCCCTCACCTCCCAAATACAATCTCATGGAAAGGGGATTTAGAATGAAACTGTATACAAGAAATATAATGCTTGGCGCTTTGGCGGGAGTTCTCTCTGCCGGCGCAGTTCATGCTGACTCAAATGATCCGGAAGCTATCAGCAGCTCAAGAAGTGTACTCCACAAAATTGTGGGTGGAGAAGAAGCCGCCCCTGGCGAATTCCCATTTATGGTCTCCCTGCAATATAAGGGGTTTGGACACTTCTGTGGCGCATCTCTGATTGATGATTACTACGCACTGACAGCGTCGCACTGTACTGAAGGCGAATCTGCGCAGCAGCTGGAAGTCATTATCGGTATGCATAACCAAAACGATACCAGCAGCACCCAGTCAATCCAGGTTGCTGAAATCATCAATCATCCCAGTTATGACATTGCCCTGCTGAAGTTGGCGGATAAAGCTGATGATCAATACACCCGAATTTCTCTCGGTAACGAAAATGATGTCTATGACGGCATGTCCACTACCGTAATTGGCTGGGGAAATCTGCAAGAAGGCGGAAGCGGATCCGACACCCTGCAGAAAGTTGACGTCCCGGTGGTGTCACTTGAAGAATGCCGTTCTGCGTATGGCAATTCAGTTCATGAGAACAATATCTGCGCCGGTTTACAGGAAGGTGGTAAAGACTCCTGTCAGGGCGATTCTGGCGGACCATTGTTCTTTAACCAGGCCGGTGAGTTCAGACAGTTAGGTGTTGTCAGTTGGGGGGAGGTTGTGCCAGACCCGGTAAGTACGGGGTGTATACCTCTGTGCCGGGCTTTATCGACTGGATTACATCTTATACCGGTAATGATGACGGGGGAGCCGATGGAGGTGATGACGGCGGTGATGATAATGGCAAAGCCACTCCCCTGACCAACGGTAGCCCGGCAACCGGTTTAAGTGGTGAGTCTGGCAGCATGAATTACTTTGTGCTGGATGTACCTGCCGGAGCCTCAGGGCTGTCTTTCGAGATTTCCGGTGGTACAGGTGATGCCGACATGTATGTAAAAGCCGGCGGCGAACCCACTGAGTCGGATTTTGATTGTCGACCCTATAAGAACGGAAACAATGAAAGCTGTGCCGATATGGAAATTGTTCCAGGAAAGTATTACGTCATGTTGCACGGATACCGCAGCTACAGTGACGTATCTCTCACCGGATCTTACACTGGAGGAGACGGTGATGATGGTGATGACGGCAAAAACGGCAATGGTACGGAAACGGATCTTTCTGCCTCTATGGGAGAGTGGCTCCACTTCAGTGACCGTATCCCGGAAGGTGTCAAGACGCTGACAATCACTATATCCAGCGAAAGCCGTGGTGATGCAGACTTGTATGTCCGTCAGGGCAGCCAGCCTACTGAGAGCGAATTCGAATGCCGTCCCTATCAAAACGGCAGCAACGAGTCCTGCACTATTGAAAGTCCAACAGCCGGCGAATGGTTCATGAGCCTGAAAGGCTACAGTGACTTCAGAGATGTTACCCTGGAGTGGATTTCAGAATAATTATCCCAGCGTTTACAATCAGCGGGCAGCAGGGCCATGGGTTTCCTGCTGCCCGTTATTATTTTGGAAGCTCTGATACGGGGTGATATCCACCGACGGCAGCAGAATCTATCATCTCGTCGAATCGACCAGACTCTTTCAGCTTCACCAGACCTTGGTTGAAGGCTTTCAAGATACTATTCGCCTTCGGCGACTTTCGAGACACGATCATATAGTAAGAGGTTTCCCGAAAAGGTCTTGTAGTGGTAATGAGATTGATTTGCTGCGACGGAAAGTTTCTATGGAGTACTTCGTAACCCACCTCAAGCTCAATTGGAAAAAGATCAAGACGGTCTGCCAGAATCAACTTCAGATTCTGCGCATCTGAACGTACACGTGAGATATTCAGTTTGCCGCTTTTTTCCAGTTTTGATAGCTCGGGACCGTAATAATACCCAATCGTGCCACCGATTCTGTATCCCTTCAGGTCCTCAAGCGCTTCCCACTCAAAAACCTTATCTCTCCGATGAAAAAATACCGACCTCAACTTGATGACAGGCTCACTATATAGAAACCGGGTTTCCCTCTCTCTGCTGAAAGTCCAGACAATGCTGGCGTCCCAAATACCGTCTTCGGCAAATTCCAACGATCGCACCCATGGAAAGAATCCGTATTCAACCTGGAAATTTTCCAGTTTCAACGCTTCGGGCACGATGTGAGAGGCGACGCCGAAATGATTGTAATGTTGCGACAAATAGGGTGGCCACTCCCCGTTTGTAATACGAACTGTATCAGCCTGACCTGACAGGGATACAACCAAAAGAAAAAGTGCCAGAGCAATCAATCTTCGCATATCGACCTACTACAAAATTAAAAAGGCGTTCGGCTTTATACGTTGAATACCATTAATAGTGGATCATAAATGAGAAAATATCGCCTATATGCAAAAACAATCTATAGAGAGACATACCTCATATTGACTAACCTAACAAACGGAACTATTTTTTATTCAGGATAGGCATTAAGCAATGCAATCATGAAAGAAGTTTTCACTACAACGGAAGTCGCCAACCTCTGCGGAGTGAGCTTTCGGACAGTTATACGCTGGATTGAGCGAGGCGAATTAGGCGCCTATAAACTGCCTGGTCGTGGTGACCACCGAATACCACGGGCCGATCTGGCAAAATTCATGGATCAGCACCAAATCCCCTTTCCTGACGACTGGCAGGCCCTGCCCCGACGAATTCTTATCGCCGAAGATGAGCCAAATATGGCCAGAGCCATTGAACGGGTTCTTCGTAAATCCGACTACGAAACAGTTGTAGCAAACGACGGCTTTCTGGCCGGATCGCTGCTTCATACTTTCAAACCCGGGCTATTAACGCTGGATATCCGGATGCCGGGGATTGACGGGCTGGGCGTACTCCGGTTCCTGCAAAATCAAACATTCCCGTTCTCCACCAAAATACTGGTGGTTTCAGGAGAAACGGATGACCGTCTCCAGGAAGCTCTGGCGCTTGGAGCGCATGGCGCCCTGGCAAAGCCTTTCAGTAATGAGAAGCTTTTGTCTGAAGTTAAACGGTTACTCGGATAACTCCATCGACTTCTGGACACTGGGTTTTATGCCTTCTGTTGTATTCGCAAACTAAAATGCCACCCATGGGCCAGCATATGCTGGTCTATACTGAATATATCTACCTGAGATCAAAGGATTGATTTCATTGAAAGGAGGCCGGTAGTCAGTCTCAGGCGCTTTGAGGTTGTTTATCAATGAAACGCCCTTCGATGATACGAGCAAAGATATTCCTGCTGTGCGCTTTCAGTGTCTGGAGCGTTATTTTCATCGCCACCGCCGCTGCTGAATCTATTGATCTGACTCTACGCAATAGTACTAACAACAAGCTTCTGGTGGCCATTGATGCCTGGCCACCATTCCGTATTCTCGAAGAAGATGAATACCGGGGAATTGACTTCGAACTCTGGACACGTCTGGCCGATGAACTTGGGCTTACCCTGGAGTTTGTCCGTTGTCCCTGGGTGCGCTGCCTAAAAATGATGGAGAACGGCGACGTTGATGCCATGAGCGGGTTGGCTTTACGAGAAGACCGGGCCGTCTATATGGAGTATCTACCACCGGCGTATTACCAGTGTTCCACCGTGTTCTATGTAAAAAAGGGACAAGGCCATCGCATTCACCGCTACCGTGATCTCTATCAGCTTAACGTCGGAATTGTCGCAGGCTCTGCCTATTTCCAGCCATTCGACAAAGACCCTAACATTTCAAAGGTCAGCGTCAGTACTGAGAAGCAACTCATTCAAATGCTCGGCAAAGAAAGGATACCCGCTATTATCGGCACAGACTGCCAGGCTGATTATGAGATTGCCCAATCGCCTTTCAAAGGTTTCTTCGAGAAAGCAGAATACCGGCCTGGCAATAGCGTCAATCTGTACTTCGCCATTTCAAAGAAATCAAAGTTTCGCGAGAAACGGGAGGATTTTACACGGGCCCTGGAAAGTTTATTGAGGACCGGTGCAGTTGAAGATATTCAACAAGTCTACCTGCATTAACATTGTAGGCGTGTAAACTTTGTCGAAGCTTGAATCTTGTCTAGGCTTAGTAAGTAACATTTGTGTGTAAAGACGGTGTGAAAAGAAGGTTCGATCAAAAGATACGATCTGCACCGCCTTCCTGGGGGCTCTGGAGATGGGCTCCTGTTCCAGGAGTGATGAAGGTATTCAATGATGGAATAATCCATCGGGATTTTGACCCTATGAAGTCTTGAGATCAGTATTTGATGAAAGACTTTCCGGAGCCATGGGTATGAAGTTACAGTTCCTAATTGTCTTTTTTTCTTGCCTGATTGTCTTCCCCGCATACGGGGAAGAGCACGATCCTACCTTTGATTCGCGGGATCTACCGGATCTCCCATCCAGGCATATGACCATTGCCTTTGCTGAGAATTACCCACCTTTTAGCTGGTCTGAAGGCAAACATGAGGTCAAAGGCATATTGAAAGACATTCTTCATGAAGTGCTTGAGGACCGTTTGGGGCTATCCGTGAGTTATGACACTTACCCCTGGGCCAGAGGGCAGCAGCTGGTCAGAGAAGGTCTGGTTGATGCTTTTTTTACTATTCCAAACAGCGATAGACTCACCTATACAGAGGTCAGCCTTTGGCCATTATTTGCCTCTGATTATTATATGTATACAGGGAAAAATAACCCCAACATTCCGGTTCTGAAAGAAATCACAACATTGGCGGAGCTCAAAACACACTCATACCTGACTCACTCTTATATCCTGGGTGGAGGATGGCATGGCGAAAACTTGGGAGATGTGGAAAACAAATGGATTGAACAGGACTCTAAAAAGATTCTCAAGCTGCTCGAATTTAACAGGGCTGACGTCTACATTGAGCAACGACCGCTTATGCATTACCAGATGAAAATCTTAGGCTACAAAGACGAAATTCTGGAAATGCCAGCCCAATTGGATACCACCAAATGGCATCTGTGTATCAGTAAAAAATCCCCTTACACAATCATACTGCCAATGCTGAACGACCTTCTGGGTACTTTGGCAACAAGTGGCGAGTTGAGGAAGATTAATCAAAAGATTTTTGATCGTTACAGGTAGTATTGTATTTTCTGTTACAAAAACGGAGTACGAGGTCTTTTATCGCTCACACGCTTGATGACACTCCCACGCACTCCATGGACAAACGAAGAACTCACATTGGCCTTCTAAGCTATTTAGTCCACTTATCCACTATCTCCTGAACTTTTCCATTACTTTGCAGTTTTCAATAGCGCTTTTCATTTTGGCTATAAAGTCTTCTCGGTAGGGATATTTCGCGTTATTCCCATTCGAGAAAGCCAAGTAAGCAACTTCTTCGTTGATGGTTGCGGCAGGGACGATTGAAAGATCCTTCAATGCGTTATCAGATCGGTTATTTTCCAGGGTCCAGAGTACTGATACCTTATCGTTTGGGTGTCCATCTATACGGCCTGCCGCCATTTTTTTCAGGTTTGATACGATATCAGGAGCCTGACTCATAGAGAATAAAGACTGCTGCTCTTCTGACAAAGTTGCATACCCGCTTTGTAACCCCACCCGCATTCCTTTGAAATCATCAGGCCATTTGCCCAGCGGCTTTTTGTCAGCCGTGGCTTTAGTGACGAACATGGTCACCGTTTCCGTTAGCAGCGGTATTGAATAATCCATCCACGGTCGGTCTTCAGGCCTGTAATAAGGCGGAAAAAGAGCAAACGCCTCGGCGCTCTCCATCAGCGCCAAACCACGTTTCCAGGGTAAAGGCTTTAAGGTGATCTGGTAGGACGGAGTTAACTTCGCCGCTTCCATGATAATATCGACATAAATACCCTTGGGCTTGCCATTTTCTGCATAGCTATAAGGAGGATAGGCTTCCTCCATCAAAAGCGTCACTGACTGAGCATTGGCAACTCCTGACAACCCGGCTAGCAGAACTGCAACGAAGATAAAGATTTTCATATGGATCCCCTGAAGATTCATCTGAGATTTCGATCTCCAGCATCATGCAAGGACAAACTCCCACAGAGCGTGAACTCACAAGACAACCTCTACCGAATGTCTGGCTGGTGATGCCTATTCACTTACGGGAAAATGATTGGTATGGATTTCAATTTGGTGGCTCTTAAAGATTAATGGGGATTTCCTTATCTCGACACACTCAGAAGCCGGAATGAAGTTAACTGCAGCCGACTACAATATTTTAAGCTATCTCTTGAAGACAAATAAGATGTCTCACGAGCAAGCTATCCAGTGGGCCTGTTCACAGTATTCGGATGAAGGCATAGATCCTTTCATTGAGAAACTATCGTTAGCATCCGATGTCGCAGAAATATTGGGACTCATCAGCGACGCATTTCATGTCTACGGGGAACCCGATCAAAAGTTTCTGGCAGGCGAAGCTGCTAATGACTACTTTGACGGCAATCTAGCTTTGTATAAGGCCATTAGCCGCCTACTTTTTGATCTGGCTTTAGCGAGGGAGGAGCTTCAACCGTTATACATAGCCGAAGACCTCTTCGAATGGCATGATGATGCAGAGAGCGAAGCCAAAAAACACGCACTGCCTCTATTCAACAGATATCGAGCTGAATATCTATATTCTGTCGGGAAATTCAGAGTCTAAAAGGCACGGTCATATCAAGCTCATGAATAACCTGCCCCAAAACCTTTACAGCCAGCTGTTTCTGCCTCTCTGAGCCTAAAGGATTGGAAAACGGTGTATAGGTGATACCTCCGGTCCTACCCTCAGGCTGGGCACCACCAACATCAGTCACGATACCTTCGCTATTAACAGTAATATCTGGCGTCAAATAAATTTTTGCACCGCTCTTTCTGACCAGAGCTTCCATTAAATTACTATCCACGCGAATTAAGAACTTTGGGCAAAGCATTAAACACTCGATTGTCTCAGAGAAGCCTATATCCATGCCTCGATCACAACCATTTCCTGGGTGTCCGGGATCTCCGTTCCCTTGTATGACGCCAACAAAACGGAGGTCACACATAACTACCTTGTTAGCTTACACCTATAGTTACCGGCTCAACCTAATTGATTCCGCCCCCTTACAATCTTCATTTCCCTCGTCATAGTCATAAACCTTAACTTTTTGGTTTGCTAAATAGGCTGCAAGAGCTATTGAAAATGCTCGGTCGTATACTTTTTCAGAACCAGCAGCACTTAGAGGAAATCTAATTTGCTTATTTGCACATAGCCCTTCCCCACCAGACACATGGATATAGAAAAGTTCAGCATTACCAGCAGTATTCGATATTTCAATAATATCTGCGTCTTTAACTAACCAATCAGCCTGAGCAGAAACTGATACAAATAACAAACTCAGAATTATTTTCTTCATAAAAAACTCCTCAAATTATTCATTATGCTAATGCCGTTGTATGTTGCAGTTTTGGAGGTACCGGTTTTAACTATCAAACACCAAAAAGAGCAATAGAGAAACACAAACAAAAATCTACTTTGATTTAATCATTATCTACTAATCTACTGGCCTAAACGCCTACGTTATGGGCTGGCCAATGTATGGGTCTTAGAATCCGGCTAACGGTAGCTCAGATGCAACGGCTGTCGTAACATATTTCTATCCCGCCCAACTTCCCTCTTTTCAGGAAGTGAATTTATATTTTCCTATGTCGTTACCTGCATTCCGTATTTCGTCAATCAGACTATCGCTTCCATCAGCCCTCTGCTCCTTCCATTGATCAAAAAACACCAAATCTTCCAAGGGCAAACGCTTGCGCCATCCCGCTTTCTCAAGGTCGGGGGTGGCATTAAAGTGGGAGACTTTGCCAACGCAGAGATAAGCAATAGGAACAATGTCCTCAGGAATATTCAGAATCTCGTGCAAAGCCTGTTCTTTGATGATGCTGACCCACCCCACTCCCAAGCCTTCTGCTCTTGCGGCGAGCCAGAGATTCTGCACGGCGCAGACGGTGCTGTAGAGATCCACGGTTTTGATATGGGTGCGACCCAAGACGACGGGGCCGGATCTGGAACGGTCACAGGTGACGCAGATGTTCAGGGGGGCATCCAGAATACCTTCGAGCTTTAATGACCGGTAGTTTTCCTGTTTTTCTTTGGCGAACATCTTCGCCGCTTCCTCATTGGCTTCGAGAAAGGATTGAAAGATACGCTCTCTGATGGTGTTTGACCGGATAACGATAAAATTCCACGGCTGCATGAAGCCGACGGAGGGCGCATGATGAGCAGCTTGTAAAATTCGGGCTACTTTGTCGTCAGGAATGTCGTTTGGTAGGAACTGGCCGCGAACATCCCGTCGGTTGAAAATAGTCTTGTATAAACTTTCCCGGTCCCTGTCTGTGAATTCAACGTCCTTTATCGAGGTCCTGGAATGGGGTTTCACGTTATTTCCTCTTCAAGAAATAGGAGGTTACGGCCTGTTCAATACGTTTGCAGGAGGCGGTATCTGCCGGATTGACCAATCCGGTTCTAAGGAGGCTGTATTTGCCGTTGACATTGATCACCCGCACCAGAATGCCTCGCTCCGCCAGGAACGACTGCGCTTCTCGGGCAAGATCTGTCTTGATCAGATAGCTGGAGAACAATCCCTGATGAGTGCTCTGCAGAGGGTTCAGAACCTCCATCATGCCCCGGAAAAGCGTTTCGGTGTAGGTCGCAGAAGTCTGTATACGATAGCGAGCCTTACGATGCCAGAGATGATTGGCGAAAGCATCGATGGCGATGGATTGTGCCGGGCCATTTACATTCCAGACACCGGCAACTTGCTGTACCCGGTTGCGAATGGTCGGGTTACCGAACATAAACCCCAGCCTGATGCCGGCAAGCCCAAAAAACTTACCGAATGATCTGAGGACCACCATATTGCCCGTAAAGTGATGCGTGAGGACACTTTCGTCTGGGGTCAGATCCATAAAGG
Organism: Hahella ganghwensis DSM 17046; assembly: GCF_000376785.1. Lineage (GTDB taxonomy): Bacteria > Pseudomonadota > Gammaproteobacteria > Pseudomonadales > Oleiphilaceae > Hahella > Hahella ganghwensis. The sequence continues at coordinate 16,097 of NZ_AQXX01000089.1, forward strand.
CTTCGTCAACGATCAAATAGCAACCTTCATCCAAACGATCCGCCCACTCCCGGAGTTTTTCCGGCGGAAATCTCATACCTGTCGGATTATTCGGATTGATGACCAGCAGGTGGCAGCACCTGTTTTTTTGCAGATACCGGTCGATAAAATCGGAGGCTTCTTCTTGGTCGAAGGATGGATAACTGATGATTTCAGCCCCTGACTTTGACCATTGCAATGCATGTTCCTGGTAGCCAATTCTGGGTACCAGCAGGGGAAAGGATGTCAGACAGCCAGGCAATGACTGAATTGCGGTCTGAGTACCGGAGATCGGCAGCAACTGAGCGTTTCCGTAATAGCCGGACGCCCTTTCCAGTAACAGAGGCGACAGATAAGGCAAGCGCTGGAATGCAATAGGGTCTGGATCTGCGACCGGATAAGGATCGGGATTGATACCGGTTGAAAGATCGATCCAGTAATCCAACGGAATACCGTAATGGCGACTGGCAGAATAGAGGTCACCGCCGTGGATGACGGAACTCTCATCACAAAGCTTAGATGTTTCATCACGAGCAACGGCACTCTCGCCAGAGTTAAAAGAGCTTTCGCCTATATCGGAACCGGCATAAGTCATTGAGGGATAGAGATGGATGTCCTGATTCATATCCAAAGCCCATAACAGAATAATAATCCTCCCCAGAGCAACAGGGAGCGGTTGACCAGCCCGCAGGCTTGTTTGATGGTGTCTGCATTCGCCGGACTGCCGAACTCTGGCCCTAACGAGGGGCGATCCTGCCACTGGCCATGGTATATTGCCCCGCCTCCCAGGCTGACATTGAGCGCTCCGGCACCGGAAGCCATCACAGGACCTGCGTTAGGACTTTTCCAGGTATTGGCCTGCAGTCGCCAGCAATGAAAGGCGCAGAGTGTTTTGCCGCTTACAGCGTAAGTGAAAGCTGTCAGCCGTGCCGGGATCAGGTTGAGCAGATCATCAAATCGTGCGGCGGCCCAGCCAAACTTGATAAACCGGGTATTTCTATACCCCCACATGGCGTCCAATGTATTGCTTAAACGATACATCACCACCCCGGGAATCCCGCCGACAATAAACCAGAACAAGGCAGAAAAAATAGCGTCTGCGCCATTTTCAAGTACCGATTCGGTCGCAGCCACGGCGATGCCCTGCTCATTCAGTCCGTCTGTATCACGACTGACAATCATTGATACAGCGTAACGAGCCTGATCCATATCGCCAATCTTCAGCGGTTCTGACACAGCACGGGCATGACTCAGCAGGCTCTGCCATCCAATGGCCAGATAAAGTACGACACCGGCTGACAGTGCATAAGGGTAGTTAACTGAAGATGGTTCGCTATCGAGAGACCACTGTGACTCAAACCACCAGGCCAGAAAAGTGAATGGGGCTATCGCCAATGCCAGTGCGATCACTCCGGCGATGTAGCCTTCACAACGAGGCTTCAATATCTTCTCAAGCCAATCCGCCAACTTGCCGAAACCGACTAACGGGTGCCACCGCCTGGGTTCGGCAAATACGCGATCCAGAATAAGTGCCACCATCACCGACAGGAACAAGGTCATGGAGTTTCCCGTCCCTCATCAATGTCCAACAGGAGATTCTGTAGTGCTTTCGCGTGATCTTCCGCGTCTCGCCACATCCCCCGCTGCGTAGCTTCCAGTAGTCGTTCAGCCATCTCTTCCAGTGCTGATGGACTGTGCGCCTGCAGAAATTCACGATTGTCCTGATCCAGCACCAGAGTATCGGCAACCTGGGCGTACTGGTAGTCGTCAATCAGATCCGTTGTAGCGTCGTAGGCGAAGAGATAGTCGATGGTCGCCGACATTTCAAACGCCCCCTTGTAGCCGTGCTCCCGCATGGCAGACAACCATTTGGGGTTTAACACCCGGCTACGAATCACTCGGTTGAGCTCTTCTTTCAGGGTGCGGATTTTGGGCGCCGCCGGGTTGGAGTGATCTCCGTGGTATATCGCTGGCATTGTGCCCCGAAAAACGTTCACCGCGTTGGACATGCCCCCCTGGAACTGATAGTAATCGTCCGAGTCCAGCACATCGTGTTCACGGTTGTCCTGGTTTTGGACCACCACTTCGAGTTGGGATAACCGATGCTGAAATTCTTCTCTGACCTGGATACCATCCCCATGGATCTGGCCATAGGCATAGCCACCCCAATTCACGTAGGCTTCAGCGAGATCGCCTTTATTCTCCCAGCATCGCTCATCGATCAGCCCCTGCAGTCCTGCCCCATAGGCACCGGGTTTACTGCCGAAAACACGAAAACTGGCTTGCCGGTGCGCATCTTCGGCACTCATTCCCTGCTCTATGAGCACCTGTTGGCGTTCTTGGATATGTTGCAGTATAAAATTTTCATCGCCCGGCTCTTCCAACTTGGCAATGGCCTGAACCGCTGCGTCGTATAAGCGAATCACATTGGGAAAAGCATCTCTGAAGAAGCCGGAAACGCGCAAAGTCACATCGACTCTTGGCCGCTTAAGCAACATGGTAGGCACGATTTCAAAGTCAACCACCCGATGAGATCCTTGCGCCCAGATAGGCTTTAGCCCCATCAAGGCGAATGCCTGAGCAATATCGTCACCACCGGTCCTCATTGTCGCCGTTCCCCAGACTGACAGACCCAGTTCTTTTGGGTAATCGCCGTGTTCCTGCAAATGGCGTTCAATCAAGGCTTGAGCAGAACGTTCGCCAATCGCCCAGGCAGTCGGCGAAGGTATGGCGCGGGAATCGACCGAATAGAAATTTCGACCGGTCGGTAGTGTATCCAGTCGCCCGCGAGTGGGAGCTCCACTGGGACCAGGCGGGACAAATCGGCCGCTCAACCCGTTCATTAAAGAGTCAATTTCCAGCGAAGCGCTCTGGTGCAAGGCAAATACAATTCGTTCTCTGGTGTATTCCAGCAATGCGAAGGTGGCAGGGAACTCGTGCCTGATCTGGCTTGTATCCTCGGAATCAAGTACATGTTTCCGCATCCACTGACTCGCAAGCAGCTCCAGGCGCTCACGGGTATCAGACTCGGTACGCCATGGTTGGTCTGATAATTGATCTAATATCGAGGGCTTGGGACCGGTCCAGATTGTGCTACCGGCCGCGAGAGGATCAAAAATGTCTTCGTTCTGATAAAGTTCCAGGTCAATGGCAATATTGTGCAATATCCCCCGGCTTTCTGGCGTGTCTCCGCGAGGAAGTCGCAATAAGGCTACGAGCGTATCACAAAGCTTTTCGTCGTCAGGCAACTCCCCAAGAATGTGAAGTCCATGTCGGATCTGGGCTTCCTTGATGTCACACAAGTAAGTATCGAGCTCATTCAGAAGCGTTTCATCATCGGAAGCGACCATTTCTTCCGTCATTCCCAACTCATGAATCACGCCTGTTGATCGGACCAGTTCCAGAATGGTTTCACGCAGCCAGTTTTCCCGGCGTTTATCCAGACCGCTGGCCTGATAGAATTCATCGACCAGTCCTTCAAGCTCCGCTAGCTCACCATAGGTTTCCGCGCGCGTCATCGGTGGCATCAGATGATCGATAATCACTGCCTGGGCACGGCGCTTGGCTTGAGCGCCTTCGCCGGGATCATTGACGATAAACGGATAGAAATGCGGCATTGGCCCCAGAGCAATATCCGGCCAGCAACAGGAGGATAGCGCGGTTCCCTTTCCGGGCAGCCACTCCAGATTCCCGTGCTTGCCTACATGCACAATCGCATCCACCTGATAGCAAAAACGCAGCCAGAAATAGAACGCCAGATAGCTGTGAGGAGGAATCAGATCAGGGTCATGGTAATTGGCCGCCAGATCCCGATCGAAACCTCGCGCCGGTTGAATTCCGATAAAGGTCTCCCCTAACCGGATACCCGACAGCATCAACCTGCCCTGCCGGTATTTTGGATCCTGTTCCGGGCCACCCCATTGGTCGATGACTGCCTGCTGGCAGGATGCGGGCAACTGGGAAAAGTATTTTTGGTAATCCTCCAGCGCCAGGCTTTGCCAGCAAGGTAGAAAATGCAGCGTGTTGGGATTATTGGTCACGGATGTGAGCAAGGCTTGAATCAGTTCTGTGCCCGTTGCGGGAATCTCTCCGGCAGAACCTACTGGATAACCCGCATCCTTAAATGCCCGCAGAATATTGACCACCGATGCCGGAGTATCCAGGCCGACTCCATTGCCAATACGACCGTCTTTAGTGGGATAGTTAGCCAGTATCAGGGCGATGCGTTTTTCCTCATTGGATTTAGACGCCAACTGACAATAGCGTCTGGCCAACTCACTGACGAATGCCGCCCGTTCCTGATGCAGTGCGTAACGGACAACGGACGCCTGACAACGATCGCTATAATAGTTCTCTGCTTTAAAGCTGACGGCCCGCGTGATGATTCTACCGTCCATTTCCGGCAGTACCACATGCATGGCTATGTCCCGGCTACGCAGCCCTTGGGTATATTGCTCCCAATCTTCTTCTGCTGTGCTCGACAGGATCAATTGCATCACCGGCAGAGACTCGTCAAAGGGCGAATCAAATTCTGTCGGTTGCGAGGAAAGATCCGAACTGGCAACCCGGTTGATGGCAAACCCGGTGGTGTTCAGGACCAATTTGGCCTGGGTTTCAGCGATCAGTACGTTCAGTTGCTTCAGGGTATCCGCATCTTTTAACGACGCCACTGATACCGGCAAAGGATTCAATCCCTGATTTTCAGTTTGCTCGATCAGTTCATCGAACATCTGAGTGTCAGCGCTTTGCAGGTGGCTGCGGTAGAACAGAAGGAGAACAATGGTCCCCAGGGGCTCGTTATTGTTGAGAAAACTGCCACCGACGACTGTCCTACCACGATCTCGCTGTAGATCCTGCCATCTCTGCTCCCACCAATGTTGCCCTTCCGCCAGTGAGAAAGAACGTGATGGCTGTCGGCCACTCTTAGGAACGTAGATCAAGCAATTGGGCAATGGCCTTGGTTCAAGCCAGGACACCGGGAGATCGAAATAGGTTGCGGCTATAAAATTAAATAACTGACGAGCGTTATGAACCCCGCTTTCACGCAGATAACGCCAAACCCTGCAGGATTCGCTGGCAGCAACTGTTGACGCCTCTGTTAACGCCTCGTCAGGAGCATCGTCGCCGGGGACGACAATCAACCGGCGACAACACGTTTCCCCATTCCCGGACCACTCCCGGAGCCTTTCGAAGCCATATTCCCAGTATCCCTGCCCGCCAAGAAGAGAAAGAACAATGACCCTCGCCCGGTCCAGCACCTTGTCCTGATATAGGTCGAACGCTGCCGGCTTCATCAGATGGGTCCAGTTGGCCAGACGTATGGTCGGATAATCGTCTGGCAGATTTTCCGCCGCATGAGCCAGAGCCGACAGGCTGCTGTCAGCAGCCGACAGAATCACAATATCTGCCGGCGACTGATTCAGATCGATGATACCTTCGTCATCGACAAATCCGCCGGGTCTGGCCGCAAATAGATGCATCAGCTGACGGTTTCCAGCTCTGCCCGCTTTAATGCATCGGTCAGCCCCGCGGTATCCAGCTCTTTGCCAATTACGACCAAACGGGTGTGGCGGGGCTCTCCCTCACGCCACAACCGGTCAAAATGGACGTCGAGACGTTCGCCGACGGCCTGCATCACCTGCCGCATGGGTTTGCCCGGTACCGCGGCAAAGCCCTTGGCCCGATAAATAGCATGCTCTTTCAACAGATTCTGCAATTGACTCCGCAGTTTGTCTGCATCGACCTCCCCCAGAGTGATCACGCAGGAATCAAAGTGATCGTGAGCGTGCTCATGGTGTTCGCCGTGTTCGTGGTGGTGGTCATGATGATTATGAACATCATTGATCCGGGATTCGCTTTCCGCCTCGATGCCCAACAGCATCTCCAGCGGTAATTGATCGTTGATGAAATCACCGTGACTGATGTATACCGTTTTCACCGACGCCGGCACTTTTCTCGACACGATGCCTCTTACCAACTCGCGCTCATTTTCACTGAGCAGATCGTTTTTACCCACCAATACCATATCAGCCGCACTCAACTGGTCGTCCAGCAGCTCCTGCAAGGTGGGATCATGGTCCAGGTTTTCATCAGCCAGCCTTTGCGCCTGAACTTTTTCCTCATCATTGGCGAAGCGACCCGCGGCCACGGCCGGACCGTCGATCAGGGTAATGACCGCATCGACCGTACAATGCTGCTTAATGTCAGGCCAGTTGAAGGCTTGTACCAAAGGCTTGGGCAGTGCCAGTCCGCTGGTTTCAATCAGGATGTGGTCGATATCCTCCCGACGCGCGACCAGTTGCTGCATGACGGGAAGAAACTCTTCCTCCACAGTGCAACAGATACAGCCGTTGGCCAGTTCGTATATCCCATTGCCAGCCCCTGACTCATTTGGTCCGGTGGCGCCTGCTCCCTCTTCTTCACAATCCAACGGGCAGCTGCGCAGAAGATCCGCGTCAATATCCAATTCTCCGAATTCATTGACGATGACGGCAATTCGTTTACCGGCCGCCTGCTTTAAGATATTGGACAACAGCGTGGTTTTTCCGCTGCCGAGAAATCCAGTCACAATGGTCGCGGGGATTTTATTCAGTTGCATAGTCATTCCTGTCCGATCGAAGTTGTCTTTGGCGGTTGTAGCGTTGTTCGAGGTTCAAGGTTCAGGGTTCATCGCTATCGTTTGACGGTCCGGGGCTCGGATGGTTTCACCCTGGGCCGGTATATGTGTGCCTGGTTCTGGTCATAGAGGTAGGAATCGCTGAACGCATCCGTATTCAATACCCGGCCTACCAATATCAATGAAGTGCGAGTGAATTTTTTGGCCCGCACTTTCTCTACAATGTCACCGAGTGTGCCCGTTACTTTGTCCTGATCAGGCCAGGAAGTGCGATAGCAAACCGCCACCGGGCAGTCCTCACCGTAATGGGGAATCAGTTCCTCAACAACTTTATGGATGCGAGTAACCCCCAGGTGTATTGCCAGTGTTGCACCGCTTCTGGCCAGTTCCGGGAGACGCTCACGTTCTGGAAACGGCGTCTTGCCTTCAAATCGGGTCATGATGATGGTTTGAGAAACCCCTGACAGGGTCAGTTCTTTCCCCAGCCATGCAGCAGATGCTGAGGTAGCGGTAACACCGGGGATGACTTCATAGTCGATGCCAAGAGACTCCAGCCGCCGGATCTGCTCGCCGATCGCACCGTAGACCGAGGGGTCGCCAGAGTGTACTCGTGCCACATCCTGGCCCTGTTCACATGCGTTCTGTATATGTTCGATTATCTCCTCAAGATCCAGAGAGGCGGTATCAATAATTTGTTTAGCGCGGCCTTCAGCTATTTCGAGAATTTCTCTGGGCACCAATGAACCTGCATAAAGAACCACCGGACATTGCGCGATGAGCCGCTGCCCTTTGACAGTGATCAACTCCGGATCTCCCGGGCCGGCGCCGATGAAATAGACTTTCATGCCGACTCCTTGTGTTGTGTGGGAGACCACAATTTTCTATAGCCTCGGGGGGTGTATACCCATTCTTTCGTTCCGTTGATAATGTGCCTGGATTCGCTGTTGCCAACAGACACCAGCGTAAACATGTCTACGTCGCCTGCATCGAGTTCTGCCAGGGTGATAATGGCAATCGATTCGTCTTCCCGGGTCAGCTGGCGGCCGATGAATACCGGCGTTTCTGAAGGCCGGTGTTTAAGCAGAATGTCCCTGGCATGGTTTAACTGCCAGTGACGCTTTTTGGATACCGGGTTGTAGAAAGAAATGACAAAATCACCGGCTCCCGCATGTTCGATACGGTTAACGATGGTGTCCCATGGCGTCAGGAGATCGGACAGTGAAATCGTACAGAAATCATGCCCCAAAAGAGCTCCCACCCGGCCGGCTCCCGCCTGCATGGCCGAGATTCCGGGAATCACTTCTATTTCCACATTCAGCCATTCCGGATGATGCTCCAGACCCTGTAACTGCTGATCCAGCAACTCGAACACCAACGTTGCCATGGCGTAGATACCGATATCACCGCTGGAGATCAGTGACACCGTCTTTCCCGAGGCGGCCAGATCAAGGGCCAACCGAGCTCTGCCGGTTTCCTCGCCAAGGGGAAGGTCATGGTGGGATTTACCGGAACATATCGCCCCCAACAGATTAAGATAAAGACCATAGGCCACCAGATCAGTGGATGATTCAATGGCCTTACGGGCTTTTGGGGTGACCAGTTCAGGATCACCGGGACCTGACCCGATAACGAATAATTTACCCATTTTTCAATTCAGCATTTAGTTTGTGTTTAAAGGAGTTTTGTTTGTCGGCAGAAGAGTTTTGTTCGATAGGCGCAGGTGGATAGCTTCTGGCAATGGCACAGGTGGCTCTCCGGCTCTTTTGTTTGTTCAGAACCAGCTCAGCCTGTTCTCCTGTCGCGTTTCCGGCGGCATATAACGCGGCGGATTCCGCCACTCCATAAACCCCCACCGTGTTATAAACATACTCAGATCGGGTGCTTAATAACCCCTCCATGGTACTCAAGCTGGCCTTACTCCAGGTATGAAAGGGTCTATCCAGGTTTTCTGCCAGAGCGATTAATCCCTGCTCATCGGCCTTGATATCGATACTGTTGATCGACTGGATCTGGGTGATTGAGAGTCCTGCATCGTCCAGGCAGTGCTGCAGCAATTCCTGGAGTTCATCCTTGGAACAATCGCGTTCGCACCCCATCCCGACGGTATATATCGGGTCCAGATAGCGGCTGGCGGTTGTGACCACAAGCTGCGCCTCAAGCAACTGAGCGATTTCCTTTCCCCACTGGTTGGCGCCTCCCTCATGACCGGAAAGCAACGGAATAACGAATTGTCCTGCTTCATCCAATACCAATACCGGGGGATCTTCCTGTTTCGATCGGATCACCGGCGCCAGAGTTCTGACGACAATGCCAGTGGCACAAATCAGAATCAGTCGATCCCCGTTAGTGAATGCCTGTTGTACCCGCTCGGTAAAGGGCTGTGGTTTGTACCAAAGCTCACTGCCAGTCAGTTGCGACGTCAGGAAGTTACCCAACTTTCTGCCAGCTTCCGTTAACGCCAGGACACGAATCACCCGAGATCCTCCGTTCGACGTTGTGGCGTAATTACAAACAGCGAAAAATAGGGGCCAGCCTGTCCCGGAGCTTCCCGGTCCAGCGTGGTGACATCGTTCACAATGCGTTCGTTGTCGCGACCGATATACTCCAGGTAGGACGCCTGCGCCAGTCGTCCGCTCTCCGCCAATAATTTGAGAATGCGCTGGCGGGACTTCCCGGCTTTCATGATCACAACGCTGTCATAGCTGCCGAGTGTGTTTAGAATCGAGGCATCAGAATGCCGCCCGCTGATCACAGAATAAGACTCTTTCAGTAATGTGAGAGGCAGGCTGAGTGCGGCGGATGCCGCCTGAGGTGACGATATTCCCGGCACCACCATACATCGGCAATCCGATTGCAGGCGATTCAGCAGGTAAGCAAACGACCCAAAAAACAGCGGATCCCCCTCACAAAGAAACACCACGGTTAGTCCGGCAGACACATGCTCTCTGATCAATATTGCCGCCTCATCATAGACGGCGTTCGCAATTCGCCGGTCTTCGCACATAGGCAGCTCTATCGGCATTTCGGTTTGCGAGGGATCGGCCTCTTTCAGGACCTGAGCCGCAATCTGTCGGGCCTGGGAATGACCTTGATCATTGCACAGATAAGCCACCACATCGGCTTCCCTGATCAATCGCGCAGCTTTCAGCGTTAACAATTCCGGATCGCCCGGGCCGACCCCAACACCGTAAAAACATCCTGTCTCTGACTTCGAATTGTTCATACCTATCCCCTTCCTGCCCTGTCCCTTCCTGCTACGAACACATCTGAGATTTCTTCATAGCGTTCCTGGCCGTCTATCGATGTCTCGTCCGGAAGTTGGGCGGTAGATTGCTTATCCGGTGAATTGGCGAGCCGCTTGATAAAGCGGAACAAGGTGACAGGCAAAACCGGACGGTAGATCAACTGATCAGACAGGAAGCCCCCTTTACTGACAGCGATCTGACAGGTCTCAGGTTTAGCGTCTGCTGCCAGATTCCGCTGCGTCAGAAACGTCATAAACTGATGTCGGGTGTTTTCAGTCACTGCTGAGGCCACCAATACCCCACCTGGAGGAAGCATTTCCCAGGTCTGAGCCAAAAGTTCAGGCAGTCGCCCGTCACTGCCGCCAATAAACACTTTGTTCGGATGTGAAAGCCCTTCCAGTATTTCTGGCGCCCGCCCCGGCTGGACGCTCAGGTTACTGACGACTCCAAAGCGGCGCCGGTTTTTTTCCAGGTGTTTCAGTCGTTCAGTATGTTGCTCAATCGCAATGACCTGACAACACTCATTCCAATAAGCAAGCTCAATCGCCACCGAACCACAGCCGGCTCCAATGTCCCAGATAACGTCATCATTGGACGGCTGCAGCAGGGACAGGATATTGAGCCGGACCTCTCTTTTGGTGATCATTCCCTTTCCTGGTTCGGTCCCTGTCTCAAAATGGTCATCGGGGATACCGGGGAATTCCGGTAGCACCCCACCATCACCACGGGTTTCTATGACCGTGATATGCAAGGGGTCGAATAATTGAACTGATTGGGCGAGCTCTGACGCATCAAAGTGGCTCAGCCTCTGATTTTCATAGCCCATGGATTCGCATACGACGAGTTTGGACTGCTCAAACCCGGCAGCCACGCATTCCCTCGCCAGTACTTGTGGCGTACTGTATTTGTCAGTGAGCACCACCAATGTATGGCGATGTTTGAGAACCGTCCGGATACGCTCCATGGGGCGTCCATGGAGGCTAATTACTTCTACATCCTGAAGAGAAAGACCGAGGGCATGACAGGCTGCCTGGATGCTGGACACGGCAGGATAGAAAAACAACTGCTCCGGCGGAATATGGCGACTCAGCCATCTCCCAATGCCGTAATACAAGGGATCGCCGGAAGCCAGTATCACAGTGTGGCCTCTGTTCGACTCCTGGCTGAGCGCTGATTCCAGATACAAAGCCAACTCTGACAGCGGGGGCAGCTCCAGGGTCTGTTGCTGCTGCAGAAGCGTTTCCACCACCTTGAGCTGGCGGGCGGAGCCAATCACCCGATCGGCGTTCTCTAGAGCCTGCAGCGCTTTCTGGCTGAGCTCCGGTGTTTCCGTCACGCCAAGTCCGATCACATGGATTGAGTTCAATACCACTCTCCTTTCAGGCAGCGCAGTAGCGCGTTGCAGGTGGCAGAAGACACAGCACTTCCACCCTGGCGCCCTAACAGCGTGATGCATTCAACTCCGAGTGAGTAGTGGAGGTCCCATAAAGCCTGTTTGGACTCTGCTGCCCCGACAAAGCCCACCGGCATACCGATGATCAGTGCGGGTCTGGGACTCCCAGATTCCAACATTTCAAGTAAGCGAAATAATGCCGTGGGCGCGTTCCCGATGATCACAACACTGTTTTCAAGTAATGGAGGCCAGAGTTTAAGCGCTGCCATGGAGCGCGTTTCCTGCTTCTGCGCAGCCAGTGCCGGTACTCTTGGATCATTGAGAAAGCAGAACGGTTCAGATGCCAGCATTCGTTTAGTGAGCCCCTGCTTTACCATTTCGGCGTCGCAGAGTATCGGGCAACATTCAGACAATGCTTCCAGCCCCCTTTCGCAAGCCTTGGCACTGAAGCGTACCTGCGAGGCCACTTCCGGCATTCCGATACTGTGAACGATCCGCATTACGACTTGCGCCTGCGCCGGAGTCAGTCCGTTGAGGTCTGTCAGCGCCCGAATTTGCCTGAAGCTTTCCTGCTCGATCTGTTGGGGACTGGTTTCGTAGTCGAATGTCATCTGATCAGCTTATTTTTCTTCAATAGAGACGGTTTTTAGCCAGAACCTATTGTGGTTCTTTGCTGCGTTCATGCTCGATCTTATCGTGACCCTGATCATGGCCGTGATCATGGTGGTGATGATGGTGATGGTGATGATGACCGTGATCAGCATCGGTGCCGATACCCTGCACATGATGGTGATGGCTTTCCTGGGGACGACCCACTTTGTGTTCAGCGCCGACGATCTGCACCCGGTACTGACACAGCTGGCAGTTCATATTCGGGTTGCCCGCCTCAATTTCCCCCAGCTTTTCCACGAAAGTATCGATCACCTTGGCGTGGTCGTTCAGATAGGAAGCTTTTACCACCGCCACTTCTGGATGCGCCTCCGCGTATTCATCCACCCAGGCGTAGATCTTCTTGACCAGTCTTCCGGTAAACAGGAAATACGGAAACACAATGACTTGTTTGAAACCCAGTCCGTGGGCACGCTCCAGACAGTCCGGTACCAATGGGGTCGTCACTCCGCTGTAACAGGTTGTCGCCCAACCAAAGCCCATGCCTTCTTCAAGAAACCGGGTAATCTTACAAATATTGGAGTTGGCGTCTGCGTCTGAGGCGCCTCTGCCGACCACGACCAACAAAGTATCCTTGCGCTGGTAGCCAGATCCCACCTGAGCTTTCAGTTCTTCCTCTGCCTGTTCTATACGCGCCTGGGCGGCCTGGAGCATTTTGGGGTTTACTCCCAGCTCAGCGCCATAATCTATCTTGATTCCATACTCCAATTGAAGCGCATTCAGTTCACTGGGGATGTCGTTTTTGGCATGCCCGCCAGCCATTAACATACCGGGAATGGCCTGGATGTGAGTGGCGCCTTTGGATACCAGATTTTCCACCCCCTGGGCGATAATCGGACGCACGAATTCAAGGAACCCGGTCTCCACCAGTCGATCAGGGAAACGTTCCCGGAAGTGTTCCGCCAACTGATAAAATTCTTCCACGGCTTCGACGTCGCGGGACCCATGCCCTACGAACAAAATCGCAGGTTTATCGGGTGAAGTTGTCATGACTAGACCTCTACTCTCTATTTGTCACTGCTCTGGAAAATCGACCTGTAGCGCTCAGCGTCTTAAACTGCTCGAGCACAAAGGATTCCATGGCAGCAATATTGTTAAACTCATCATCAACCGGAGTCAGCTCCGGCCGTTCCAGCATGTATACCGGGATGTTCAGTTCCCGCGCGGCCTGCAATTTGGCAACCGTGGCATCGCCCCCACTGTTCTTGCTGATGACGGCATCAATGCCATGTTGACGCATCAGGTTCCGTTCATTCGCCACTTCAAACGGGCCGATGGCTTTGACCCATTCCATATCACCGGGTAAGGGAAACCTGGGCTCTACTGCCGTTCGCAACAACTGTCGCTGTCCCTGCTGCTGGTATTCAGCCAGCCTCTCCAGAATGCCCTGATCCGGCTGCCCGGCTGTCAGAAAAAGCGACTTTTTGGTACTAACCGAATCCAACAATTCAAACCAGTCCGAAAAACGGCTCCAGTTGTCTTCTTTCTGTGGCCGCCAGGCCGGACGCTGAAAGCGCCAGTAAGGTATGCCCGTGAAAGCCGCGCTTTCCCTCGCCGTTTCGCTCATTTTCCTGGCGTAAGGATGAGTTACATCCAAAATGGCACTGATATTCTGCTCACAAAGGAAACGGTCCAAACCTCCCACCTGGGTATAGCCACCACTGAACACCTCACAAGAGACGTTAGGGGTTCTGACCAAACCTGCAATGCTGTAAATAAGTTGAACTCCCTGTCTGCTGAGGCTTTCGGCCAGTCGCCTTCCATCTGCCGTTCCGCCCAGTAGCAAAAGAGTGCCTTTCATCCTTGCAACCCCTCAAACGCACTCCCAACAAATCGGCCCTTCCGGTCCACTGCCCAGACTTCGAGTTCTACATCCAGGGGAACCATACTTCTTGCCTTGGCAAGCGCCTGTCGACAAACCTCATCCGCAAGAGGTATCTCTTTGCTAACACAAAGTTTCAGCACTTCTATGGTGGTGTTGGCCTGTAAAACCTGATGAATCAGGTCATTATCAGCGCCCAGGTTTCCAGCCATTTCTGCCAGTTGCTTAAAATCAATCGACGAGGCTCGGCTGTGCAGGTCCAGATGGCCGTTAGCCAGCTTGGTCATCTTGCCGAAGCCGCCACAGAGACTGACTTTTTTGATCCTGACCCGGCGGAGATATTTCAATACCGCACCGGCAAAATCCCCCATCTCGATGAGAGCCATATCCGTCAGGCCGTAAAGGTCTCGTATGGCTGCCTCACTACTGCTGCCAGTGGTGGCGGCAATATGGTCAATACCGTTGGCATGGGCCACATCGATCCCCTGATGAATCGAGGCAATATAGGCAGAGCAAGAAAACGGCCTGACTATGCCAGTCGTTCCCAATATGGACAGTCCTCCTACGATTCCCAGACGTGGGTTCATGGTTTTCAGGGCCAGTTCATGCCCGTTTTCCACACCGACAGCCACTTCAAAACCGCCCAGGTAGCCAAACTGCTCAGCTGCCTGTTCAAGATGATCCCGGATCATTTGACGGGGAACCGGATTAATAGACGGCTCCCCTACCCCCAGACTCAGCCCGTCCCGGGTGACAGTACCAACGCCTTCGGCGGCTTTAAACATCACTCCGGGTTGCGACCGCAGACGTAAACGAACGAAGACCCTGGCGCCGTGAGTCACGTCCGGATCGTCGCCGGCATTCTTAATCGTTGACGCCATCACTTGCTGTTCGTCAACTCGCTGAAGGTCACTGATTTGCAACCTAACGAGTTTCCCCCGAGGTAACTTCACGGAGACTTCTTGTGGTAAATCCCGCTGTGGTAAATCCCGCTCTTTCAGATCAGAACAGGCATGAGCATTATTGCCATTCAGCAGACGCTGGGCGGCGGCAACGCAACAAGCCGTCGCACAAGTGCCAGTGGTCAAACCGGTCCTCAGCTTTTGAGGCTGCTCACTACTTTCCGGCCACATCGGGGACACCTGACTGCAACATCAATCAAACAACCTGACTCAGCCAATAGCTGCCAAGCACCACGGAGACAGAAGCAATCAGATATTGGTTCCAGCGAAACCAGCGCTCGCTGAAACGCTGGAGTTTAAGCTGGACCGTCCCAAGCCCAAGACCGAAGCACAACATGGACAGCAGAACGCCAAGGGAAAAGACCAGGATATAAGCCACGGCAATCACTAACTGGCCCTGTGTAATCACGGGTACCAATGCCAATGCCGAGGCACTGCCCGCAAGACCATGCAGCATACCCACCATTAATGGCGCCCTTGGCTTCCCGGTCTGCCCGCGTGTTTTTAGTAATCGGTTTTTTTCCAATTCAGAGCCTTCACCCGACCGCGAGCGATAGCGCCAGAAACACATTATCCCGATAGCGATGAGCAGAATTCCCACACTTGCTTCCGCTGAAATCTGTAACGCCTCAGGTAAACGAAACCCCAGTCCGAACAACAGCAGACCGCAGGCCAATAACACACCGCCATGCCCAAGAGCCCAGCTGGCGCAATACAGCAGCGTGCGGCGAATACCGGTTTTTTCACTGCTGAGTGCAGAAACGGCCATAACATGATCCGGGTCCAGTGCATGGACAAATCCCAAAGAAAATCCTGCACCGATCAGTGCGATAGAACTAGACAACACAACTTATCTCCTGATCCCCTGAAATGGTCGCTTTTCGGTAAAACAGGGCGGCCACCGCCTCAGGGTTGGATGGAAAGAAAAGGTGGAGATAGGTCGCCGTAAGGCCCTGTAATCGAAAGATGGGCTCTCCAGGGGCAGAATGACGCTGCCGGCGACCATACCCGATAGGCTCCGGGGTATCAAAACTACGTGAACGGTGATGAGCATGGGCCTGGACTTCACCTTCCGGGAGCACAGCGGTCTGCATTCCCTGGCACCCTCTTTTTCCACGCATCATGCCTTTACCGGGAATCAGTCCCAGCATGTTAAAGGTGTTTTCATCCAGGTCCGTCAGAGTTTCCAGGCAATACAGGAAGCCACCACATTCCGCCAGAATAGGACGCTGCTGAATGAAGTGTTGCCTGATCGCCTCTTTCATAGGCTCATTGGCAGAAAGCACTTCGGCATAAAGTTCCGGATAACCCCCGGGCAACCAGATTGCATCAACCGATCCTGGCTCGCTGTCATGCAGTGGGGAAAAGAATTCAAATTGGGCGCCAAGCTCATTGAGCAGGCGCAGATTTGCAGCATAGATAAAACTGAACGCCTCATCTTTGGCAATCCCCACACGCAGGCCCTGTAGCGGTCTACCTAAACCTCCTTCCCTTGCTGCAACCGGTGCTTGAAAAAGCACACCCTTTGTTTCGTTTGTCTTACCTGGTCGACTGTTCTCACTTGACCCATTTTTCTCATCGAGCCCTATTTTTTTAATTAGGCCTGTATCCAATGAGGTTTTAAGCGCAAACAACTCTGAAGCCTCAATCCCCCCGGCAGCCAGCGCCTTGGCTCCGGCTTCAAATCGTTCCTCCAGCTCTTGCCTGACTTCACTGGCCTGTACCAACCCGAGGTGTCTTTCCGGTAACGCCAGCTCCGGATTTCTTGGCATTGTGGCAATAAGAGGAAGCGATTCCGGTAAGTTATCCCGAATCAATTGAGCATGGCGCTCTGATCCGCAGTGATTGGCGATCACCCCGACCAGGTTAATGTCCTGGCGAAACCCGGCCAAACCCGCTGCAATAGCAGCCGCTGTCTGGGCCATCCCCTTTACATCCATCACCAGTATGACCGGAATGCCGAAACAAGCCGCTAAATCGGCACTGGAAGGTTCTCCATCAAAAATCCCCATAGCACCTTCGACAAGAATCAGGTCCGCGTCTTGTGCTGCCTGGTGTAAGGCCTGACGACAGTAGTCCTCACCGGCCATCCAAAGATCAAGTTGTTCTACCGGGTGACCTGATGCCTGCTCCAGTATTTGGGGGTCCAGATAATCCGGGCCGGTCTTGAAGACTCTCACCCTGATCCCCTGATTGCGCAGATAACGGGCAAGCGCGGCAGTGACCGTCGTTTTACCCTGGCCAGAGGCTGGAGCCGCCAGAAAGTATGCTGGACAACAAACTGATGTCTCAACCTGATCCGGGATTGCAACCGACATTAGAATTCGATTCCTGCCTGGGCTTTGACACCGAGCCGGAAGGCGTGACGCTCCTCCTGCACGACACTGATAGTGTCTCCGATGTCCAGTAGCGGCCGCGCCATAGTGCGGCCGGTAATGATAACATTCTGCATGGGCGGCCTTTGTTTAAGCGCCTCCACCACCGGCTCTACATCCAGGTAGCCATATTTGAACATGTAACTCATTTCATCGAAGACCAGCATGTCGTAGCTTTCGTCGGCGAGTAGCTTTTTGGCAAGCTCCCAGGCCTTTTGGGCGGCTGCGATATCCTGTTCCCGATCCTGGGTTTCCCAGGTAAATCCGTGCCCCATGACGTGCCAGTCGACTTGCGGGTGGTCCTTAAAGAACAGATGTTCACCGGTTTCAGTTCGCCCTTTGATAAATTGGATCACCGCACAGCGCTTGCCGTGGCCGACTGACCTGAGCATAGTGCCAAAGGCAGAACTGCTCTTACCCTTGCCATTTCCTTTCAGAAGAATCAGGATGCCGCGCTCTTCTGACGCCTGGGCAATCTTGGCATCCATCACGGCTTTTTTGGCCGCCATTTTCTGTCGATGCTTGTCTTCGGTCATTAATCCTGAGACTCCTCTGTTTGATCCCGCGATAAAATGAATGATTGTCTATCAGGCCGGTCCAGTACCTGCTGCGTTATTGATGCCGGTCAAAGTCAGATAAACGGCACCAAGTTGCTCGGCAAGGGCTGCCGCTCTTCCCCGTTTCACCCTTGACTGTTCAATATCAATCACCGTGCATTCCCCAGGCAAAGCAATATCTGTAATCGTTTGTCGGGTAAGACCATCGGTCAGTAGATAAGTGAATAATTGAATATCGGGTTCCTGCTTAGAAAGTTTCTTCAGATAAGCATGGGCTTTCAGTAATACGTCCCGCACCGGCGTTCCTCCACCGGCCTCCAGACTGTTCATCAGATGACGTATATCCTTCGGTGATCTCATTTGTCTGGCGAGCAGGTTCTGTACCTGCTCATTACCAAACCCGATAATCTGCAACTGGTGTCGTTCCAGATATGCCTGTTCAGCGATGCGGGAAACAATTCCCTTGGCTTTACCAAAGTGACTGTTTCTCAAAGTGGACGCCGAAGCATCCAGTAACACAAGGTGCAATACCGGACACCCACTCCGGCCCTTTTTGAAGCTGATTTTTTCCGGCGGCCAGTTCGCTCCGTTTGTCAGCAGGGTCCGAAACCAGTCGGGAAGACTCTTTTTCTGTCTTTTGGCATTGCCCGTTCCGGCTCTGGTACCGGCGAGCCGTCGCGCATTGGGTGACTTGATCGATAAATGAGACCTGTTATATCCAGTCGACTGGCTTGATGTCGGTGCAGATGTGCTGAGAAAATCGCCCGCTTTTTCATTATCCATCTCCTGAGACTGGGGCGGCATCGCTCCCCACTGTCCAGCCTCAGCTTCTACCTGCTCAGTGTCGGAATCCGCTGTATTCGGTTCTGCAGCAATGGACTCATTCTGGTTAATTGAGGTAGGCGGTCTGGAGAATGGTGGACGCGGGTTTTCAGGTGGCCTGGGAGGTTGCCGGCTTCTTCTGCGATGCGCCAGTACTAGCGACTCAACCGCATCGATGTCCTCAAGGGATACAAAATCATTCTGGCGCCAGGCGGCATTCGCCACGGCTGCCCGATACCACACGATATCCGCCCGCAGACCATCGACACAGGCAGCCTCACAACGGCGGGCTATCTCGACTCTCAGTTCATCGCTACAATGAACTTTTCCCAGGTGTTCTCTGGCGCGAAGGATATTTTCCCTGAGGGTCTTCTGCTCACGATGATATGACTCGCAGAAATCGGCGGGATTCTGGTCGAAGGCTTCACGTCTACGGACGATTTCGATTCGCTCTTCAAGGTTGTATTGACTGTCCAGTTCAACCATCAAACCGAAACGGTCACTGAGTTGTGGGCGCAACTCTCCTTCATCCGGATTCATCGTACCCACCAGCAAAAAATCGGATGCATGGGAATGACTGATGCCGTCCCGTTCGACCCGATTGACCCCACTGGCCGCAACATCCAATAAAAGATCGACCAACGGGTCCGCCAGCAGATTAACCTCATCCACATACAGAACCCCCTTATGGGCCTTGGCCAGTATACCGGGGTTGAACATAACTTCCCGTTCGTGGAGCACTTGCTGCAGATTCATGGTACCGGTGACCATTTCTTCGGTTGCCCCGAGAGGCAGCGTGACGAATGCCGGCTGATCAGGCAAAACATCTGCCAGCCCCCGGGCCAGGGTCGATTTGGCACACCCCCGTGGACCGCTGATAAGAACACCACCAATTCTGGGATTAACGGCGGCCAGGATCAGTGCTCGTTTAAAGGGCGCTTGTCCGGCCACTGCCGAAAACGGGTAATCAGGCACTTGCGGCGACATTGTTATTGGAGTCTTTCAATACCCGGCGATTCAGAACCCAGGCACTCAACAATCCCAATGCTACCCAGAAAAGCAGATTGGCCAAGCTACTGGCGATAATGAAGTCGTGATGCAGACCACTCAGCGCCTCCACGGCCCCGGCATCAGGATGAGAAAACTCCGGTCCATCGTTATGTGGTGCACCGATGATAAACGGCACTACAATCGCAACCAGTCCCAGTGCTTTCCATTTGATGGGGGTAAATGCGAGAACCGCCAATCCGACGCCTGTCGCTATAACGGTCAATATCCACCATTCCTGACGAAATGACAGAGGCGCAGCTTCAATGCCAGGGATCTCCGGCGGTAAACCGATACCGGGGGCAGCGAAAAAAGCCAGGAATCCGGCCACTCCCCAATACAGTCCTTTCACTGGGTTGATCCTGGTGATTCCCAAGCTTTGGAACTGTGCCATCAGGGCCAGTAATACCGCGGCGAATCCGATGCTGGCCATGATATTGGAGACCAGTGTATAAGAGGTCCGCTCAGCGCCATCTTCCGGAGCCCAGGCATCTTCGCCATGGCTGTGCCCATGGGAGCTGGAGTGATGATCGTTCTCATGAGAGTGGCTTTCAGCACCATGATGATTCTCAGTTGACACCTGGTGACTTTGACTGGAATGAACTGAATCGCCAGTTGCTTCCTGAGAGTGGGCTGCCAATTGCGATGAATCTGCCACAGGTGCGCCCTCTGGTAATTCATATTCCTCCGCAGCGAAAATAATGGGGGCAACTCCCACCATCTGGGCCGCTGACAGAAACAATCCCGCCAGCAAACCCACAAAAAGGGCGTTTAAAATAATTCTCCGAAATATCATTGTTGTCTGTTTCCCAATGCTCTTTATCGTGTTCCTCCGACATTGCCCTGGCACAGGACGATAAGACCTGTTGCCGCATAACACTTCAGTTACGGTGGCAATACCGGCTTTAGGCAGAATGACGCCCCACAGGCACCTGGCCTGAAGTAATCAAGCTGTAATCTGGAGTATCAGTGGCAGGGAAATGCCAATGAGTGACGGGTATCATGGGCAGCGTTATGGGCCGCATCCATTGGCAGAAAGCCAACGGCATACAGAATCACTGCACCAAAGATCAAAGCACTGGAAGTTTGTAGAAATGTGGAGGATACAGGCCGGGAGACGGACTGCGCCCTGGAGACTGATTGTGTCGACATACTGATTACCTCTGGCACCCACCGTACCTGCTAAGTAGAGATGAACAATACAGGCCGGTCTTCGGGCTCAAAGAGGGTTACAGCCTTCGTTTACACCTTCCCGGCCATCTCAGTCCTGAGAGCCAGTGGCATTCGTAAACTACTCTTTTTTACCGATGCGGGGGCAGCGATGGAATCCGCCAGATGGCTTACCATACTTCCCGATTATCCCATGACATCAGGGCACCTGTTCGTGAGCGAATAATGCTAAAGGCAATGGAATGTATTATCAAGCAAAAAGCGGCGAAGCTGGCAAAAGGTACTAGGAGCTGCAAAGGAGGCCAGGATAATTCAAGAGCGATCGAATGCTCTCTGAATGACCTCACCGGATAAGGCATCTTGCTGATTCTATAGATTTCTGAAGCCGTATTGATTGGTGTCCACCTTTCCTGTAGAAGAAATAATGACAACCTGTCCTCCAATCCTCTGAAGGTCAGCGTTAAGGGTTCCTTGGAATATTCTTTGGCGAAACGCCAGGTATGGGGTACACACTTCCGACTCTAAAAACTGATAGAGACCAGGCAAAGTAAACACCAGAAGACAGCCTTTCTCCCCCAGATTCACATCACCATTGAAGCCTTCAATTCTTTGAATAATGCTAGACTCCGCCTGCAGAATTTGTCTGAATAAATTCAGAATCAGCTCATTTACGTCACCTGCATTCATTTTTCTTCTCTGACCTGGGCGATTATTTTCGCTCCTTTCTAATTACAGTTTTTTAAGTCTTCCACTTTGCTTGCCAGCACCATAGACCAGAGCCATGCAGGTTATCCAACAAGCTCCATCCACTCAACATCAAGGCAGCACTGACCACATTGCGTTTTTCCGACGTTACCTTGCAACTATTAATGATAGCTAACCACCATTTAATGACAATTAACCACCATTTCGCCATCGTTTCAAAGTAGAGATCATCAGTTGAGTTTGCGCCGTTCGTTAGCTAACATCCAGCCATCATTGGTTATGAGAAATCCCTCTTTGGGTGGTCCTGAGGACCCTGGCATGTCATGCAAATATCACTAAGGTCACGGTATATTTTGGTACTCCTTATCATCTCGCTTCTGGTGATGATATGTTCCCGTGGCGTTCTGGCAGCCGAGCAATATTTACACAGCAACTCGCCGAATCTGGATCTCGACACTTTCGTTCAGTTCCACGACCATTCTCACTCCCCAGTACTTGATCATTTTCACGGCGGTCCAACGACAATAACAGACCAGGACCATTTGTTGCTGCATCTACTGGAATCAATGGAAAACCAGTCTTCACTGTCACTCAATCCCCCCCTGCCCAGCCTGGTACCGGGACAGGTTGCAGTGTCACCAACTCTATCCCCATTAACACCACTCCCCTACACCCTCTATCGACCGCCGAAGTTCTCTCGTATTTCCTGATCTTAAACAAAATACGCAAAAGCAGTGCCGGAGTTCTGGCACCTGTTTGTATGTATTCATTTTTTGTATTCGGAGAATCACCGGATGTTATTGATCGCAACTTCTTTGCGAAAGAGAACCGGCGCCGAGGATGTGCGCCTGCTTCTCATTATCGCCGCATCAGGATTGACTTTTGCCCTGAGTCTGCTGTTGCTTGGCTGGTCAACACTGGCCACGGCTCACGGCGTTGCCGAGGGCGACGCGCTGTTCATCGAGCAGGCCGCAGGCGTTCAACTGATGCCATTTATCTATCTGGGCGCCAAACACATGGTGACAGGGTACGACCACCTGTTGTTTCTGGTGGGGGTAATTTTCTTCCTCTACCGGATGAAGGACATAGGCATCTACGTCACCCTGTTTGCCGTAGGGCACAGCGTCACCCTGCTTTATGGTGTGCTCAGCGGAGCCCATGTTAATCCCTATATCGTGGACGCCATTATCGGTTTATCCGTGGTCTATAAGGCACTGGATAACCTGGGGGCGTTCCGTCGATGGTTCGGGGTTCAGCCAAATGCCAAAGCAGCCGTACTTATTTTCGGATTTTTCCATGGCCTTGGTCTGGCGACCAAGCTTCAGGATTTTACCCTATCCGAAGAGGGGCTGATCGCGAATATTCTGGCATTCAATGTCGGAGTGGAAGTGGGTCAACTGGTTGCCCTCGGCGCCATTTTAATCGCCATGAATTATTGGCGCCGGTCAGCGTCATTTGTCCGACAGGCGTACGCGGCCAACGTGTTACTGATGACTGCAGGGTTTATGCTGATGGGCTACCAGATCACTGGCTACTTAACTATTTCCTGAGGAGAGTCTAATGCAGGATATATCGAATATGGACCGGGAGGGACTACCTTCCAGCAAGAGCTTACTGAAAGCCACCGGCCTGGCGTTGATCCTCGGAACCGCATTGCTGATCACCACCGTGCTTCCTGCCGAGTACGGTATTGATCCGACAGGCCTGGGAGAAAAACTGGGGTTAATGATGCTGAATTCAGCGGCAGCAGCACCGGTGAAAGAAGTGGCTACAGCCCCGCCGCCCAAGCTTAATCTTGCCGCAGGCCTGAGTCCTGTCTGGAAAGGCAAGAACGCCCATCGGACGGACACATTGTCAGTCACACTGGAGCCTGGACAAGGAGCGGAAATTAAAGCTCGTATGTTGACCGGTGAACGATTTGTCTTTACCTGGATGGCAGAAGGTCCCGTCAACTTCGACATGCACGGTGAAGAAATCAACGCTGGTGAAGAATTTACCAGTTATTGGCTGGGACGTCACCAGACTGATGCCAGTGGATCATTTGAGGCCCCTTTTGACGGCACCCATGGCTGGTACTGGCACAACGGTGGCTCAAAAACGGTCAAGGTCCAGGTAACGACGAGCGGTTTCTATGAAGCCCTTTACCTTCCGTGACTTTCTTCCATGACAGTAAAAATCGCGTTGTCAGCGACCGGTCTAAGGCCAGCAACAACCTTTCCTTATCGACCCAAATACTAAACAAGGATTTCTTATTATGATGATTGCGCGTTTTATCATAGCAACCCTTTTTGCTCTGACTCTGGCGAGCCCTGTCAGCGCCCATTCTGATCACGGTGCTGCAGCACCTATTACAGAAGCTCAAGCCTCGGAACAGGCAGATGCTGTAAAACAATACCTGGTGGACAATCAGCAGGTCGAAGCTTCCTGGAATGAAGCGGGCAATGGCGCTGTCAGCTTGAAAGAGGTTGAAGCCGGGAAACTTTGGGTGGTGCAATATAACAACCCGGCAGCAAGCGATCCGGCCGCCAGATCTCTATACGTGATCATTGATGAACTCGGCAATGTTCTGGCCGCAAACCACACGGGCGAAATTTAGGGTTTCGGCATTAAAGCATAGCCTTAAACAGCGGGCATCCGGTGATGTCCCGCTGTATTTCAGGACGCCTCTATGGCCTGTTTATAGTCATGAGTTCATACAAACGATTGACCAGATCCTGATAGGTAATATTGCAATCGTTTCTCAACTGCTCCTTACGCCAGTCGTTAAGCCAGTACCACTGCCCGGATTTAGCTTTGGCATCCGGATCAATTTTGGCAATCTCCTCTTTCAAAAAAGATTTGGTCTCTTTATCGCTGACATAATTGACGACCAGCGCATCTGGCCGCAACATATCTCTGCTTCCCTTCTGGGCTCGGTTTGGAGCACTCCTGGGTAAATCTCCGACATTGTCTCCAGACAACACAGCCTTGATATGCTGTTCAACTTCATTCTTTCTCAGAAAGCCGACTTTCAAACCGAGCGTTTTGGCGAAGTCTTTTAGTTCATTGGCATAAAAATAGCTCTGTTCAAACTGCTCCAGAGACATATCTTTGTGAAGCTTCGTCAAGTGACCTTTCTTATGATGTTCTTACGATCGATTTTCCAGCATTTGATCTTTTAAATGACTGGCATTGAGTATTCATTCCGTCAAAGTCAACAATATATCTGCATACCAGGTACAGTTCAGGCCCAGAAATTCATCCTGCTCAACATCTCTTGTTTGCATGTCCATTCTGCCGGAATGTATGCCCAGTAATAGCCATGGAATATCGGCAGCCTTGCCTTTCAGATCATTTACCCGCATAGCGACTGGTGCACCACTTGATCCCCGGTGCATACGCCCATCGGTGAGAAAGTATCCCTTCCCCTGAAACCTTAAGCCGTAGGAAGAAGCCACTATTGCATGGCGCACCACCGGAAAGTGGTGCAAAGTATCATGAAACCCAAGCGGAAATCCGACCACTGCCAGAGGGCTGCCAACCGGTACCTGGTCCTGACTATACTGCAGATGTTCTTCCGTGAAGGCCTTGTATACGGCGGATTCCGGAAGTGAGTTGCGGTCAATTTCAATCACCGCCACATCAACATCGCCACCGCCATCTTCTCCCTGCACCCATATAGCCTTTCCTTCTTTATAAAGCAGTATTGAGAATCCGATACACTGGACCAGATTATCGGCTTCTGTATGCAGCTCGATCGATATCCTGTCAGGATGATGATGACTCTCTTCATCAATTAAGACATGACGACTGGTGACAAGATATAGCCTTTTATGCCTTTCAAAAAAGAAGCCACTCGCATTCGAAATTAGTGTGTCCTGGTTGTAGGTGTATACACAGGTGGCGGTCAGCAGAATATTATCAATCATAGAATCTTCCTGTGGGCATTTTCATAGAGATATCCAGGCTTCCATGAAAAGAATCTGAATGCGTATGGCTGGCAGAATTGCGGTTGCCCGGACTGTGTTTGGCAATTTCTGATGGGCAAATTCATAAAAAAGCCAACTGACACAGCCTGACGTGGTTCAAACTGTATCAGTTGGTGCGGAAGAGCTTCAATTAATTATCGGATTCCCCCTTGATAATCACTCATGCCGTTACCTGTTAATCCCATTGAAACTACCACCGTTGTTGAGCCAGAGGGCCACATCTGTAGCGAAACCCTGCGCGGCATCGTGGTAGAGAAGATTCGGGAGGGAGTCGCTGCCAATGGCACCCGCTCGAAATTTTTGTTGCATGTATTCCCATAGGACACCGTTGGCGGAGGCCGCCATGCGCAGAATGGGAACACCGATACCCGCGCCGCAGGCAACGGCCTGCTCGGTATTCTGAGTCAGTGTCCAGGACAGAAGAAACAGGTCTCCTCCATGACTTTCCGGATTAGCAAGTTTCTGCAATTGGTCACTGACCATGGCATTCAAGTCTGAAGTATCGGAATAGTGATCGAACACAGTGAGGTCTGCGGTATCTGACGTCGGATAATCCAGATAGCTGTAGATTCCTTTGCCGGCATATTTCTGGTGCAGTGCGCTACTGAGATTGTCAAAGACAGCAATCACCCTTCCCCCTTGGGCAGTCATAGTACTGAGCGGCGTTTCTGCCAGAGGAAGCGGTCCGGTATAGAGGTATTCATCCAGGGCTGAGATCACCTCTGTACACAGGCGGTCCATTTCCTCTTCCGTGAAACCAGCACCATCCTTGTCCCGATTCATGTAATGGGAGAACTTGAGAATCGCCAGCTCAGAGGATCGGGTCATGAATATTTTTACGTCAGCCAATGCCGTCGCCAGATCCGGCCCGTTACACCCCAGAAGAGGATCGGTATTAAAGTGGCCGGTGGACAACGTTTCTTTGTAGATCACCGGCCGCACGTCAAAGTAGCGTATGCCGCTGTTAACTGCCCAAGGTAGGAGGACGTCTGGGTCTGTGTATTGCAACTGTTGGCACCAAAGGGTCCGAGTGACGTACAGTTGTTGACCTCGTACATGGAGGCATCATGCGCCGCGGGCAAAATAACGTTCTTCAGGGTTTTCTGACCAATGACCTGGAGGCTGTTTTTCATCCAGTCGCTACGGTCGATGAACAGGGAAGCCGATGTCATCAGATCTGATCCATCCGTATGGGTTTCCACTAACTGGGTACCGTTATAAGCGATTGAAGGAATACTTCCCTGATCGCCATATTTTTCACTACCGCCACGCCATTCAATCGTGTTATTGCCCAGATTGACGCGTCCGATGCGTTTCCACAGAGTATTGAATGTCTGTGACTGGTGAACTTCTATGACCCAATAATCGTCTGTCAGTACAATAGAGGGATGAGAGCCGGAGTCATACTTTTGACTCTCTCCCCACTCGATCGTCTTACTGTCCGCATTAACTCTGCCAACGTGATACCAAAGATCTGTAGAAAGCCCTTCGGATTGATGGACCTCGACTACGACACCGTGACTGTTGATCGCCACCGAGGGTGTTTGCCCAGTGTCGTAGTTGTGGCTGCTACCCCACTCAATAGTCTTGTTGCCGGCATTGACCCTGCCGACGTGATACCACATGTTGCTGGAGATGCCGTCAGATTCATGTACCTCTACCACGGTTCCGGCTGAATTCATCGCCACCCTCGGAAACTTTCCGGTGTCGTACTTCTTACTGCCTCCCCAATTGATGGTTTTATTTGCCTGATCCAGCTGGCCAACGTGGTACCACATATTATTTGAAAGTCCATCAGACTCATGAACCTCCACCACCAGGCCATTATTATCCAACGCCACGCTGGGATAACGACCAGTATCGTACTCTCTGCTTTCTCCAAAATCCGTATACCCTCCTATCAGCTCGCCAACCTGATACCACAGCGTTTCCGTGACCTGCGATTGGTGTACATCGATGACAAACTCACTCTTGTTCGTAGCAATACTGGGATAGATACCTTTCCCATAAGTCTGGGAAAATCCAATGGCGACATTTCTCATTTGCGTGCTTCCTGACAACGGTTAATGATGCGTATGTTGTTGAAGAGTTTTGAACGTCAATAAAATGCGGGATACAGTCCTGTCACGGATAATGATTCAACAGGATAGTCAAACGGTCAGACTGAGGATCACAACTTTCGTAACCAAGGATGGGGAATTCAGAGGCCGGAGCAGTTGGAGATAACTGGCAGAACGAAAAATAGGTGCACCAGAGCCGTTCTCTGGCATGATAGTGATAAGAGTGCAACTGATTCCTTCCAGAGTGGCGCATGACAGTCCTCTTCCTTATTCCTTTCCGTGGCATGAACTGCAATGACGGACTTCTTACCATAAGTCGTATCTACAGGTTTAGATCAAATCAGCCCGCTTCGCAACCTGACTGGACCACCTTTTTAACGAATATTGAAAGATTAATTTGTGTCGGCTCTTAAGCAACAAATAAACGTTTTCAAAATGATGTTTCTTGAGTTCATCTCCCGAAATCCGGATTTCAAGCTATATTGCATAAAGGGGGACGTGAATGCCTGGTCACAGGTCAGTCTATGGTTGAGCCATCACACTTTAGTCCGGTTGAGTCGATTTACCGCATAAGAAACAACATGAATCACATCAAGACAGTTCTGATCACAGTATTACTCTCAGCCGTTTCTTTTAGCTGGGCAGAAGACAGGGTAACCCCTGAAGAAACGACTTCTAACCCGGAAAGAAACCTTCATGAGGAAAAAACGTTTGACCAGCAAGAAACGGATCAAGCCAAAAAACTGATCATCGGAATCAGTTTTTCCATTCCCCCCTACGTGATCACGGAGGAAAACAGTGGCCTGGAACTTGAGATTCTGCGGGAAAGCTTTGCCGTCAAAGGTTACTCCATTTTGCCTTCCTACCTGCCTCTTGCCCGGACATTCATAAATTTTGAAGATGGTAGTCTGGATGGCGTCATCAACGTCAAAAAAGCATGGTAGATGGTTACTACAGCGATGTGGTGATCACCTTTCACAATCATGCCGTAAGCCTCAAAGACAGAGGCCTGAAGATCAAGCGTATGGAGGATCTTTCACAACTGAGTATCGTGGCATTTCAGCGTGCGACCTTTATCCTGGGCGAGGATTTCGCCCGCACCGTTCAATATAATAATGACTATAACGAAGTAGCTGACCAGTCCTTGCAGATCAAACAACTGTTCAGAAACCGAACGGATGTGATTATTCTGGAGAAGAGGATCTTTCAGTATTTTCGCAGATGGCTCTATGACCGGGCCAGTATTCTAAACGATGAGTATATCGTCAGCCGCAGCGATCTCCGGCAACCTGTGGTCTATCACAATATATTTTCGCCCTCCGAATACCGGTTTGCCTTTCTTTCAGAGCAGGTGCGGGATGACTTCAATGAGGGTTTGCGCACCATTCGGGAAAACGGTACTTACGACAGCATCATGAGCAAATATGAAGAAGACCTGAGCCTTCCCAAAGTTGAAAAGGCCCAGGATTGATCATCATAGTTTTTCTCTGATGATCTCAAATAAGGGGCTTGATTTTCTTTCGACCGGGTCCGGTTCTCCTTTCTCCATCGCATCCCAATACTTCCAATGAACCTTGTCGGTGGCACCGAGTTCATAGTCCATTTTGTCCCAGCTATCTTCCCGGAAGGCATAAAATGCCCAGTGCAGATTCAATGATTCTGCGGCACTGAGTACATCTTTCAGATATTGATCACAGCCCGGCAGCAATCTGCCACAACCAAACTCTCCCAGTACCAATCTGTTCTGTGGTACGCCGACATTGCTGGCCCATTCCGAGGGGCCGGATAGATATTTCTTGACTCGCTCGCCGTCCCAAGTTGTCCATACTGAAGACTCTGAGGCAAAAGGCAACTTACCGGGATAAGAGAGCGGCTTTTCCCGCTTCATATTGGGTCCACTGGTATAATCGTACGGTTCGTACATGTGAAAGGCATACAACAGGTTTTCATCCTCAATACCTACGGGCCAGTATGAGAAGCTGTCTGCAGCGGCATACCATCCTGCGTCCAGCATAAGCGGGACATCAGGATTCACCCCCCGGATCGTTTTTATCAGTGTCTGGTAAAACTGTCTGAGATCCCTTGAACCACCCTGATGCTTCTGATACCAGTGTTTCATCTGATCTGGTAACGCATGCTCCTCAAGGCCGCCCTTCTTTTCCGGTGCTGGTTCGTTGACCAGATTAAAAGCCGCAATGGCAGGATGCCCTCGTAATGCCGAAGCCAGGTCCCGCCAAAAGCGGTTGGCATCTGTCCAGTATTTTTTGTCAGACCAGATACGGTCGTCGAACACTCCGTTATTGTTTTGAGCCCAACGCATATAAGGCAGTGACAGGGGTGTTATGACCACCTTCAGGTTGGCTTTATGGGCACGGTCCAGAGTGGCTTTCAGGACTTTCAGGTCATCTCCTGTCAGGGCCTGATAATGGTCAGCATCACCCAATAGGAAATCCCGGTTTTGAGTTGGCCATTTATCGTATGACAGCCTGACCCAGGTTGCGCCATAGCCGGCAAGATCGTCAAAGTACTTCTGGGAGGGGGGCAAACGGTTGAAACTGTTCGCCCCATGCTGAGGACTATTCCAGAACACCATCTGTTGCGCCTGAATGGGGTAGTGACCGGGTAGCTGCGATAACCGCCAACTTTTTTTGCAGGTGATTTTTCTACGGGAAATTACGGTTTGAGGTTGGTTTGTGATGGCGAAACCGCAACTTTCTGCGTAAATGCCTCAGCAGTGGTTATCATCCAGTTCAATCAGTCGCTTGTTCATGTCTTCTGGATGCTCCCAATACACCTTTCCTTTTCTGGGTGCGATTTGAAGGGTTAAATGCTTGGCGATGTCGTCATCGTCGCAGTCAGGTGCGCCAAGCACCCATACTG
>NZ_AQXX01000090.1 GCF_000376785.1 Hahella ganghwensis DSM 17046
CACGAAGCATGGTGGATAACGGATACGGAGGGCGGCCGTTCTCGCCCTTGGGGTAATAGCGGGCGATCTTCTTTTCCATGCGTTTCCATGGGATCAGCTTATCCATTCGCTCCAGAAAGATTTCCCGGCGGGTCTTACGCTTCTTATTCTGGTATTCAGCTTCGGAGAAAGTCATCTGATCCATGGATAGTATTCCTGATGAGTGAAGTTGGCCGTATTATGACTGATTTGGGGAGTTATTCAGAGCCTCCTTAGCTGTTTATGAGTACTGGCTGGAAAATGTATGGTTCCCAACCGGTCCCCATATTGAGACTCAAGATCTGATTAGAACGAAGTGGGGTTACCAGGGATCTAGCACCCGGCTAAACGCATTTGAGAATTTCTACGGGAAATTCACTCAGTAGTAAAACTGTTACCTGGTTTCACTGAGACAGTGTTTTTGGTGATTGAACACGAAGCCCTGATTGGGTGAAATGATCTCAGGGCGCCGGGTGGATTATCATTGCTGTAAGTTCTTAAAATTTAATCTGAATTCAGCAACTTGTAGTCGTCAGCCCGGATTTCCACCGAAACTCCCGATGAGGTTACCCAATACCTCGTCGGGTCTCCGTCAGGCACTTGACGCCAAAGAGCGTTTCAAAACGTTAATGCCGCAAAGGCAACGCAAATAATTCTTCGAAAGTTTCCTAACGCTTTTCCCAACCTTCATCTCCTGTACGCTTTACATTGGCATGGTTGTCCGTGAAGCTAATGCCACATTCTGTTCCTCTTTACTCATCTCCTGACACTGAGCTGCTATGTGGTTATTAGCCCCTTCGGCATGACCAGAATCTCGACATGTTCCCGGTGAGGCCAAGCATGGCTAGATAGGATGCGAAGGCGTTGGATGCCTTATTTCTGGTTTGGTTATGGTGGCTGGGAAGGTATACAAGGAAGCCAGGCTGGTATGATAGATGGTGATCTCTGGTGTTGAAGTGCGTAAAGGGGTATGGCACGAAATATCGCGTTGTTGATAAGGCTATTGGAGTGATGCCGAGAAGATGACGCGCGACGGCAGTAAGCTCTGAGCAAAATCTTAGTCAGTCTAAGATCGTCATGAACCTATAAAGTGTGAGAGTGAGGCGAATATGTGGAGTGATCCGAGTTGGCCCCAGGCAGCCAGAAATACCCAAAAGTGTGCTGTCTGTGATCAGGAAACGAGTTCACTTCCCGTCCCCTCTGATTTTGGGGAC
The DNA here is from genome assembly GCF_000376785.1 of Hahella ganghwensis DSM 17046. Classification (GTDB taxonomy): domain Bacteria; phylum Pseudomonadota; class Gammaproteobacteria; order Pseudomonadales; family Oleiphilaceae; genus Hahella; species Hahella ganghwensis. The sequence continues at coordinate 1,233 of NZ_AQXX01000090.1, forward strand.
GCAATTTGCTCGTCGATTCAATGTCAGCAGGTCTGGCAGAAAAAAGACCATATGCCGCCTGCCATGTTTCAGCATCATCTTAATTTCCAGCGTGAGGTGATTCGAGGGCGTCTTGCCCGTGAACAGCAGGAAGAAGCGCATAGAGCTGAAGTTGACGATAAAATCCGTGAAGAAAACCTGGTCCTGTTTGAGCGATTAGTCTCAAGCCATTCGAATCTGCTACCGGAATACGCTTCCCCGGAAACTCATCTCGTTGCCCTGCCATCAGGTAAGGAACAGCTGCAGCCCTTGGCAGCAGAGCGAGTCGCTGAGTATCGTGCTCATCTGGAGAATATGATTATTGCAGCGCTGGTGACCAATGATGCTGATGATTTGTTCCTCAAGGAGAACGAAGAAAAAGCCCGGAAAACGGACGAGAAACTCGTGATGCGACCAGAAATATCTGCCAAGGCCGATCAATTCTGCGCACTGTGCAAGGGAGGGTGCTGTACAGCTGGTGGCAATGATGCTCTGCTGGATGTTCGGGGTGTACGTCGATATATGCAGGAGAACCCTGAACTATCTCCAATAGAGGTACTTGAACGATATCTGGATAAAGTGCCTGGTCAATCCATGGAGGGGTCCTGCATAAATCACACTTCCAACGGTTGTGTCTTGCCCCGAGACATGCGCTCGGATATCTGCAATGGATATTTTTGTGATTCCGTAAAATCCCATAACCGCATGATGGAAGGGTTACCTGAAGATCAAGTGGTGGCCATAACCCGAAACCACAGTAATTTTCAAAAGTATCATGCAGGGGCTGATTTGAGTGTTCGTGAAGTGGCGATTCTGGATGATCAGATGTTAAAACTGATCCCCGTCACCAATATTGTTTAGATGAAATCGACGATACTTTGAGTGGGACAGGAATATAAAAAGGGCACGAGATTGTGCCCTTTGAAGTGGTTTCTTGATCTACGTGACGCTTAGAACAATACCCGACAGCGAATGGTGCCTTTGACCGAGCGAAGCTTGGTCAGAGCCAGATCGCTGTATTCCTTGTTGATATCGACAACCACGTAACCAACTTTTTCGTTGGTCTGCAGGTACTGACCGCAGACGTTGATTCCGTTCTCTGAGAATACGGAGTTGATCTCAGACATGACGCCTGGCACGTTTTCATGGATGTGAAGCAGGCGATGGTTATCAGGATGAGATGGCAGAGATACTTCGGGGAAGTTCACCGAGGTCACCGTCATACCTGTGTCGCTGTACTTCGCCAGCTTTTCACCCACTTCACGGCCAATATTCTCCTGGGCTTCCATGGTGCTACCACCAATGTGAGGGGTCAGGATGACATTGTCGAACTCACGCAAGGGGGAAATGAATTCGTCCTTGTTGGTGCGTGGCTCTACCGGGAAAACGTCAATCGCCGCACCCAGCAGTTTGTCCTCGCGCAGTGCATTCACCATCGCCTCGATATCAATGACCGTACCACGGGAAGCATTGATCAGGATGCTCTTGTCTTTCATCGCGGAAAGCTCTTTGGCACCGAACATGTTTTTGGTGGCCGGTGTTTCGGGTACGTGCAGACTGACGATATCACTCATGGCCAGTAGCTCGTGCAGGCTGTCCACCTGAGAAGCATTCCCCAGTGGCAATTTAGTAACCACATCATAGAATACGACTCTCATGCCGAGACCTTCGGCCAGAATGCTCAGTTGGGTTCCGATACTGCCATACCCAACGATACCCAGCACCTTGCCCCGAATCTCGTAGCTGTTTTTGGCGGACTTCATCCATTCGCCACGGTGGGCGGCGGCATTCTTCTCCGGAATCCCCCGCAACAGCAGAATGGCTTCGGCCAACACCAGCTCAGCCACCGAACGGGTATTTGAGTAAGGCGCGTTGAAGACCGCAACACCTCTGGAAAGAGCGGCATTCAGGTCAACCTGATTGGTTCCGATACAGAAGCACCCGATAGCAATCAATTTCTGTGCGTGTTCCAGTACTTCGTCAGTAAGCTGGGTGCGGGAGCGAATACCGATAAAATGCGCATCGGCAATCTTTTCTTTCAGTTCGGCTTCGGGAAGAGAGCCCACATGGTATTCAATATTGGTATAGCCAGCGGCGTTCAATGTATCCACCGCAGACTGGTGAACCCCTTCCAGAAGAAGGAATTTGATCTTGCTTTTGTCTAAAGACGTCTGGGTCATATCGGGTTGAACCTTTTAAATTGCTTGGTCACTGCGCTGTTTATCCGGGCTGTTTCAGCGATAATATTCCAGAAATTTGAATGATATCCCCGTAAAAACCAGGGGGATCAACAGCGGAGGGCGCGTATGATACCATATGCGTCGCTTTTTGACTTGCAGATTTAGATAAATTGTGAATGGCCGGGTTTTTGGTGTGACTGCTCTGCAACCCCCGTCAATGGTGGCTTTGCGTAAGTGGAATGCGTCACTCCTGGGCAGTATTCATGTAGATTATGTTGACTATTAACCTGTGACTGGGACGTCGACATATTAAAAATGATGATCTTGTACAACGTTTAAGTGAAATAGAGAGAAGTATATGACCCAGGTTCCGGCCGAACAGATTATTGAGCGTTTAAAAAGTGTGGTTTCTGTCGGTAAAGTACTGACGGACGCGGATGCGTTGCAATCCTATGGTTCGGACTGGACCAGGAAGTTCTCGCCTGATCCTCTGGCAATTGTTTTGCCCAAAACCACAGAAGAAGTGCAGGCGGTCGTGTTGGCTGCCAACGAACTTGGATTTGGACTGGTCCCCTCAGGTGGCAGGACAGGTCTGAGTGCCGGAGCTGTCGCGGCAAACGGTGAAGTGGTTGTTGCCTTCGACAATATGAACCAGATTCTGGACTTCAACAGTGGCGATCGCACAGTTCTGTGTCAGGCAGGAGTGGTCACCGAGCAGCTGCAGAATTTTGCCAGTGAGAACAACCTTTATTATCCCGTGGATTTTGCTTCTGCCGGATCCAGCCAGTTGGGTGGCAACTTGTCGACCAATGCTGGTGGTATCAAGGTGATTCGGTGGGGGATGAGTCGTGACTGGGTCGCCGGACTTAAAGTGGTGACGGGCAAGGGAGACATCCTGGAGCTGAACAAGGATTTGGTAAAGAACAACACCGGATACGATCTCAGGCACCTTTTTATAGGTGCCGAGGGAACTCTTGGATTTATTACCGAAGCCACAATGAAGCTGACGCGACAGCCGAATAATCTGACGGTTCTTGTGCTGGGGCTCAGTCATTTCAATCATGTGATGGATGTGCTGCAGACTTTCTCAAACAAACTGGATCTGACGGCGTTTGAGTTCTTTTCTCATCAGGCCATGGGACACGTATTGGCTCATGCTGATATCCCGCGTCCATTTGAAACTGAGGCGCCTTACTATGCTCTGCTTGAATTTGAGTGTCTGACTGATGACATGCTGGAAGATGCCATGGGGCTGTTTGAAACCTGTGTCGAGAATGAGTGGGTACTCGATGGGGCGATCAGTCAGAGTGAAACCCAGGCGATGAACCTGTGGCGTCTGCGTGAGGGCATTTCAGAGAGTATTGCTCCCCATACACCTTATAAGAATGATATTTCCGTGATTCCCAGTAAGGTGCCCGAGTTTCTGACCAGAATTGATGAAATTGTCAGCAAGGAATATCCGGATTTTGAAATCATCTGGTTCGGTCATATTGGTGATGGAAATCTTCATCTCAATATTCTGAAGCCTGCTGATCTATCCAAAGAGGAATTCTTCAAGCGCTGTGAGCAGGTCAACACCATGGTTTTTGAAACTGTCGAAGCGTTCCGGGGGAGTGTTTCCGCCGAACATGGGGTCGGGCTGCTGAAAAAGGATTACCTGCAATATACCCGCAGTTCTGCGGAGATGGCCTACCTTAAGGCCATCAAGCAGGCTTTTGATCCCAATAACGTGATGAATCCAGGCAAGGTGATCGATTTATGATGCATGCACGACTGCTGACAGGTGAGGACTTCCCTGCGCCTGTCAGCAAAGTGGTATGCGTGGGCCGGAATTATGCTGAGCACGCAAAAGAGCTGAATAATCCGGTTCCCACGACCCCGATCTTATTTATCAAACCTAACTCCAGTTTGACCCGGCTAGAAGATGGGGTGGCGTTGCCGGAAGGCCAGAATGTTCATTACGAGGCTGAGCTGGCTGTCCTGGTTGGCCGAAAACTGAAAAATGCGAGCGAAGACGAAGCAAAAAGCGCAGTTGCCGGTCTTGGTCTGGCGCTGGATCTGACGCTTCGTGAGGTGCAGTCGCAACTCAAGGAGAAAGGGCTGCCCTGGGAAATCGCCAAGGCATTCGACGGAGCATGTCCTTTGTCGTCATTTCAGCCGGTCGATAATCCTGATTTGGAAGACCTGGAATACCGGCTTTCGATCAATCAGGAACTTCGTCAACACGGCGTCACCGCTCAGATGCTGACTCCCATTGCCCGCCTGCTGGCTTATACGTCCAACATCTTTACCCTTGAGCCCGGTGATGTGGTTCTGACAGGAACACCCGCAGGTGTCGGACAGTTGCATGCTGGGGATCAACTTGAACTGGATGCTTCATTTGGCGTGAAGGTGTCTGCCAAGGTCCGCTAATCAGTAAAGGATACTCTGAGGGTATCCTTCCTCTATCACTCAATTTACTGGAGTTTGCAGGGAGTATAAATCCTGTGAATACCCAAGATTCACTCATCAGACCCTGGTTGGGAATGATTCCCTAGGTGTTTTCACGTACAATACCGCACTTTCACTGCCTGGAAGTCTTTTTCAGACTGTTTATGATGGACTTCCGTGTCCTGCGAACAGTACAACTGCAGAAGACAGGCAGCACTCTGGAGGTGGATGGGGACCCACTTCACGGGGTGATTTTGAAGCAATGCGAGTGCACTTCCTGCAAGGAATGCCCGTACAACGTCTAGAGTGTGTTGAGGCTTAAATATGACTGAGAGAGTCCAAGTTGGCAGCCTGCAGGTTGCCAAGGTTTTGTACGATTTTATAAATGAAAAAGCGATCCCCGGAACAGGCGTGTCTGCGGACAAGTTCTGGTCCGAGATGGAAGCCGTACTCACTGATCTCGCCCCTAAAAATAAAGCGCTTCTGCAAAAGCGTGATGATATCCAGGCAAAAATCGATGAATACCACAAAACGAATAAAACGATTGATGCCGCAGCCTATAAAGATTTTCTAAAGGAAATTGGTTACCTGCTCCCTGAAGGTGAAGATTTCCAGGTGACGACTCAGAATGTCGACCCTGAAATTGCCACCATGGCAGGCCCACAGTTGGTTGTTCCAGTGATGAATGCGCGTTTTGCATTAAACGCAGCCAATGCCCGTTGGGGGAGCCTGTATGATGCTTTGTACGGCACAGATGTTATTTCCGAAGACGGTGGGGCTGAAAAGGGGAAAGGTTACAATCCTGTGCGTGGCGCAAAGGTCATTGAGTTCGCCCGTACCTTCCTGGATCAGGCTGCGCCGCTGGCCTCTGGCAGTCACAAAGATGCAACCGGCTATCAGATTGAAGGCGGAAAGCTGAACGTTTCCCTCAAAAACGGCTCTGTCTCGGGGCTTGGAAATGAATCTCAACTGATTGGATACACTGGTGAAGCGAATGCTCCGACTGGTGTTCTTCTGCAAAACAACGGGCTGCGTTTTGAAATTCAAATCGATGCCGAGAGTCCGATTGGTCAGACGGATGCAGCTGGCGTAAAAGATGTATTGATGGAAGCGGCCCTGACGACCATTCAGGACTGCGAAGACTCTGTTGCAGCTGTGGATGCCGATGACAAGGTCGTGGTCTACAGCAACTGGCTGGGACTCATGAAAGGTGACCTGGCTGAATCCTTCGAGAAAGGTGGAAAGCAGATGACGCGTACGCTTCATGCTGATCGCACCTATACCGCGCCGGATGGCGGCAGTTTGACACTACCCGGTCGCAGCCTGTTGTTTGTGCGTAACGTGGGACACCTGATGACGATTGATGCCATTCTGGATAAAGATGGCAACGAAGTACCTGAAGGTATTCTGGACGGCATGATCACCTCCCTGATCGCTATTCATGATCTGAAAGGCAACAGCAAAGTCCGTAATTCCAAGACCGGCAGTGTTTATATCGTTAAACCGAAAATGCACGGTCCAGAGGAAGTGGCCTTCACCAATGAATTGTTTGGCCGAGTGGAAGATGCGCTGGGACTGGAACGTTTTACGCTGAAAGTGGGCATCATGGATGAGGAGCGTCGCACCACGATCAACCTCAAAGAATGTATTCGTGCTGCCAGTGATCGAGTGGTCTTTATCAACACCGGTTTCCTCGACCGGACAGGTGATGAGATCCATACCAGCATGCTGGCCGGGCCAGTTGTGCGTAAAGCGGTGATGAAACAACAGCCTTGGATTAACGCTTATGAAGACTGGAACGTAGATATCGGTCTGGCGACCGGATTGAAAGGTCGTGCCCAGATTGGTAAAGGGATGTGGCCAATTCCTGATGAAATGCAGCAAATGTTGGATACCAAGATCGGACATCCGATGGCGGGCGCCAACTGTGCCTGGGTTCCGTCTCCAACAGCTGCTGCTTTGCACGCGCTACACTATCACAAAGTCAGTGTTGCCGAGCGCCAGGAAGAGCTGGCCAAACGTGAGCGGGCTTCGCTGGACGATATTCTGACCATTCCATTACTGGGTGATACGCAGCTAAGCGCTGACGACATCCAGAAAGAGCTGGACAACAACGCCCAGGGTATCCTTGGTTACGTGGTTCGCTGGATTGACCAGGGTGTGGGATGCTCCAAAGTTCCTGATATCAATGATGTGGGTCTGATGGAGGACCGAGCGACTTTACGGATTTCCAGCCAGCATATTGCCAACTGGTTATTGCACGGCATCTGCACTGAAGAGCAGGTGGTGGAAACCATGAAGCGGATGGCAGCAGTTGTAGACCGTCAGAATGCCAACGATCCTTTGTACCGGCCGATGGCTCCGGATTTTGATGACAGCGTAGCTTTTCAGGCAGCATGTGATCTGGTGTTGAAGGGAACCGCACAACCAAATGGTTATACAGAACCATTGTTGCATGCGTATCGTCGCAAGGCGAAGGCCAAATACGGAGTCTGATTTCTTAGCTTCGTGGAATCTGCGCGAAGCCAGGGATTACATAACCAGACACGACTATAAGTAGTAAGAAACCAAATTAGCTTTGGAAGCAAAATCATAAGGGTAGAACACCCTTCGAGTGCGAGAGCCAAGAAAAACAATAAGGCAACGAGCTAGCTAGGGATAAAACATCAAACTACACATACCCCTTAGTTTGACCCGGTCATTGGCCGGTTTTTTTTTGTTTGATCAATAGGGTTTGCTGGTGTTTCATATCGGGCACTGGCTTGCGTGTTGAAGATCGACAGCCTTCAAAAAACATGGTGATTTGTTGATTCCGATCGGCCACACTTACACAGGTTTATGGTTAGTATAAACAGGCCCTAAGGAAGGAACCTGCCATTCATGACCTACCTGCAACTTGCTTATCTGCACTTGTTGACCATCATCCCGGCTTTCTTTATTGCCACCTATCTATTGTTGGTCAGGAAAGGAACCCTTGTTCACCGGAAACTTGGCCCTGTCTACATGTTGCTCATGATGGTCTCGGCTGTTGTGACATTGTTTATGCCTGCCGCTATTGGACCGGCGTTATTTCAGCATTTCGGCTTTATACATCTGTTAAGCTTGCTGGTACTTTACAGTGTCCCGACTGCCTATATTGCGATCAGGCAGGGTAACGTTAAAAACATCGGGATAATATGATGGCACTGTACTTTGGTGGACTGATTCTTGCCGGCACACTGGCATTGATGCCAGGACGTCTGCTCAACGAATGGATATTTGGATAAGCACAGGGCGGTGATGTGAAGGAGAGACCTATGTCATTGATCGAATTTTCTAAAGAAGAAAAACACATTCTGGTGAAAAATATTCAGGTTTATTTCAGAGATGAACTGGAGCAGGATATCGGTAATTTTGATGCTCAGTTTTTACTGGATTTTTTCTGTGAAAAAATTGGTCCCTATTTCTATAACCGCGGACTGTATGACGCTCAGGCAGTGCTGGAAAAAAGACTGGACAGTATTGCTGAAGCCATTTATGAAATTGAAAAGCCGACGGAGTTTGTCAGGTAAACGCCTGCTGATAGTTTTTTTAAGTCGCCTACATAAACAACATAGTGGGCTGCCGCCAGGCAGGCCGTGATGATATCTCTATCAGTAAGGAAGAAGAGGAGGGCTTGCCATGAACAAGCATGAAAAAATTAACTACGTCGAATATGGTGCCAGGGATCTGACAGCCACCAAAGCCTTTTTTGAAAAAGCCTTTGGCTGGACATTCGTTGATTATGGCCCAGAGTACACGGCATTCTCTGACCAGGGGCTGGACGGAGGCTTTTATCAGGCAGATAGCCGGTCCGTTGCAGAATCCGGAGGCGCGTTGCTGGTGTTCTTCAGTGAGGATCTCGAAGGAACCCAGGCGAAAGTTGAGGCTGCCGGCGGTCAAATCAACAAACCGATATTTTCTTTCCCCGGCGGACGACGGTTTCACTTTGTCGAACCCAGTGGAAATGAATTTGCGGTCTGGTCCGACCAAGGCTTGTAAGCCTAATGGAAAGGTAACGACCTATTTTTTGATAGGGCGGCTTATACCTGCGGTCTCATAAGGCGTTAGGTATAGGGCGCCAGAGTCGCCTGTAAATAGGTTCTCATGTCTTCCCGAATAATAGACGGGCCCTCGACTGTACATTCTGGACCAAGGCTGATGAGCCAGTTTCGCAACTGGATGGTGCGCCTGACTTTGGCCGTTAAGCGATAGGATCCCTTGGTTCCAGGAGCAATACGTTGACTGCTACTGATAGGGTTTTCCAGCAGATCGTCGATCAGATTGCTTTTATTGCCAGTTGGCGTTATCTGTAGTTTTAGTGGGTATTCCCGGGTGTCTTCAGGCTCAATGAAGACATCCATATGACCGGTTTCCAGATATTCCTTCAAACTGAAGCTTTCCGGAATTTCCGCCGACTGATTACCTATATAGATGGACTCTATTTTATGAATCAGAAAATGACGGTACTGATCCGGTTCGTGAATATCTTCATGTTTCTTACCCACCAGATAGAGTTTAGGTAGCAGAATCGCGACTCCAAACGGATGTACCCGATACTCTTTTCCCCGATACCGGAAATGAAGCTGGCGATTCAGCAGAATTCCCCGATATATGGTATCCAGATGCTCTACATCAAACTCAGCCGGTTGTAGCCTTTGGCCCCGTTGATAGAACTCAACGGATTCCTTCAGGCGGCTGTAAAGTTGTGGTGACAGACTCTGCTCGCTTTGCTCAAGGCGATGTTCAGCCTGGGCGAAGAAACGTTCAAGTTCTGACAGGGTGTTTCTTGGTAATAGGTTAGACAAATGTTTTTTGGCCATGGCAAAAGCAATGGCCATATATTGCGGCATCTTTTCATAGTCAAACTGCATACCCGCGTAAGGGTCCAGTTTCCACAACCAGCTTTTGCCTGTACCCCGGATGGCCAGAAGACCGAATTCGTTCGTCGGCTCGTCGTCTTCCTCATCGAAGCCATCATCTTTGCCGTACAGGAAGTTCATATCTCTCTGTACAAGCCGTTTGAGTGTTGCCGGGCTTTGGGATTCGTCCAGATAACCGGATCCAAGAAGGTGGTGGAGAATTTCCTCTGTGGATTTCTCTGCCCGGGTAGAACGCAGAAACTCCAGAATCGTCAGTCGCCGAATAAATGAAGACATAAAAATTTTCTAATAAAGTTCAAAAAAACTGCGATTTTGTTTTTGTAACGACATTAAGTGTCGTTATGGTGCATAGAATAGCTCCTGTAAACAGAAAAAAACACAGGAGAACGCACAATGTTTCGTGTTAATGCATTTACCACCAAAGGCACCAAATTTCGTTTTCGCATTAAAAGTGAAAGTGTGGCAGATCTGCAGAGCATGCTCGATAAAATATTTGCCGGCCGTAGTATGCGTCTGGTGCTGGTGGAGCCTATTAAGTGATCTGGTGGCTTCATAAGCCGGATTATAGTCAGGGTTTACCTAAAGGTTTTTTAGCTTTCAGCGTTATAGATGTCGGTTCAGGTTGTTTTTTGATCATTAGAATCTGCCGGAACTATGCTGCATATCGAGAGACGACAATCGTCCAGGGAAGGGCAGGGATGAAAGAAGGATCGTTAACGGGCTATGGACAGCCAATTCAGGGACAAGGGATGGTGATTTGCGAATAATGGAAGGCGGAATATTAGCAGGATCGCTAAATAAATGCGCAGCTTTACAATTTGTGCTATCAATCCACGTGGTGGATCTGTACAATAAGCGACCATTTTTTAACCGCCCGCAGTCACCAGACGATTGTCGTCTCTCGATATGCAGCATAGTTCCCTCGCAGGTTTTTTGTTAATGTCCGATGATTCACTAGATTTTGCTACTCTTGGCCTTTCCGCTCCTATTCTGTCCGCTTTGAAGGATGTGGGGTACGAACAACCATCTCCTATTCAGGCCCAGAGTATTCCTCTATTGCTGGAGGGTGAAAGCATTCTTGGGGTTGCCCAAACCGGTACCGGTAAAACGGCCGCATTTGCACTCCCCCTGTTGAATCGTCTGGACCCCAGCATAAACTCGCCCCAGATTATTGTCCTTGCGCCTACCAGAGAACTGGCCATCCAGGTTGCTGAAGCGTTCAAGAGCTATTCCAAATACTTACCCGAATTCAGTGTGCTGCCCATCTATGGTGGTCAGGATATGCGCGGCCAGCTGCGCTCTCTGAAAAGAGGGGTTCAGGTGATTGTGGGAACTCCCGGTCGTGTTCTGGATCACCTGAAGCGCAAAAGCCTGGACTTGTCCGCCATCCGTGCCGTCGTGCTGGATGAGGCTGACGAAATGCTGCGCATGGGCTTTATCGATGACGTGGAAGAGATTCTTTCCAATGCACCGGGCGACTGTCAGTACGCATTGTTCTCTGCGACCATGCCTCCTGCGATCAAAAGGGTGGCTGAACAGTATCTGAAAGGTGCCAAGGAAGTTCGCATTGCGACGAAGACTTCGACAGTTGAGCGTATCAGTCAGCATGTCCTGATGGTGGATAATTCCCACAAGCTGGATGCCTTGACCCGTGTCTTGGAAGTGGAAACCTTTGACGGCATGATTATTTTCGTGCGTACAAAATCCGCTACTGTGGAACTGGCTGAGAAACTCCAGGCCCGGGGTTACGCTGCTGAAGCGTTGAATGGTGATCAGACGCAAAAAATTCGCGAGCAGACCATTGACCGCCTGAAGAAAGGTTTACTGGATATTGTCATCGCGACAGATGTTGCCGCACGTGGTCTTGATGTGGAACGCATCAGTCTGGTGATGAACTACGATATTCCATACGACACAGAGTCCTACGTGCACCGTATCGGCCGTACCGGTCGTGCCGGGCGGGAAGGGAAAGCGATTTTGTTTGCCGCTCCGAAAGAGCGTCGTCTACTGCGTGATATTGAGCGAGCAACCAAGCAGGCGCTGACTCCTTATGAAACGCCTTCTGCAGAGCAGATCAGTATCAACCGTATTCAGCAGTTTCAGGATAATCTGCTGTCTACCCTGGAAAATCAGGACTTCAGCCGCATCAAGGATGTCGTGCTGAAATTCGCAGAGGAACGTGAACTGTCTCTGGAAGATGTGGCGTCCGCGCTTGCATTCCAGTTACAGATGGAACAGCCTCTGTTCCCGATTCTCAGAGAACTGCCCAAGCACGACAAAGACTTCCGTCGTGATGGTGACCGCAAGCCCCGTCGTCGCGAACGTGGTGAGAGGGGCGAACGCGGAGGCCGTGGCCGGGATGATGTGGCAATGCAGTGCTATCGCATTGAGGTCGGAAGAAAGCATCATGTGTCACCGGGTGATATCGTAGGTGCCATTGCCAATGAAGCCGGTATAGAGTCCCGTAACATTGGTCACATCGCGATTCATGAGAATTTCTCGTTGGTGGACCTGCCTTCAGGAATGCCTGGTGAAGTGCTGCAGCATCTGCAAAAAGTTCGGGTAAAACAGCAGCAGATGAAATTGAAGCCTGATACCCGTGGCTCAAAAGGTGGTTCTGGTGGAAGAGGGCGCGGTTCTAATTCCGATCGCCGTCCATCCCGTAAGCCGAAACCACGCAGCTAGTACGAATTTACCGGAGGTGCTGATCCAGTGCCTCCGGTACATGCAGGTGGTATCCCTGCATGAAATCCACTCCTATCTCCTCCAACGCCTCTTGAATCTCGGCGTTCTCCACGAATTCAGCCACTACTGATAACCCCATTAAATGTGCCACTTCGGTAATTGACCGTACCATGGCATGATCGACCGGATCGATCAGGATATCCCGGATGAAACTGCCGTCGATCTTCACTGTATTGACTGGTAGCGTTTTCAGATACGAATAAGATGAGAAGCCACTGCCGAAATCGTCCAGCGCAAACTGAATGCCGCTCGATTGCAGGCGTTGGATAAATTTGGCGGTGTCGACCAGATTGGCAATTGCAGTGGTTTCGGTGACTTCAAAACAGATCTTGGATGCGGGGATCTGATACTTGTCGAGAGTGGCCATGAGGAAAGGTTCAAAGTCCGATTCGCCAATGGTCTGGCTGCTGAGATTGATGTTGGCCCGGTGCAGCTCCAGCAGGTGGTCCGGATGATGGTGAAGCCAGTTGAAATAGGTCTCGATGACCCAGCGGTCCACGGCCCGGATCATGTTGTAGCGCTCTGCGGCAGGAAGAAAGGCTCCCGGACCGATGATTTCGTCCCCCTGTTGCAGACGTACCAGAATTTCATAGTGCTGTCCCACGACATCCGGGCGAGTGGTTACGACGTTCTGATAGAAAAGCTTGAGCTGATCGGACTTGATTGCCTCTAGAAGGTTGGTGGCCACCTGCATTTCATTTTGCCGCAGAGTCAGGTCGTGAGCTTTCTGGCTGTGTACGATGACACGGTTACGACCGGCATCCTTGGCCGCGTAGCAGGCTGTATCGGCCAGGCTCAGGACCTCCTCAACGGTGGAAGCCTCTTGTGTCACTGGCACGATTCCAATACTCGCGCCAACATTAAAGACTTTGCTTCCCCAGAAGAATCGATATTCTGCGACTTCTGAGCGCAGACGCTGGCCAATTTCGGTGGCTTTATCGATATGGCAGTTTTTCAGCATCAGGGCAAACTCGTCACCACCCAGTCGGGCCAAGGCATCCTCTTCCCGGGTATGGGTTTGAAACAGGGAACCTATCTGCCTGAGTAATTCATCGCCTGCCACATGGCCGCTGGTATCGTTGACAATCTTGAACTGATCAAGATCGACAAAAATCAGTGCATGCTCTGATCCAGATTCCCTTGATGCCGCAAGAGCCCGTCGCAGACGCCGTTCAAACTCGTTGCGATTGAGAAGGTTGGTCAATGGATCATGGGTCGCGAGGTAACTGAGTTGAAGCTCATTTTCTTTCTTGTCTGTGATATCGACAATGGAGCCTTCGATAATGATTTGGTGATCGGCGTCCTCGAGTTTGTTGGCAAAAATTGCTCCCCAGAATTCAGAACCATCAAGTCGTCGGCACTTGGTTTCGAAACCAAATATATGACCGTGTTGATTCAGTAGCGTAATGAGCTGCTGGCCGGTCTCTTCACTGGCGGGGATCAGGCTCAAGGTGTTGTGTACGGTGGACAGTAGTTCCTCTTCAGAGTCTACCCCCAATAACCGGGCGAAAGCGGGATTACAGGCCAGGAGACTGCCATCGGGGAGTACCCGAAACATTCCCTCCAGTGATTTTTCATAGATTGCCCGATATTTCTGGAGGTTGTCGATGGCGCTTTGCTGTGCGGTTTCCCGTGTCCGGCGCTCGAAATTAATACGGTCTGCCATGGCGAAGCTGAATAAGACGACCACACCCACGGCAGACAGGTGTAAAGAGTATTCCGTGAGAAATGTTCTGGGAAGAAAGCCGCTTTTGCTGAACGTGAATACGGCTGCTGATATGACAAAGAAGGTAAACGCAATCGCGTAGTAATAAGCGAGTTTATGGCGCCTGAAAATCATAATCAGGCTCAGTCCATATCCCAGCGCCGGCGACAGAATGACATTGGCAGCGGAAATCTGAATCATCGTCCGGTATGGCATGACAAGGGACAGTAAGGCCAGGCTGTACCCGATAATTGCCACAATATTGAAGCTCTTATACAGCGATGGAAAGGTTGTTTTGACGGCAAGAAAGTCACGGGAAAAGAGCATCAGTGAGGCCAGGGCAATATTTCCGAAAAATGTCAGGCTGGTATCGTTCCAATCGGGCAGGCTGGGCCAGGCATATTGATACGCAAACCCAGTCAGCACGCCCTCCACGACCGCATAGCTTACTAATGTCAGGGCGAAGTAAAGGAAGCTCTTCTCCCGCAGACTGAGAAATAGAAAAACGTTGTAGATCGCCATCACCGAAATCATCCCGATCAAGCCGCCAGTAATACCTGCCAGTGTCTGGTTTTGTTCCGTGAACCGGTCTGGTGTCCAGACCCTGATGGGAAATTGAGAAGAAGAAGCGGTCTCAATACGAACATAAACGTTATAGCTTTTGCCTGTAGAGAAATTTATGGGCAATACGAAATTGGACGTTTCCAGGGGGCGATTGGCGTAGGGCTTCAAATCTCCAGTAGCAAACTCAGTCATGACCGCGCCGCTTTCGGGCTCGGTCACCAGGAAATAAACGTTATCCAGTCGGTTGTAGGCAACCTCCAGATAGTAATTCTGGGGTTTGTCGAGGGCATTGGTAAGAGAAAAGCCGACCCAGAAAGCGGATCTGGAATAGCCAAAATTAGGGGAGTCTGCTGTTGTCACCGGTTGTGCCAGCAGTGCCTCTCTGATTGAGGTCATGGGCTCGGCGTGTAGCGGACTGTCTGCTTTCAGCTCCAGAATCTGGACCTGTGGTACAAAACCACCCTTCTGCCAGACTGTTTCCATCGTGTGATCAAGACGGTTCCCAACCTCTGCAAAAACCGGCAAAGACAAGAAGAACAGCAGAAGGATGTGGCTGAATCGGATGAGTGATTTCAAGGTCCAGTACTTATAGGAGAAAATACATAATTATAGGTTCATGACCGGATCTGATGTCAGGGTTACATTATTAGTATAGACAGGAAAACGCTAAATACAGGAGACCGATGAAGACTGGCGGAACCTTCAGGGAGTTAGGGAGTTGAGGCGCAGTGGCCCCGTGTGGTTACCGGGGCTTCTATGAGGTTAAAACGGATTGTTCAGGATTCCGGGTCAGAAGCGAAAGCCCCCTCTCTCGATCTGTGCAGTCAGTTCCGGCGTCAGACGCTGGTAGTGATCATGGCCGGGAAGGAGGACATGAATCTGATCCTGCTTTTCGGTCAGGTGGTAGCCAGCTTTTTTCAGATCGACTTTACGGTATTTAAAGGTTCCTGTTTTTTCAATGGACTGGGTAATGCGAATGAATACGGGAATGGCATATTGGGGAAGAGTGTTTTGCAGGTATGACAGAAGCTTATCCATATCCAATGTCTCCGTGGGATCTTTAGCGACAATTGTCGCCATGCCGGCCTTGCCGTTGGTTTCCGGGATTTCCACACCGTAGACAATGGCTTCGCTGATCTTTCCATATCGATCAAGAACGTTTTCCACCTCGGTTGTCGAAACATTTTCGCCTTTCCAGCGAAAAGTGTCGCCCATGCGGTCCACGAACTGGAGGTGTCGGCAACCGATTTCCCGCAATACATCGCCGGTATTGAACCAGGCGTCATTTTGGCGGAATGCTCCGCGAATGATCGCTTTTTCTGTCTCTTCTGATTGAGTGTACCCCTCGAAAGCCCAATGCTCAGTAATTTTCCCCAATAACAGGCCGGGTTCACCACGCTTTACTTTTTCCAGTTTCCCCCGGGCATTGCGGATCGGTTCGCGGGTGCCTTCATGAAATTTCACCAGCGCGAACGGCGCCGTGGAAAAGCCGACGGTATTATCCAGATTCAGGAAATTGCTGAAACCGATGTTTCCCTCGCTGGCGCCATAAAGTTCAGAAATTTGCTCAATGCCGAATCGACGTTTGAATTGACGCCATATTGATGGACGCAGGCCGTTCCCCACCATTTTGCGCAGGCTATGATGCTGGTCGTCAGCTCGTTCCGGCTGGTTCAACAGATAACGACACAGCTCACCCACATAACCAAAACAAGTCGCCTGGTAACGACGTACATCGGGCCAGAATTCCGAGGCGGAAAACTTACGTCGAATGGCAATGGATGCACCGGTGATCAGTGTTGCTCCCCAGCATACGACCAGTCCCGTACCGTGGTATAGCGGTAGTGGGACATACATGACATCATCCGGGGTCAATGATAAGGACATATAGCCCATTCCGCCCATGGCACGGAACCATTTGAGATGGCTGCAGGGCGTGGCCTTGGGTAACCCTGTCGTGCCGGAAGTAAACAGGTAGATGGCGGTGTCGCCTGCGACTGGACGATCATCAATGATCGGGTTGTTTTTGGGATATTCCTGGACCGCCGAGAGTAAATTCACCATATGCTGGGGCGTGGGGGGGTCCTGACCTGACTCGTTGTCGGGAACAAATAACAGGTTGTCCGCGTTTTGCTGACCGGCCTCTTGCCGTGCTGACTCAAAGTGATCGAGTTGTTCCTCACCTATAACGACCAGTTTAGGATTGGTCAGTCCCAGGCTGTGGGCCAGGACGCCGCCGCGCTGGGAGGTGTTGATCATGGCGCAGGAGGCTCCCAGTTTCAGTGTCCCGATCAACACGGCAAGAAGCTCCGGGCGGTTTTCCATGGCCAATGCGATCACATCACCTCGGCCAATGCCTCTGGCGATCAGGTAATGGGCAATCTGGTTGGCCCAGGTGTTCAGTTCCAGGTAGGTCAGCATGGAGTCCTGGTAGTAAACGGCGGGACGTTCCCCAAGCCTTTCAGCGTTCTGTTCAATGATATCTCCCATCGCCAGGGCTTTGTCACCTTTCAGCAGAGCGTAAAAGTAATAGCCTTTTGCGATGGATGGGAGGCGTTTGGCAAGAAAGGGGAGTTGGCGGACCACATCAAGAGGAGAAATCCGCTCAGGTTGTTCCAGAGACTCTGCGGCAGTCATTTGTGTATACCTTTATTATTCTTGAGTTTATGTATTCTTATGAGTCTATTTGATGTTTATTGAATTGTGCCTGCTGATTGTCTGCTCATCCTGCCTCATCATCAATAAACAGGTCTGTCATCAACGGCTCAGAGGTGTCTGGTTGATACCGGTAGCGATCAAAGTCGGTCACCCCGGATTCTTGCAGAATCTCTTCATCAATCAGCCACTCGCCGGTACGGGGCTGGTCTGAAGTCAGCACAGCATAGGCGGCATCTGCCATGATTTCCGGTTGACGTGCCCGGTCCAGGGCTTTCTTGTTACCAGCCTCGAATTCAACAGCTGCTGTGGCGATCAGGGTTCTGGGCCACAACGAGTTCACCGAAATACCGTAGCGTTTGAATTCCTGGGACATTCCCAGTGAGAGCATGGACATGCTGTATTTGGTCAGGGTGTAAGGTGAGTATTGAGCGAACCATTTAGGATTCAGGTTAATCGGTGGTGAGAGGTTGAGAATATGACCGGACTCGGATTTTTTGAGCCATGGCAGTGCTGCCTGGGCGGTGGCAATCACCGCGCGGGTATTGATCTGATACATAAGATCAACCCGTTTCAATGGTGTGTGTTCAACCCCGGACAGCTTTATGGCGCCGGCATTGTTGATGACTGCATCAATACCTCCGAACCTCTCGGCGGTGGCCTGTGCCATGGACGTCAGACTGGTCTCATTCCGTACATCGATCTGTATCGGAAGTGCCTGACCACCGGCCGCTTCAACTTCTTCTGCCACACTAAAAATGGTACCGGGAAGCTTGGGGTGAGGCTCGGCAGATTTAGCGGCCAGTACAATATTGGCGCCGTCAGCAGCAAACTTCAATGCCATGGAGCGGCCAATACCACGACTACCGCCGGTTATAATAATCGTTTTATCTTTCAAGGTTTTCATTTGGCTGTTCTGTCCTATAGTCGGAGCGAATTCTGTTGTTTATTTCAGTCGTCTGCGTCAATTTCAATCAATAGTTCTCGGACTCTGACCTGATCACCGGCGCTGACCATGACTGAAGCCACTTTGCCATTGGTGTCTGCTTTAAGTGGGTGTTCCATTTTCATGGCTTCCAGTATGACCAGTGTATCGCCCCGGCTGACGGACTGTCCTGCCGTCACGAGTACGTCAACAATCGCGCCGTCCATGGAGGCCTTGATTTTTCCGTCGCCTGTAACGTCTCCTGCTTCTGCAGCTTCCAGTGTCAGGTCCTGATAGCAATAGGTCTGTCCCTGTATATTTAGAAATACATTATCCCGGTTACATAGAAACCGTACCCTGCGACGAATGTCATTCTCGACAAACACCAGCTCGCAATCATGGATGGAAATGATCTTCAGATGGAGCTGTTCATCCTGTTTACGGACGCTAAACTCATGGTCTCCGCTGGTTTCCAGGGCAATCTCCACGACTTGATCCTGGAGGCGGAGTTCATATGGCCAGGGAGCCCGATTGGCACTCCACCAGTTGAAGTGCTGATGATCGGAATGTTGTTGGAAGTACAGAATGATGGCTGCCAGTGCATGTGAAAGCAGTGATCCACTTACCGGTTGTAGTGATGCGTCCTGCTGTAATTGCTCTTCTATAAAAGCGGTTGTTGCCTGGCCCTGGGTAAATACCGGATGTTTCAATATGCTCGCAAGAAAGAACTGATTCGTAGTAACACCAAACAGAGAAGAGTCTTCCACGGTCCTAAGAAGGCGCCTTCTGGCCTCTTCGCGGTCAGTGCCATAACTGATCACTTTAGCCAGCATAGGGTCGTAGTGAGGGCTGACGTGCTGACCACTGCGAATGCCATCGTCTATGCGAATTCCCTCAGCGAGGGCCGGTTGCCAGGAGAGTATCTGGCCTGTCTGTGGCAGGAATTGATTGGCAGGGTCTTCCGCATAAAGACGCACTTCCATGGCGTGGCCCGTTATTTGAATCTGTTCCTGTAAAACGGGTAGAGGGTGTCCATTGGCAACATTCAATTGCCAGGCAACAAGATCAAAGCCGGTGATAAGTTCCGTTACCGGATGTTCAACCTGCAGCCGTGTATTCATTTCGAGGAAGTAGAAGTTTTTTTCCTGGTCTACCAGAAATTCAACGGTTCCGGCCCCGACGTAATCACAGGCCAGTGCTGCATTGACGGCAGCTTGTCCCATGCGTTGGCGTAGCGTTTCATCCACAAACGGGGAGGGGGCTTCTTCGACCACTTTCTGGTGGCGACGCTGAATAGAGCAGTCCCGCTCTCCCAGATATACGGCGTTCCCGTGCTGGTCTGCAAAAACCTGGATTTCTATGTGTCGAGGCTGCATTAATGCTTTTTCCAGAATCAGCTCTCCGCTGCCAAAGGCATTGGTTGCTTCTGAACGGGCGGTTTTCAGCTGGGCCAGGAGCTCTTCATCTTTGAACACCAGACGCATTCCCCGCCCACCACCGCCGGCAGATGCCTTGATCATCAGCGGGAAGCCGATCCTGCGTGCAGCATTGGTCAGGCTGTCATCATCCTGAGCTTCACCCTCATAGCCGGGAATGCAGGGCACGTCAGCCTTCTGCATGGCAATCTTTGACAGTCGTTTGCTGCCCATCAGCTTGATGGCCGCTGCAGGAGGGCCGATAAAGGTAATGTTTTCCTGTTCACAACGGTCGGCAAACTCCGCATTTTCGGACAGGAATCCGTAGCCTGGGTGAACGGCGTCAGCACGGGTTTTCCGGCATGCATCCAGAATTTTATCCATATCCAGGTAGGACTCGCCGACGGCGGGACCACCAATGTTCACCGCTTCATCAGCCATGGCTACATGAGGGGAATGTTGATCCGCCAGACTGTAAACGGCGACGGTTCGGAAGCCCAGCTCCCTGGCAGTGCGAATCACCCGGCAGGCAATTTCGCCCCGGTTGGCAATCAGGACTTTGGTAAACATGTGATGCCCCTTGTTATGATTGGTGCTGTTCATTTGAGTCGTGCATTACTCAGCCCAGGCGGGTTTGCGTTTTTGCATGAAGGCCATGGTGCCTTCTTTGCCTTCATCCCCCTGAACTGCCTGGCCGAACTGTTGTGCGGCTCTGTCGAGCAATGATTCCAGAGGTTCCTGATCAACCGCCAGCAGCAATGATTTGGTGATGGCGTTAGCCTGTGGGGCGCAGCGTTTTACCTGGATGAGTATTTCTTCGATGGTCTCCTGAAGCGTATCGTCACTGTCGACGACGTCATGCACCAAGCCGAGACGTTCGGCCTCATCCCCATTGAACCGGGCTCCCAGTAATGCCAACCGACGGGTTTGGGTTAGCCCGATACGTTTAACGACAAAGGGCGCAATCTGAGCGGGAGGAATGCCCAGACCGGTCTCGGGCAATCCGAACTGAGAGTTTTTATGGGCTATCGCCACATCGCTGACACATGCCAGCCCAAAGCCTCCCCCCAGAACGGCACCTTCAATGACGGCAATGACCACCTGGGGCGCGGCATTGACCATGGTGATCATGCGACCGAAATCACGGTTCAGCATGGCAAAGGGATCTTCTGAAGACTGTCCGACAGCACTTCTGGCATTGGCCATATCGCCAATATCTCCGCCAGCGCAGAAATTACCCTCTGCACCTCTTAGAACGACTGCCCTGATCGATCGGTCTGAATGTATTTCTTCAAAAACAGTCATCAGTTCGTGCACCATTTTCAGAGACATGGCGTTGCGTACCTTTGGCCGATCCAAGGTAATAAAAAGAGCGTGATCCTGGCGCTCTATTTTGAGGGTCTCTGTGTTCGTCAGTGTTTCTGTGTCGGCTCTTGTTTCTGTATTAGGTGAAGTCATATCGGTTCCACGGATTCTTGTTCTTTCATTGTGTTTTGCCATTGCTGATCGCAGCAAAGATCAGAATCTGGCGACGCCGAAACTGATCTGGCGAAGAGGTCGCTGATCCGCTTCGTAGCAAGTGTCCAGTACAAAGGCCAGCACCTGCCGGGTGTCGCGAGGGTCTATCAGACCGTCATCCCAGAGCCGGGCGGTGCCATAGAGGGCTGTAGAACCACTGTCCAGTTTCTCGGCTGTGGCTTGTTCCAGTGCATCCAGCATTTTGGGATCCGGTGTGAGTCCCATCTTGGCCTGTTTTTCTTCAGTGACTATTCTCAGGACCTTTCCTGCCTGAGCGCCTCCCATCACGGCCGTTCGGCTGTTGGGCCAGGCAAAGATAAATCTGGGATCAAGGCCGCGTCCGCACATGGCGTAGTTGCCGGCACCGTAGGAGCCGCCAACCACCATGGTGATACGCGGCACTTTGGCATTGGCAACTGCCTGAATCATTTTGGATCCGTGTTTGATCACGCCATTCTGTTCTGAATCCGTTCCCACCATGAAGCCGGTTGTATTGTGAAAGAATAGAATGGCGGTATTGCTTTGCTCGCAGAGCTGGATGAACTGGGAAGCTTTTGCCGCCCCTTGCGGGGTGATGGGACCGTTGTTACCGATAATTCCGCAGGACATGCCCTGGATTTTGATAAACCCGCACACAGTCTGCTGATCGTATAGAGGTTTGAAGTCCAGAAATTCGGAGCCGTCGGCAATCCGGGCAATAATTTCACGGACATCGTAGGGTTTCTTGGGGTCATCAGGCACGATACCCAGAAGGTCCGTGGCCGGGTAAAGCGGTTCCTGCCAGGATTGTTCACAGCTTCGGGAATCGCTCGCGTTCCAGGGCATCTGGTGGAGAATCTCGCGCGCAATGCGCACGCCGTCGGCATCGTCTTCCGCCAGAAACTCAGCTGTACCGGCCACAGAGGCATGCATCTCTGCACCGCCAAGGTCCTCATCGGTAGCAATTTCACCGGTGGCTGCTTTCAACAGTGGAGGACCGGCCAGAAACATTTTGGACTTATCTTTGACCACGATACAGTAGTCCGATAATCCAGGTTGATAGGCTCCACCGGCAGTGGCATTACCATGCACGATCGTTATCTGCGGGATACCCGCAGCTGACATGCGTGCCTGATTGGCAAAGCCTCTGGCGCCTAACACGAAAATATCATTGGCATAATTCAGGTTGGCACCGCCGGATTCGGCCAGGGTCACGACTGGTAACTTGTTCTCCATGGCAATTTGTTGAATCCGCAGAGTCTTATCAAGCCCTGCCGGTGAGATAGTGCCGCCTTTGATGGTGCTGTTACTGGCTACTACCAGACAGCGTATCCCCTGCACATAGCCAATTCCGGCAATGACTCCGCCGCCAGCCATGGAGCCGTCCTTGTCGTCATGCATTTTGTAGCCAGCCAGCGAGCAGAGTTCGAGGAAGGGAGTTCCTCGGTCCAGCAGCAAATTGAGGCGTTCCCGAGGAAGTAATTTGCCTCGTTTATGAAATTTTTCCCTGGCCTCCTGGGCTTTTTCCAGCACTTTTCTTTCGATCTCACGAAACTCCTCCAGGGCAGACTCCATGGCCTTCCGGTTTTGGGAGAATTCTTCTGAGTTCGGATTAATGAGAGACTCTATGACCGGCATGGCATATCTCCACTACTTCTTTTTACCGGGCAAAGTGCCCATTAGTTTGCAGATAATGCCCAGCATGATTTCATCAGCACCACCACCGATGGAAACCAGCCGCACATCCCGATAAGCTCTGGAAACCGGGTTGTCCCACATATAGCCCATACCGCCCCAGTACTGCAGACAACTGTCAGTGACCTCACGACCGAGGCGACCGGCTTTCAGTTTTGCCATGGACGCCAGGCTGGTCACATCTTTGCCCGCGATGTACATTTCGCAGGCCCGGTAGGTCAGTGCCCGCAAAGCTTCGATTTCGGTTTGCAGCTCTGCCATTCTGAAGTGAATGACCTGATTGTCGATCAGTGGTTGGCCGAATGTCGCACGCTCACGACAGTACCCTATGGTGTCATTGACGCAGCATTCCAACGCCTTGATAACATTGGCGGCTCCCCAGAGCCTCTCTTCCTGGAACTGCATCATTTGCATCATGAATCCCATACCTTCGGCCCCTATCCGGTAACGTTGGGGGACTCTGACGTCGTCGAGAAATACCTGGGCAGTCAGCGAGCTGCGCATCCCCAGTTTATCCAGTTTGGGGGCGACTTCGATGCCGGGCAGATTCATGGGGACAACAATGAGTGATTTATTGCTGTGAGGCTTACCTTCGGATGTGTTGGCCAGCAGGCACATGAAATCTGCTTTGGGGGAGTTGGTAATCCACATCTTTGAACCACTGATGACGTAATCGTCTCCGTCTTTCCGCGCAACGGTTTTCAAACCTGCGACATCAGAGCCGGCGGAGGTTTCGCTGACACCTATACAGCCAATCATTTCTCCTCGGATCGCTGGCGCCAGGAATTGTTCCTTCAGTTCATCCGAACCAAACCGTGCAATGGCAGGTGTACACATGTCAGTCTGGACGCCGATGGATAATGCCACACCTCCGCTGGTGCAGGTGCCAAGCTCTTCTGCGGCGATCATGTTGTAGCTGTAATCCAGACCCATGCCTCCAAATTCTTCTGGCTTGTGGATGCCAAGCAGTCCCAGATCACCAAGCTTTCTGAATATTTCATGCATGGGAAATTCGCCGGCTTTTTCCCATTCATCGGTATGGGGGTTAAGCTCCTTTTCGACAAAATTTCTGACGGTGCGACGTATCTCGTTGTGTTCCTGTGTAAGCAGCATGGTGTAATGCCTCGTTTATTATTCTATTAGTGTTACGGGTCCCCACTGATGAAGACCCCGAATAACCGTAGCTTTAATTCGATCGTCCTGAATAGGCTGATTTAGATTGTTTGTCTTTGGGTAGATAAATCGGCAGCACTGGATTAATCATCTTGCAGTACCTGTGGAGTGACCGAGCGATGAAATCCGTTATATTCCTCTACATGATTGGCTTTGGGGAGTGGCCAGTGGCGTCCTCCAAGAGGGGCCGCACCGTCGATTCGGATCGTTTCGCCACTGATAAAACTGGCGCCGGGGCTGAGGAGAAAACTGATGGTGCTGGCGACTTCCGCCTCGGTTCCCAGCCGTTTCAGGGGAACGGCGTTTTGCAGTGATTTGATCATGGGCTTCATGCTGGCATCGTAATTGTCCATCCCACTGGAGGCGATCCAGCCGGGGGCCACAGCATTGACCCTGACTCCGGAAACTGCCCATTCCACCGCTGCGGTTTTGGTCAGGTTATCCATACCGGAACGGGCTGCGCCGGAATGACCCATGCCGGGCATACCGCCCCACATGTCGGCGATAATATTGACTATCGCCCCACCGTGTTTACGCATGGATTGGTTGTACACTTCCCGTGCCATCAAAAATCCACCCACCAGATTGGTGCGGACGACAGTTTCGAATCCTTTTTGGTTAATTGCTGCAAGAGGTGAGGGGTACTGGCCGCCTGCGTTGTTTACCAGGCCGTGGATATTACCGTGGCTGGTTGTAATCTCTTTGATCGTGGCAATGACCTTATCTTCTTCCCTGATGTCACATACGTATGAGGAAACCTGTCCTCCATCTTCAAGGATTTCAGCTGACACCTGATCAAGCTTTTCCTGCTTGCGGCCAATAATCACAACATGGGCTCCCAGGGCCGCCAGTTCGTGGGCCGTACAGCGGCCAATCCCACTACCTCCGCCGGTGACTACGATCGTTTTTTCTTGAAACAGATCATTTCTGAAGATGGATGAATAACTCATGGTGGAACCCTTTATCCTGGCGTTTAATTAACTTCGGTCTGGCTTGTTGGTGTCCGCTTGTCGCTGGCTAGAGCGTGTCCGCGATTTCACTTGGCACTTTGACTGGAAATTCCAGTAGCTGTTGGGCAAATGCCTTGCCTTGCGGATCGATACGCAGACTGGCGACACCGCCACCGCCGAGACTGTTTCTCAGCAGGAAGTTCAAAGCATGGATTCCCGGCAGTTCCCAGCGTTGGACCCGGCTTTCGGTGGAATCAAGCACATGGGACATAAAATCTCTTACGGAAGACTCCGTAAGAGATTCCCGAATGTAGGGAAGGTATTCCGCTTTTCTTGCGATGATGCCGATATTGGCGTGATTTCCCTTATCGCCGGAACGCGCCCAGGCAAGTTTAATCAGTGGTACTTCAGAATCGCCTGAAGTCAGGGCTGTATCAGGTGGCGTCTGCGGGCGCACCATATCACTGTTGAAGCCGCCGGAGGTTTCGATGGAGACAGGATAAGTTTCATTGTCCACCGAAACACTGACTTGCACATCCGATTTCGGTACCAGGCAGGAAAACAGTCGGATCTTTGGCCAGACGTCCGGCCGGCCCCCCACAATGCCGGTTAAACCTGGCGTCATGGCAGTGGCTGCCTGGGCAATCTCTCGGGAAAATATGACCAGGGCCTCTTTCTTGGGGTGGCTACAGGAGATTTTGACGACGACTTCTCTGGTGTTTCCGGCGCGGGAATGTGGCCCGTAGGTTGCTTCGGCGCCGAGCAATTCGATATTGCTTTCAGTAAAAGGAGGCAAGTCTCTCTCGGCGAGTATTCGGGTGGTTCTGGCGACAATGGCCTCCGCGACGGCCTGTCCTTTTTTCACGGCTTCCAGGCCTCCAATCAGAAATGAGGCGGTACACTTGAATCCGGCCGGGTAGGTCGCCGAGACCTTGTATAGATCTGTTGGTGGAAGCCCCTTGGCGCCAGTGACTTTAACGGTATTGTCTGCCACCTGTTTCAAGGTGACGCCAGTGAAATCACACACCACATCCGGGAGAAAGTACGCCCGTGGATCGCCGATCTCGTAGACCATCTGCTCGCCTACAGTGGCACAACTCACCAGCCCTCCGGTATTTTCCGGCTTGGTAACCGTAAAACTGCCATCGGCGGAGACTTCGATAATGGGGAATCCCATATCCTCAAATCCTGGCACGGAGTGCCAGTCAGTGAAATTCCCACCGGTACACTGGGTGCCACATTCGATAATATGGCCGGCGAGGCTGCCTTGCGCCAGTTTGTCGTAATCATTCATCGCCCATCCGAATTCGTGAATCAAAGGGGCCAGTACGACGGCGCTGTCGACGACTCTGCCGGTAATGACAATATCCGCTCCGCTTTCCAGGGCGGTTACCAGACCGGGAGCACCGAGATAGGCATTCATGCTGACGCACACAGGGGGGAGTGGGGCGCCAGTGTCCAGTTCCCGAATGTCCTGTTCTGTGTAATGTGATTTTTTCGGCAGAAGGTTGTCACCCAGAACCACAGCGACCTTGATATCAACTCCGGCCGCTTTGGCTGCCTCGAGAAGTGCATCGCGGCAGGCCATGGGATTAACCCCACCGGCATTGCTCAGGACGCGAATACCTTTGGCCTTCAAGGTCGGTAGCAATGGCGCCATGACATGCCTGACGAAGTCCACCGCGTAACCGGCATTGGGATCTTTCATTTTCTGGCCTGCCATGATGGACATGGTAATTTCCGCCAGATAGTCAAAGACCAGGTAGTCCAGTTGACCTTTTTCCACCAGTTGGGTGCCCGCGCTGTTGGTGTCGCCCCAAAAGGCCGCCGCGCAGCCAATTCTGATGCTGGATTTTGTGTTCATAATCCCGCCTTGTGCACTTTGTCTTGTTATTGTTCTGTCAGCCTGGAATCAACCCTCTGGGCTTTTCACTATTTTCGACAGCATGACAGATATTAGGTGAGGAAAACGATACCAAGCAAGCGCTTGGTTTGTAAAGCGGCAATTTTAAGATACACTATCGAAAATTTTTAATCGGCGGGGCCTTACGGCTTATGCAGAGCAAGCCCCAGAGTTTTCTGACAAGGCGAATAGAATGGAACGATTTGTCTGCCGGTTTGATGATAGCGAAGCGCCGAGAGGCGATATAGAAAGGCAGTTCAACCTATGAATCAACTCGCACAACTGGTCCGGGACGGGCGGATCACTGATCCTCAAAGTGCCCGGGGCAGATTATTGTCCAAGGCGGCACACCTGTTTAAGGAAAAAGGTTACGAGCGCACAACAGTGCGTGATCTGGCCGCATCAGTAGGCATTCAAAGTGGGAGTATCTTCCACCACTTTCGCAGCAAGGAAGATATTCTGTTTGCCGTGATGGAAGAGACCATTCTTTACATCACCGCCAAGATGGAAGAGTCTCTTAGTGCGGCGGAATCGCCCCGGGAGCGGCTGTTGGCGCTGATTCGCTGCGAACTGGAGTCGATTCTGGGGGGGACAGGAGAGGCCATGACTGTCCTGGTTTATGAATGGCGTAGTCTGTCGGAGCCCAATCAGCAACGTATTCTCAAACTGCGAGATCATTACGAACAGCTATGGTTGGACAACCTGAAACTGGCAGCGGAAGACGGCCTGGTAAAAGGTGATGTTTTCATTCTACGCCGTTTTCTCACGGGGGCGCTAAGCTGGACGGTTACCTGGTATAAAACGGATGGGCCCTACAGCCTTAATCATCTTGCTGAACAAGCTCTTTCTCTTGCAATTAAATAAGAAATTGGTCCTCGTGAGTGAAAAAATAATCTATTTTGTTTGTAGCATATAGATAGCCAGAATCGGTCAATAAATATGTTTAGACGGTGTAGCTGGGTGACCTGCCTCTGGATTGGGGTCGTTTCCTCCATGTCCATTCCCGCGTTTGCCGAACGTTCAGTTGTGGTTGTTGGAGAAGAGTTTCCGCCCTTTGAGTTTGTACAGAATAATCAGATTGTAGGGATTGATATTGATATCATTACCCGAATCTTCTCTGAGATGGATATTCCTGTCACTTTTCAGATAGTGCCTTGGAAACGCGCTTGGTATATGGTCGAAAATGGTGATGCGGAAGCGGTCTTGTCTACTAGTCGGTCAAAAACACGTGATCCCTGGCTTTTTTTCCCGAAAGAAGACTTGTGGGTAAGTGAGTACGTTTTCTTTGTGGCAAGAGACAGGAGGTCGGGTGCCTTTAGGGGATACGATACAATTCTATCTGAAGGACTGAAAGTAGGGATTATTGCAGGCAATTCTTACCATAGTAGCTTTTGGAAGGCCTTTCCCTATAAAGATGGCAGAACCATTTTTCAAGGGGATCGAAGTGAAGCAGAGCTTCACCCATTGCTCAATTCTGCGCCTGATTCCAGAACCAACCTGTGGTTGTTGTCACAAGGCAATCGTATTGATGTTTTTCCAGCTGATAAGGTTGTTGGCAGCTTTACCATCAAGTTGATGGGATTGCAGCATAAGCTGACCCACTATCCAACAGTGATTTATTCCAAGGGCTATACCTTAGCTTTCGCAAAGAATTCTACCTACCCTTCCTTGATGAATGTTGCACACGAGTTTGATCAAAGGCTTAAAGAGCTCAAAGACTCTGGAGAATATCAAACGATTATCGATATGTGGGTAGGTCATTGATTAACAGTCATCTTCTCCTATACAGGGGAAGATGACTGTTAATCAATGAGGCTCGTATCTTTCTACTGAGGAGACAAGATACAGGTTCCTATTTGATTATAATCTATACTGTTTTAATGGTTGGCCCGAACAGTTAAAAAGGGGACCCCGTTGAAACAGCCGCCTAATGGAACTAGCTGGCTAGTTTACGTTTTCTCTGTCGTTGTGTGTTTATCGGTCGGACCGGTGACTTTGGCTGATGCCAGAGGGCCTGTAGTGGCGCAAACAACCCAGTATATAGAGCTGATAGATGTTCTTATTTTGGAAGATGTGGGAGGTAAGCTTGCAATCGAGGACATTCTCCATGGAGAGCATGTTGCTGAGTTTGAGTCTGCTGCCCTGGATGGTTTAAATCGTGGATTCTCCCCTTCTGTTTTCTGGCTTAACTTTTCCCTGCATACGGAATCAACTGTCAGGCCGGATTCGACTTGGTGGCTGGAGGCAGCCTATCCGCTCCTGGATCAGGTGGATGTGTACTGGCGCCAGCAGGAAGGGACTCTCGGACATAGGGCGCTCGGAGACCATCGTCCGTTTTCCAATAATGGTATTAACCTGCCGCGAATCGCAATGCCGCTCACTCTGTCTCCGTCCCAGATCACGGAAGTATGGATACGTATAGATACAGACAGTTCGGAAAACCTTCAGTTCTTCCTTTTTTCAGATAGCTACTACAAACATCATCTGGTATCCGATGTGGTTTTCCTGGCGGCATTTTATGCTGCCATGCTGATTATGGTGCTATATAACCTGCTGATCTATTTATCCATTCGTGATCCGGCTTATCTTTATTATGTGGTCGCCATCAGTCTCTACTTGCTGGCCCAGGCCAGTCTTGACGGCATTCCCTGGTCACTGGAGTTATTCAGCAATCTCCAGTTCAACAGTTTATTGCTGCCACTGAGTATTTCCATTACCTGGGTGTTCCTGTTCCTGTTCCAGTTCCTGTTTTGCCGGCAGTTTCTACAGACCCGGGAAAGGATGCCTTTGGCAGATCTCTGCATTCGATTTCTGATCATTACCGCGATCTGGTTTGCGATCATGACGCCGATCGCTGATTACGCGACTGCCATTGAGATGAATCTTTATCTGACCGCCGTTTGTGCCGTGTTTCTCTGTGTGGTCGGTATTCTTGTCTGGCGACTGGGACATCGTCCCGCCCGCTATTTTGTGTTCGCCTGGAGTACTTATGTTGTGGGCGTACTGGTGACCATGGCCTATACCTACGGCGCCTTTGATCTGGGAATCTGGGCCGCACATGGTGCGCAACTGGGAAGTGTCGGAAATGTGCTGCTTCTTTCGCTGGCCATGGCAGATCGCATTAATACCCAGAAAAGAGAAATGGAATTCGCCAAGCGTCAGGCCTTGGCGGCCAGGCAGGAGGCGCTCGAGGCCAATCAGCGGTCGCAGGGGAGTTTGCATAAATTCCGTCGCCTGTGGGCTAACGCCAGTGAAGGCATATTTCAGTGCTCGCTGGATGGTCGTTTCCTGTCTGGCAATCCCTCATTGGTCGCCATTCTGGGTTATGAAAGCCAGGAAGACCTGATTGAGTCAGTCGGCAATGTCGGCGAGCAGTGTTATCTCCAACCAGAAGACCGCAAGCAGTTTGAGGTTACCTTGCTGAAACATCGTCGGGTAGTCAATTTTGAATGCCAGCTGGTACGTAAGGACGGGTCGGTTTTCTGGGGGATCAGTTCAGCTCACCTGGTGCTGGATAATGATGGCTCCGAGCCATATTTCGAGGGTACGCTTACTGATATCACAGAGCGGAAAGAGAAAGAAAAAGCTCAGCGGGAGAGAGAGGCTGCGGAGGCTTCGGCGACCGCGAAAAGTGAGTTTCTCGCCAATATGAGTCATGAGATAAGGACTCCCATGAACGCCATTATAGGGTTCTCAGGTCTGGCTCTGAAAACAGGCCTTGATGATAAACAGCGTAACTATCTGACCAAAATCGAGTCATCTTCACGATCATTGCTGGGAATTATTAACGATATTCTCGATTTTTCCAAAATCGAAGCAGGCAAACTGGATCTTGAGAATGTTCGTTTTAATCTGAATGACGTGATCAATGATCTGGTCGACCTGCTATCGCACAAGATGGCCGACAAGGGGCTGGAACTGTCTGTTCTGTTAAACAAGGATACGCCAACCCACTTGCGTGGTGACCCTCTAAGACTAGGGCAGATCCTGGTCAACCTGACAAACAATGCCATCAAGTTCACCTCGGATGGTGAGATCGTCGTTAAAATCAAAGAAATCCAGCAAATGGATGATCGTGTATGCCTGCAGTTTCAGGTTTCTGATACAGGGATTGGAATCAGCAAAGAACAGATCGCCAGATTGTTCTCGCCCTTTACCCAGGCTGACGGCTCGACAACACGCAAATTTGGTGGGACCGGGCTTGGGTTGAGCATCAGTAAACAACTGGTGGAAATGATGAATGGCGAGATCTGGGTGGAAAGTGAAGAGGAGCACGGCAGTATCTTTACTTTTACAGCCTGGTTTGATTTGTACTCCTCGGATACTGCCGGGATTTATGAAGTACGGGATCTTCAGGGTATACGGATTTTGCTGTTGGATGACAAGGATATCGGTCGGGAAGTGACGGTGGAGATTTTATCTTCTTTCGGCTGCCAGACCAGTGTTCTGTTACCAGACTATAACTTGCGCAGTACGTTGGATTCTCTGGTCAAGGGGCCGGATTTCGATGTGGTTATCGTTGATCGTCAACTGGCAGCGATGCGTAGCATCGATGCAGCCCTGATGGTAAAAGCTTTACCTTATCTGGAGGACGTGCCGGTCATTATCATGGCCCTCAGCAATGAAGAGCACCTGATCGAAGAAGCGGAAGCCCATGGGTTCACCACACTTATCAAGCCGGTGACACCAAGCATTATGCTGCATACGCTACAGAAGTTGTTTGGACATGTAACCAGTGGAGGGTGTGCAACTGCTGACGAGGCGGATACCCCAGACACTGACAAACTGGCCCGGATACAGGTTTTACTGGTGGAAGATACTCCGTTCAATCAGGAGATTGCTCTGGAATACCTGAATCAGGTGGGGGCCATTGTCAGCATTGCTGACAATGGTGAAGAAGCGTTGAAAGCACTGCAGGATGAATCCCAACGATTTGATGCCGTGCTGATGGATGTCCAGATGCCGGTGATGGACGGATTCGAGGCCACACGTCGCATTCGATCACAGCTAGGGATGGAAGACCTGCCAATTATTGCCATGACAGCGAATGCCATGAAAGGGGATCGGCAAAAGTGCCTGAACGCTGGAATGAATGATTATATCAGCAAACCCATTGCGCAGGCTGCCCTATATGCCACTCTGGTTGAATGGACAGCACCAACTGATTCCTCTCTGGATGCGTTGGGTCTGGGTAGTTGTTCCACCAACCTGAGTAGCGGTCTCACAGCGGAAAGTTTTGAGGCGAATCCAGATGCAATGCTGAATTCGGAAATCTCCGCAAGTGCGGATGAGGAAAGCGAGGTTCTGAGTACGCAAAAGGAGGTTGCGAAATCGTTAGAACAGTTGCCGCCAGTGAACTTTGAGGTTGCGCGTCAGCATTTCCCTGATCAGCGAATGTTAGCGCAGATTCAGCATCGCTTTTGTGTGGATTTCTCTCCGGTAATAGACGAAATACTAGCGGCCTATGATCAAGGTGATCTGGAGTTGGCTCACCGTAAGAGTCATAGCCTGAAAGGCGCCGCGGCCTCGTTGGGAGCTATTGTCCTGGCGGAGAAAGCTGAAGAACTGGAGATGGCTTTCGAAAGCGGCAAGGCGATTCCCACGCAGTTGGAAAGAATGTTCTATCAGGCGGATCTTGCCCTGCAGGATGTAATAAAAGTCCTTGCCAGTGAGCAGACGGCCAAGGCATGAACTGGAGCAGACATTCAATGGGATCGTGCATAGCGAGACAGAATGAATCGGGACAGAAATGTAAGAACGGGAGGATAGAGGCATGAATGCAATAAACCCCAGCCATCAGGTCGTCAGTGCAGATAATCCGGTTCACGACAGGCAGGGTCAGGATGACGATAAGCCAATGCGAAGCCGTGATCATGTCAATGAAGAACAAGATATCAACGTATTGTTGGGGAGTTATGCGGACATTCTTTTCGTGCTCATGCCGTTTACTGTGATTGGCCTGTTTAAAGCCTGGCAACAGGGCATACAGGGATTTCTTCTGGGTTACGATCTGTCTGTCGCTGCAGCAGTGCTGGCGGGGCTGGCGCTGGTGAAGTTTATTCTTGGTCTTATTTCCGATGCAAGAATGTCCAAGTATCGTGAGCGGTTGGTGTTCCTCGTTGCCGGGACTGTTTTTATGGTTTTGGTCCCCAGCTTGATGTTGAGTATTTTGGTGATGTTGAGTGAAGAGACTCCTCGCTTTGTCATGTTCGTGCAGCCAGTCTTGTTGATCGCTGGCATCAGGGCCTACTCCGGGGCGGTGACTTCCACTAACCATTTGTTGCGATATCCGTTACCCTGATAGACTTCATACCCTTCTAAGACAAGAAGAATATGCGCAAGGACGCTGGTAGTTATTGTTCATTTGATTGTTATCTATCATGAATTTCACCTATTGGTGATACGGGTCTACACTAATGTAGGAACTGCAAAGGGATTCTAGGGATAATGGCACCACCTATTCAGAAAATCGTTTATGTGGAAGATGAACCTGATATTCAGGCTATTGCTCAGATGGCGCTGGAATCTATCGGTGGGTTCAAAGTGATTTTATGCAGCTCAGGAAAAGAAGCGCTGGATATTATTCCGGCCGAAAAGCCTGATTTGATATTGATGGATGTCATGATGCCTGAGATGGACGGGCCCTCTACATTGGCTGCACTACGCCAGAATCCGATTTGTCAGGACATACCTGTAGCTTTTATGACGGCTAAAGTGCAGAAGTCTGAGATCGATGAATTCGTTCAGCTCGGCGCTATTGGAGTGATCCCTAAACCATTTGATCCCATGACGTTATCTGATGAGGTTCGCGGACTCTGGGCCAAGGCTCATGGTAATTAGCCCGTTGAGTTCCAACCGGGAAGGAGAGTCTCGGTATAGTATCATACATGGAGATAGGTATCCGGAGGGGGTTGCCATCGACATGATCATGGTAGTTTGTGGATGAGGCTTTTTGCTGCCAATGCAGGAGGGCACTGGAATGGATGAAGTAGTTAAAGAGAAACTATCCTCTATACGGGCTCAGTACCAGGCCCAGTTGGAGCAAAAGGCGGAGCTGCTTGAGCAGTTATGGTTGCAGTCCAAGGCTCCTGTATCTTCATCCGACAAGGGGCCAGCCCTGACTGATCTCTTGCATCTCCTGCACCGGCTGGCTGGCTCCGGCAGAACCTTTGGGTTTCCCGAGATATCCAATCTTGCCAAAGAGCTCGACCGGTCCATCCGGGAAATGGACGTCGGTGATTTTCAAAGTGATCCTAAGATCCTTTATCCACTCAAGCAGCAATTGCTCAAATCCCTTATTCAACCGGTCGTCAATGACAGTGATGCCAAGGTCGATCATCCAGGCAAAGCGGAACACCACCTGGTCTATATCGTGGAAGACGATCCTTCCATGGCAGGCTGGTTTCGCGAGGCCTTGCATACCCAGGGTTATGAAGTCGAATTATATAGCTCTTTACCTGATCTGAAAAAGGCGGTCCTGACCGTTGCTCCCAGACTGATTATCATGGACGTGTCGCTACCCCAGGGTGACAATGCTGAGATCCGGGTTTGCCAGGATATGCAGCTTTTCAACGATGCCAGAATTCCTATTGTGGTGATATCCCACTACTCCGGTTTTAAGACTCGTCTTGTCGCGGTCAGGGCAGGAGTCAGAGCTTATCTGAATAAACCTCTCAATCAGACCACGTTGATTTCCTGTCTGCATGAGATTGTCGAGGAGCAGCCGTCCGATCCCTACCGTATATTACTGGTGGATGACGACGGGGACCTGATCAACATTTATCGCCTGAATCTGGAAGAAGCGGGAGTTAAGGTTTATGGCCTGTCCGCGCCGCAACATACGCTGGAAGTGTTGGAGTCTTTTCGTCCCGAATTAGTGGTGCTGGACCTGCACATGCCTGTGTGCAATGGTCTGGAATTGGGGCAGGTCATCCGTCAGCAGGTTCGGTATGCCAATATCCCCATCGTCTTCCTGTCTGCTGACAGCAGCGAAGATATCCAACTGGAAGCGATACGACTGGCCGGTGACGATTACATCAGCAAACCCATCGAACCCTGGCGCCTGCGCACCAATCTTCTGGCCAGGTTAAAACGTGCGAGAATGGTGAATCAGTACGTTAACGAGTTGGTAAAAGAAATTTCGTTCAAGGAGCAGCATGACGCTCTGACGGAGTTACCCAACAAGATTCAGTTGGAAAACCGGCTGAAGCTGGCAATGAGAAATGTGCGGGAAGGTGTCCGCAAGCACCTGGCGCTGTTTCTGGTGGATATCGATAACTTCCAGCAGGTAAATGATGCCTATGGTCACGAGCTTGGGGATCAATTACTCGTGGATATGGCAAAACGTCTGGAGTCGTCACTGCCGCATAGTTGTATCGTCAGTCGTCCCGGAGGTGATGAATTCGCCATTCTGTTCAAGTCCATGACTGGTCCTCATCAGGTGGTGCATTACGCAGAGCGGATGCTGGAATTATGCGATTTACCCTTTGTTGTTGGGGCTGATGAGGTCAAGCTGAGTTTCAGTATTGGTATTGCTCCCTATTCAGCCAGCATGCGGGCAATAGACTGCAAAACCCTATTTAAACAGGCGGATACAGCTCTGTTCAGAGCCAAAGGGTCAGGGAAAAATGATTACGTGATATTTGAGTCGCGTATGGAATCGGAATTGGTGGCCAGAGTCACTATGGCCAGCGATTTGAGAAAGGCTCTGCAGAATGATGAGTTTCACCTGGTGTTCCAGCCCCAAATGAATCTGATGTCGAATGAAATCGTTGGCGCCGAGGTTTTATTGCGTTGGGAGCATCCCCGTCGAGGGCTGATCTCGCCGACGGAGTTCATTCCTGTAGCGGAAAGTCATGGCCTGATTGAGCGCCTGGGGGAGTATGTGTTGCGCTCAGCGATTCGCTATCTGGCCGGTTGTATTGAGCGATATGGTCATGCAGTGTCGCTTGCCGTCAATGTGTCCCCCCGACAGTTTGCCTCGCCGGAATTTGTCGAGCAGATCGCTGAACTGTTGAAAGAATATGATGTTGACGGACAGCTGCTGGAGCTGGAAATTACGGAGAGTGCCTTGGCGCAAGATATCGATACAGCCGTGAACAAACTCAATCGATTGCGAAAGTTTGGTGTGCGAATGGCTGTTGATGACTTTGGTACAGGCTTTTCTAATATGGCGTCATTGAAACGCTATCCCGTGGATATGATCAAGATTGACCGATCGTTTATTCGTGATCTGCCTGAGGATGAAGATGACTTGGCCATTGTGACCGCCATCATCGAAATGGGGCATGCACTGGGTCTCAAACTCCTGGCAGAAGGGGTTGAAAACGAGGAGCAAATGGCCGTGATGAAGGAGCTTCGCTGTGACTTTGTGCAGGGGTTCTATATTTCCAGGCCCATGCCGGCAGATGTATTTGAAATCCGCCTGATAGAGAACCAGCAGAGCGGTACTGATCTGTTGCGCTGAGGTGGCGTTATCGGTGTCCTCCCCATATACTGCCTGAAAGCAGCCTACTCTTTTTTTGATCCAACCGGTTTTTTGATCCATCCGGTGACTGAGGATATATGCTTCAATACAAAATCGTTCCCGTAACTCAATTTCAGCAGAACTGCAGTGTTATCTGGTGTGATAAGACCCGTCAGGCTGCCGTTGTGGACCCTGGCGGAGATATCCCCAAAATCGAGTCAGTTCTGACCGACAATGACCTGACACTGGAAAAGATTCTGTTGACTCATGCCCACATAGATCATGCCGGGGCGACTGCCAATCTTTCGGACCAGTTTGAACTGCCGGTAGAAGGGCCGGAATGGGAAGATAAATTCTGGATTGATGCATTGCCCCAGCAGAGCGCAATGTTCGGATTTCCACAGGCTCGCACCTTTACGCCGGACCGTTGGCTGAAAGATGGCGATATAGTGACCGTTGGCGAGGAAACTCTGCAGGTCTTTCATTGCCCGGGGCACACACCCGGCCATGTGGTGTTCTATCACCCGGAGACTAAACTGGCGCTGGTTGGAGATGTTCTGTTTAACGGATCTATCGGCCGTACGGATTTCCCCAGGGGTGATTATGACACTCTCGTCCATTCCATTCGGAGCAAACTCTGGCCGTTAGGGGATGACGTATCATTTGTACCCGGCCACGGACCTATGTCCACCTTTGGGCAGGAGCGGCGTAGCAATCCATTTGTGAAAGACCTGTAAGTCTGTTCAAATCAATTCGGGGTCTGACTCTGCGAGTCTGACCCCTGTTTCCTGATGTGGGGTTCTGAGCCTATCTCAACATATTAAACGAATAAGCCGCCCGCTTTCTCTCACACATGCCCTCCAGGGCTTTACCGCAACGCAGTAACAGATGTTCATGCCAGGCTTTGCCCATCAACTGCAGACCGATAGGCAGGCCTTTGTCATCGTAGTCAACCGGCACGGTCAATGCTGGAAGTCCTGTCAGATTGGCAGGAAAAGCAAAGCGCATGAGTTCCGTCAGCACCTGGATATTGCTTTCCGCACTATCTTCGGATTCCTGTTGAACCAATGTTGCGGTTATGGCCGTGGAGGGGGATACGATGATATCCACTTCCTGCAGGACCCGGTTGAATTCGTTGATGGCCAGAGTTCGTACTCGTTGAGCCTTGACATAGTCGGTACTGGAAAAAATTTTTGCCAAGGCCAGATTCAGCCTGGTATTCAGGGCAAAGTCCTTGCTGTTTCTCCGGTACTCCGTGTCCACCGCGGCCAGCATTTCTGAGCTGATGGTCAATGCATGGGCGATACGTTGGAGGTCGAGGTCTTCGATGGTGATGTTTTTGATTGTCGCTCCCAGTGACTTGAGTTTTTCTATGGCAAGCTGGCACTTCTGCACCACCTCTCTGGAGGCGTGTGAAAACCAGGAGGAATAAATTCCAATAGTCAGGCCGCTCAGGTCCTTGTTGCGGTATTCACTGAGGTGGGGTAATGGCTGCTCAATGCTGAAAGAATCCAGTGGATCTGCTCCGGCCATGAGTGCATAAGCCATAGCCACATCATCGACCGTCTGACCAATCGGGCCGATGTGGGCAACCGACCAACATAGCGGGAACGCGCCGTGTTCACTGATCCGCCCCCAAGTAGGTTTCAGCCCGGCAAGTCCGCAGAGTGCGGCAGGTATCCTGATGGACCCTCCACCGTCAGCTCCAACCGCCACAGGGCATAAACCGGCCGCAACCGAGGCCGCGCTACCACTGGATGACCCCCCGGGATAGTGGTGCAGGTTATGGGGGTTTCGGCAATGACCATGATGGCTGTTGGCTCCCGTGACCCCAATGCCGATTTCCTGCATGTTGGCCTTCCCAATGATAACCGCACCGGCGGCACGCAGTCGGGCAACAACTGTGGCATCATGCTCAGCAGAGTTGGTGTTTCCGTAAACCTTGGTGCCGACTGTGGTTGCGTAGGGCACTGCGTCTATCTCATCTTTCACGACCACAGGGACACCGTCGAAAAGACTCAGCGGTTGTCCGTCAGCCAGCCTTTGCGCACTCTCACCGGCCTGTCGCCGAATATCCTGATCGAATGTGGTGATAATGGCTCTCAGTGGTGGCTGTTCGCGATCACTTTCGATGATCGCAGCAATGACTTTGTCTGCAATCTCTTGCGGACCGATATGACCACTGCGGTAGGCTTTGGCGTAATCCATGACACTGGGCAGAGGCGATTCTGTCGCCGGGAAGTCCGGTTCTGCGAAAATTTCGAGGGTGCCCTTGGCTCTTTCCGCTGCTATCTGACGCCCGGAAGCGTGTTTGGGCAGATAAGTAGGAGGTGTGTCCAGTGGCGTGCTACGGATTTTGGCTGCGCCGGTTTCACGCATCAGCGCTGGTGAGAGTAAGGTGCGTGAGTAGTTGTTTTCCATCAACGCGACGATGGACTTTAGTGGAGCTCCCGCCAAACGCGGTACTTTCAGGGATTTCAAGTCGTAGGGCATAGATGACATCCGCGACGGTATTATGAGTTATTGTTATCGATTTAGTGTAGTTCACCGGGCCGGTTTGGGGGATCTACAACAAACAGGGTGGTAATTTTAGAGTGCTCTGGAGGATTTCTAAAGCCCGATGTCACCAAAATTTTGAAACAGAATGAAACACTTAACTTATTGTCATCGCTTCATTTAAGGCCACTATAACAGTTATCTTGAACTATACTCTAAAAAGAAACTTTATCTCTTGTTGTTAAGGATCATGTTATGCCCCAGGGCCTGCGTTGTGTCTTCATCATGGTTTCTTTCGCTGCTTTACTGGCAGCCTGCGGAGGCGGTGGAGGCGGCGGTGGAGGAAGCAGTACCTCGACAGTCGATGAAGGGCCTTATGATGTCAGCGGCCGGATTACGATTCCTGAATTTGTCTATGTGGACGGTGATACCTCGGATACCAGCGGTTCCAGTATTACACCAGTGAATAACTCGTCTACCAGTGCTCAGCGGGTTCCAAATCCCTCTATTCTGGCTGGCTATGTCAGCAATAATTCGGGAGTCTACAGCTCTGGCTTTTCCTACTTCGTTGACACCACGGATGTCTATCTGACGACCCTGATTACCGGGCAGAAAGTGACCCTTGAGGCCTACGATGCGGCAACTGGGTTCTCGACGAATATCACCGCGTCCCTGTATCGCAAGACTGCCCCCACAGTTGCCGTGGACTCCGATACGATCACCGACGGCGAGTCGCTGACGTTCACTGCCCCGGATTCCGGTGAATTCTATATTGAGATTATCAATGCCAGCGGCCCTTCCACCTATCTGCTGAATGTTGCCAGTGGAACGGATATAGCTGCCTTAACCGACTCCAGCGTGAATGCGGACTTCGTTCCTGGAGAGGCGATCATTCGGTATGCACCGGGTCTTTCCGCCAGCAGTGTGGCGAATGAGCCTCTACCGGGTTATTTCACGCAGAGAATGAATGATGCCGGTACCCATGGGGTGTTCAGATTCAATGAAGAATCTTCCGACGGGGTGAGGCGCCTGACCGGTTTAAGTCGGGCGGAGCAAAAATCCAAAACGCTGGATATGATTGAATCTCTTCGCTCCCGGCCGGATATCCTGTTGGCTGAGCCAAATTACATCCGGAAAGCCTATGAAGTCACACCGGGCGATTCGGAATACGACCGTCAATGGCATTACCCGCAGATCAATCTTCCCACCGCCTGGGAGGAAAGCACGGGGAACGGCACTGTTGTGGCGGTTCTGGATACCGGTGTACTGGTGAATCATCCGGACCTGACCAATCAATTATTGCGAAATGGTGCGTCGGTCGTGGGGTATGATTTTGTCAGCTCCACATCGTTGTCCAATGATGGGGACGGGATAGACTCGAACCCGAATGATCCTGGTGACAGTACCATCGGCGAGAGCAGTTTTCACGGTACCCACGTAGCCGGAACGATTGCTGCTCAAACCAATGGCTTTGGTGGCGTTGGGGTGGCTTTTGATGCCCGCATCATGCCGATTCGTGTGCTGGGGCTTGGTGGCAGTGGCACGGATGCGGACTTGATTCAGGGAATCCGCTACGCAGCCAGACTTTCCAATAGCTCAGGAACCTTACCTACTCAGAGAGCTGATGTGATCAATCTAAGCCTGGGGGGACCGGGGTTTTCTGCCTCACTCGGTGAAGCGGTAGCTGACGCTATCAGTGCCGGTGTGATTGTGGTGGCGGCGGCCGGAAACGAGAATACCAGCGATTTATCCTACCCTGCGTCCTATTCCGGGGTGATATCCGTATCTGCCACTGGGCGCAGTAATCAGAAGGCTTATTACTCCAATTTTGGATCTACTGTTGATGTGGCGGCGCCCGGCGGGGACATGTCATCCAGCTCCAGTAACGGCATATTTTCAACCTGGGGGAATGACAGTAGCGGCACTGTTCAGCTGACCTACGCCTACCTGCAGGGCACTTCCATGGCAACTCCCCATGTGGCGGGGGTCATGGCGTTGATGAAAGAAGTTCGCAATACCGACTCAGAGTCATTCAATTCCAGTGATGCCAATACGTTGCTGCAGAGTGGCGCTATGACGGTGGATCTGGGTGAAGCGGGCAGAGACGATATTTTCGGGTACGGTTTGATTGATGCCGCCAAAGCGATTCAGGCCGCTGGTGCCACGATCTATCCGACACTCAGTGCTGACGCCAGTAGTCTGACCTTCACCAATAGTGGCACTGAGACAGTGACGTTGACCATTCCCAGCGGCGTGACGCTGGATAGTTTCAGCGTCAATTCAGATGGTCCCACCGCCTGGTTGAGTATTTTGGAGAGCGGCCCGATGGATGGCACCACCTATGATGTAACGGTGGATGACACGGGGCTGGATCTCGGTGTCAGCTATCCCGGTGAAGTCTTGTTTGAGTACACCTCTACCAAGTCTGGCTCGCCAGCAAAGAACAATACATTGTCTATCCCCGTGACCCTGGTGCTGGTAGACCCAAGCAGCTCACCCGATGCTGGACGTCATTACATTCTGCTCGTGGATGATGCCTCTGTGGCTGCCGATCAGGGAACCCCCGACACTGATGTTTATCAGGCCGTTGCAGACGCTGTGGACGGCGAATACACCTTTACAGTGACGGATGTGCCAGCAGGTATCTATATGCTGGTGGCAGGAAGCGACAACGATGACGATGGACTGATCTGTGATGAAGGTGAAGCCTGTGGATTCTATCCGATCACAGGTCGACCTGAGACCGTGGAAATCACTGCGGATCGCAGTGGGCTGGTATTTTCCACCGGATACAGCGAAGCTGTGTCCAGCAGCTCTACAGAAAACCAGGGCTCAGGTGGCGGGTATCGCAGACTGCAGGACTGATTGACAGCGATTAATTACCCGGTTTGTCGCGCCAAACCGGGACTTTTCCTCTCGGGTTTCGCATTCAGCCATTGAAACCCTTGGCTACCCTAGGTACATTTTGCCAATTTGCAGGCTCTGATAATGCTGTCAGCAGCCTCGCGGTTATGTAAGTTTGCAGGAGTATTCACTTGTCCGATAACTATAATGCTGATTCTATTGAAGTTTTAAATGGCCTTGATCCTGTACGTCGGCGGCCCGGAATGTACACCGATACCACCCGGCCCAATCACCTGGCGCAGGAAGTCATCGATAACAGTGTGGATGAAGCGTTGGCCGGCCATGCCCGGCAAATGGATGTGGTCTTGCATAAGGACGGCTCTCTCTCGGTGACTGATGATGGTCGTGGTATGCCTGTGGATGTTCATAAAGAAGAGGGGATGCCCGGAGTTGAACTGATTCTGACCAAACTGCATGCCGGTGGTAAGTTCTCCAACAAGAACTACCAATTCTCCGGTGGTCTCCACGGGGTCGGTGTATCTGTAGTGAACGCGCTGTCTTTGAACCTGGAAGTCACCATCCGTCGTGATGCCAAGGTTCACCGAATCACTTTCGCCAATGGTGACAAAACCAATGATCTGGAAGTGGTGGATACCTGCGGCAAGCGCAATACCGGTACCACGGTTAAGTTCCTGCCCGATCCCAAGTATTTCGATTCCCCCAAATTCTCTTTGTCCCGACTGCGTCATATTCTTCGGGCCAAAGCGGTGCTCTGTTCTGGCCTGAAAGTCACTTTCCGGGACGAAAATACCGGTGACAAAGACGAGTGGTATTACGAAGACGGGTTAAGAGATTATCTGCGTGGCACTACCCAGACACTGGTCACTCTGCCTGAAGAGCCCT
This sequence comes from Hahella ganghwensis DSM 17046, assembly GCF_000376785.1. GTDB lineage: Bacteria > Pseudomonadota > Gammaproteobacteria > Pseudomonadales > Oleiphilaceae > Hahella > Hahella ganghwensis. The sequence continues at coordinate 43,698 of NZ_AQXX01000090.1, forward strand.
TTATCGGCCAGATGGCAGGCAATACCGAAGCCGTTGACTGGGCTGTCCAGTGGTTGCCGGAAGGGGGAGAGATGATCACTGAAAGTTATGTGAACCTGATTCCCACCGCGCAGGGAGGAACCCACGTTAATGGTCTGAGGACCGGCCTGTTGGAGGCGCTCAGGGAGTTCTGTGAATTCCGTAACCTGACGCCACGGGGAGTTAAACTGACCCCTGAGGATGTGTGGGATAAGTGCTGTTACGTCCTGTCAGTCAAGATGCAGGAGCCCCAGTTCTCCGGTCAGACCAAAGAGCGCCTTTCCTCACGGGAATGCGCCACCTTCGTTTCCGGCGTTGTGAAAGATTCATTCAGCCTGTGGCTGAACCAGCATACTGCCGACGCGGAGCTGCTGGCAGAACTGGCAATCAGCAATGCCCAGAGGCGCTTGCGAGCAGCCAAGAAAGTCGAACGTAAAAAGGTCACACAGGGCCCTGCTTTGCCCGGTAAATTGGCTGATTGTAGCGGTACCGACCCTATGCAGAGCGAACTGTTCCTGGTGGAAGGGGATTCGGCAGGCGGTTCCGCCAAACAGGCGCGGGACCGAGAGTATCAGGCCATCATGCCTTTACGCGGTAAAATCCTGAACACCTGGGAAGTGGATTCCGAGCAAATCCTGGCCTCTCAGGAAGTGCACGATATTGCCGTCGCCCTGGGGGTTGATCCTGGCTCCACCAATCTGGGCAGCCTGCGTTATGGCAAGATCTGTATCCTTGCCGATGCGGACTCTGATGGTCTTCACATCGCCACCCTATTGTGTGCTCTGTTCACCAGACACTTCCGTCCACTGGTTGACGCCGGTCATGTCTTCGTCGCCATGCCACCTTTGTACCGGATCGATATTGGTAAAGACGTTTACTATGCCCTCGACGACTACGAGAAGCAGGGCATCCTCGACCGCATTGCCGCCGAAAAGAAAAAGGGCAAACCCAACGTCCAACGCTTCAAAGGCCTGGGCGAAATGAACCCCATGCAACTCCGCGAAACCACCATGGCCCGCGATACCCGCCGCCTGGTGCAACTCACCATCGAAGATGACGACGGCAGCACCAACGAGATGCTCGACATGATGCTGGCCAAGAAACGGGCAGGGGACCGTAAGAGCTGGTTGGAATCGAAGGGGAATCTGGCGGAGATTGCGGTTTAATCGCTGCTCAGTACGTATTTATAGAACACTCCGGGTCTGACTCTGCGAGTCTGACCCGTTGGTTTGCATAAACTTTAGCTCAGAGTGGCGGTGTCAGAGTCCTAGAGTCAGACATCGGTAGAAAATAATAGATCGGTCCCCTTTCTAATAATTTCCCACAAACTTGAAGGAAAATTACATGCTATTAGTTAAAAACAAAAGTAGCTTTTTAAACTCAGGGCTAATATTGCTGCCCTTCATTGTAGTTGCCTTCATGAGCGGCTGTGCAGGATATTCCAATCTGAAGAGTGCAGCCTCCGGCCCGCATGCTACTGTAATTAATACTTCAAGGTGGTCGTTCCCGCAAAAGCGACGGTATTGGAATTAAGAGCCGCTCGTATCTACCCTTCCGAATTTCGAGCACTTCTCTCGCCTTTGGTCGACTCCGAAACGCCGGAAATCTTGGAGGAAAGCTTGTCATTTGTACCGAAAAATGGTGCTTCTTATGTCGTTAAAGGTTTTTTAAATAACAACTTTTCATCAGTCTGGCTAGAGGATGAGCAAGGCAAAATTGTCTCAGATATTTTACACATCAAGCGAGAAGAATTTACCGAAGATGTAATTGAAAAAGTTCATCTTAAGGTAAACGGCAGTAGAGTTGCCTTATTTGCCGGTATTAATAGAGAGGAAACCTCTGACTTTGTAATTAAAAAGCTAGGAGAGCCTGACGAGGTATTAGAGGTCCAGCTCAGTGAGCGAGAATATCCTAAACTCATTCAATATCATCGTTATCATGATCTACCTTGGCCGACTCAAACTGTATACCAATACAATGATCTTGGTAGTGTCTATTTTTGGAAAAGCGACGAAGGGCACTTGACGGTGGCTAACGTTAAACGCTGAAAACTATACTATCTCAAGAGATAAAGGGTTCTTATGACTCTGAGGGTAAGAAATTGATGGTGAGCTGTTATATGGACGGGAATTGATTCCAGCTGTAAGTCCGAGTCTGACCCGTTGTTTCGGCATGAACCTGAGTTTACAAAGGAGGTGTCAGACTCGCAGAGTCAGACACCTTGTCTTCACAGATATTCTTTGCACTTATCTGTAGAAGTTCAGATCAGATCTGAACCATTCCATTTCATATTTTCAATGTCGCCAAATGTAAATTGCTTTTAAACGGTAAAGCTCTCAGGCCATCATTGGACCCCACTTTAAACCGATGATTAATTTTGTCTTCAGACTGGACCGAGCTGGCTCCACCGTTCTTCAGGGCTTCATGCAGGTCCTGTTTTGGGATTTTATGGTTCTTAATATTGCTAAGTATCCAAAAGTTTAAAACTCCGTTTACACCAAGCATTTTAGCTGCTCCTGTCACAGCTTCGCACACGCCTGAATACAGCTTCTTATTAGCCCTTATTAGCGCTTGAGCCGTAAGCGTCCGGTAACCCCATCTTGAGCGCGCTACCAACTGACTGGATAGTGTCCACTTATTTTTTAGTGGACACTTGTTATGATTGTCATAAGCGCACCTCGCTCCTCCAGAAAACGTCGCCAATATTCCGCAGAATTTAAAGCTAAGATTATTGCTGCCTGCCAACAGCCGGGGGTCTCTGTTTCTGCCATCGCTCTGGATAACGGGCTCAATGCCAATCTGGTTCGACGCTGGATC
>NZ_AQXX01000091.1 GCF_000376785.1 Hahella ganghwensis DSM 17046
CCGCACATTAACGTAGGCACCATTGGTCACGTTGACCATGGTAAGACTACTCTGACAGCGGCCCTGACTCGCGTATGTTCTGAAGTTTGGGGTGGTGCTGCCGTAGCGTTTGACGGTATTGATAAGGCACCAGAAGAAAAGGCTCGTGGTATCACTATCGCGACTTCCCACGTTGAGTATGAGTCACCGACTCGCCACTACGCTCACGTAGACTGCCCAGGGCACGCTGATTATGTTAAAAACATGATCACCGGTGCTGCTCAGATGGACGGTGCGATTCTGGTATGTTCTGCAGCTGACGGCCCTATGCCTCAGACTCGTGAGCACATTCTGTTGGCTCGTCAGGTAGGTGTACCTTACATCGTGGTGTTCCTGAATAAAGCGGACATGGTTGACGATGAAGAGTTGTTGGAGTTGGTGGAAATGGAAGTGCGTGATCTGCTGAGCACTTACGAATTCCCAGGTGATGACACTCCGATCATTATTGGTTCGGCTCTGATGGCGCTGGACGGTAAAGATGATAACGGAATCGGTACCAGTGCTGTTAAGAAGCTGGTAGAGACTCTGGATGATTACATTCCTGAGCCTGAGCGTGCAATTGATAAGCCGTTCCTGATGCCGATTGAGGACGTATTCTCTATCTCTGGTCGTGGTACGGTTGTTACCGGTCGTGTAGAGCGTGGAATGATCAAGGTTGGTGAGGAGGTTGAAATTGTTGGTATCAAAGATACCACCAAGACTACCTGTACTGGTGTTGAAATGTTCCGTAAGCTTCTGGACGAAGGTCGAGCAGGTGAGAACGTAGGTGTTCTGCTGCGTGGTACCAAGCGTGATGAAGTTGAGCGTGGTCAGGTGCTGGCGAAGCCAGGTACCATTACTCCTCATACAGTATTCGAGTCAGAAGTGTATGTTCTGAGTAAAGATGAAGGTGGTCGTCATACGCCATTCTTCAAGGGCTATCGTCCACAGTTTTACTTCCGTACTACTGACGTGACTGGTTCATGTGAGTTGCCAGAAGGTGTTGAAATGGTAATGCCTGGTGACAATGTGAAGATGAAGGTTAGCCTGATCGCACCTATCGCCATGGAAGAAGGTCTGCGCTTCGCGATTCGCGAAGGTGGCCGTACCGTAGGTGCTGGTGTTGTAGCTAAGATCTTCGAGTAATTGTTGCTCGAAGATTAAGAGGGGGAGGCAATAGCTTCCCCCTTTTTTATGGATGATCTGCCTTTTTTGAATGGTAGGTTAAAAAGTGCCCTTGACACAAAATGACCAGCTGCGTACAATGCGGCTCCTTTTTGTTGGGTATGGCTGTTATCCGTTGTTGACTCGGAGTGAATAAATGCAAGGCCAGAAAATCAGAATCAGGCTAAAAGCGTTCGACTATCGTTTGATCGATCAGTCTACGCAGGAAATTGTAGATACTGCGAAACGTACCGGTGCGCAAGTGCGTGGTCCGATTCCTTTACCTACAAAGAAAGAGCGCTTTACCGTGCTTATCTCTCCTCACGTAAACAAAGATGCGCGTGATCAGTATGAGATTCGTACTCATAAGCGTTTGTTGGATATTGTTGAGCCTACAGAAAAAACTGTAGACGCACTGATGAAGTTGGATCTCGCAGCGGGCGTTGACGTCCAGATTAGCCTTGGCTAATTAAAGCTGGCAAGATAGGCGCGCAAAGCGCTGCTTCATTGGTGTAACACTCGTTAATGTGGCCATAGAGGGTGAAAGCCCCGTGCACTAAGAGGTGAAAAATGGCAATTGGTTTGGTTGGCCGTAAGGCTGGCATGACTCGTGTGTTTCAAGACGACGGCTCCGCCGTTCCTGTCACAGTCATTCAAGTCGAGAAGAATGTAATCTCGCAGGTGAAGACCGTTGAAGTAGACGGTTACCGAGCTATTCAGGTGGCGACTGGTGCGGTTAAAGCATCTCACGTCAATAAACCATCAGCTGGTCACTATGCGAAATCTGGCGTTGAAGCTGGACGTGTGGTTACAGAGTTTCGTATCGATGCAGATGATTCAAATGAATATAAAGCTGGCGACGAAGTATCTCTGAGTATTTTTGAAGCTGGTCAGAAAGTTGATGTTTCTGGTCGTTCAAAAGGTAAAGGTTTTGCTGGTGTTGTTAAGCGCTGGAACTTCTCTACCCAGGACGCTACTCACGGTAACTCTCTGTCTCACAGGGCTCCCGGCTCTATTGGGCAAAACCAATCTCCTGGTCGTGTTTTCAAAGGTAAGAAGATGGCCGGCCAGATGGGTAACAAGAACGTCACCGTACAGACTCTGCAGTTAGTGCGCGTTGATCAGGAAAAGGGTCTGCTGTTGGTTAAAGGCGCTATTCCTGGAGCGACCGGTGCGGATGTTGTTGTTAAGCCCGCGGTTAAAGCATAAGAGGGGTTGGAGATGGAGTTAAATGTAAATGGCGCAGGTACTGTATCTGTATCTGATGTAGCCTTCGCAAGAGATTTCAATGAAGCTCTGGTCCATCAGGTGGTTACTGCCTATATGGCTGGCGCTCGCCAAGGTTCCAAAGCTCAGAAGACTCGTTCTGAAGTAAGTGGCGGTGGCAAAAAGCCATGGCGTCAAAAAGGTACTGGCCGTGCTCGCGCCGGAACTATTCGTAGTCCGATCTGGAGAAGTGGTGGTGTTACTTTTGCTGCCAAGCCTAGAGACTACGCGCAGAAAGTGAATAAGAAGATGTATCGGGCAGCAATGCAGTCTATCCTCTCTGAGCTTGTTCGCCAGGAGCGATTGGTTGTAGTTGAAGATATGTCTGTAGAAGCGCCTAAAACCAAAGCTTTCAATGCTAAGTTGAAAGATATGGGGCTTGAAAATGCGCTGATTATTGCGGAAGCGGTCGATCAGAACCTGTATTTGGCATCCCGTAATATCCCGCATGTGAATGTGTGTGATGCTGTAGCAATTGATCCAGTGAGCCTTATTGCTCACGAGAAAGTCGTTGTTACTGTTCCGGCACTTAAGAAAATTGAGGAGATGTTGGGATGAACCAAGAGAGACTATACAAGGTTTTGCTTGGGCCCCATATTTCGGAAAAGGCCACATTGTTAGCGGAAATCAACAATCAAGTGGTCTTCCGTGTGGCGCCTGATGCAAAGAAACCGGAAATTAAGAAAGCTGTCGAATCTTTATTTGACGTCAAAGTAGAGTCCGTACAGGTCGTGAATATCAAGGGTAAAACAAAGCGTACTATGCGCGGCCTTGGTAAACGCAATGATGTTCGTAAAGCCTATGTTCGCCTGGCGGCGGGTCAGACCATCGATTTCGTTGATGTCGAGTAAGGAGATAGATCATGGCTGTTGTTAAAGTAAAACCAACCTCTGCCGGTCGTCGGCATGTGGTAGCTGTGACTAATTCACAGCTTCACAAGGGTGCGCCAGTAGCTGCTCTTACTGAGAAGAAAAGTAAGAAAGGCGGTCGCAACAACTCTGGTCGTATCACTGTTCGCCATCAGGGCGGTGGTCATAAGCAGTTGTATCGTGTTATTGATTTCAAGCGCACGAAAGATGGTATTCCTGCTGTCGTGGAACGCTTGGAGTACGATCCTAACCGGTCAGCGCATATTGCATTGCTGAAGTATGCTGACGGTGAGCGTCGTTATATTATCGCTCCAAAAGGTCTTAAAGCCGGTGATCCAGTATTCTCTGGTCAAGAAGCGCCAATTAAGACTGGTAGCTGCCTGCCTTTGAGAAACATCCCTGTTGGTTCAGTTGTTCACTGCATCGAGATGAAGCCAGGTAAAGGTGCCCAGATGGCCCGGAGTGCTGGTGCATCTGTTCAGGTTGTTGCTCGTGAAGGGGCGTATGTAACCATTCGGTTGCGTTCAGGAGAAATGCGTAAGATTTTGGCCGAATGTCGTGCGACATTGGGCGAAGTATCTAACAGTGAGCATAACCTTCGTGTCTACGGTAAAGCCGGTGCGAAGCGTTGGCGAGGTGTTAGACCCACCGTTCGCGGTACTGCGATGAACCCGGTGGACCACCCACACGGTGGTGGTGAAGGGCGTAATATGGGTAAACACCCAACTACGCCTTGGGGTGTTCCTACGAAAGGTTATAAAACTCGTAAGAACAAGCGTACAGACAAAATGATTGTGCGTCGTCGCAAAGCTAAGTAAGGGGGTCACACGTGCCACGTTCACTTAAGAAAGGACCATTCATTGACTTGCACCTTCTGAATAAGGTGGAAGCGGCAATTGAAGCGAAGGATAAGAAACCTGTTAAAACCTGGTCGCGTCGTTCTACGATCTTCCCGGAAATGGTGGGTTTAACTATCGCTGTACATAACGGCCGTCAACATGTACCTGTTTACGTTACAGAAGACATGGTCGGCCATAAGTTAGGTGAATTTGCAGCCACACGTACTTATCGCGGTCACGCTGCAGACAAAAAAGCTAAACGGTAAGAGGAAATAGAGATGGAAGTAGCGGCAAAATTATTTGGTGCTCGCTTGTCTGCTCAAAAAGCTCGTTTAGTTGCAGACCAAGTGCGCGGTAAGCGAGTAGAAGAAGCATTAGACATTTTGACTTTCAGTCCCAAGAAAGCTTCCAGCATCATGAAGAAAGTGCTGGAGTCAGCTATCGCCAATGCTGAGCATAACGATGGCCTGGATGTGGATGAGCTGAAAGTGGCTACGGTTATGGTTGACGAGGGTCCAACTCTCAAGCGTATCAAGCCACGGGCTAAAGGGCGAGCGGACCGTATTTTTAAGCGGACCTGCCACATCACCATCAAGGTATCTGAATAACAGGAGATAGCAATGGGTCAGAAGGTAAATCCGGTCGGTATTCGACTGGGGATCGTGAAAGATCATAATTCGGTATGGTACGCAGATAAGCGTGATTACTCCGCTAATCTTCTTACAGATATCAAAGTTCGTGAATATCTGATGAAGAAGCTGGAGAAGGCTTCAGTCAGCAAGATCGTGATCGAGCGTCCTGCTCAGAATGCCAAGATCACTATCCATACTGCGCGTCCCGGTATCGTTATCGGTAAAAAAGGCGAAGACGTTGATAAGTTGCGCAAAGAAATTGGCGACCTGATGGGTGTGCCTGTGCATATCAACATCGAAGAAATTCGTAAGCCTGATCTGGACGCAAAATTGGTTGCAGCCGGTGTTGCCAGTCAGTTAGAGCGCCGTGTTATGTTTCGTCGCGCAATGAAGCGCGCGGTGCAAAACGCGATGCGTCAAGGCGCCAAAGGGATCAAGATTCAAGTAGGCGGCCGTTTGGGTGGAGCAGAGATTGCGCGTAGTGAATGGTATCGTGAAGGTCGTGTGCCTTTGCATACCTTGCGTGCTGACATCGATTACGCCACTCATGAAGCGCACACTACTTACGGTGTAATCGGCGTAAAAGTTTGGATCTTCAAAGGCGAAATCCTGGGCGGTATCGAACAGGTTCGTGCTGAGAAGAAAGCGTCTAAAAAGAAATCTACTAAGTAGGGGGCACTGACATGTTGCAACCTAAGCGTACGAAATTCCGTAAAATGCACAAAGGCCGTAATACTGGTCTGGCGCAGCGCGGTAATAAAGTAAGTTTTGGTGAATTTGGTTTGAAAGCGACAGGTCGTGGACGAATTACTGCACGCCAGATTGAGGCTGCTCGTCGTACCATGACTCGTCGAATTAAGCGTGGCGGTAAGATCTGGATTCGAGTATTCCCAGACAAGCCAATCACAAAGAAACCTCTTGAAGTTAGGATGGGTAAAGGTAAAGGTCCAGTAGAGTACTGGGTTGCCGAAATCCAGCCAGGCAGAATGCTGTACGAGATGGAAGGGGTTAGTGAAGAATTGGCACGCGAAGCTTTCGAGCTTGCAGCGGCAAAACTGCCTGTCTCAACTACTTTTGTTACGAGAACGGTGATGTAAATGAAAGCTGCAGATTTGAGATCAAAAACTGAAAAGGAGCTCAGCGAAGAGCTGATCTCCTTACTTAAAGAGCAATTTAATTTGCGGATGCGTAAGGCAACCGGCCAATTGAATCAGACTCATCTTATGAAGAAGGTTCGTCATGATATTGCTCGTGTCAAGACTATCCTGAAAGAGAAGGCAGGTGAGTAATATGGCTGAGACAGCAAGTGTAGTGCGCACTGAAACCGGTCGCGTTGTAAGCGATAAAATGGATAAGTCCATTGTGGTTCTGGTTGAGCGCCGAGTTAAGCATCCGATTTACGGAAAATATGTAAAACGCTCCAGCAAGCTTCATGCTCATGACGAAGCCAATGAGTGCAAGATAGGTGATCTGGTAACTGTCCAGGAGGCCCGTCCTTACTCAAAGACTAAGACTTGGAAGCTGGTTAACATTGTCGAGCGTGCCGTTAAAGTCTAATCGAGCAACGTTAATTAAAGCTGTTAGGTGGAGATAACCAATGATTCAGACACAAACCGTGCTTGATGTAGCCGATAACAGCGGCGCACGTCGGGTAATGTGTATTAAAGTGCTGGGTGGTTCGCACCGTCGTTACGCAAGTATCGGAGATGTGATTAAGGTTTCTGTTAAAGAAGCCATCCCGCGCGGAAAAGTTAAGAAAGGTCAAGTATTGAAGGCGGTAGTCGTTCGTACTCGTAAGGGAGTTCGTCGCCAGGACGGTTCTCTTATTCGTTTCGATGGTAATGCTGCAGTCCTGTTGAACAACAACGATCAGCCGATTGGGACTCGTATCTTCGGACCCGTAACTCGGGAACTCCGCAGTGAAAAGTTCATGAAGATCGTTTCGCTTGCGCCTGAAGTGTTATAGGAGTCGGACCGGATGAATAAAATCAGAAAGAACGACGAAGTCCTGGTTATTGCCGGACGCGATAAAGGTAAGCGCGGTAAGGTGATGCGTGTTCAGGCTGACGGAAAGTTGATTGTTTCAGGCATCAACATGGTTAAGCGTCACACTAAGCCTAACCCAATGCTGGGTACAGCGGGTGGTATTGTTGAAAAAGAGGCTCCTATTCAGTCCTCTAATGTTGCAATCTTTAATTCTGCAACAAACAAAGCAGACCGCGTAGGCTTTAAGATTCTGGAAGATGGCAAGAAAGTGCGCATCTTCAAATCGACAAACGAAGTTGTCGATAAGTAAGGGTTGGGTGGTCTGATTATGGCTAAGTACAAAGAGCTCTATCAAAAAGAGGTAGTGCCTACGTTGATGAAGGAATTTTCCTACAATAACGTAATGCAAGTGCCTCGGATTCAGAAAATCACACTCAACATGGGTGTGGGTGAAGCGCTGGGTGACAAAAAGCAGATAGATGCAGCTGTTGCTGATCTGGAAGCTATCACTGGCCAAAAGGCTATGGTGACTAAAGCGCGTAAATCAGTTGCTGGGTTTAAGATCCGTCAAGGATTCCCCATCGGTTGTAAAGTAACACTGCGTGGCGAGCGTATGTGGGAATTCATGGAAAGGTTGGTAGATATCGCGTTGCCACGTGTGCGTGACTTCCGCGGTATCAACGGTAAATCTTTCGATGGCCGCGGCAACTATTCTATGGGTGTTAAGGAACAGATTATCTTCCCGGAGATCGATTACGATAAGATCGATAAAGTTCGCGGTATGGATATTACTGTTACAACTTCTGCCGCTACTGATGCGGAAGGTAAAGCCCTGTTAAGTGCATTTAACTTCCCGTTTAGAAAGTAAGGTGTTGAACCATGGCTAAAGTTGGAATGAAAAATCGCGAATTAAAGCGCGAAAAAGCGGTTGCCAAGTATGCTGAAAAGCGTGCTGCGCTTAAAGCTATCATCAGCAGCTCCACTGCTTCAGATGAAGAAAAGTGGGAAGCGCAGGTGAAGCTGCAGAAACTGCCACGGGATGCCAGCCCTAGCCGGTTGCGTAACCGTTGTCAGGTTACCGGGCGTCCTCACGCCGTATTGCGTAAGTTCCGTTTGTCCCGTATCAAGCTTCGTGAAGCTATGATGCGTGGCGATGTTCCTGGACTTAAGAAAGCAAGCTGGTAATATAGCGGCGCCGTTGGTAAGCGGTCCCATCCATTTTTTGGGTGGGCCGCTGCACAACTAAAATGTTTGGAGTAAATAAATGAGCATGCAAGATACGCTTGCGGATATGTTCACTCGTATCCGTAACGCACAGATGGCAGAAAAAGAGTCTGTGCAAATGCCTTCATCCAAAATGAAGGTGTCAGTAGCAGAAGTGTTGAAGGCGGAAGGTTATATTTCCGATTACAGCGTTTCGGGTGATGCCAAGCCTACATTGCAAGTAGTGCTGCGCTATTTTCAAGGTCGTCCGGTTATCGAGAGTATTTCTCGAGCAAGTCGCCCTGGTCTACGTCAATACAAAGGCGCGGACGAGCTGCCTAAAGTTAACGGTGGGTTGGGTATCGCAATTGTGTCTACATCCAAAGGCGTCATGACTGATCGTGCCGCACGTAAGGCGGGTGTAGGCGGTGAAGTTATTTGCACCGTTTTCTAGGAGTGAATCATGTCTAGGGTAGCAAAAAGTCCTGTACAGATTCCCGCAGGCGTAGAAGTTAAATTTGATGGTCAACAAGTCAATGTAAAAGGCAGCAAAGGCGCTCTTTCTATTGATGTGCACTCTACTGTTGAAGTTAAACAGGACGGTGATCAGTTGACCTTTGAACCCAAGGGCGGTTCAAAATCTGCTTGGGCTATGGCAGGTACCACTCGCGCGTTGATTAACAACATGGTAAAGGGTGTTACTGACGGCTTTGAAAAGAAGCTAGAGCTCATCGGGGTTGGTTATCGTGCTCAGGCTCAGGGTAAGGCTCTGAATCTGACCTTAGGTTTTTCTCATCCGGTAGTTTATGACCTTCCAGAAGGTATCACCGCTGAGACTCCTTCTCAAACTGAAATCATGATTCGTGGTATCGACAAGCAGAAGGTTGGTCAGGTTGCAGCTGAAATTCGTAGCATTCGTCCGCCAGAGCCTTATAAAGGTAAGGGTGTTCGTTACGGTGGCGAGCAAGTACGTGTTAAAGAAGCTAAGAAAAAGTAGGGCGCGGTCATGAGTGATAAAAAAGATTCTCGTTTGCGTCGGGCTAAGAAAACCCGTTTTAAAATTCGTGAGCTCGGTATCAGTCGGTTGTGCATCAACCGGACGCCCCGCCATATTTATGCGCAAATCACCAGCGCAGATGGAAGCAAGGTTCTGGTAACAGCTTCAACTCTAGATAAAGAGTTGCGCTCCGGCTCTACTGGTAATGTAGAAGCAGCAGGTAAAGTAGGTGCTTTGATTGCTGAACGTGCAAAGGCAGCAGGTATTGATAAAGTGGCGTTTGATCGCTCCGGTTTCAAATACCACGGTCGTGTTAAAGCGTTAGCCGATGCTGCGCGGGAAAATGGTCTCGAGTTTTAAGAGGTGAAACAGATGACAAATAACGAGCAAAAAGGAGCAGAGCTCCAGGAGAAGCTTGTTCAGGTCAACCGCGTGGCCAAAGTTGTAAAAGGCGGACGTATTTTCGGCTTTACTGCTTTGACTGTGGTTGGTGATGGTAATGGTCGTGTAGGTTTTGGACGTGGTAAGGCTCGTGAAGTGCCTGTGGCTATCCAAAAAGCTATGGATGCAGCCAGAAAGAACATGATCAACGTAACTTTGAACGGGAATACCTTACAGTATCCAGTCAAAGCTCGTCACGGCTCAGCTAAAGTGTTTATGCAACCAGCTTCCGAAGGTACCGGTATCATCGCAGGCGGTGCGATGCGTGCGGTATTGGAAGTAGCAGGTGTTCAGAACGTTTTGGCTAAGTGCTACGGGTCAACAAATCCTGTGAACGTTGTTCGCGCTACTTTTGAAGGTCTGAAAGCTATGCAGGCTCCAGAAGATATCGCAGCCAAGCGTGGCAAGACCGTAGAAGATATTCTGGAGTAAGTCCCATGGCAGACAAAAAGATTAAAGTGACTTTGGTAAAAAGCACGATCGGTACCCTGCCTAAGCATAAAGACTGTGTTCGCGGTTTGGGTTTGAGGAAGATCAATCACACTGTCGAAGTGGAAGACACTCCGGCAGTTCGTGGCATGATCAACAAAGTTAACTATTTGGTAAAGGTTGAAGGAGAGTAACATGCATCTGAATACTCTCAAGCCAGGTGAAGGCGCTAAACAAGCTGCTAAGCGTGTTGGGCGCGGTATTGGTAGTGGCCTGGGTAAAACCTGTGGTCGCGGCCATAAGGGGACTAAATCCAGATCTGGTGGTGGTGTTAAGCCAGGATTCGAGGGTGGTCAACAGCCGTTGCAGCGTCGTCTTCCCAAGTTCGGCTTTACGTCACGTAAAGGTCGGTTCGTTGAGGAAGTGCGTCTTAGCGAAATCGAATCGTTGGGTACAGACGTTATTGATTTAGCGGTATTGAAAGCTGCTAACATCGTTGACGCTCGTGCCAAATCTGTGAAAGTGATCCTTTCAGGAGAGCTCACTAAAGCAGTTACGGTTAAAGGCCTGAAAGTCACAAAAGGCGCTTTGGAAGCTATTAAAGCCGCCGGCGGTAAAGTCGAGGAGTAAATGGCTAAATTAAACTCACTACCTGCAGGCGCAGGCAAAGGTCTGGGCGAGCTAAAAGCTCGGCTATGGTTTGTTCTTTTGGCCATTCTAGTGTATCGGATAGGTGCACATATTCCTGTGCCGGGAATCAATCCTGATCAGCTGGCTGCGCTGTTCGAGCAGAACCAAGGAACCATATTGAGCTTGTTCAATATGTTTTCCGGAGGAGCTCTCGAGCGGATGAGTATATTTGCATTGGGTATCATGCCGTATATCTCGGCGTCGATAATCATGCAGTTACTCACGGTGGTGAGCCCTCAGCTGGAGCAGCTTAAGAAAGAGGGTGAGGCTGGACGCCGAAAAATTAGTCAATACACTCGTTACGGAACGGTGTTGCTGGCAACAATACAGGCATTTGGTATGTCTATTGGGCTGGCAAATCAAGGGGTCACCTTCACGGATGGCCCAAGCTTCTATTTTGTTGCGGTAATAACATTTGTCTGTGGTGCTGTTTTCCTTATGTGGTTAGGGGAGCAGATTACTGAAAGAGGAATCGGTAACGGGATATCCTTACTGATTTTTGCTGGAATAGTTGCTGGCTTGCCAGGTGCTATCGGACAAACGTTTGAGCAGGCCAGATTGGGCGAAATGAGCGTGTTGACCTTGATTGCTATTGCTGTATTTGCGATAGCAATTATTGCCTTTGTAGTCTTCATGGAGAGAGGGCAGCGCAGAATCACTATTAACTATGCGCGTAGGCAGCAGGGAAGGAAGGTTTTTGCTCAACAAAGTAGCCATCTGCCACTTAAAGTGAATATGGCCGGGGTAATTCCACCCATTTTTGCCTCTAGTATCCTGCTGTTCCCTGCTTCTTTGGGGCAATGGTTCGGTCGTGGTGAGGGTATGGAGTGGCTCCAGGTAGTGTCTCAGGCGCTTGGCCCCAGTCAGCCTCTGTATATTATCTTGTTTGCTGTAGCTGTCATCTTTTTCTGCTTCTTCTATACGGCGTTGATGTATAACCCAAAAGAAGTCGCTGAAAATCTGAAGCGTTCAGGTGCTTTTGTTCCTGGAATTCGCCCAGGAGACCATACAGCGAAGTATATAGACGGAGTTTTGACACGCCTGACTCTTTTTGGTGCCCTATATATCGCAGCAGTAGCTTTGTTGCCTCAATTTTTAGTTGTTTCTTGGAATGTGCCTTTCTATTTCGGTGGTACATCCCTGTTGATTGTGGTTGTCGTAGTCATGGATTTCATGGCCCAGGTGCAGTCTCACCTGATGTCTCATCAGTATGAATCGCTGATGAAGAAGTCCAATCTAAAAAATTACGGCAAGAGTGGATTAGTTAGATAATCGGCTTACGATTGGAGAAGGTCATGAAAGTAAGAGCATCGGTTAAAAAAGTATGCCGTAACTGTAAAATCATTCGTCGTAATGGTGCAGTTATGGTCATCTGCAGTGCAGAACCAAGACACAAACAAAAGCAAGGCTAATTGAAGCTACTATCAAAATCTCTCCCGCATTGTAGTAAGCGGGCGAGATGGAGAAAGTTGTATCAAACTGGCCAATTTGCTTGATTTGTATACATGAAGGCGCTATTATTCTGCGCCTTTTAATTTGTTGGTGATCGTCTATTTTGGGTGGCTGTTAGTATTGCTGGTCAGAATTGGCGGGGAGCCAATGGTATAAACGCGGAGTAAGATGGATGGCACGTATAGCGGGTGTCAATATCCCCGACAATAAACACACTGTTGTGTCCTTGACCTACATCTACGGTATTGGACGCACCACTTCCAGTGGTCTCTGCAAGACTGCCGGTATTGATCCTCAGGCTAAGGTCCGTGACCTGTCAGAGGAACAGCTGGACGTATTGCGTAATGAGATCGGCAAGATCGTCGTTGAAGGTGATCTTCGTCGTGAAGTGCAAATGAACATTAAACGGCTTAAGGATCTTGGTTGCTATCGCGGTCTTCGTCACCGTCATGGCCTGCCAGTTCGTGGTCAGCGCACTAAAACTAATGCGCGTACCCGTAAAGGTCCACGTAAGCCTATTCGTAAATAAATTTTTAGGTATAGAGCATGGCAAAACCAGGTACACGTACCCGTAAAAAGGTGAAAAAGACCGTTGTTGACGGTGTGGCTCATATCCACGCTTCCTTCAACAACACCATCGTGACTATTACTGATCGCCAAGGTAATGCACTGAGCTGGGCAACAGCCGGCGGTTCAGGTTTCCGTGGTTCACGTAAGAGCACACCTTTTGCTGCGCAGGTAGCAGCTGAAAGAGCCGGTAATGCGGCCTCTGAATACGGCCTAAAGAACCTTGACGTTTTGGTTAAAGGACCTGGACCCGGTCGCGAGTCCGCAATTCGTGCATTGAATGCGTGTGGGTACAAAATCACTAACATCACTGATGTTACGCCGATTCCACACAATGGATGCCGTCCTCCCAAGAAACGTAGAGTGTAAGGAAGAGGAAAAGTTTAATGGCTCGTTATATTGGACCGAAATGTAAATTGTCCCGTCGTGAAGGGACTGATTTGTTCTTGAAGAGTGGCGTTAAAGCTCTTGAAAACAAATGTAATATGGAAACCGCTCCTGGACAGCATGGTCAGCGTCGTGGCCGTCTGTCGGACTACGGTTTGCAGTTGCGTGAAAAGCAGAAAGTTCGTCGTATGTACGGTGTTCTGGAAAAGCAATTCCGTAACTACTACAAAGAAGCTGCACGTCTGAAAGGTGCGACCGGTGAAAACCTGTTGCAACTGCTGGAAAGTCGCCTGGATAACGTAGTTTACCGCATGGGCTTTGGATCTACCCGCGCTGAAGCTCGCCAGTTGGTTTCTCACAAAGCCATACTGGTTAACGATAAAGCGGTTAATATTCCGTCTTACACCGTTAAGCCTGGTGATGTTGTCAGTATCCGTGAAAAGTCGAAAAATCAGCTTCGCATTAAAGGTGCACTCGATCTGGCTGCTCAACGTGGCACTGTTGGGTGGATTGAATTAGATGCCGCTAAGATGTCAGGCGTGTTCAAGACTGTACCAGAAAGAACGGACTTGTCAGCGGACATTAACGAAAACTTGATTGTCGAGCTGTACTCTAAGTAAGGCTTGCAACTCATTTAGCCAATAGGGGCATCTATGCAGCGTTCAGTAAATGAATTTCTTACACCTCGCACTATTGAGGTGAATCAAATCACAGCAACTCATGCCAAAGTGACTTTGGAGCCGCTGGAGCGCGGATTTGGTCACACTTTGGGGAGTGCTCTGCGCCGCATTCTACTTTCTTCTATGCCCGGCTGCGCCGTGGTAGAAGTTGAAATTGAGGGTGTATTGCATGAGTACAGCACCGTTGAGGGCGTGCAGGAAGATGTTATCGAAATTCTTCTTAATCTGAAGAATCTGGCGATAAACATGCACAACCGTGACGAAGCAACCCTGACCCTGAATAAGAAAGGGGCAGGCGCTGTGTTAGCGAGTGACATTCAGCTTGATCACGACGTCGAAGTTGCAAATCCTGATCTGGTGATTTGTAACCTTAACTCGAACGGCGAGATGAAGATGACTCTGAAGATTGCTCGTGGCCGTGGTTACGAGCCCGCAGATGCGCGTCATTCTGCAGACGACGAAACTCGCGCAATTGGACGACTGCAACTGGATGCCTCTTTTAGCCCGGTTCGTCGAGTTGCGTATAACGTTGAAAGCGCTCGAGTTGAACAACGTACGGATTTGGATAAGTTGGTTATCGATTTGGAAACCAACGGCACTATCGATCCTGAAGAAGCGATTCGTCGTGCTGCGACAATCCTTCAACAGCAACTGGCTGTTTTTGTTGATTTTGATCAGCAGAATGAGCCAGAGAAGGTGGAAGAGCAGGAAGAGATCGATCCAATTCTGTTGCGTCCGGTTGATGATCTGGAATTGACAGTGCGCTCTGCGAACTGTCTGAAGGCTGAAAACATTTACTATATTGGTGATTTGATTCAGCGTACTGAGGTTGAGCTTCTGAAGACTCCAAACCTCGGTAAAAAGTCATTAACTGAGATCAAAGACGTTCTCGCTTCGCGCGGATTGTCATTGGGTATGCGCTTGGAGAACTGGCCACCAGCCAGCCTTCGAGGCGACGATCGGGTACTTGGCGGCTAAGCTATTCAGCCGGACTTTATGAAGTCCGGCATGCAGTTAAGCCCTCACTGAGGTTGAAGGATAAAGAAGATGCGTCATCGTAAAAGTGGTCGTAAATTTAACCGGACTAGCGCGCATCGCAAGTCGATGTTCCGGAATATGGCGGCATCGTTGGTAGAGCATGAGCTGATTAAAACCACGTTGCCCAAAGCGAAAGAGCTAAGAAGAGTGGCTGAGCCTCTCATCACCTTGGCAAAGAATGATAGTGTTGCTAACCGTCGTCTCGCATTCGCGCGTTTGCGTGATCGTGATGCGGTAACCAAGCTTTTCAATGAGCTGGGTCCTCGCTATCAGGCTCGTCCTGGTGGATATCTGCGTATCTTGAAGTGTGGTTACCGTGCAGGTGACAGTGCTCCAATGGCATACGTAGAGCTGGTTGACCGTCCTGTAGTGGATGTGGAGTCAGGCGAAGATTAATTCTTCGCGGCGAAATAAAAGAACCGTCCTATTGGGCGGTTTTTTTATGCCTGTAACTCCGCAATAGAGTTGCGCTAGAGATTAATTGCTTGATGGATGAAGCAGTTGTTGGCAGGGCGGAGATAATGGCGAAGGCCTAGCTCTCAAGCCTTCGCTGATGAGCAGAAAGTTTAGTTATTAAGCATTCGTTTCAGAAAGCGGGCTGTATGAGAGCGCTCGCTATCCTGAACCTCTTCAGGGGGACCCTCAGCGATGATTTCGCCACCACCATTGCCACCTTCAGGTCCCAGGTCAACAATCCAGTCAGCTGTTTTTATGACATCGAGATTGTGCTCGATAACCACAATCGTGTTTCCATGATCGCGAAGACGGTGAAGGACTTTCAATAACTGGTCGATGTCGTGAAAGTGGAGTCCGGTTGTGGGCTCATCGAGAATATACAGGGTTTTACCTGTGTCTCTTTTTGATAGCTCGCGGCTAAGTTTTACCCGCTGGGCTTCCCCTCCGGATAGGGTGACAGCGCTCTGGCCTAATCGGATATATGAAAGCCCCACGTCAATTAGCGTTTGCAGTTTTTTGGAGATAACCGGGATCGCATCGAAGAATTCCCTGGCATCTTCTACAGTCATTTCGAGAACGTCGTGAATGGATTTTCCTTTATAGATGACTTCTAATGTCTCCCGGTTGTATCGCTTCCCTTTGCATATATCGCAAGGAACGTAAAGGTCTGGCAGGAAGTGCATTTCTACTTTGATCACGCCATCACCTTGGCATGCTTCGCATCGACCTCCACGAACGTTAAAGCTAAAGCGTCCAGGCTTATAGCCCCGCGATCTTGCTTCTTGTGTCGCTGCAAAAAGTTCTCTGATAGGGGTAAAGATTTGTGTATAGGTAGCGGGGTTTGAGCGAGGGGTTCTCCCTATTGGGCTTTGGTCGATATCTATGACTTTATCAAAGTGATCCAGCCCCTCAACGGAACGGTGTTTGTCCGCATTTAAAGTGGTTGCCATATTCAGCTTTTGCGCTGCGATGGGGTATAGGGTCCCATTGATGAGCGTTGACTTGCCCGATCCTGACACACCGGTGACACAGGTAAATAGTCCGACAGGAATTTTCAGCGTAACGTTTTTAAGGTTATTGCCCTGAGCTCCATTTACTACCAGTTGCTTCTTCGGGTCTGCCACGCTCCGCTGGCTGGGAATAGAGATCTCTTGCTTTCCACTGAGATACTGTCCGGTAATAGAGTGTGGGGAATCCATAATTTGCTGTGGACTACCCTGGGCGACGATTTCTCCTCCGTGAACACCTGCACCTGGACCTATATCAACGACATAGTCAGCAGTCCGAATGGCGTCTTCATCATGCTCGACCACGATAACAGTATTACCGAGATCTCTTAGGTGGTTCAGGGTCGCGAGAAGTCGGTCGTTATCTCTCTGGTGCAGTCCGATTGAAGGCTCGTCAAGTACATACATTACACCTACCAGGCCGGCGCCAATTTGGCTTGCAAGACGGATACGTTGGGCTTCACCGCCAGAAAGTGTCTCTGCGCTGCGGTCAAGGGAAAGGTAATCCAGTCCAACATTGATCAGGAATTGCAATCGGAGTTGAATTTCCTTGACGATTTTGGCCGCAATTTCTCCCTTTCGTCCTGTGAGGTTTAGCTTTTGAAAGAAATCACCAGCTTCGCCTATGGCCAGTCTGGTTAGATCGGGTAGGTTCCTTTCATCGATAAAAACATGACGGGAAGATTTCTTCAATCTGCTTCCACTGCAATCCGGACAGGAGCGTTGTGTCAGGAACTTAGATAATTCATCACGGACCATCTGAGAGTCCGTTTCCCGATAGCGTCTATCCATGTTGGGAATAACGCCTTCAAAAGGATGCTCCCGAAATACAATGTCTCCACGACTGTTGACGTACTTGAATTTAATGCTGGTATTGCCACTTCCAGATAGTAGCGCCTTGCGGAAGCTTTCCGGCAAGTCGACAAAAGGGGTGTCCACATCAATGTCGAAATGTTCCGCAAGGCTGGTGATCATCTGGAAATAGAACACGCTGCGGCGATCCCAGCCTTTAATGGCACCTTCTGCGAGAGTGAGTTCTGGCCGTTCGACGACTTTACCTGGATCAAAAAATTGTTTGACACCAAGGCCATCACAGGCACTGCACGCGCCGGCAGGATTGTTGAATGAGAATACTCTTGGTTCAAGCTCACTGACGCTATATCCACATGTCGGGCATGCAAACTTGGCGGAGAAAATCAGCTCTTCGCCATCGTCATCCATAGGGGCTGCAATCACGATGCCTTCCGCGATTTCTATGCAGGTTTCGATAGACTCGGCCAGGCGTGTCTGGATATCTTCCCGGATTTTAAGTCGATCAACGACGGCTTCTATTGTATGTTTGCGCTTTTTATCCAGTTCGGGAGCATCATCCAGGTCGACCACGATGCCATCAATACGGGCCCGTATAAACCCCTGGGATTTCAAACCGTCAATAACGTGGAGATGTTCTCCCTTCCGATTTCTGACAACAGGAGCCAGTAGCATCCATTTACTGTTTTCCGGAAGATTCATTATACGGTCAACCATTTGGCTAACGGTTTGTGCTTCCAGAACAATATCGTGATCGGGGCAGCGTGGCTCACCTACGCGGGCAAACAGTAGACGGAGATAGTCATAGATCTCGGTAATGGTTCCAACGGTTGAGCGTGGATTGTGAGAGGTCGACTTCTGTTCAATACTGATCGCCGGTGAAAGACCTTCAATATGGTCGACATCCGGTTTCTCCATCATTGACAGAAACTGTCTGGCATAAGTGGATAGTGACTCTACATAGCGACGCTGTCCCTCAGCATACAAGGTATCAAACGCCAGTGAAGACTTGCCTGATCCTGACAGACCTGTAATGACGATCAGTTTATCCCGGGGGAGTTCCAGATCGATGTTCTTGAGGTTGTGCGTACGTGCGCCGCGGACCTGTATTGTGTCCATAAATCCTGCTTACCCGATGAAATTAAACCGGCCATTATAAGGTTCCTGACAAGAGTTTACTAACCAGATTGCCCCGCTATAACAAACCTCCTGACAGATTTTGTCAGGAGGTTAATGGTGTCCGTATCTGGTTGATGCTCTTTCGGTCATTAAACTGGGCCAGATGAGATGCTACAATGGCGCCTTTTTTGCCCAGGCAGTCTTTTTTGCATGAAATCGACAACTAGTTTTCTCCCCGCTGAAAAGCGTTCGGTTACCATTTTGGCTTCGTTGTATGCCATGCGAATGCTTGGTTTATTTATGGTATTGCCAGTATTTATGATTGAGGGGCAGTCATTGCAGGGGGCGACTCCAACCTTGTTAGGACTCGCCATCGGCGTATATGGACTGAGTCAGGCCGTTCTACAGATTCCGTTTGGAATTCTTTCCGACAGACTGGGGCGTAAGAAGATGATCTTGCTTGGCCTGATTCTGTTTGCTCTTGGGAGTGTTGTGGCTGCCAGTAGTTCGACAATACACGGTGTAATTATTGGTCGGGTTTTGCAGGGAGCGGGGGCTATTGCCAGTGTCCTGATGGCTTTATTAAGTGATCTCACTCGGGAAGAACAGCGCACCAAGGCCATGGCGACAGTTGGAATGACGATAGGTTTGTCTTTTGCTGTGGCGCTTGTGCTGGGCCCGATACTGACCGCGGCCTTTGGATTGAGTGGCGTCTTTTGGGTGACTGCCGGTCTGGCGGTGGTTGGTATGTTGCTGTTGCTGAAAGTTCCTCAGACCGTTCAGCCAAAAAGACACCGGGAAACTCAGGTCGTTACCAGTTCAATGAATGCCGTATTTGGCAATAAAGAGTTAATGAGGCTTAACTGGGGAATATTTTCTTTGCATTTGGTGATGACAGCACTTTTCGTTGCCATCCCAATATCCCTTTTGAATCAGTTTGGGCTGGAGAAGGCCTCGCATGGTTACTTTTATCTGGCGGTCATATTCGGTGCGTTTATTTCGATGGTTCCTTTGATCATTATTGGAGAAAAGCATCGTCAGATTCGCCGGGTATTTCAGGGATCGGTTGTACTGTTAACCGTTGCCCTGATGGCAGAAATCTGGGGTATGAAAGGGTTTATATCCTTCACACTTCTGTTGTTCTGCTTCTTTGTCGCTTTTAATTACCTGGAAGCGACATTGCCCTCACTTGTGAGCAAAGTGGCTCCTGCCGGAATGCGGGGGACTGCTATGGGTGTGTACTCAAGCTCACAGTTTCTGGGGGCTTTTCTGGGGGGGACCCTCGGAGGACTCGCCTATGATATCGGAGGCTTGACTGCCGTCTATGGCCTTTGTGCGGCGATAGGTTTAGTATGGACGATCCTGACATTGTCTATGCCTGAACCACCTTACACCACCAGTTTAGTATTACCTCTGAAGCCTTTTGAACAAGGCTCTGCTGAGCATATCAGTCAGCAGTTGGGGGATATTCCCGGAGTCCAGGATGTGACTCTGGTGGTGGAAGAAAACTTGGCTTATTTGAAGATTGATCGTAAGTGTCTCGACGAGGAGGCACTTTATAAACACCCTCTGGCTGCGCGAGCCGAGGGGTAAACTGGGAGAGCGATATGGCGCGTGGTGTAAATAAAGTAATTTTGATTGGTAATTTGGGTGCTGACCCGGACACTCGGTACACTCCTTCGGGAAGCGCGGTGTCGAATCTGAATATCGCTACGGACGAGAGTTATAAAGACCGCCAGACGGGGCAAATGGTGCCACGTACGGAATGGCACAGAGTGGTAATGTTCGGCAAGCTGGCCGAAATCGCTCAGCAATACCTGAGAAAAGGTTCCAAGGTTTATATCGAAGGCCGACTGCAAACTCGTAAATGGCAGGATCAAAGCGGACAGGATCGTTACACGACAGAGATTGTTGTGGATATGCAGGGACAAATGCAGATGCTGGATAGCCGTGGTGGCGGTATGGACAACAGCGCGCCAATGGACGATGGTTGGGGACAGCAGTCCGCGCCTGCCGCAGCGCCTGCTCCTCAGTCACAGCCACAACCCCAGCGCGGTGGTGGATATGGCGGTGGCGCTTCCAGTGGTGGATACGGGCAGCCCAAACCGCAGCCTCATCAACCCCAACAGCCACAGCCACAAAACAGTCCTCAGTCAATTGATGACTTCGATGACGATATTCCGTTTTGAATGAACTGATGTGATGCAATTTTTAAAAAAGCCCCGTAATCGGGGCTTTTTCATTTTAAAAGAGACCTTGTCTCTTTAGCTCTGAATGAAGGCTAAAATCTGGGATTCTTGGACAGGTCTAAAATAATATCACTACTTTGGGTTCCTGCTGTGATGTCCATGAGCAACTGGGTTCCGGTTTCAGTCCCATCAGTGCGCCATAGTTCGCGGCCAAATTCGTCATTCTGAGCGATAAAAACAAGCGTATTGTTTACTGTGGTCAGGTAGCCTGGATAGGATGAACCATTCTCATTAATGTCCGCTACAAGCTTCAGGGTTCCTTCTTCAACCCGATAAAGCTCGCGATCTTCCATGGCATCCTGAGCACTTACATAGGCCGTACCATTTAGGTCAGCGATATATAGTGGTTTGTACTCAAGATTGTTTTCCATCGTCATTTTAGTGGCGCCTTCTGTTTCATTCAGGCTCCATAAAGAAGCATAAGGTTCGTCAGGATTAGAGCTGTTGATACCAAATAGTCCTTGAGATGTAGCGTAGACATAAGGAAAAGCGGCTGCAGTTGCTTCAATCAGTTCAGGATCTCCTGTTTCACCTTGGCTGAACCACAGACGTTGGTTGCCATAGGTTGGGCTATTGGCCCTGATCAGAAGCCTGTCTCCATGGGTATAAAAGGAAGGATTAGAAGTGTTCAACCCTGGATTGATATCGGCGATCAGTGTTGTTTCTCCGGTATCGGTATCCAGATATAGTGGTTCAATGTCTGCCGGGAGGTCCTGGTTTATAGAGCCAGCAAGTACCAGGTTGCCTTTATATTCAGTCAGGTTTCGTGGATTGTAAACTGCAGGTGATACTTCTTCAGTCCCTTCTTCTGTACCATTCGTTTGCCATAGAACGTATTTTCTGGAGCCATCACTGGCGTAGGCTCGGAAATACATTTGGTCACCGACAACAGTGAATTCTGCCGGGCTGCTACTTTCTTCTCCTGGGATTAAGTCTTTAAAGAGCTTTGTGTTTTCTTCGGTTCCGTCGGTGACCCACAACTCACGTCCAGTATCTGCATTTTCCCATGACAGGAAGACCTTGCCGTTAAATGTCGCAAGTCCCCAAGGCAACTCGTCTATACTGGACTCTTTAATCGTCTTCGTACCTTCTGCTGTTCCATCTGATAACAGCAGAGCGCCGCGAGGGGTATTTTCATCATTCCAGTAACCGATTGGAATGATGAAATTATTATCGAGTTTCTCTGGTTTTGTCGCGATGACCACTTTTCTTAAAAGCGTTGTTCCAGACTCGCTTCCATCTGTGGCATATAATCCAAGAAAGTTTTCTCCGGGAGAGGGAACTGCGGTGGCGGCAATATCGAATTCATCTTCGGGCTCTGCCATTGCTGTAAAAATAAGAAGCTCTCTTTCTAGGACGGCGCTATCAGTTTCCACTGATACTGCATTGCCTGTCGTTTTTCCATCGCTTGCAACAGGGGTGACTTCCAATGTAATGGTTTTACCGATATCCGCATAAACAGGTGCATATTCTGATTCTTCTGAAACCACTTTCCCGTCAATGGTCCAGCGGAACTTTGTATTCCCCTCCTGATCTCCGTCCTGATCAGTATATTGATAGGTCGCCTTCAGAATATCCTGAGTGCGAATATCTCCTCCGTTGATATCTTCTATCGCAACATTTGATGCAACCGGTGCATGATTATTACTAGATGAACCATCGCCTGATGATCCGCAACCACTGAGGACAACCGTACTTATGCACAGTACTGACAACAATCTCATTTTAAACTCCATTATCTACCACAACTTTTCCGAAAGTGCGTTCGGAAATCTGCTGGAATGTTAGATAAAAGCGATACTGAAGATCCTGCCAATCTGTTGGACAAATCTGCCAAACGCTCCATAATTTAGCGTTTTGTGAAATGGCTTAAGGCATGCGTAAATCAAAAACAGTCGTTGTCACTCTTTTTGACGATATCCAACTGCTGGATGTAGCAGGTCCGGTGGAAGTGTTGTCTGTGGCTAACGCTCTGGTTGGCGAACCATTTTATCAACTGCACTATCTGAATCTGGATGGCGATCACGCTCCGCGGACTTCGGCCGGGGTGTCGCTGGCATGTGGGGAAATAGATGACAGAACCATCCAGAATATTGATTTATTACTGGTTCCAGGAGCCAGGGAGCCCATCGTCATCAGTAAGCTCGGCCAGCCTGATTTTCTGCTGCGTTTGAAGAATCTCGTTCAGCGCGCTGATATCAAAGCCAGCATTTGTATGGGGTGTTTCTTTTTGGGGGAGCTGGGGTTGTTGGATCAGCGTAGGGTTACCACCCATTGGAATGGTATTGAGCAGTTAAGTCTTCGCTACCCGTTGGCAAAAGTGCAAAAAAATATTCTGTATGTAAAAGAAGAAGATATTTGGACTTCCGCAGGGATTATGTCTGGGGTTGATATGATGCTGGCAATGGTGATGGAAGATCTCGGTCCACAAATGGCGCTGAGCGTCGCTCGGGTGCTGGTGGTTTATCTCGTTAGGGATGGTGGCCAGGAACAGTTTTCTGCGCCTATCGATTATCAGTCCAGAGCTCAGGACTCAGGCATTCTGTCTTTGATAGCCTGGCTGGAAGCCAATCTGAACAAGCACATCTCTGTGGATGAAATGGCAGAGCGGAGCAATAATTCCGTTCGAAGTTTGCATCGAAAATGTATTAACGCCTTTTCGCTGACTCCGGCTCAACTGCTGACGAAACTACGTCTAGAGCGAGCTCGAGCGTCAGGATATTTCTGTGAAAAGTGTGGCCGCTCAATGTGGTTTTAACCAGACAGGATCTTTTACCCGGGCATTTGGTAAGCATTTTGGCGTATCTCCCACGACCTATCGAGAACACTTTTCCGGCCATGAAAAAGCGTTGGAAGTCATAAACGCTGGCTAACTGCGCTTTCCCAATCAGGCAGTTCTCTCTTCATCATTTAACCTTTCCCAATCGGTGGCCTTTCTGAGCGCGACAGTGTTGTCCGGCGTTCAAAAATATATTTGCAACAATAGTTTAGTGGACTAAGCTAAAGTTATATAAAACCACGATCCAGATGGTGCCAATTTTCAATTACTTGAGAGGCTTACTTTGCTGTCCTGGCCGTTTTTTCGGCGTGGCAAGAAAGGGCTGGTAGGGATTGAAGTACGAGCGAACGGACTGGCAATTGCAGTGGCTGAGCCTACTGCGAATGGGAACCGTATCAACAGACTCGATTTTATCGAGGCCAAAGCGGCACAGCGTTCCACAGCTCTAAAAGACTACGTCAACACCCAAAAAATTGAAGGTATGTCCTGCAATCTCGTGCTGCCTCCCGAGCTTTATGGATGGCAACAGATTGAACGACCTCCGGTAGAAGAAGACGAGTTAGCGGAAGCCGTTCGCTGGAAGATCAAAGACACACTGGATTATCCTATCGAAGAAGCGGTCATCGATGTATTCGATTTTCCCGCAGATGCCCTTCGCGGCAAGCCTCTCCAGGTCAATGTCATTAGTGCTCGTCGGACACTCATACGAGAACTGATTGCCATGGTCAATAGCTGTGGCCTTATTCTCAAGAGTATCGATATCACTGAGTTAGCACTGCGAAATCTGGTACTTGGTGTCCAGCAGGAAGGTAAGTCCGTTGCACTAATGGTCATGCAGGAGCACCGTGGCCTGATGCTGTTGATCAAGGACGGCTCGGTCTACCTTTCCCGTCGAATCGATGCAGACATGGAAGGCTTCGATGATCCGGATACCAGTGCCAGGGTCGGTCAGCAGTTAGCCCTGGAAATTCAGCGATCAATGGATTATTTCGAAAGTCAGTTGGGGCAGACGCCACCACGCTCCATCATTGCTTCCTCCATTATGCATGAAGCAGAACTGCTTTCCCGGCTGGATGAAACCCTTGGCCTGGAAATTAATACTCTGCCAGAAGATCAACTGGGAATTGCCGATGACCAGTTTGCCTCTGCTCAGCATTGGATTGCCTGCGGGGCCGCCCTGCGTAAACAGGTTTCAGGTTAGGCACTTCTATGCAGATGCAGCAGATAAACCTCTACACACAAGAATTCAGACCTCGCAAAGACCCATTGGCGTTCAAGAATATGTTGGTGGTTTTGAGTGTCATCTGGTTTGTCGGTCTAGCCTACAGCGGTTACTTGATTTGGGACGTGCTAAAGGATGAGCAGCGGATGGCCGGTCTGGAGGTCGACAATGCCAGTCTACAGCAGGAAGTGGATATTCTGGAGGCGAAGCTTGAAGCGCGCGCACGAGATGTCCAGCTCCAGAGTGACAATAAGATTCTTAAAGCCCGGCTGAGAAATACTCAACATTTGCTGGATATTATTGATGAGGGAATTAACGATGAAGAAGACCGGGGAGTATTTGGCGATATTCTGATGTCGTTAGCCCGACATCGCGTAGAACCTGTCTGGTTATTTCAGATAGAGATCTACAACTTTGGTCAGGGAATCGCTTTAAGAGGAGTTACCGAAGAACCGGAAATGATTCCCGAGTATCTGAAAGCTTTGGGGTCTGATGCGGTGATGACCGGCCGTTCTTTCAACATATTCCAGGTAGAGAAGCCAGAAGGGGGGCCTGAATCTCTTCGGATATTCAGGATTGATACCCAGATACCTGCAGATGCGCCGGAACAGGGGACGTCTACCTCCGGCAGTGTTTCCTCTCGTATTCTCGACATGGCAGGAGGGCTTTCCGGATAGTATGAAATGGAAGCAATTGGCTAAAAAGGTCAACAGCCTTAATCCTCGTGAAAAAGTCATTCTGCTGATCACCTGTATCGCAGTTCTGATGATGGTTTTTCTTCAGTTTGTCTGGGGGCCTCAGTGGCAATCACAGAAACAGAATAACCAGAGTCTGCTAAATGGGTATCTTTTGAATGAATCTCTCAAATCACAACGTCAAACCTTGCAGCGAGCTTTGGAGCAGGACCCCAATGTGGCCTTGAGGAAGGAAAATCAGCAACTCCAGGCCCAATTGCAGGAAAAAGAGGATGAGCTGAGAGCGAGCCTTTCCCGTCTGGTGACTCCGGAAGAAATGCCGCAACTTCTGGTGACCTTGCTTGGCAATAACCCCGGTCTGAAAGTGGTGAAAGTAGAAAAGCTGCCTTCCCAGAAAATACAGCAGGGCGAGGGGGAAAGTGCCGCAGTATTGTACAGCCATAAGGTCAACATCATTGTTGAAGGCTCGTTTTTTGATGCTCTGAATTACGTACGGAAGGTTGAGTCGGATACTGGGCGTGTCAGGCTGATCAGTCTAGATTATCGGGTTGAACAGTACCCCCGCGGTGTGCTGGTTCTCGGCTTTGAAACTCTTGGGCTGGATGAGAGGTGGCTGGGTGTTTGAGAGTCGTATTTGCCGTTGCCTGTTGCTGGTACTGGGATGCTGGAGCTTATCCGTACCGGTATCAGCTGTGGAAACATCCATCACTATTGATGGTATCACCCTGAAAGATCCTACACGTCCGGCTGGATGGCAAGCCGGAAGAGTAACAGGAGTTTCAGTACAACGACCGACAATCAGGCTGGAATCCATTATTTATTCGCCGCAGCGTCGTATAGCTGTGATTAATGGTAGGACTCTGGCGGAAGGTCAGCAGAGCAATGGTGTGAAAGTGGTCAAAATAGAGCAGCGTCGTGTGTTGCTGGAGTGGCAGGGAGACCGGTGGCATGCCTCGGTATCTGCAGCAGCGGATGGTTCTTTCAGTATACGGAGAACTCAGTGACAGGTATTCGGAGAATAGAATGACAAGAGTCTGGCGTGCCTTAAGTTGTGGTGCCGTTATCCTGGTGCTGAATGCATGCGCAGGTGTGGGGCCTGCGCCGATCAGTACAGATAATACCCGTGAAATAGAAGAACAGTTGCGGCAGGCTCAAAGTCAGTCGGCAGTTGACATGCCAGAAACGCCGCCAGCTGAAGTGACCCGCGAACTGATTCCATCACTGGATACGGGAGTACAGCTACCTCAGGATGAAGAACGTTTTGATATTACGGTTAATGAACTTCCTGCCAAAGACTTTTTTCAGGGGCTGGTCAGGGGGACACCCTACAATATGGTGGTGCATCCTGAGGTGACGGGTAGCGTTTCTCTGGACTTGAAGAATGTCACGCTGGCGCAGGTCATGGAGTTGAGCCGACAGTTATATGGGTACGATTACAAGTATCAGGAAGGGATTTATAAGGTACTGCCAGGGGGAATCCGGACAGAAATCTATCAAATCAACTATCTGAATATCAAACGCCGTGGCGCCTCAGATATTATGGTCAGCTCAGGCCAGCTTTCCAGTTCTGTGTCTGGTTCCAGTGCCGGTGGTTCATCGGACAGCAGTGGTAACAACACGACAACGTCCAATGCGGTGTTATCGCGAATTACGACAGAAACCGAATCCGATTTCTGGACGGCGCTGCAGCACACACTGATCACCATCGTAGGAGATGGAGAAGGGCGCTCCGTGGTGACCAATGGAAACGCCGGCATTGTGCTTGTCAAAGCGCTGCCGGAGGAGTTAAGGGCAGTGGAAGATTATCTGAAACGCTCGCAACTGATTCTGCAACGGCAGGTAATCCTGGAAGCCAAGGTACTGGAAGTTGAGCTTAACAAGGGATATGAGCAGGGGATCAACTGGAGCTATTTTGACGAATACTCCTCCCAACTAGATCTGAACGGTGATCCGGCCAAGAGCCTGACACTGGGACAAACCTCTGAGGCATTAACCAATACGAACATTGAAGGTATTTTCAGTGCGGCCTTGAGAATCAACGATTTCACTGCATTGATTCAACTGCTGGGCAAGCAGGGATCGGTGCAGGTTCTGTCGAGTCCCCGAATTGCCACCATCAATAATCAGAAAGCGGTGATAAAAGTCGGGACTGACGAGTTTTTCGTCACCGGAATACAGGCCAACGATAACAACAACAGTGACGAAACCTCAACTGACGTGGAAATAACACCATTTTTCTCCGGTATTGCTTTGGATGTAACGCCGCAGATTGGTGATAACGGTGAAATTACGCTCCATGTTCATCCGACGGTCAGTGAGGTGGAAGACCAGACCAAAACGATCGTGATTGGGAACCGTTCTCTGATTCTGCCTTTGGCACTGAGTACTGTGCGGGAAACGGACAGTGTGATCAAAGCCAGGAATGGGCAGGTAGTGATTATCGGTGGTCTGATTCAGAGTATTACTGAAGATGACTCCGCAGAAGTACCTCTATTGGCGGATATACCATGGCTTGGCGAAGCGTTTAAACAAAAACGCCAGACAGAAAGAAAAAGTGAGCTGGTGATATTGATTCGTCCGATTATTTCCGATCCCTCGATCATCAATACTGATCTGCAGCAGTCCGAAGGTCGATTTGGAGAGCTGCGGAACACCATTGAAAGGGATTATCGTTAAGAGAAGGTGGGGTGTTTATGTACGAGACGCACTTCGGGTTAAAAGAAGCGCCGTTTTCTCTGACGCCGAATACCCATTTCTATCTGGATTCCCAGAGTCATCAGAATGCATTTCAGACCGTCCGTGTTGCTTTGGATTCCATGGAAGGTTTCATCAAGATTGTGGGAGAGGTTGGTACCGGCAAAACGTTACTGTGTCGCCGGCTGTTGAATACTCTTAATGAGCCGTATGTCACCGCCTATATACCCAATCCTCAATTATCACCCCTGGAATTATGTCTGGCGGTGGCTGAGGAACTGGGAGTCATCGTGGACAGTTCGGTGGGCCAGCATCAGCTATTGAAGAGGATCAATGAAAAACTGGTGCAACATGCTGCCGCCGGAAGTCAGGTGGTTTTGGTTATCGATGAAGCACAGGCAATGCCTGATGCAACAATTGAATCTCTGAGGTTGTTAACCAATCTGGAGACGGAGTCGCGTAAATTGCTGCAGGTGGTTTTATTCGGGCAACCTGAGCTTGACGGGCTGCTGAATCAGCCTCATCTGCGACAGCTCAAGCAACGCATTACCTTCCAGGAATACCTGAAGCCGCTTTCCAGTGAACAGGTGAGTCATTATATCCAACATCGAGTTTCTCTGGCGGGTTATAACGGGCCGAACCTGTTTCATCCTAAAGCTGTACGCTGGATCGGTCGTTCCAGCGGTGGTGTGCCACGCCTGGTGAATATCCTTGCCCACAAAGCTCTATTGGCTGCATATGGGGATGGAACCCGTCAGGTAACCGGCCAGCATGTGCGACGGGCAGTCAAAGACACCGAAAGTGCCCGGCCACTGGGCTGGCTGCAGGGAGTATGGGCGTGAGTCTGCTGAATGATGTTCTGAGAGATCTGGATAAGCAGAATGCTCAGCAGAGGGATCTGACAGGTCTACCACCAGGTCTCACTGGCGCAGGTAATCATTCGCAAAGCCGCATGAAGCTCTGGTGGTGGTTGATCTTATTTATTCTGCTTATTCTGGTCGGAGGATTCGGCTGGATAAGCTGGCAGAAAGGTGTGTCTTCAAGTACACAGTTGGTTCCCGCTATCTCTGAAACAACGGGTGCTGTGCTTGAATCGCCGACTTCCAGGCACTCTCTTAATGAGGAATCTGTTCAGGTTCCTGAAAATGGAGGGTCGGTAAACCTGGCAGCGATCAATGAAGAAACGGAAAGTTTGAATCCGCTCTCTGACGTTTCACAGGAAGAGATTCCTGGTCCGATACAAATTACTCATTCGAATTCTGCATCAGCTGCCAAGTTGGCTGGCACGTCAGTCAGCTCAAGATCGTTTGGTTCGGAACCCGCTGTCTCTCAGTTATCCCCCCAAGTTTCTGGGCAGACTCTCAAAAGCAACGATGTGAAAGGTTTTGGTGTCCAGGATAAAGGTGCCGATCAGAGCATTCAGAAGACGATCACGAAACCTCAAATGAAGGTGGTTAACCCTCAGATGCTTGCGGCAAAAGAACCTGCGAAAAGTATCTTGCAGCAACCCAGTACCAAAATAGTAAAGACAGCCCCTGAGGTGGAAAAAGCGGGGAGTGAAAGGAAAAGCGAAGCTTCACCGGGAGTCGACAATAATGATATCCAGCTTTCGCAAAGTCCGGCTGCGGTCGCTGCACGTGGTCTGCGGGAGGCACGACAGCTTTATCAATCCGGAAATACCAGAGAAGCAGAACAAATTCTTTGGCGGCAACTGGCCGAACAGCCGGATATGGAAGCCTCCAGAAAGCAATTAGCCTTGTGGCTTTTGGCGCGCGGTGGCGTCCGGGAAACGTTGAATGTGCTCAGTGATGTCAACGAGAACAGTTCTGACGGTTTGCGTGAAGTGAAAGCTCATGCGCTGGTCGCCTCAGGTAAAGAAGCCGATGCCGTTAATTTATTGAACTTCAATCCTCCTGCTTCCAGGGACTTTCCCCAGTACCAGAGTCTAAGAGCCGGACTCTTGCAGCAAGCCGGCCAATATGAAGAGGCACTGGAGGTCTATGCTGAGCTGGTGGATGCTGATCCGCGTCGGGGTGATTGGTGGGCAGGCCTGGCCATTGCGTTGGATCAGACGGGTCGTGTGACCTCTGCCGTCAGGGCGTATCAGCAGGCATTGGGTGATCCAAAGTTAAGTGGTCAGTTGTCCCGCTATGCGAGACAGAGAATTGAGCAACTTAACGGGTTTTCCGGAAACAGTACGGCTGGCAGTTGAAATGCCAAAGTATCAAGCGAACAGGATTTCTGTATCAATCGAAGTGAAATCCAGGAACAAGAAACGGGAATTAACCTACATAGACTTATGACAGAACCCAAGAAAAAAATTCGTCTCGGTGACTTACTGGTGCAAGGTGAGGTCATTACTGAAGATCAGTTGATGACTGCTCTCAGCGAGCAGAAAAAGACGGGCGCCAAGCTGGGACGGGCTCTGATAGATCTGGGCTATATGGATGAAGACAGCCTACTGCGTTTTCTTTCCAAGCAGCTCGGGATCCCCTTTGTCCAGTTACGGCATTTCCAGTTTGATCAGGAGCTCATCAAGAAGCTGCCGGAAACCGCTGCGAGGCGGTATCGGGCGATCGTCCTGTCAGAGGATCAAGGGGAGCTTTTAGTCGGCATGTCCGATCCCATGGACATCTTTGCCTACGACGAACTGGTTCGCCAACTTAAACAGCCCATACGACAAGCTGTCGTGCGTGAAACTGAACTACTCAACACGCTGGATATGGTATATCGGCGTACCGAGGAAATCGCCAGTATCGCTGGTGAGCTGGAGGACGAGCTAGGCGAAGATGCCTTTGATCTGGCGCAACTGGCGGCAGGTGGTGACGATTCCGAAGCGCCGGTAGTGCGTCTGTTACAGTCTATTTTTGAAGATGCTGTGGTGGCCAGAGCCTCGGATATCCATATTGAGCCTGACGAGAACGTCGTGCGTATCCGGCAAAGGATTGATGGTGTTCTGCATGAACAGGTCATGAAAGAAAAACGGATTAATGCTGCGCTGGTGCTTCGTCTGAAACTGATGTCGGGCCTGAATATTTCAGAAAAGCGCCTGCCTCAGGATGGCAGGTTTAACATTCGTGTTAAGGGGCGTTCCATTGATGTGCGACTCTCCACGATGCCGGTGACTTATGGGGAATCGGTGGTTATGCGTCTGCTGGATCAGACGGAGGGCATGCTTAATCTTGAAGCCACAGGGATGCCAAAAGAGTTACTGGACAGGATGCGGGTTTTGATCAAACGTCCCCACGGAATCCTGTTGGTAACGGGCCCTACGGGTAGCGGTAAAACCACTACCTTGTATGGTGCTTTAACGGAACTCAACAGTTCTGCCGCCAAGATCATTACGGCGGAAGATCCAATTGAGTATCGTCTGCCGCGAATTACCCAGGTTCAGGTGAATCCCAAGATTGGATTGAACTTTGCCACGATTCTGCGTTCTGCCCTGCGGCAGGATCCGGATATTGTCCTGGTGGGTGAGATGCGAGATCAGGAAACGGCGGAAATCGGTTTGCGTGCCGCCATGACGGGCCACTTTGTATTGTCTACCCTGCATACCAATGACTCCATCTCCAGTGCCATGCGGTTAATCGATATGGGGGCAGAGCCCTATCTGGTGGCCAGTGCATTGACGGCGGTTCTGGCACAGCGTCTGGTCAAGCGTATCTGTGATGATTGCAAGCAACCATACACACCGACTGAGCAGGAAAAAATTTGGTTACATGGTCTGACGCATACGGGGCTTCCAGACCATTATTTTAAAGGGAAGGGCTGTTATCAGTGTGGTAATAGCGGTTATCGCGGGCGTATTGGTGTGTTCGAACTGTTGGAAATGAATGAGGCATTACTGGAAGCGCTGCGTCTTAACAGCCAAAGCCAGTTTGTGTCTGCCGCAAAAACGGCGAAGCTATACCGTCCATTGGCACTGAGTGCCCTGGATTATGCCAGAGAAGGAGTCACGACCATCGATGAGGTTTTCCGTATTTCTGCCTCGCTTGGTGAAGGGGTAGGGAAAGCGGCAATTGATTTCAGTTAGGTGATTGCATGGCGCTGTTCGCGTACAAAGGCAGAGACAACAAGGGCGGATTGGTTGAAGGCTCTCTTGAAGCGGCAAGCAGGGATGTGATTGCCAATGAACTTCTGCGTCAGGGAATTACACCGACTAGCATCCAGGAGAAGGCTGCCCAGACTGATATCCTTGAATCTCTTCGAAAGCATCCTCTATTTCGTCGCCGGGTATCCCTGGATGAGTTGATTATTCTCTGTCGCCAGATGCACGCATTGAGTAGGGCTGGCATCCCCATCATTCGTGCTATTCGTGGTCTGGCTGAATCCACAAAGTCTGAAACTCTGGCGGAAGTCCTGGAAGATGTGGCAAGACGGCTGGAGGGAGGGGTAAATCTGGCAACGGCGATGCGTGCCCATCCCAAGGTATTTAATGACCTGTTTGTTTCCATGATTCTGGTTGGAGAGAACACCGGCCAGATTGAAGAGGCGTTCAAACAGTTGGCCAATAATATTGAGCTGGAAAGAGATACCCGAAAAAGAGTCAAGCAAGCGACGCGTTACCCATTGATGGTCGTTGTCGCCATTTTCGTTGCATTGCTGATAGTGAACTTCTTTGTGATACCAGCCTTTGCCAGTGTCTTTGCCAAGTTTGGATCAGATCTGCCTCTGGCAACAAAAATCCTGGTGGCTACTTCGAATTTTCTGACGACTTATGCCTGGTGGCTGGCAATTGGAGTGGTCGCTGTGTTGTATGCTTTTCTGCGATGGATCAAGACCCCGTCAGGGCGTTATCGATGGGACCGGTTTAAATTGAAGATCCCCATTATCGGCCCGTTGTTTGAGTTGGTTGCGCTGTCACGTTTCTCCCGCAACTTTTCCATGATGCTGGCAGCGGGTCTGCCTGTCACCACCGCTCTGACATTGGTGTCTGAAGCTGTGAATAACGCGTATATCGGTAGAGCTGTTGCGGAAATGCGTACCGGGGTTGAACGTGGTGATACATTGGTTCGAACGGCGCGGGCATCAGAAATGTTTTCTCCGCTGGTGATGCAGATGTTGTCTGTAGGGGAAGAAACCGGGGCTGTGGACGCTCTACTGATTGATGTCGCAAATTTCTATGATGAGGAAATCGACTTTTCGCTGAAGCGGCTGTCCGAGTCCATTGAACCAATACTGCTGGTATTTATGGGAGCAATGGTGTTGGTGTTGGCACTAGGGGTGTTCCTGCCCATGTGGAACCTGGGGGCTGCGGCGCTTGGGCGTTGAAACTCGGTTGTCTGCACCGGAGAGGGATTGATGGGACAGTTGGTTCGGTGGCTGCTGCGTGTGGAGTTATGGTTGGTCATAGGATTGATCTCGTTGCTGTTAGTGGTTTTTTTTCGCAGTTTTAATGTCACTTTCAGTTTGATTGAGGAATATAAGCCAGAGCAGGTAAAAACAGCCTTAGAAGCTTCTCTGCGGGATATTCATATTGTCTGGCTGGCAAGAGGCCGTCCTGTTGGGTCTGGCAACGAGATTCCGGTCGGACAGCAGATGATGCAGATGAATGGTCAGGGATGGCCGGTGGGTGTGGGGGCTGGAGTGCCGGTATCTGAGATAACAGATCAGTCATGCGAGGATGTTTATCGGGCATTGTTGACCGATCATATTCCCGGCGAGTTGTTGCCGGATCAGACTGGAGCTTCGTCTAAACCGGGGGTGGTAACAGCGCAAGGTGTCCAGATTCGGTCACTGGCGGTGGGAACTGTTTGTGTTTATCAGATTGGTATCGGGCAACAGGCAAGTTACTCGCTGCTATATAACTCAGCCAGTGGTGAAGTTAGAGCTGCAGGCTCTGATTCGGCTGAACAGAAGACGGAATAATCTTTCAATTTTTAACAAACGGATTTAAGCAAAGCATCTATACTTTTGATAAGTCAACGTAAATATACCCAGCTAGAGGTACTACTTGTGAAGAAACAACAATCAGGTTTTACATTGATTGAACTTGTCATGGTCATCGTGATTTTGGGAATTCTGGCAGCATTTGCTCTACCCAAGTTTGCTGACCTGACAGGAGACGCAAGGACTGCAAGTATCGAAGGACTCGCCGGGGCGCTGAAGTCTGCAGCAGCCATCGCAAGGGCTGAACAATTGGTTGAGCAGGGCGCATTGGGCGATTCTGTGACGCTGGACGGGCAGGTGGTTACGATGGTAAATGGCTATCCGACTGCCAATGCTGCCGGTATTGGTGCCGCAGCCGGTGTGGACTCAGCCGATTACTCATCTTCCGGTGGCGGAACCGCTGGGGATGTTGATCTTGTTTATACCATCAACGGGTATAGCGGCAGCAACTGCCAGGTAACCTACACTTCAGCTAATGCAGCCACAGATAACACTGCTCCGATCACAGCTCAGCCTGAATTCGTTGTTGTCACGACTGGATGCTGATTCTTGTGATATGTCGGTCAGGCAGGCAGGATTCACACTCGTAGAGCTGGTTCTGGTTCTTATCCTGACATCTGTACTGGCCGCCTCTGCCATCGGATTGTTTGCCACCAAAGATGGGTATACTGCCCGCACAACAGCCGATTTGATTCTTGCCCAAGCGCGACTTGCACAGCAGGTCGCGCTTGGGCGTAGCCTTTCCTCCAATGTCAGTTTCAGCGTATCCCGCAGTGGAGACGATCTAACCTTAGCCGTCACTCAATCGCCATACTCGTCGATCCGTGATGCCGATGTGCAAGGGGTGACCGTTAGCTGGAAAGAGTCCAGTACTGCCAGTTGTAGTGGTGGCAGTAGCAGTGATTTCACCGTTCAGTTCGACCGACGGGGAGATGCTACATCCCCCGGCGGAAATGCCGTTGATACGCTGATATGTGTGGTAGGCAACAGAACCATTCCCATCTGCATCTCATCTCTGGGATATGCCTATGAAGGCGTCTGCGAGTCCTAAAAAAGGTCACCAGCGAGGGATCACCATGGTGGAACTGGTGATTTCGATCGTCGTTCTGGGGATTGCCTTGACGGCGATTGTCCAGGCAATCAGCACTTCCATCGGGCGTGGTAGCAATATACTACTGCAGGATCGGGTGATTGAACTTTCCCAGGCTTATATGGATGAGATTCTGGGTAAACGCTTTGATGAGAATTCTCCCATCGGAGGCTACCCACCAGTAACCAATTGCTCCATCAACACAGAGGAAAGTGACCGCGACAATTTTGACGATGTGGATGACTATCATGGTCTTAGCGAAGCGCCCACCTCCCAGACAACAGCCAATTTTGCCAACTACACGGACTACAGTGTATCTATCGAAGTGAATTGCGCCGGCACAGACCTGGGGCTGGGCGACAATAAATGGGCCAAACGGATTCAACTGACAATAGGCGCTCCTAATGGCCAGTCGATGACCTTCACTGCCTACAAAGGAAATTACTGATGTTGCGTCGGCAAGGTGGTTTTACATTGACTGAACTGGTCATGGTCATTGTGATTGTCGCCATTCTTGGTGTTGGGGTGACACGCTTTATCACGGCCACAGTCGGCGGATATGTCGATACGGCAGACCGACAAAAACTGGCGACGGCCAGCTATGTTGCCTCCGAAAAAATTTCCAGGGAGCTGAGAACCGCCTTGCCGAACTCCATCAGGCTGAATGCAACCGACTCCTGCATCGAATATATCCCCATACTGGCCGGTACCTTTTACACTTCGATCCCCCTGGCATCGGCAGACAACAGTATTACGGCTGTCGGCGCAAGAGTCAGTAGTGCTGTGAGCGGCCGGGCAGCCGTTTATCCGGTAAGCGTCTCGGACCTGTACTCCCCAGCAAACACCGGCGCAATTACCGCAGCGACGGCGACGCTGCCAGTTGGCACAGATGAGATTACTATCACTTTGAGTGCGAACCATCAGTTTGATGCGGATTCTCCTGCCCGCAGGATTTATGTGGTAGATACGCCCCGAGCGTTATGCGTTGTCTCCGGGAAAATGTTTCTGTATCGGAACTACGGTTTTAACAGTAGTGTCTCTTTACCACCCTCTGGTGGCAGCAGAGCAGTGTTGCTGGATAATATCTCTACTGGCGCAAATACTTTTGACTATACCCCGGCTTCTTTGGTCCGAAATGCCGTGGTGAATTTCAGATATGCGCTCAGCAGTGGTGATGAAAACTGGCAGACTGAGCAGGAGGTACATATTCGTAATGTGCCCTGAGCATCGTAAGTTGCATGTGAGTAGCGGGTTGATCCGGTCTCAACGTCAAAGTGGCCTGGGGCTGCCTGCTGCACTATTTCTGATTGTGGTACTGGGCCTACTGGTTGTCGCGATTACCGAACTTGAGCGGACCACGGCAGAGGGCGTTTCTATCAATGTGCAGTCCGCCAGGGCGTTTTATGCTGCACAAAGTGGAGCCGAGGCTGCCCTGGTGACGCTGTTTCCTATTGACGAAGCCGATCCCTCCAATGCGGCAGCACCCACAGATTGTCCCGCCTATGGAACGATCAGTTTTAATGCAGGTAATACCGGCCTGATAGGTTGCTCAGCGGATATCAGTTGTTTTAAGGATGAAGTTTCCAGCGTTGCTTATTTCACTTTGCGCAGCACAGGTAGCTGTGGCTCGGGGGCAGAGGCAGCAACAAGAACGATTGAAGTGAGGGCCCACTGATGGTTCGGTTTGCGGGACTCATGACTCTTTTGTCAACATGGCTGTTAACACTCCTCAGTTTGGTTGTGATGACTCAGCAGGCACAGGCCGCCTATACGGTAGAAGAAATTGCGGGCACGCCATTTGATTCCACCAGTACGAATGTCACCTGGACAAATAACTCCAGCCTGACGGCGTATCCTCAAGATGATGATTTTGCGCTGGTGAATATCGGGTTTTCGTTTTACCTCGGGGAAACGGCATATACCCAGGTAAGAATCCTCTCAAACGGTGCGCTGCATTTTGGTAGCGACCAGGGATTTTATAAAGACTACACCAACGAAAGTCTGCCTATCACCAGTGATTGCTCGGGTAATTGTCCGGGTTATGAAGAACCGGCTGATCGGGTCATTCTTGGTTATTGGGATGACCTGGAACCCTCTCTTGGAGGCTCGATTACATATGATACTCTGGGGAGTGGCTCAGACCGCCGATTTGTAGCAACCTGGGATTCTGTACCCCGATATAACGGGCCCTCAACGGCCTACAGTGTCCAGATTGTGCTCTATGAAACAGGTGAAGTGTTATTTCGCTACGGTGATGACGATGCTACAGGAACCAGCGCAACCATCGGGATCGAGGTGGACGACAGTGATTTTCTAGAGTTTTCTCACAGTTCCGAGAGAGTATCGGATGCTCTGGATCTTTATTGGGTGAGGGAATTTCCGGCGATTGCCAGTGTCAGTGCCAGTTGTACGGATTTTAATACCGTAACTGTACAGTTTGATGCGGCAGTACAACCTCCCCGGGCCACTAATACCGCTAATTACAGCATCGATAACGGTATCACCATCACTTCAGCAACACTTGTAGACAGCACCACGGTGGAGCTGACGACATCTACCCTGTCTGCTGGCACGACCTACACGCTCAGTACGACCTATCCGGATCAGAACCAGAGCTTCATCCTGACAACCGGAGCGGTCAGCGGAACGATTGCGGATAACTTCAACACCAGGAGTTACAGTAACAACAGCGGGGATCTGAGTTGGGGGGGAAACTGGCAGGAGGAGAATGATTACGGCAGTTACAGTAGTGGTGATATTCTGATCAGTGGTAGCCGTCTGCTCTTTGATGATGACGATGGAGACGGGCCGTCTATCTATCGCACTGTTGACCTTTCTCCCTATGACAGCGTTACACTGACATTCGATTATTACACTCAGGGGTCACTCGAAAGTAATGACCGTTTTGCCGTGCAGGTATCCACTAACGGTGGAGTCAGCTATACCACTGTGGCCAGTTACTCCAATGATACCAGTGGCTCTGAGAGCATCAATCTGACCTCCTATATCTCCTCTTCCACTCGAATTCGGTTTATCGTTACTGACGGTTATGGCGGTAGTGGCGAGTTCATGAATATCGATAATGTCGCCATCGATGTGTCTGGGGCGGGAGCCGCTTGTGTCAATCCGCTGGTTGGCTTGTGGCGTATGGAATCAGGCCCCTGGGACGGGACTTCCGGGGAGGTTCTGGACAGTTCTGGTAATGGTCTGAACGGACGTACTGTCGGCGGGGCTTCTTCGTTGGGTACCTCTCCAGCGATAGCCGGTGATCCCGGGACCTGTGACTACGCAAACTTCAACGGCAGTACCCAGTATCTCGAAGTGGCGGATGATGATCTGCTGGACCTCAGTGATGAGTTGACCATCACTGCCTGGGTGTATCCCAATGCGCTACCGGGTAGTGGGCTGATGAGTATCCTGTCGAAAGATGAGAACTACGAATTTCATATCACCCCTGGTGGTGAGATCAACTGGTGGTGGAATGATGACAGTGGCACCACCAGAGAGTTTGACAGTGTGGGGGCGAATATCACACCGGATAACTGGTATCACATAGCAGTATCCTACACTTCCGGCTCCCAGGTCATTTACGTTAATGGTGTACAACGTGCCACGCGGACTTATACCGGCACCCTGAGAACCAATAGCGACCCACTTCAGATCGGGCAGGACCAGGTATTCCCTGGTCGTTATTTCAATGGCCGCATTGATGAAGTCAGAATATACAACAGTGCGCTG
Source organism: Hahella ganghwensis DSM 17046 (assembly GCF_000376785.1). Taxonomy (GTDB): domain Bacteria; phylum Pseudomonadota; class Gammaproteobacteria; order Pseudomonadales; family Oleiphilaceae; genus Hahella; species Hahella ganghwensis. The sequence continues at coordinate 38,407 of NZ_AQXX01000091.1, forward strand.
GACAGCACCGAAATCAATGATCTCTATGCGGAAACCCATGACTGCCCGAGCTGTACCCTGGGGGGCTTTGCTATTTCTCAGCCATCCTATGGTCTGGCTTGTCCGGATACTCGGGCCGAAATCGAGATTCGGGCCATGTGTGATGATGGAGTGACCACACATACAACCTATGCCGGTATTGTCGATCTGAGTTCCAACGAAAACAGTCTTAGCGAGTTCTATTCGGTCTCCAGTGGTGGGAGCGAAATCAGCAGCATCACCTTTGATGGATCAGAAAACGGTGACCAGAATGTTTACCTGTACCACAAGAATGAAAACCCGAATGTCGAAGTCACTGCGACCGACAGAGCAACTGGAGTCGATGGCACAGCAGCATCTGGTACGGATTTTCGCAGTTCCGGTTTCAGCGTGACATCTTCAGCTGATAACTTTGCCTGCGGCAACTCCGTAACACTGACTGTAAGGGCTGTGGGGCAGGATCCAGATGGCGGAGCATCCTGTACAACATTAAGCGGATTTGATGGTTCTAAGAATCTGAAAGCATGGTATGAGGTGAATGTTCATCCGACAGAATCTCCGGGAGAGGCGGACACGGTCTCCACTTCCATGGTGATTGGCGGTAACAGCATCAGTGCTCAGGATAAACCCAGTGCCGATGGCCTCACTCTGGACTTTAATAGTGGCGTCGCGACAGCATCGTTAGCTTATGCGGATAGCGGTGAGATTCTTGGTGTGAATTTTATACATGACGAAGCTCCCTACGATGGTTCTGTTACAGGTCTGGGAGAGCTGGAGGGCTCAACATCCAGTATAATTATCGCTAAGCCTCAGCGGCTGAGTGTGAGTGTTAACACTGTCGATTCAGATTGTGCAAGTGGTGATGCTACCTGCACGAAGTTTGTTCCAGCGGGTGATGCGTTCTCCATGACAGTCGCTGCGGTGTGTACAGATGCCAGTGTGGCGGAGAGTTATCTGGGAACGGTTGATCTGAATCATAGTCTGTCAGCCCCTGTCGGAGGTGCCAGTGGGATTCTTTCTATACAGCAACCTGAAATTGTCAGTAGTGATAATGGATCCAAAACCATCACCGATCAGAAGTATGATGAAGTGGGGGTGATTACATTGCAGGCGTTACCTGTGAGTGATTACTTTGGGCAAACCGTTGGTAGTTCTTCAATAGTAACGGTGGGGCGTTTTTACCCCGCTTATTTGGGTATCACCGCCAATGTGCCTGAATTTGAACCACCCCATACCTGCGGGTTCACCTATCAGGATCAAGCGTTTGGTTATCTTATTGCACCTGAGTTGACCATTACGGCATATAACCGCAATGGTGGAATAACCTCTAATTATGACAGCAGTTTTTTCAAACTGACTGATCCTGCGCTGAGCTATGTAAATAACAACGCGACGGACCGTCCATCTGAATGGGATGAAGATACCAGTGGACGAGTCTATAGCTTTAAGTCGGGGACTCCATTCGATGGTGTGAGGGAGCTGGAAATCAACGGAGATATGTTTACCCACCAAAAAACCAACATGACTCCCGCGAGTCAGGACGACCCCTTTGAAGCAAGTGTTGATATTTCGTTTTCTGCTATAGCGCTAACGGATTCCGACGGGGTCTGTTATCAGTCTGGACCAAATACAGGAACCTGCCTGCCGCTCACCATATCCAATGTCGGAGGCACACAAATTCGCTACGGACGCCTGAGAATGGAAAACGCCTTCGGCCCCGAAACTGATCCCCTGACAGCCCCTATGCAAGTGGAATATTGGGATGGCGATAATTTTGTGGTGAATGATGCAGATGACTGCACAACCTATACTACGGATAACACCTGGATCACTATGCAGAACTACACCGATAATCTGGATGATGGTGAAACCAAATTGGAAATTGATGGTAGTTCAGGAACCACAGAAGGATTTGTCAAAGGTGGTTTCGATTACGGGAACAGCAAACACCTGTACCTGACGGCACCTGGTCTTGGCAATGACGGAAGTGTGGAGCTGGCGCCTTCTGTCGATGTGTGGCTCCAGTACGACTGGGATGGTGATGGTAATCTCGATAATCCCACCTCCCGCGCAACTTTCGGTCAGTATCGTGGACATGACCGGATTATCTATTGGCGGGAAGTGGTGAATTGATACTGAGTCTGTTTGTCAGGCCTTAACACACCGATCTTCAGCCCAGCTTCGCAGTGCGTCCATATCTTCAGATCTGACGACGGATAAGGGTTGGGTTTTATATAATTCATCCAGAATTAACTGGGTCGAGAGTGGTTCTCCCTGAGCCGATGCGGAGTAAAGCGCTGAGACAATCGCCTGCTCAATTTCAGCCCCTGAGAACCCCTCTGAACTCTCTGCCAGTAAAAAGCAGTCAAATTCCTTGGGATCCTGGCTGCGTTTCTGTAGATGAATATTAAAGATCAGATTTCTGACCGCAGCATCGGGCAGGTCGACAAAGAAGATTTCATCCATCCGGCCTTTGCGGATCAGTTCCGGAGGCAGGTCGCGGATGTTGTTGGCGGTAGCCACCAGAAATACTGGATGTGAATTTTCGGCCATCCAGGTCAATAAAGTACCGAGTACACGCTTGGATACCCCTTGATCATTAGTGCCCTGACCAATACCTTTCTCGATCTCATCAATCCACAACACACAGGGTGACATCAGTTCTGCCAGTTGCAGAGATTCCCGCATATTGCGTTCGGTTTCGCCGAAAAACTTGTTGTAAAGGGCGCCCATGTCCAGACGCAGCAATGGAATGTTCCACATTCCGGCAACTGCTTTCGCAGCGAGACTTTTACCTCCTCCCTGTATCCCAAGCAGCAGAATTCCCTTGGGCGGATCCAGTTGAGGGGAGCCTGATGAGGTGTCGCCCTTGCCGTCGATAAAGGCATGGCGTCTTTGTTTGAGCCATTTCTTCAGACCCTCCAGACCACCGACATCGGTAAATTTGGCTGTATCGTATTCGAAGCTGAGAACTCCCTCCATATCCATGAGCTCAAACTTGGCTTTGTTGATTTCAGGGATATCCGATTGGGTAATGGCGCCGTCATCAAAGATGGCTCCCCTGGCAAGGCGTCGCGCTTCCTCAAAGCTGACACCGGACAGGTTGCGCACAATCTGTTGCAGTGTTTTGTTGTCGGTTTTCACTTTCTGGTGGTAGTTCTGTTCTGACCAGCGCTGAGCTTCATCCCGGATAATATTCATCAACTGATCCAAATCCGGTAGACGCATCCTGAAATTGGCACTGTAATTTTTTAATTCAGGGGGAATATTGACGGAATGACTTAACAGAACGACCGTATGTCCGTTACTGCGATGCCCGATGGCAATATCCTTGAGCAGGCGAATATGTTTGGGGTCATCATCCAGGTATGGGTGGAAATCACAAAGCACGAAAATGCTGGCTGTGCTGGAGCGCTTGATATGTTCGAGAGCTTTGGTGGGGTCTTCCAGTTTATTTTCCGGCATCAGTTCCAGGCCAAAGCCCAGACGCCTTAGTCCATCTGTGACAGTCCACTGAAACAACGGCAGATTGCGTTTAAGCGCAAGACGCCTCAGGGTGTCCAAGGTACGGGATTCTTCATGGCTCTGTATGGTGATCAACGGAATTCGCGAATCAATCATCAGTCCAAGGTCATGGACTTCGGGCATAATATTTCCTTCACTTGCCTGTCATAACGTTAATGCAAACGTACCCATTTCGGGGATATTTGCCTATATAAGCCTAATTGAGAGAGTTTATCTAAAAATGGAGTCTTATGCCCATTTCGTAAAAGCTCTCAGGCCAAAAAAATATTTCGACATGCTATAGTGAGAAGCTCGAAAAGGAATAGCTGATTATGTCGACGCGTCACCCCATTATTGCCCTGACGGGGTCATCCGGAGCAGGAACCACGACTTCCGGTTTGGCCATGCAAAAGATTTTTAAGGAAGAGAAGATCCGTGCGGCTGTTGTTGAAGGGGATAGTTACCACCGTTATACCCGGGATCAGATGGCCGCACTGGCGAGTGAAGGGAAATATGGTCACTGGAACCATTTTTCGCCGGCAGCCAATTACGTGGATAAGCTGGAAGCTCTGTTTGCGGACTATGCCGCCAGTGGAAGCGGTCGTTACCGACATTATGTTCATGACGAAGATATGCCATTGTTGAAACAAGGGTACCAGCCAGGGACGTTCACGCCCTGGCGGGATTTACCGTCTGATACTGATTGCCTCTTTTATGAAGGTCTGCACGGAGGTCTCAAAGTCGGTCAGTACAATGTGGTGCGTCATGTCGACCTGTTGATTGGCGTCGCCCCGATTGTGAACCTGGAGTGGATTCAGAAGATTTATCGCGACACTCATGTCCGGGGCTGCAGTAAGGAAGCGGTGGTCTCCACCATCCTGAACCGGATGGAGGACTACGTGCGCTATATTGTGCCCCAGTTTGCCCGAACAGATATCAACTTTCAGAGAGTTCCCACAGTCGATACCTCTGATCCTTTTATCATGCAGGATATTCCTTCCGAAGATGAAAGCATGGTAGTGATCCGCTTCAAGCACTATCAGGAGGTAGACTTCCCTTATCTGATCAATATGATTCCTGATGCTTTTATTTCCCGCTACGACACTATTGTGATTCCTGGCAACAAGCTGACGCTTGCCATGGATTTTATTGTCCGCCCCAGGGTCATTGATCTGGTTGAGGCCGGCCGCAAAGTTTAAGTCTGCAAAGTATAAGACGGTACAAAAAACAAACGTAAAGAGTTCTCTCTCGCCACGGTCATGTCACTGTAATTGTCACCGGAATGTCACGGGGCTGTCATAACCGGAGTTTAGGTTGTGGTTTCGACAATAACAGGCAATGCAGGAGATATACCGTGCATTTAGCAAATATTATCCTGGTGGCGGGATTGGGGTTGGCCACAGTTGGGTGTTCCTCAATGCAGGGAGCCCAGGAAAAACAGGAAATGGCCGAATATTCCATGGCATCACTTTATGAGGCTCACGCGAATGGCCGTATCTATGTGTTCTATGATCAGGATTTATATGCAGACTTTCTGAAATCCGGTCACACACCCTACATGTATACCCAGATAGGCGCAGGTCCCAAGGGGGAAACTGTCGTTTATGCCCTGACCAGCGAAGACAAGAAAAAGCGCGAGGGGATTCCCAGCGTTGACATGCTGGCAGGTAAGCTGGTGCCGGAGCCATTCTACGGTGAAACCATTTCTGATGGTCGGATCTACGTGTTTTCTTCTCTGGAAATGATGAATGATTTCCGTAAAACCGGTGAGGCCACCTATCGGTTTACCGATATTGGTTCCGGGCCTAATGGTGAGACAGTGGTCTATGTGCTGTCGAAAGCAGACAGCAAGAAAAAGCCGGATGCCATAATCCAGATGTTCAGGAAAGCGCATTCTTGAGGTATGTGGCAGATTAACTCGTCACAACTCTGGTGATCGGCAGAAGAGCTCTGTAAATCAGGCACAAGAATGTGCCTGTGGAGCTAAGCAGAGCTTTTCTGTGTCGGGCGTTCCGTCTGTTGCAGACAGATCCTCTTTGACAACCATGGTATTGCGGCAGGGGATTAGCGGAAGGCCTTCATAATTCGGGCTCCCAATAATATCAGGATGCCGCCTGCAGCCCCCAGCAGGTGAGCCTGCTCAGCCACGGGGCCACCAATCATCCGAGCAATCTGGCTTTCGTCATAGTAGGGGGATTGTTCCCACGCCACCTTGGCGATAACGCCGCCAATGACGACCCATCTTACCCAATCAGGATAACGCGCACTCCAGGCCGCACCGACCAGAACCATGCCGTGCAGTACACCGGACAGCCCATAGTAATAACGCAAGCCGGGATAAAAGTAGTAGAGTCCCGCTGAAATCATGATGCATAGGAGAATCGTGACGATCGGGAGCCGCCAGCGGTAAAGACCACTTTCAAAGGCATCGATTATGAGATAAGTGGCGACGGCATTCATCAGCAGATGAGGCAGGCTCAAATGTACGAAGTGACCGGTAATCGCTGGCCATAGCACACCCCGGCTAAGAGCGGGACGTGAATACGCCAGACCGAGATTGAACCATTCGGCTATGAAGTAAATGCAAACAAGAAGGGCTGCCATCAGCAGCCCCGTTCGACTTAAGGAAATATTGATCCTTTGCATATCCTGTCTTTCGTCAGTGAGTTGATGACAATTGATCAGGGCATATTACGTGAATAGAAAATTTCCAGCATTTCTTTTTGTAACCGGTCCTGAATATCCTTGCATTCTTCCGCAGACAGATTGCTGGGGTTTTCTGCAAAAAGATAGTTATCCAAGTTGAACTCTTTCAGGATCATCTTGGTATGAAAGAGGTTTTCTTGGTACACGTTGACGTCAATCATCTGATATGCCTCCTGAGTGTCTTCACTCAGGTAGTTCTGGATGGAATTGATGTCGTGGTCAATATAAAGCTTGGTGCCGTCCTCATGCCGGGTAAACCCACGTACCCGGTAGTCCACGGTGACGATATCCGAGTCAAAGCTGTGAATCAGGTAGTTCAGAGCTTTCAGGGGGGAAATCAGGCCACAGGTGGATACGTCGATATCCGCACGGAAAGTACTGATGCCGTTATCCGGATGGCTCTCCGGATAGGTGTGAACCGTGACATGGCTTTTGTCCAGATGGGCAACAATGGTATCCGGCAGCGGACCGGGAGACTCTTCGTCAGAACCGGCAGGAGGTGGGACCTCATGTTCAGCAATCAGCATGGTAACGCTGGCGCCGTGTGGATCATAGTCCTGGCGGGAGACATTGAGGATATGGGCCCCAATTATCTCTACCACATCGGTCAGGATCTGTGTGAGGCGTTCGGCGTTATATTGTTCGTCTATATAGGCGATATATTCCTGCTTGGCCTTTTCAGACTTCGCATAACAAATATCGTAAATATTGAAACTGAGTGATTTGGTCAGGTTATTAAACCCGTGGAGTTTGAGCTTATCAGACATCTCAGACCCTCTATAACAGACGATAAAAATAAAGCCGACAGGGTCGACTGGTTCACCGCAAATGCATTTGTAAGTTGCGCTTCAAATGAGCGACAGGCCCTTACCCCTATTGCGAAAGGTCGCATATTATGCAGACAACAAGCCCTCTTGGATAGCAAAAATTGAACGCTTGTCAAAATTCGCTTTTGTTAGTCTTCTGCATCAAATTTAACCACCAAGTTTGACATGATCATGAACAGTTTCAACCATAAATGAACGAAAATTCTGATCTGGCTGATTTTCCCGGTGAACTATACTTTAAAGGTATACCGAAGCTGACAGATAGGTATACCAACGTTGAAAGACAGATATACCGACGCTGAAGCAGTTGAGGGGGTGACCCAATGCCGTACGCGAGTTCCGGTAAAGTCAGGATTTTCTATGAAACCCGAGGCCAGGGGATGCCGTTGCTGATGATCATGGGGTGGCTTGCGAATCGGGTATGGTGGCCAGAATCGCTGCTGGCCAGTTTGGAGCCTCATGTACAGATGATCCTGGTGGATAACCGCGGGGCAGGGAACTCCAGTGATACGGCAGGGATCTATACCATGGCGGATCTTGCGCAGGATGCTATGGCCGTATTGGATGACCTGGGCCTTGAGAAAGCCCATGTGCTCGGTGTATCCATGGGGGGCATGGTGGCTCAGGAAATCGCACTGCGGTATTCCGAGAGGGTCAGGCATCTCATCCTGTTGTCCACATCTGCCAGCCCGATATCCCTCAGGCACATTACGCGCAGTCAGCAGCAGTTCTGGCTGAAAAGCCTGCTCAGACGTGACCGCTCGCTAAAGGAGAGGCAACTGGATCTGATGTTTTCCAGGGAGGAGGATGAATCCCTGAGTTCTGATATTGAGACCTTTGCCCGTCGAATCGCTTCCCTGCCTAATCCCAAAGTCACCCACTTAAAACAATATCTGGCGATTATGGGCTTTAACAGCCGGAGCCGGCTGGCGCAACTGGCTTGTCCAACGCTGGTAGCAACGGGAACGAACGACATGATTCTGTCCCACCATCATTCTCATGATCTTTATCGGCATATCCCCAATGCCCAGCTTTATGAAGTACCGGACGGCAGTCATGCCATGCTTGGCGCAGGAGATGAGCTGGCGCGGACCTTTGTGGAATTCATGGGCCTCCGGTAGTTCTGCTCCTTGTAACACAGGAGTTCTCTATCTAGGGAGGCTCTGAATAACTCCCCAAATCAGTCATAATACGGCCAACTTCACTCATCAGGAATACTATCCATGGATCAGATGACTTTCTCCGAAGCTGAATACCAGAATAAGAAGCGTAAGACCCGCCGGGAAATCTTTCTGGAGCGAATGGATAAGCTGATCCCATGGAAACGCATGGAAAAGAAGATCGCCCGCTATTACCCCAAGGGCGAGAACGGCCGCCCTCCGTATCCGTTATCCACCATGCTTCGTGTCCACTGCATGCAGCTATTTTATAA
>NZ_AQXX01000092.1 GCF_000376785.1 Hahella ganghwensis DSM 17046
CAACCGCCTCAGCTAGCGCCCACAACAAATTGCTTGATTGACTTTTTAAAGATCTTCTCGCCCGGGCATTCATCCCGATGAGGCGCGCAATTTTACAGTGTTGATCGTTGTTGTCAAACTGTTTTTTAACTTCCTGTTTGGCGCTGACATTTTGAACTGAATCTCTCATTTTCAAACTGTCGCCTCATCCTTGAGCTCTGCGTCGCTGAGCCTTGTTTCTCACCCCTTCCGGGTGGGCTCCGCTGCAGAAGAGGTGCGCATTATACGTCCCTGATCGAATGAGTCAACAGATAAATTCAAACTATTTTCACCAGGGTGATACGCAACATTCAGTTAACTTATAAGTGAAGCAAAAACTGACGAATATCAACCTAAATCAACAACGATTTTCGAAACTTTTTCCGCTGCAATTGTACTGGCAGATTCGGTATCACCCCCCCCCTGGCAAGAACCACCCCCATTCTCCTTTTACCTTTGACCTCAGGTTTTCCAAAAAGACGTAACTCCACACCAGGAGTATTCACAACATCTTCAAGCCCAGAGAATGTAACCTGGTCTGAGCTTCCTTCGATCAATAAAGCCTCAGAAGCGGATGGACCGTAAAACTCGATAGCAGGGACAGGCAGTCCAAGCAGCGCTTTGACGTGCAGACAGAACTCTGACTGATCCTGAGAGATCAAGGTAACCAAGTCTGTATCATGCGGCCTTGGCGACACCTCACTGAAATATACCTCATCACCCTTTATAAATAACTCAACACCAAAGACACCATAACCACCTAAAGCCGCAGTAACAGTATCAGCGACTTCATTTGCACGACTATGTGACAAGGACGACATAGATTGAGGTTGCCAACTGGCCCGGTAATCACCATCAATCTGCCGGTGCCCGATGGGTTCGCAGAAAGAAACACCATCACTGTGCCTAACAGTCAATAAAGTAATTTCATAATCAAACTCGACAAAGCCCTCTACTATTACTTTGCCATGACCGGCTCTCCCGCCTTCCTGGGCATATTGCCATGCGCACTCAATATCAGTTTCAGACCTCAGGACACTTTGCCCCTTTCCTGAAGAACTCATAATGGGCTTAACAACGCAAGGGAAACCAATAGTTTCAACAGCCTCAAGAAACGCCTCTTTATTTGCGGCAAATCTATAGGGAGAAGTTTTAATCCCCAGCTCTTCTGCTGCCAGCCTTCTGATCCCTTCCCTATTCATCGTGAGATTCGCAGCTCCGGCTGAAGGCACGACGTTAAAGCCTTCTCTCTCCAGATCAAGCAACTCAGCGGTCGCAATGGCTTCAATCTCAGGAATAATAAAGTGGGGAGCTTCCTCCTCTATCACTTTTCGAAGTTGCACAGGGTCCAACATATTGATCACATGTGAGCGATGAGCCACCTGCATGGCAGGGGCTGCCTTGTATCGATCCACGACAATGACTTCGATACCATAACGCTGCAACTCTATTGCAACTTCCTTCCCCAACTCACCACCACCTAGCAACATTGCCCTGCTTGCATTACTTTTCAAAGGGGTACCAATCGAGACTGTCATATCGATTCCTATATAAAAGACTTTTCTTCTCTTTTAGCTACTTGAGCCAACACCTGACGTTTTTCATCCTCACTTAATGCAGACCAGGAGGAAATTTCTTCAGCACTGCGATGACATCCAACACAAATATCCTCGGCATCCAACGCACAGATACTGACACATGGGGACTTCACCTTTTCAGTCAATGGATTGCTCCTTCAACAGCTCATTAAATCGCACGGCGTTCTTGACGTAGTGAGCACCACCAGCCTCCAGCATAGCTTTCTGGCGATCATCCAGGGTGCGCCTGACTTTAGCGGGAGAGCCGACAACCAGAGAACCATCCGGAATAATGGTATTTTCCGGAATCAAAGCATTGGCCCCAATAATGCAGTGATGACCAATCGTGACACCATTCCCCACGGTCAACTTAATACCTGGATCTGTATGCAGCACAGCATTGTCCTGCACATTTGAATCCGCCCCGATAGTGATCAGATCATTATCCCCACGTATGACAGCACCGAACCAAATGCTGACCCGGCTTTGCAGAACGACCTCTCCAACCAGAGAAGCATTTGGCGCAATGAAATGTCCTTCACCTTCGAGCCTGACTCTCTTGTCACCCAATGAATAAAGCAATACCAACTCTCCAGAATGAGCTCAGGAAAAGAAAAATACCAATTGTATGAAGTCCAAGAATGCTGGATTCAGTCCGCGAGTTCTCTGCCAAATACAACACGAAAGAAATCCACAAGAATAATGGCCGACATTCCCCAGATCTCATATCCCTCATAGAACCAGCAAGGCACTGCCCGGGTATGACCACGAAAAGTCAGATGATCAAGACGATCAACCGGGTTATCCAAAAAATATCTAACGGGAACTTTGAAGACACTGTCAAGCTCATCGGGGTCAGGAATCAGTCTGGTATTCGGGTCTATAAGCCCAACATAAGGCGTGACCCTGATCTCATAACGGGAGATCACCTGACTAAGAGAGCCCACCACGTTTACCGCTGAGGACTTGATCCCCACCTCTTCCTCAGTTTCCCTAAGAGCGGTCATTAACAGATCCCTGTCATGCTCCTCCCTCATTCCTCCAGGGAAGGCAACCTGGCCACTATGAGTTTTCAATTGATCTGATCGGCGAGTCAATATGATTTGAGGTTCATCTTCCCTGGTGATAGGCACCAGGACAGCAGCATCTTTGAAGTCTACCCGTAAGGTGCCGGGTTCGTGCTGCGCTATTCGAGAAATTATCCGCTCTAACACTGATTTGAATTACAACCATGATAATTTTAGGGTTGACGCACAATAACACACCTGCCATTTTTTAGGCACCCACCGCTGTGCAAGCTTTTTGACAGCGTTATACTGATCAATTATCTATCATTCAGTTGAATTTATATGAAGTTTTGCAGCCAATGCGGTAATCCTGTTGAACAAAGGGTACCTGAGGGAGATAACAGACATCGTCACGTCTGCCCCAACTGTGACACCATTCACTACATCAATCCGAAGATTGTTGCCGGAACCCTTCCGATATTCGAAGATAAAATTCTTCTATGTCGCAGAGCCATTGAACCCAGACTGGGCTACTGGACTCTGCCTGCAGGATTTATGGAAATGCATGAAACCACTTCGCAGGCAGCCATCAGGGAAACCTGGGAAGAAGCAGAAGCCAAAGTGAATCTGGATGGCCTGTATACAATGATTGATGTCCCGCACATTGGTCAGGTGCATATTTTTTATCGAGCAACTGTGCTCAACGGCGCATTCGGGGTTGGGCCGGAAAGCCTGGAAACCCGATTATTTACAGAACAGGAAATCCCCTGGGAAGACATCGCTTTCCCTACCGTTAAACATACCTTGCGCCACTACCTGGAAGACCGTCTTACAGAGACATTTCCTGTCCATGTTAAAGATATTACTTTCGAAAGGATTAAATCCTGACCTTACCTGATCAGTTTTAGGGAGCCTCTGAAAATTGCGCTCTTGGTTAGTATTGCAGCGCTACTACATATTCAGAAGTTCCCTTGCCTCCTTAACCAGGAGCCTGGTATCCCTGCGTCCTTATTGAATCAATTATTAAACACTAATAATCTTCAACTCTCAGCACATGGTAGGCAGGCTCCTCATATGGATGCGAAGACTTCAGCGCTGCCACCACATTTACAATATGCTGACCCTCCACAACCAGTTCAACTCTGTACTCATCAACTCTTTCTAAGTTCCCCGCAGAGCCGATGAAAGGTTTACTGCCTGTATTGGGACGAAATTGTCCTTGTCCCTTCACCTGCCAGGCACAACAATCGTAATCCCCAATCCTGCCTCCCCCAGCCTCAAAAACGGCGTTTTTTACTGCTTCGACATGGCTTTCCGGGACATAAAAATACAAGTGGTACATTTATTGAGCTCCTTTATGCTGATTTTTATCCACAATTTTCCGGATCTGTCACACAAACACAACATAACTGAAACTTCTCCACAGAATCTGTGGATATCTTTGGGGATAAAGTTTGGGAAAGTGCCGGAATGCCTTGTTTTTACTAGGCTGGCCACAAATTGGCGAGGAATTAGGCAAAATATTTCCCCCTTATTTATCAACACCTTATATATGTCAAGCATCTACATGTATAAATCCATACTGAAAATGGACACAGTATTGACACAGGAAAATCTAATGTGAATAACCACGAGCAAGCGCCTAAAGAATGACGGATTTTCAGGACGAATTTTGGGCTTTCTATGTACAAACCGTCATAATATCGTCTATTTAATAGACAACATATCACCCCCAGACCCCACCCGGTTACATTTGGTTACACTAATTAACATTAGATAAACTTCAGTTCGTGAGATTTTGTTCGAAATGACAAATAGATTTTCAGATAACGAGTAAATGGAGTGTGACGGTAAACCCTGTGTTTTGGGATATCGAATATACAAGGAAAGGCAAGCAGGGAATCTGAGTTAAATACCAGTAAATGCCCAACTAAAAGGCATTTACTGGTATGGGACTTATACGGAAAGCAATACCTTCAAGAGAGGGTTAATCCAGCCACACTCGAGCATTTCTGAAAATTCTCATCCAGGCCCCGTCTTCAGACCAGTCCTTGGGCCTCCAGGAATTTGAGACGGCACGGAAGACGCGTTCAGGGTGCGGCATCATCGCGGTAACACGCCCATCGTCATTACATATACCTGTAATTCCTGCTGGTGAGCCGTTGGGATTAAACGGATAGCTATCCGCTACTTGCCCATAGTTATCCACATAACGAAGTGCAACCTTGGCAGCTTTCACCAGTTCATCCGCATCATTGTCGGCGAATTCTGCCCGGCCTTCACCATGTGCGACAGCGATAGGCATTCTGGAGCCAGCCATCCCTTGCAGGATGACAGAAGGAGACTCCGTTACCTCCACCAAAACCTGACGAGCTTCATATTGCTCTGACAGGTTTCTAACGAATCGTGGCCAGTGTGCTGTACCAGGTATCAGATCCTTCAATGTGGAAAGCATCTGACATCCGTTACAGACACCAAGAGCCAGTGTGTCTTTACGGTGGAAGAATGACTCAAACTGATCTCTGGCCCGGGCATTGAACAAAATGGATTTTGCCCACCCTTCCCCTGCTCCCAAAACATCACCAAATGAGAACCCACCGCAAGCTGCGAGCGCTTTATAATGCTCAAGAACCACTCGCCCTGAAAGTACGTCGCTCATGTGCACATCGACGGAAGTAAAGCCTGCTCTATCAAAAGCCGCTGCCATCTCCGTGTGACTGTTCACACCTTGCTCCCGCAATATCGCCACTTTGGGTTTCGCCCCCAGACTCAGGTAAGGAGCGGCAATGTCCTCTGCGACATCGTAGGTCAGAGAGGCATTTAATCCAGGATCATTATCATCTTTGATTGCTGCGAACTCTTCCGCTGCACAGTCACTGTTATCTCTCAGACTTTGAATCCGGTAGCTGGTTTCAGCCCATTTCTGCTGCAATTCGGCACGAGAGTATTCAAGTATCGACTCTTCCTGATAGCTGATACTCACCTTCTGAGTTTCCGTCGGGCTACCCACAATCACCAGATCTTCTGCCAAACCAGCGTCAATAATGACTTTCTGAACGTAATCCAGATCCTTCTCGGCAACCTGGATAACCGCCCCCAATTCCTCATTGAACAGCTCTCTCGCGAAATGGCTTGGATCGTTGACCCATTGATCAAGCGCCACCTGCAATCCGCAACGACCTGCAAATGCCATTTCCACCAGAGTGACAAACAAACCACCGTCTGAACGGTCATGATAGGCCTTGATTTTACCCTCCCGATTCAGCTTCTGAATGCAATCGAAGAAAGCAATAAGTTCCTTGGGATTATCCAGATCGGGGGCTACGGCTCCGATTTGGCGATAAACCTGTGCCAGGGCAGAACCGCCCAGACGATTTTTACCTGCTCCCAGGTCAATCAGAATCAGTTTGGAGGGCTCATCCAACTTCAGCTCTGGTGTTAAGGTCCGACGAACATCCTCGACTGGAGCCACACCAGTCACGATGAGAGACAGAGGTGCGGTCACAGATTTCTGCTGCTCCCCTTCCTCCCAGACAGTCTTCATTGACATCGAGTCTTTACCAACCGGAATTGTGATACCCAGCTCGGGGCATAATTCCATGCCCACTGCTTTAACGGTATCGAACAACGCCTCATCCTCACCAGGATGGCCGGCTGCCGCCATCCAGTTGGCTGACAGGCTCACCTGCCCCAATGTGGATATAGGTGCCGCTGCAATGTTGGTAATAACCTCACCCACCGCCATTCTTCCGGAGGCAGGCGAGTCAATCAAAGCAATAGGTGTTCTTTCACCCATCGCCATCGCTTCACCGGCATAGGTATCAAAACTAGCGGTAGTCACTGCGACATCAGAAACAGGCACCTGCCATGGGCCAACCATCTGATCACGGGAAACCATACCGGTTACCGAGCGATCACCGATGGTGATGAGAAAGTTCTTGCTGGCAACACACGGCAAACGCAACACCCGGTCTACAGCGTCGTTCAGATCAATATTGGACGATTCAAAAATAGGTTTGGCAAAACTTTGACGCTCCACGGTACGATGCATTTTCGGCGGCTTGCCAAACAATACCGACATCGGGAGATCTACCGGATTGTTGGCAAAATACTCATCAGCCAGCACCAGTTTCTGCTCTTCCGTTGCATTTCCTACAACTGCATATGGGCATCGCTCGCGACGACATATCTGATCGAACAGCTCCAGATCCTCTGCCGCGACAGAGAGAACATAGCGTTCCTGAGACTCGTTACACCATATTTCCAATGGCGACATGCCAGGCTCATCATTAGGGATATCGCGGAGTTCAAATTGACCTCCACGCCCGCCATCTTTAACCAACTCAGGCAAGGCGTTGGACAACCCGCCAGCACCTACATCATGGATGAAGAGAATCGGATTACTCCCCCCCATTTGCCAGCATGCATCTATAACCTCCTGGCAACGGCGCTCCATTTCAGGGTTATCCCGCTGAACTGAGGCAAAATCCAGGTCTTCGTGGCTAGAACCACTATCCATGGAAGAAGCTGCGCCACCGCCCAGTCCAATCAACATGGCTGGGCCCCCCAGGACAATCAGCTTTGCACCATCCGGGATTTCGCTCTTCTCAACATGTTCCGCACGAATATTACCCAGTCCGCCGGCAATCATAATCGGCTTGTGGTAGCCACGCCATTCACGGCCATTAACCCCTGGCACTTCCTCTTCAAATGTCCGGAAATAACCACAGAGATTGGGACGACCAAATTCGTTATTAAAAGCTGCTCCACCAATAGGCGCCTCCAGCATGATTTGCAATGGAGACACGATTCTGTCCGGCTTGCCGTATTCGCCTTCCCAGGGCTGCTGGTAATCAGGAATATTCAGGTTGGAGACAGTAAAACCAACAAGGCCAGCTTTAGGTTTACCTCCAATACCAGTGGCACCTTCATCACGTATCTCACCGCCAGAGCCGGTAGAAGCACCGGCAAATGGAGAAATCGCAGTAGGATGGTTATGGGTTTCAACCTTCATCAGGATATGAATATCCTCAACGTTGTAACCATAAACTTTGTTTTCAGGATGAGGGAAAAAGCGTCCGCCCTCACATCCTTTAATGACCGCAGCGTTGTCTTTGTATGCAGAAAGAACCGTCTCACCACCCACTTCATAGGTATTCTTGATCATCCCAAACAGGGACTTGGGTTGAAGCTCCCCATCAATTTCCCATGACGCGTTAAAAATCTTGTGACGACAGTGTTCTGAGTTCGCCTGGGCGAACATCATCAATTCAACATCATTGGGGTCACGCCCCAATTGAGTGAAGGCTTCTGTCAGATAATCAATTTCATCGTCAGCCAGTGCCAGGCCCATCGAGCGATTGGCTTCGGCCAGCGCTTTTCTGCCTTTCTCCAGCACCGGAACACTGCTGATAGGCTTAGGTTCTGCGTGCCCAAACAGCAGCTCAGCGCCGGCAATCTCATGGAATACCGCCTGCGTCATACGGTCATGCAGGATCGCCGCAAGTTCAGCACGTTGCTCAGACGACAGTTGCTGCCCGCCACGAACATAGTAGGCAATTCCCCGCTCAATGCGCCGTACAGCGTGCAGACCACAGTTGTGTGCGATGTCTGTCGCCTTGCTTGACCAGGGCGAAATCGTGCCAGGCCTTGGAACGACCAGAAACAAAGTACCTTCAGGGGATTCCGACTGCCCGGTAGGGCCATAGGTTAACAACTTATCCAATACGGCACGCTGGTCGGCTGACAAATTTCCGTCTAACTCGACGAAATGCATGTACTCCGCATAAAGCGATTGGGTTTCAGGCACAACCGCCTGTAACAAGGCCAATAACTTCTTACGACGAAAAGGAGAAAGGGCGGGAGCACCACGAAGTTCAAACATAACGTTGACTATCTGCCTCTGAACTGGGAGAGAAAAAAAGAGGCGTAATGATAATAGAAAACCGTTTTCCGGGCCACTTCACCCGGAAATTTCCCCGATCCACTTCACCTTATAGTACTTCATTGAAATAATTAAACTTTTTGGCCGAAGTACAGGCTCAACACCCTCATTACCAATACAAATTTTCTGATATTTCTTTTTTATAATACCTTTCCCCCTCTACTATTTGCCGGCAGTTGGCACCACACAAGTTTCAACACAAGACCGATATTTTGAACACCTCCCAAATAAAAGCATAGTGACCAGAAAGCAGACAATTGCGTAGAATGCGCCCAAAAAACGAACAGGCCGTCCGTTTATTTGACATTCTTTTGCAGCTACGGACATTTCCCAACTTGATTCCTGACTGAAAACCCAAGAGGATTAGCGCCATGGAATCAGTATTGCTTATATTTAGGAAAACCATCGTCAGGGAAACCATCGAAGACAAGGGAACATCTGCTTGCGAATTGTTATGATGTTAGTCGATCGGTCCAGATCCAAAGGGATATTGGGGCTCCTGACATTTTTTATTGTGGTTACACTGACCGGCTGTAGTCGTCCAACTGTTTTGGAGCGCATCGAGCAGGAAGGTGTGTTGCACGTTATTACCCGCAATGCTCCCACCACTTATTATGAAGACCGAGATGGTGCTGCCGGCTTTGAGTACGAGCTTTCCCGGCTTTTTGCTGAACAGATCGGCGTAGAACTTCGCCTCAGAGTCGCGAGCGATCTCGATGAGGCTTATTCCGTACTGGAGCAAAGCTATACCCATTTGGCAGCTCTTGGCCTGAGTCAGCATGCCGCACAGAATCGGGTTGGCAGCCTCAATTTCAGCTCAGATTACCTCACTTTCCAGCCATTGGTGCTATTTGCCAACGGAAATCCAAAACCCAAGACCGTTGATGATCTGGTCGGTCAGTCAATCGTCGTCCCCGCTTCCACTGCACAGTCAGCCTTTCTCCAACAATTGAAAGATGCCAGATTGCCAGAGCTCGTCTGGAAAGAAGTTGATGGGCTGGAAACCCCGGATATGATGCGGATGGTTGAAGAGGGCCAGGTTGAAATTGCCATCGTCAATTCAGCTGAGTATTCCATTCACAAGGCCATGTTTCCCAAAGCCCGGGAAAGCTTTGCGTTAATGGAGCCATTGAAAGTCAGCTGGATATTCCCACCCGGCGAAGACAACAGCCTGCTGGAACAAGCCAACCTTTTTCTGGAAAAGAGCGCTCAGGACGGTACGCTGACTTACCTTCAGGAAAAATACTTCGGCCACGTGGATCAATTGAATTATGTCGGCGCACGCACCTTTATCAAGCACATCCGCAACCGGCTTCCCAAGTTTGAAGAAACGTTCAAGACAGCTGCTACTGAGTACGAACTCGACTGGCATCTATTGGCAGCAGTCGGGTATCAGGAATCTCACTGGCGCCCTTATGCCACCTCACCCACCGGAGTTCGGGGTCTAATGATGCTGACCCAGACGACCGCCAAAGAAATGCAGATACGGAACCGGTTGGATCCGGAGCAGAGTATCTGGGGTGGCGCGAAGTACTTCAGTCGTATTCACAAAAGAATCCCGGAACGAATTCCCGAACCGGACCGGACCTGGATGGCACTGGCAGCCTACAATGTCGGCATGGGACACCTGGAAGATGCCAGAATCATCACCGAAAGTCTTGGTATGGATCCGGACAAGTGGATTGATGTAAAAGAAAGCCTGCCACTACTGCAGCAGAAAAAATGGTATAAAAAGACTCGGTTTGGATACGCCAGAGGCTGGGAGCCCGTACACTATGTTCAGAATATCCGCCGTTATTATGACGTTCTGGCATGGATGAAACAGCCAGGCATTAACGACGGTGCCGTTGCGCAATCTGATTCTGGTGCCGGAGTGCCTGCTGATGACTTCAACGACTCAACACCGGATATGCCCAGACCATTCAAGATAGCGCCTCCAATGCTGTAAGCCCTCTAATACATTATTGTATCAGGATCTGAAGACACTCATTGCCGCTTTTATCTCATCAAACTCAAACCCTCTCTGCTGAAGAAACCGCTGCTGTTTTTGAATATCCGTTGGTTTTTCCGAGTAATTTCTATACTTTTTGCGTAACATTGATGCAGCAACTTCACACCAATCGAAATCCAAAGACTTAAGCGAGTCCTGGATATCTCCACGACTTACCCCCTTTCCCGCAAGTTCGTATGAGATTTTTCTTAAGCCATATCCTTGCGAGGCACGCCGGCGGATAATCATCTCCGCATAACGCCGGTTACTGAGATAATTTCCATCCTTCAGGTACTCAATCACTTCATCTACCTGCTCACCCGAAGCACCACGGAGACATAGCTTTTCCCGGATTTCATGCTCAGAGTGCTCCCTGCGTCCAAGCAACCTCAATGCCGTATTTTTCACTTCCTGATAAGGGATTTCGCATTCACTACCCATGGTTGCTCTCTATATTGACGCTCTATGTTGATAAGTTAACCAGTGAAGGACAAATTCTTCCTGACACCACGCATATTTATGTGTTTCTGAATCCTGATCGGAGTAGCGGCATTCCCCTATACGGAGTAGACTATGCCGTCGTCAACAAAATGTACCCCTGTTCATCAGCGTTTATATCCGTTCTATCATGAAGATAGCTTGCTGGCGAAAAGGGCCTATATTACAACTCAGGATCTGTTGACGTTAAGACGTAAAACGAGATTCCAGGATCATTCACTTCATGCTTTTAAAAAAAATTTTTAAGCCTAAATGGCAGAGCAATAACCCGGATGTCAGAAAAGAAGCTGTTTCTCAACTGGATTGGGGAAAGACAGAAGACAGAGCTATTCTCGAACAACTGATCAAGCATGAATCTGATGAAAATGTTCTGAAAACAGCTCTGAAAAGAGTGCTCTCAATTCCGGATCTTATCGATCTGGCACAAGCCTCCCAAACCAAAACGCGGCAGATTGCTCATCAACGACTACTGGAATTGCTGAGTGAATCCTCAACTGACTTTGATAGCTTTCTCGGCCAGCATTTACAGCGAATATCCAAGGATCTGGCTTTTGATCTTGCCGGACATCTCAGGCAATCAGAGCACCTGACACCATTTTTACAAAGTCTACGCCAGCATGCCGGTGACACTATCCTTGAAATGGCAGTCAACCATCCGATCAGCCACATTCGACAAAGCGCAGCAGAACTGATTGAAGACCCACAGGGACTTTCCACCCTCGTCAGCCGGACCAAAGGCAAAGACAAAGGCGTCTTTCAGAAGGCCAAGGCCCGCTTACAGGCTTTCAGGGACCAGGAGCAGGCACAATTGGCCCTGCAAAGAGACATACAAACTCTTTGCGAAAACCTGGAGCAACATGCCTCAACCGAGGCGACCAAGTACTATGCAGAAAAACTGGATGCTTTAATTCGTTCTTTCGAGAAGCTCGACCTTGAGCAACACCCGGAAATGAAGTCACGCATTGAACGGGCGCTGCAAACCAGCAAACAACGTGCACAGGCACTCGCCGAGCAGGAAGCCCGTGAGCATAGAATTGAGGAAGAGGCACGACTTCAAAGCAGCGAGCGGGGAGAAACCTGCCAGGAATTGGAAAAAACCAAAGAGAAGCTCCAGGAGACTCCCCTCACCCAGCAATCAGAACTTTCCGCTCTCGATGCCCTGATCAAAACTCAGGAAAATCGCTGGCTGGAGGCTACCCGGCATCAGAAAGTTGATAAGGTTGAGCAAAAAAGATATCAACATGTAATGACAGAAATACGTCATTACCATTTAGCCTTGCAGCGCCTTCTTTCACATCAGGCCGAACTTTCTGAGAAGCTTGAGCAGGCCAGATCTGCCGCTGATGCAGATCCTGTGGAGAGGAAGTCCCTGATCAAGTCCTTACGGCAAATGGTCAATGATGTAGAGTGGCCGGCAGACTATACCCTGCACCCTCTACTGCAACAGCTATCCGAGGCAGTTGGTCAGGTCCAGACGCTTGAGACCCGCCATATTGAAGACATTGGCAAGTTCAAAGAAAAGGTCAATAAGGATCTTGATGAGCTGGAAAAAGCCATCAGCCAGGGAGAAGTCAAAAAAGCCCAGCGACTGAACAAAGATGCCACTCGTGATCTGGACCACATTCCCACCAAAGCAAAAGGGGATTTACAGGCTAAGCTGAAATCACTCCAGGGCCGCCTTCAGGAGCTGCGGGACTGGCAGGGCTTTGCCACACGTCCAAAGCAGGAAGAGCTTTGTGAGCATATGGAACATCTCGCCGAGCAGCATCTTGAACCGCACATAAAAGCCAACAAGATCAAAGAACTTCAAAAAGAATGGCGGGAACTCGGGGGCTCTTCAGACCAGCACCTTTGGCAAAGATTCAAATCAGCCTCAGACATTGCCTATGCTCCGTGCAAGACCTATTTCTCGGAGGAAGAGAAACTTAAACGGGTCAACTTGGAGAAACGGGACTCCATTTGCACAGAACTGGCGACGTTTATTGAAGCAATAGACTGGAACTCACCCGACTGGAAACTGGTGGACAAAATCAATCGTAAAGCCCGGGAGGAGTGGCGCCAGTACTACCCTGTAGACCACAAAAAAGGCAAAGCGGTACAGTCGAAGTTCAACGAACTGCTGGCAAGTCTCGACAACAAGCTGAACGAAGAGAAAGAACGCAATCACCAGTTGAAGCGTGACATCGTAGCCAAAGCCAAATCACTGATATCTGAAGAAGACCTGAAACACGCTACTCATCAGGCAAAAGTTCTGCAAAAGGACTGGCAGAAAGTGGGCATCACCAGCTATAAAACTGACCGGCAACTCTGGAATGATTTCAGAAAAGCCTGTGATGAGATTTTTGGTCGCGTGGGCGAGCAACGTAAACAGCACCAGGAAGAAATCTCACATAATCAATCCAGGGCGGAAGAATTGATTGCCGAGATTGAGCGTTTGTCGTCCAATGTGGATAGCAGCTCAGAAGCTATCTTGTCATCCCTCACCGACAGCTACCGTGCACTGGGGTCTCTGGGCGAGCAAACCAAATCTCTTGGCCAACGATTCCATAAGGCCGTGGATTCCATCGAAAAAAGCCTGCAACAGGTAAAAATTGACAGCTTTATTGATTATTACCAAGGCATTCTGGAATGCGCAAAGGCGGCAAATGGTCAAACCAGCGATGTTAACTGGCCTTCTCATTTCAACCAGTTGGAAGCTTCGGACCAGAAGCTTTTAGTCTCAAGACTAAGCTCAGAGGCAGGATTAAAAGAGGCCACCACAGAACAGTTAAAGGATATTATTATCCTGGCGGAAATTCTTGGGGAAACTGATAGTCCAGCAAGTGACAAAGACCGCAGAATGGCGCTTCAGGTTGAGCGATTGACTGCAGGACTTCAGCAAAGCAACAATGAATCTGCTTCCCCTCAAAAGCGGTTCGAAGAATTACTGCATCAATGGCTGGATGTTGTACCAGATGCCGGCGCAGCAACAGAGTATGACGCGTTATGTGATCGATTCAGCCACTCTCTACAGGGAATTGCCAAAGCGATCTCCCGCCACTGATAGCCCGCGTTCCCGACAGTTTAACCGGTGTAGTTCTCAATTCTGAGGGCTACACCTGCTTATCTCTGGACGGGTCCTTCATATAAGCCAAGGCTTCCTTCACGGCTTTCTCGACATGTTTTTTCATTTCAATGTATTCATCTGAAGATAAATAAAACGCCATGTCCACGCCGTGCCTGAAATAACGGCCTGGAAGATGATTCAATGCCAGGCACACCGTATCTGTTAGAAAATCTTCATCTTTTTGGTCTTCACCAAGCTGTGAAGCCAGCTCCTCCAGAACCAGTTTTTCATAATAGTTATAGACGTTATCCAGAATCGACATAGAAACTCCTTAACAAGTGATGTGGCAGTGACATTCGATGGTTACGTTTTGAATGTGCTAACTGTGATTGGAATTGGATGACTATGGTTAAGAATAGCGCACCTCCAGATCAGCGCCATTCTGTCTGCAGTGGACGACCCTGAGCGTTCTTCTTTCGAAGAATAGCCATGAGCGTTTTCGCCAACCTGTTTGGGGCTTCCTGTCATTTCCCCCTGGCATCCATTGATTTATGGTGGACTCATAGCCATACCTAATCTCAGGCTGGAGTATGCCATACACCTATCCGCCAAATACCAACAACAAATCCTCAGGTAGACCAACATGAATAATGATGCCTATATCTTTGATGCTGTCCGCACTCCCCGAGGCAAGGGAAAAAAGGACGGCTCCCTCTATGAAGTCAAACCCGTCAATCTGCTTGCAACCACATTGAATGCACTCCAGGAGCGCAACGGCCTCGATACGGCAGAAGTGGATGATATTGTCATGGGATGTGTTACCGCGATTGGGGATCAGGGAGCCGATATTGCCAAAACGGCAGCGATGGTAGCCGGTTGGGATTCTCAGGTCGCAGGAGTAACGCTCAACCGCTTCTGCGCATCAGGACTGGAGGCGGTTAATCTGGCCGCCATGAAGGTCCGCTCTGGCTGGGAAGATCTGGTCGTGGCCGGCGGTGTGGAGTCCATGTCACGCGTCGCCATGGGAAGTGATGGTGGAGCCTGGGCTCTGGATCCAGCCACCAACTTGAAAACAGGCTTCATTCCTCAGGGAATCAGCGCTGACTTGATCGCCACTATTGAAGGATTTTCCCGGGAACAGTTGGATACCTTTGCACTCAGCTCGCAGCAGAAAGCCACCAAAGCTCGTCAAGAAGGCCACTTTAGCCGCTCAGTAGTCCCGGTAAAAGATCAAAATGGCCTGATTTTGCTAAATGAAGATGAGTTTATCCGTCCAGATACTTCGCTTGAAGGTCTAAGCCAATTGAAACCCTCTTTCCAGATGATGGGTGAAATGGGATTTGATGTTGTTCCAAGCGAAAAATACCCCTTTGTGGAAAAAATCCACCATCACCATACCCCGGGCAATTCTTCGGGTATCGTAGATGGCGCTGCAGCATTACTAATCGGCAGCGCTGACAAAGGAAAAGCTCTGGGACTGAAGCCCCGTGCCAGATTTATCGCCACCGCTGTGACCAGTACTGACCCAACCATCATGCTGACCGGCCCGGCCCCGGCAACCCTCAAGGCATTGAGAAAGGCAGGCCTGGCACCGGAGGATATCGATCTATACGAGGTCAACGAGGCATTTTCAGCGGTGGTACTTAAGTTTCAGCGGGAACTTGGTATTCCAGACGAAAAAATCAATGTAAATGGCGGCGCCATTGCCATGGGGCATCCCCTTGGGGCAACTGGAGCGATGATACTTAACACACTGCTGGATGAGTTGGAACGCAGAGAGCTTCGCTACGGGCTGGCGACCTTATGCGTCGGAGGAGGAATGGGGATTGCGACGATTATTGAGCGTCTCACAAAGTAAAACCTCAACCTGGACACCGTACCCAAACTCCCGAACAACAACAGATTAAGCCATAGTGAGAATGAGCATGAATGCAATTCATTATGAAAAAGACCAGGACAATATCATCACCCTGACCATAGATATGCCCAATCAATCGGCGAATACTATGAACGCTGAATTCCGCCAGGCCTTCGGAGATACTGTTTCTCGCCTGATTAACGAAAAAGAGGAACTGTCTGGCGTTGTCATTACTTCTGCCAAAAAAACCTTCTTTGCCGGGGGCGACCTGCGAGAGCTGGTGAAAGTCACCGACAGGGATGCCGAAGGCTTCTTTACGATGCTGACCAGAAATATCACGGGACCTCTCAGAGCATTGGAAACCCTTGGCAAGCCCATTGTCGCAGCCATCAACGGAACAGCTCTCGGAGGTGGATGGGAGCTTGCCCTGGCCTGTCATGCACGCATGGCAATCAATGACGATAAAATTCGCCTGGGACTACCTGAAGTCACACTGGGACTTTTACCCGGCGGTGGCGGAACAACCAGACTTCCACGCTATCTGGGAATAGAAAAAGCCCTTCCCTTGTTACTGGAAGGCAAACAAATGCCACCTGGCAAAGCCAAAGCATTGGGACTGATAGATCATCTGGCAGACTCACCTGCTGAACTGCTGAAAGTAGCCAAGCAATGGATTAAAGAGCATCCCGACGCCAAGCAGCCCTGGGATGTGAAAGGCTATAAATTGCCTGGCGGGACACCGACTTCCCCCAAAATCGCTCAAATGCTCGCCATTGCACCGGCCATGCTGAAGGCGAAAACCAAAGGCTGCTACCCTGCCCCTGAAGCCATTATGTCTGCGGTGGTGGAAGGCGCTCAGGTGGATTTTGATACGGCACAACGCATTGAAAGCCGCTACTTTACCCAGTTGGTCACCAGCCAGATAGCTAAAAACATGATCGGGACTTTCTGGTTCCAGTTAAATGAGATCAAAGCCGGCCGTTCCCGCCCCGATATTGATGTCCTCCCAGTCGCGGATAGCCCTCAGGCAGTCAGGAAAGTCGCCGTTCTGGGGGCTGGAATGATGGGCGCAGGCATCGCCTATGCCTGCGCCATTAGCGGCATTGAGGTCATTCTGAAAGATGTTTCCCAGGAAACTGCGGAAAAAGGTAAGTCCTACAGTGAAAAACTGCTCAAGAAGAAGGTCAGCCGGGGCCGCACCACCGAGCACGAGATGCAAACTGTACTGGACCGAATTACCGCAACCCACGATTATGAACAGATTCACGACTGTGACCTGATCATAGAAGCCGTCTTTGAGGACAGTGACCTAAAAGCCCAAGTTACCAAGGAGTCAGAACCAAGACTTGCGGATGGAGGGATATTTTCATCAAACACCTCCACGATCCCGATCACACAACTGGCTGAAGCTTCCGGACAACCGGATAAATTTATTGGTCTGCATTTTTTCTCTCCTGTCGACAAGATGCAGTTGGTAGAGATCATCAAAGGCCAACAGACCTCCGATGAAACCCTGGCCAAGGCATTCGACTTTGTTCTGCAAATCAAAAAGATCCCCATTGTGGTAAACGACAGCCGAGGATTCTTTACCTCACGAGTGTTCGGTAAGTTCGTCAATGAAGGTATTGCCATGCTGGCCGAGGGTATACATCCCGCCACAATCGAGCATGCCGCTGAACTGACTGGCATGCCGGTAGGTCCACTGGCCGTCTCAGATGAAGTGAGTCTGACACTTATGTCCCACATTCGGGATCAGAGCAAGAAGGATCTCGAGCAATCAGGCGGTACCTGGGTACCGCATCCGGCTGAGGCTGTCATCGATCGTGTGGTGACAGAATTCAATCGCCCGGGAAAAAATCGTAGTGCCGGTTTTTACGATTACCCTACAAACGGAAAGAAACATTTGTGGGCAGGGTTGCTCAAGCACTTCACCGATCAAGAAAAATTCCGCTCTGTCGATCTTCAGGAGCTTAAAGACCGTCTTCTGTTCGTTCAGGCACTGGATACTGTTCGCTGCCTGGAAGAGGGAGTTCTCAAGTCAATCCCTGATGCCAATGTGGGCAGTATTTTTGGCATTGGCTTTGCCCCCTGGAGCGGCGGGGCTATCCAGTTCATAAATCAGTATGGACCAAGTGCGTTTGTTGAGCGCGCTCAGGAGCTGACTGAACGTTACGGTGAACGATTCGCCCCTCCTCAGTCACTAAGGGACCTGGCAGACAAAGGTGAAGTGTTTCAGTAGCACCCATAACTGGTCAGCACACCATGGGCCACATCAAATCATGCCGGCAGGGGTCAATCAGTGACCCTTCCGGCTGATTTTCTCTCTCCCGACACATCTGTACAATTCTCAATGACGGTTTAAAGTGGCTAACAACGCCCTCATAATTAGTGTACATATTGTTCCAATAACCGGGGGGAATAACCTTTTAAACCAAGGTCAAAAAGTGTGTTCTAATCGCCTCTCCTGCAATTCTTTACAAAGTTGTCAGGTTCAAACTCTGGTTGGAACTCTTTGCTTGACCTAGAATCAATAGGTATAACGTATATATGATGGATATAGAGAGCAGTCGTCTAAATCTGTAGTGAGTTAACTCCCGGTGAAAGATCCGGCGAAAGAGTGTGATGTCAATGAGCCAATTCAGTACCGCAGTCCCCCGTAGTCAGAAAGGATCCCTGAAGTTACAACTGTTAAGTTTGCTACTCGCCGGGATAGCCCTAACCTCCAATTCATGGGCAAATGTCCCAACCCAGAAAGCTGAAGATCCTCTTCAACCGGTTGCGATATCTGAGCTTCAGCCCACACCGGAGCAGGAGAAGGCCAGCCGGGACATTGCGAGACAATTGCAATATGCGCACTACAGAAGCCTAAAAATTGACGGCACTGTCTCCTCGATTGTATTGGATAATTACCTCAAGTATCTCGATCCTCAGAGGGTATATTTTACCAAGGCGGATATCGACGAATTCGAGCAATACCGCTATCGTTTGGACGGCGCTATCAAAACCGGCCAACTGGCTCCGGCATTTAATATTTACAACAGATTTCAGCAACGCATTGCTGAACGTCTGACCTATGTTATTCAGACATTGGATACAGGATTGGACAAGCTGGATTTTTCCAAAAATGAAACGCTTCTGATCAATCGTGAAAAAGCTCACTGGGCGGCCAATCTTGATGAATTGGACACAATCTGGCGCAAGCGAATTAAAAACTCGGTACTGAATCAGAGACTTTCCGGAAAATCCAACGAAGAGATCACCACCAGCCTGAAAAAACGCTATGCGAGCCAGCTGAACAGAATCCGGCAGGCGCGCTCTGAAGATGTCTTCCAGTCGTATATGAATGTGGTAACCAACGTATACGATCCACATACGCAGTATTTCTCTCCGCGCAACTCTGAGAACTTCAACATTAATATGTCACTCTCTCTGGAGGGTATTGGGGCAGTACTCCAATCAGACAATGAATACACCAAAGTCGTCAGATTGGTTCCGGCGGGTCCCGCAGACAAACACGGTATTCTGCAACCTGCTGATAGAATTGTCGGAGTCGGCCAAGGCTCAGGGGGAGATATCGTCGATGTGATTGGCTGGCGTCTGGAAGAAGTAGTAGACCTTATTCGCGGACCAAAGAAAACCGTTGTCCGGTTGGAAGTTATTCCAGCTCAGGCCGCCAATGATAATGAAACCCGAGTCATTAATATCGTTCGCGACAGGGTCGATCTCGAAGATCAATCTGCACAGAAAAAAGTTTTGAAAATCAATCGTGGCGGCCAGGAATACACCATCGGTATTATTGATATCCCCACTTTCTATGCCGATTTCAGGGCAATGCAGGCAGGCGATCCGAACTACCGTAGTACAACTCGTGATGTATACAGATTACTCTATGAGTTAAAGAAGGAGTCCATTGACGGCCTCGTTATTGACCTTCGTAACAACGGCGGTGGAGCGCTTCAGGAAGCGATCCAACTGACAGGATTGTTTATCCAGGAAGGTCCTACCGTTCAGGTACGCACAGCAGACAACCGAGTCAGAGTCTACGACGATCCGGACGACAGTATCGCTTATTCTGGCCCCATGGCCGTTTTGGTAAACCGCATGAGTGCATCAGCCTCTGAGATCTTTGCTGCCGCTATCCAGGATTATGGTCGCGGCATCATTATCGGAGATCAAACTTTCGGTAAAGGCACCGTACAATCTGTCAGAGGACTCAGCCACGGGCAGCTCAAGATTACTGAGGCCAAGTTCTACCGGGTTTCTGGTGGCAGCACCCAGCATAAAGGAGTCATTCCGGACATACTGCTACCTTCCGCCATCGATAAAGAAGAAATTGGTGAAGACGCACTTCCTGAAGCTCTGCCCTGGGACCAGATAGACCCTGTCGCACATAGGAACTACGGCGATCTCGCTACTCTGGTGAATGGTTTGAATGAAGACCACCTGAAACGCATGAAGGATAACGCCGAGTATCAGGCACTACTGAAAGAAATCGAGTTTTTGAAGACTTCCCGGGATCAGAAAGAAATCTCGCTCAATATAGAAACACGCAAAAAAGAACTGGCGGAAATTCGCAACGCGGAACTGGCTTACGTCAACATGCGCCGAGAAGCTCGGGATGAAAAAGTATTTAAGACCTATGCAGACTATGAGAAGTTCCAGGAAGAACAAACCGCCCGGCCGAATGACAGCAAGGAACCCGACTTCGTTGCCAAGGAAACCGGGGAAATTCTGGTGGATGTTCTGACCAGCGAACAGAAAATTGCAACAACGGAGGGGTAAACTAGAGTCTGTTGACGTTTCAACAGACTCTGACGTTCGAATATTCATTTTCGGCGTCTATCTGATGGCTGGCCTTAATATGGAATCATCGCCAAATGACATCGAATCATCGCAAAAGGGCAGAATCCCGGCCTTCTGGAAAACCAGAGACGTCATCGGACACTAGAAAAAGTAAGCCCAGCCATCCCTCCTCTGGCGATCAAAAGCGCTCAAGCTCATCTGATCGCCAGAAGCACACCAAACCCACACCCCCCCCCTCTTCCTCAAAAGACGAGGGATGGCTTCATCGAATTTCCGGTATCACCAGCTCTGCATTCAGAATTGCCCGCAGAACCACTGACGGGTCCTTAAGAGTTGGGAAAACCATTTTGCGCAACCAGGATCAGTTGAAAGTCATGGTGTCCGCAGGCCAATCCCTTAGAGACCTCAGAGAAGTTGCTGGACTGACCATTCACGAGTTAAGTGATGCAATCAACCTGAAGGATAAAAGTTTCTGGGAAGCCGTAGAGAATGGTACCGCCACTATCTCATTCGAACTTATTCTGAGACTGGCGGCACTTCTTGCCCGCAACGATCCGGTACCATTTATCCTGAAATACACCCGGACATACAATCCCGAACTTTGGCGTTTACTGAATGACTGGGGGCTGGGAAGACTCCCGTTACAATACGAACGCGAACGGGAATTTATCAACATCTATCGCCGGCACGACGCTGCCAGACAACTGTCAGATGAAGGCTTCGCCAAGGTGCTGGGTTTTACCCAAAATGCCTTTGAAATGGCGATGCATTTTATTGCAGAAAGCGAAAATATTCCCTTGTCATCTGAAAGCCCCTCGGACCAGGAGCCAGCCAAAGAAGCCGAAAAAAGTGCTACTGAAGATAATCGCCGGCGAGATAAAAGTACAAACAGCTCATCCTCCCGTTCGCAGACAACCGCATCATCAGAGAAGGATTCAGGTAACCGTTCCAGATAAACTCATGGGTTTAAGCATCAATTGATAAGATTGGGAGCAGGTCCGTATGGGGCTCCCAAGGTCTGAAATTCCAGAAGATAAGGCGGGTCAACACCATCTGGAACCGTAAAATTCAATTGTGATTCAGGATCCGCCACTTCCGAATGTAACAGGCGTCCTTTGAAATCGGAGTTGCTTGGATCAACGGCATATAC
The DNA here is from genome assembly GCF_000376785.1 of Hahella ganghwensis DSM 17046. Classification (GTDB taxonomy): domain Bacteria; phylum Pseudomonadota; class Gammaproteobacteria; order Pseudomonadales; family Oleiphilaceae; genus Hahella; species Hahella ganghwensis. Next base: position 21,892 of record NZ_AQXX01000092.1, read on the forward strand.
ATTGACCATCACCCCTTCAAGAGATTCCTCTTTTACCGGTTCACCGCTCCCCAGACTAGAAGCATTACGATGACTGAGCATCAGACTGGAGGAAATGATCAGTCCGATACCACCCAAAATCACGATAAATAACGATGCCATAATTCGTATATTATCCTTTACCCATATCTTCTGTACGCTCATAGTGGATCTTCTTGCCTGCCGGCTTGTATAAGGGAAGACATTGTCGCCATTTCAATAGCTGTAAATGTATTCCTCTTATTGAAGAAATGGGATCCGGCGTTTAACCTAAACGAAAGTTTAGTTTGGATAATAATCCAGTTATCATGGTTCACCCCACAGGCCTCAAATGTCCTTAATTTCCATATGTAATGGGCACAGAATGCCTGATACATCACAGGCTGCCGGGTTCTTTATGAAGTTTTATGCCCTCCCTGTTAACGACTGATTTTAGATACGCCGGGTTCCAGTATCGGCGCTCAAGAAAAACGACGGTAAATTGTGAAAGACAGCAATCTAAAAGCCCTGCTTGTAGACGATCATCCAATCGTCACAGAAGCCATCACGACAGCTTTGTTGGCGCTCAATATTTTCTCAGAGGCAACCTCTGTCCGCAGCCTTGCTGAGGCAATGGAATTTCTGGGAAATAATTCTGAAATAGATCTGGTCATGCTTGACCTTCATCTTGAAGACACTCAGGGTGTAGACGGCATGAGTACTCTGCGGGAAAACTATCCTGATCTCCCAATTGTTATATTTTCAGGAGAAGAAGACCCTGCGATTATTGCTCAATCTTTTGAGTATGGCGTCAGAGGATTTATTCCCAAAAGTTCCAATGTCGATATTATTGTCAACGTCATCAGAATGGTCATGGCAGGTAGCAGCTATATACCTCCAAACGCGATCCGTCTGCTCGGGTTCGATCTACCACCAACTGCCACCAAACCCACGCCTACTCCTGCACCACAGGAGAAACCCTCTTTTACGCCTCGGCAGGAGGAAGTTTTGCATTGTCTGCTAAAAGGCATGCCGAACAAGGTCATCGCAGATCGGCTGAATATGGCTGAGGGGACGGTGAAAACTCACCTGGCGACAGTGTTCCGTGTGCTTGGAGCGAAAAGTCGGGCCCAGGTGATACTGAAGGCCCGGCAGTTAGGCATGATCTGACGCGGTTTGGGTCGAGGAACGACTGGCAGTCATCATCCAATAAATCAGCCAATCGAGAGCGATTGGCTTTTTAGCGTAAATAAAGGGACTGCTATCCAGGGTCTGTAGACGATCAGGATCAGAATTCCCCGTCATCAACAGAATCCGTTTGGCCCCAATCATAGGTTCAAGTTCCTCAGCCAACTCAAGTCCGCTTTCATCATGCCCCAGCATATCATCCACGATGACCAGATCCGGCAGATTTTCAAACTTTCCTTTCTTCTCCATGAATTCCTGTCGGGAAGCAAACATTTCAACCGGGCATTCCCAGGCCTGGAACTGATGCCCCAGAGCTTCCCGTACCAACGGCTCATCTTCAAACACCCATAGACTGAGCCCCGTCACCACGTCAGAAGACAATTGAGGCTGCTTTCTTTCCGGAACCTGCTGCATCAGTAATGAAGCAGGGCATTCGAAATGGAACTTTGTCCCCCGGTTTACTTTTGAGGTCATACTCAACTTAAGGCCGAGCAATTGATTGATGTGCTTGGTAATCGCCAATCCCAGACCAACGCCCTTGGTTCTCAGGCGGTTGCTGTTGTTCAGCTGAACAAGATCATCGAACACCCGCTTCTGGTCTGCTTCAGCAATCCCACAACCCGTGTCGGCCACTTCGAACAGCGCCTTACCCTCCTGATAACTGACATTCAGACTCACCCCACCCTCATCAGTAAAGTTGGTCGCGTTGGTCAGCAGGTTTCTGACAACTCTTTGCAACAGGTCGCGATCTGTCTTAACCGCGACAACGGGGTAGTCCAGACTCCAGTTAATGCCACGATTAGCACAGATCACCGCAAACTCTTCATCAATAGGTTTTAATATTGACTCCAGTGCATAACTCTCGACTTTGGGATCTATCTGTCCGGAATCAAATTTGGACAGATCCAGTAGGTTATCGAACAGACTCCTCAAAGCAGCGATAGATGATTTCTGTTTTTCAAAGATTGGTTTTGCCGACTCGGGCAGGGGTTGCAATCCCAGCGTATCCGTCAGGATTGACAGGGCAAATAACGGCTGCCTTAAATCGTGACTGGCTGCTGCCATAAAAAAAGATCGGGTCTGATTAGCTTTCTGAGCGACTTCCAGAGCTTCTTCCGTTTTCGCTCTTTCTGCTTCAACCTGTTGGAGGAGTCGGACGTTCTCGAACCGCATCTTGAACGTATCTCTCAGGCTCATTTCAGATCGCTTGACCAGGTTCAACATCATGAACGAAAGCAATACGATAGAAGCAGATATAATGCTCCCCTGACCCTCTTTCATCACCCAAAATATAAAAGGGGGAACCATCAACATCGGTAGAGAATATTTAAACGACTTATAGTCGTAGGAAAGGTTAATCATGCTGCCCATACCATGCAGCAATTGGGCAGCCGTGATGATATAAGCGGCATCTGTTGAAATCTCCCCCCAACACAGAGCCACGCCCAGACCGACGCCCAACTGGGTAAAGACACTGCATATCCTGAGGTTCCGGTCCGCGCCACTGATATCCGCGTTGCCTTTACGTTCAAAATTCTTCAATATTCGCGCGCTTATCAGGTATCGCCATCCCACCGTCAACAGGATGCCGCTTACCCAAAACAGCACGATATAAACTGGGATATATTGCTCAAGCGCATACAGCATAACCAGAGCAATCAGAAACATACTGTATAACGAGGATTTGGTCTGGAGAGCCCTGATCTTGACAGATTCCCGCAACCAAGCGTTTTCAATGGACGTTGTGAATTGGTTTTGCATAGTATGATTGATCAATTTATGTGGTTTTCCAATGCCGACAGGCAATCTATATCCCTGATTACGCCTACCGATTGGAATGGGTCCATTCAAACTTTGAATTGCCGTCCAATTGAATTAGGCTTTATAAAAATTACAACGTATCATCTCGCCAGAATTTCATTGAAACAATACTAAACTGCCACTTGGCCGCTATTTGACAACGAGTTAATAGCTATCCTGTGGACAGAGTTTCCTGTTGTCTCTTACCAGAGACAAACAGAACATAATAAAAATACAGAAGAAAAAACAGGTTACTGGCGCCGACTAAAAAACATTAGCCATCATCAGGGAATACAAGGAAACGAATATGGAGTTATCTGACTCTCAGATAAGCTCGCCTATAGAGTCACTGATTGCCCATCATCAGCCCGGAGACATCATACACCATGTTGATGTGCTCATCATCGGTTCAGGGTACGGCGGTTCAGTTGCCGCTTTCCGACTCGCCCACCCAGAACGCTCCGTTATGGTACTGGAACGGGGAAAGGAATATCAGCCAGGAGATTTTCCTTCGGAATTGGGAACTCTCCCCTCCCATATCCGGCTTCAATCATACAACCATCACGAAATTGTCGGTTACCCTGATGCCTTGTTTGACATCAGACACGGGAACGGACTGGACATTTTGGTCGGTAATGGCCTCGGTGGTACATCCTTAATCAATGCCAATGTTGCCAAAAGGCCAGACCCGGCATTGTTCAAAAAAGATCGATGGCCTGAAATCTTTCGTCACAATCCGAATATTCTCGATGAAGAGTTCAATCAGATTTCTCATTGGCTTGGAGTAACGCCTGCCCCTACAGAAGTTCTTGATGGAAAGCAGACCGCCAAGGTGAAGAAATACCAGGCGCTGGAAAGGCTTGGCAACTCTCTGGAAAAAAACGGAAGAACGAAACTCTATAAAGCAACTGTGTCACCGGCGGACCTTAGCGTAACGTTCCCTGCCAGCTCCACATTTTCTGAACAAAACACTGAAGTAGTCAACAATCAGAAAGCCCTCAATAACGCCGGTGTGAGGCAGATGCCATGCACCTCCTGCGGAAATTGTGTGACCGGATGCAATGTCGGAGCAAAGAACACTCTGATGATGAATCTGATTCCCCTGGCGCATTCCCGAGGAGCTAAATTCTACACCGGAGCAACCTGTCTAAGTGTCGAACCCCAAAAAGACGGTAATAACCACTGGAAAGTGAAAATTGGCAGAACGTCTACAGCCAAGCATCTCTTTCACCGGGAAACATTTTATATCACCGCCAACCGGGTCATTCTGGCAGCCGGCACCCTGGGTAGCACAGAAATTCTGCAACGTTCCCAAAAAGCCGGCCTGGTATCCCTTTCCAAAACATTGGGAAAACATTTTTCCACCAATGGTGACGGTCTGGCTTTTAGCTTCGGCCGTGAACATGAGGTGAATGGTATCGGCTCACCGGATTATGCCAACAATCAACAGACGGGGCCTACCATCAACGGCATTCTGCAGGTCTGGTCCAACCCGGACACCCTGCCGCTAACACTGGAAGACGGGGCCATCCCCAACAGCCTAAGCAAGATTTTTGGTGAAATATTAGTGACCTCTGCTCAGCTACACCGTCTGGGCACAACTAAGAAACCGGCTTACTTTCAACAACACACGGATGCCGATCAGCTCGCCAATTCCACATCATCGATTAAACATTCCCAGCTTTTACTGATCATGGGAGATGACGGCGGTGCCGGTGAACTATTGTTTGACAACCCGGCTCATTCGGAAACAGCCCCAGAAGACTCGGAATTTGATGGCTGGAGCATTTTTCCTTCCTGGCCGACGGCTGCACAAAATCCGACCCTGGCAACCGCTGATGAACTACTGAAACAACAAAGCTATGCAGACGGCCTTGACGGTGGACAATATGTACCGAATCCCTTTTGGCAGCTTATGCCCCCGTCAGCCCGATCAGTCATGAGCGGAAAGCTTCCGTCGGGTAGCGCCATTTCAGTTCATCCTCTGGGCGGTTGCGGCATGGCAGACAGTATTGTAGACGGCGTCGTCAATCACGCCGGGCAGGTATACCGGGCAGCAGATGGCTCGCTGGATACCCTATACGAAGGTCTCTATGTGATGGACGGCGCCATCCTGCCCACCGCCGTTGGCGTCAACCCCTTCCTGACCATTGCAGCATTGAGCTGGCGGGCAGCAGACCACATCCTTGAAGACGCAGGCTGGCAAGAATCCTCCATCTGCAAAGTGTCTCCTGACTTTGACGATCCAACACCCGATACTCCAGACCAGCCGCCGAAGCTCCATCAACCGGAACCTTACCAACCCACAGTATTGGAATTTCAGGAGCAACTGATCGGCCATCTGGACACAGATTCAGATATTCCCGAATGGCTGTTCAAAAATCTCGCACCGGATATCAATATACCAGCAGAGCGGATCACTCAGTTTCGAGGTCTTATCCTCAACATCAGGTTTACTATTAATGTCAACGAGTGGCTGGAGAATCCGGGAAACCTGGAGCTAAAGGTAGAAGCCGACCTGCATGTCAACCGAATACCGGCAGATGATATCAGTTGGATGCAGCGGGTCATCGTCGACAGACGACATTGCGATTCCAGCACCTTGCTGGCACGCCTTTCCGGCACAGTGACACTTCTGTCCCGCCAGGATATCGGACCGATAAAAAAGGCTTTACGAGCGCTGAATGCCCTGGTGACCTACCACATACGCCGCAGGAGTTTCTTCGATTACATCCGAGGCAAGTCCACCATACCACCAATGACATTTAAAGACCTGGTGCGACAGGCCCGGGGATTTCTCAATGTCGCTCTGATGCATACGGATTACCGGTATATGACTTACCGGCTTCAAAGTGACGACCAGAATCTGGTTATGTCAGGACATAAGGAACTGGCCTGGAAACTTGCAGGAAAATCCCTTTGGAACACGCTACTCGAGTTGCCGATATGTCTGTATTCCAAACCGCAACGTAGGCAGATTTACGGGCAACTCCGAGTCAACAGCATTTCGCTGCTTGAAGATATGCTGCCGCAGGTTAAGAGAATGCACAACGGTCCTGAGATGTTCATGGACCTGATATCTCTGGGCTTTATGATCGGCCGAACGGTGATGCAGACTCACTTCTGGAGTTTTGGTTCACCGGTCTATCCCGAGGCCAAATCCATTGCCGATACAAGCGCCCCACCGCTACGAACAGGAGGGGGGCAAGAAGTGCATCCTGAGATTACAACGCTGAATGTGCCCATCACTGACCCGGAGGGTGACCATTATCCCATGCGGCTGGCCCACTACCGACAAACCTCAGCGGAATGCGATTCAGCTCCGGCGATACTATTCGTTCACGGTCTGGCCCAGGGAAGCAGAATTTTCACTACTGACACACTTTCAACCAACATAGCCGCCTATTTTTACAGGCATGGCTATCACGTCTGGACCATGGACTACAGACTCAGCAATGTGCAGGGGTTAAAAGCCCCCCCGGGGAACTGGGCGATAGATGAAGTTGCACAATACGATATTACCAGTGCGGTGAATCATATCTATCAGGAAACAGGTGACTCTCTCCATGTTTTTGCTCATTGTGTCGGAGCCACTGCTGTCGCCATGAGCCTACTCAAAGGCTGGTTAAATAACGACAAAGTCAGTAGCGTCACATTTAATGCGATCCACCCCTGGGTGATCCCCTCAGCCGCCAATCGAACCAAAGCCAAAATCGGCACGGCCGTTAAATACTGGTTTGATGATCAGTTTCTGGATCCCAACCCCTGCCAGGACGACAGCCTCGCCAGACAACTGTTGGACCGACTGGCCTTTACGGTTGCCAGACTCGATGAGGATGCCGCAGACATTCACTCTCCGCCGGGAGGAGATGATCCAGAACAGGCCATCTGTGATCGAATGACCTTTTTCTATGGCCGGATGTGGAAATATGAAAACCTGGCCTGTCAGACCCACGATGACTTTGGAAACATTGTGGGACCAGCTCCGGGAGATGTTTACAGACACTTGTTTTATTTTGCCAACCGCTACCAGATAACCGACAAGTTTGGCGCCAACGCCTACCTGAAGGGCAACAACCTCAGCAGGTTTTCCGGCATTAAAACCTTGTTCATTCATGGTGAAGACAGTCAGGTATTCAACCCCTACTCTGCCACCATATCCGCAGTAAGATTCAGCGAAGCCAACCCAGATACTGACATCAGGCTCAAACGTATTCCCGGCTATGGGCATATGGATATCATCTTCGCCAATAAAGCCAATGAACAGGTCTACCCAATAGTGCGGAGCTTTATTGAGCGGAGCTCAATCGAAGAAAGTGAGCAGTTAGATAAAGTCTCATTTGATCCATTGCAACTCAGTCCCTTCCACCAGTGGCTGAGTCCACCCACTGTCACAGCCGGACCGATCATCCGGGGAGCACGAAGGTCAGACAGTGGCATTAGTGTCCGTCTGTGGGCTGAAACCAATGATATAGACCAAGTAACACTCCCCGGTTTATCTGTTATTTCCGCTGACGGAGACCGCATCTTTCCTCATTTCCTTGAGAGAAGCACCGCCCATCTGGCTTACGTATTCGATATAGAGGACAGTGATGATTTAACGTTTCAGTTAACCACCTTTGGCAATATGGAATCCGGCCCGGAAACCGTGGCAAAACTGGAACTTGATCCTGATTGGGCCTGGCTAAAGCGTCTGCAGGAGTCATCTCCTGAAAGCACCGCAGAATTTAACTTTCTGGTCGGCTCCTGCCGGTATCCTGGAACGCCTTTTGAGCGGGATCACTCGGATCAGATTTTTAGCGTAATGCACGACCGGCTAAAGGCTTCTGACGGGCCAGACAAAATCTTTTTTATTGGCGATCAGATTTATGCAGATGCTACAGCCAATCTGCTGCCTTCTGAACCTGTTTCTGAGTACTACAGCGGGCGTTACCGTTCTGCCCTGATCAGTCCTAATATGCAAAAGCTGCTAGCCTCCGTGCCGACTCACTTTGCCATTGACGATCATGAATTCAGTGACAACTGGTCCGGGCACTGGCCCGACAGTACTCCCGAAGAAATCCGGTCGTTTGAAGATGCCAAATACGCGGCGTTATATTTCCTCGGCGACTATCGCGGCTCAACACCAGCTCATAACAACACGACTCAGTCAGGCAGCCAGCGTCCCTCTCTATGGTATTCACTGACCACAGGAGAGGAATCATCCTGCCCGGTGTTTGTCACCGATACCCGTAGTGAGCGAGAATTCAGAACTCTTGGCAGCGAATGCAGTGCCCACATGATGAGTATTGACGGGCAACTCGCTGAAATCATCAACTGGTTAATACAAAGCCAGGAACGCTATGCCTCCCATCCAAAGTTCATTTTTTCCGGTAGCGTTCTCGCGCCGCTGAGCAAAAAACTCTGCGCTTATCCTGAACTCTGGATTGAGCAGGATGACTGGATGGGATATCCGGCAACCCTTTCCCGGGTGGTTGACTGTATCGTCGATCATCAGATCCGCAATGTGATATTCGTTGGTGGAGATCTTCACCTCTCTTCCATTTCCCGACTCACCTTCACAAAGCCAGGCAGGACACCAATCACCGCCTGGCAACTGGTTGCTTCCGGTCTATACGCTCCGCTTCCGTTTACAGCGACCCAGAAGACGGAAATTGACTGGACAGGACAAAGCCAGATGTCTCTGCCGGGTCACCCGGAAATCAACATTGAATGTGAATCCACACTACTGACGACCCATTACTCTCATTTTGTGAGCATTAATACCTGGCGTGAGACGCCGGAGAATTGGACTTTGAGACTGAAAACCATCGATCACAACGGAAAAATGCTCCTGCCGGAAACTGCACCACATGACTGGCTGATTCAATATTCTGTTGGCCACTGCGACATTCCGCTTTCCTCCTGATAACCTTCCGAAATGCCTGAGTTCTGATCACTCAGGCATTGTTTTATACACATCTGTTCCTGCACTTGTTTCTGCTGAGGATCTCTATTCTCAGTGAATTGATATACCAACTTTTCCCGGCCCGTCATTCAGATAAATAGGTTTTATTATCCGCTGTTCCAACGTGGACAAATTGATCCAACACAATTAGTTGACACATGTGTCAGCTTCATTATATCTTAGCCACATCTTGACACTTGTGTCAGGCTTTAAGGAATCGCACTCTATTCCATCGACCTGCAACAACCAGTGGACTGAGCACAATGACCCAAACAACAATAAAATTCTTAATGAACAATGAGTTACACAGTGTCGAACATGTCGACCCCAACACCACTGTTCTCCATTATCTCCGTAATGACTTGAATCGCTGTGGCACCAAAGAAGGCTGCGCTTCCGGCGATTGCGGCGCCTGTACAGTTGTCGTAGGCGAGTTGGAGAAAGGCAGCGTTAAATACAAGTCCATCAACGCCTGCATTACTTTTCTTCCTTCCCTACACGGTAAACAACTCATTACGGTTGAAGATCTCAAACAGGACGACCAACTCCACCCAGCTCAACAGACGATGGTGGATTGCCACGGCTCTCAGTGCGGTTTCTGTACACCTGGTTTTGTCATGTCGCTCTATGCGCTGAATAAGAACCATCCGTCACCGACCAAAGACACGGCGATGGAAGCCTTATCGGGTAATTTGTGCCGTTGCACCGGGTATCGACCCATCGTTGATGCCGCCCTGAATATGGGTAACTATCCCTGCGACCAGAACACCGACACCATCGCAACTGAACTGCTTCAGACCATCAATCGTCAGGACTCAACGTTCCTAAGCAATCAGAGTTCACAATACTTCGCACCAACATCAGCGGACGAACTTGCACAATTGCTCATCGATTATCCCGATGCTCGATTGCTGGCAGGTGGAACCGATTTAGCCCTTGAAGTGACCCAGTTTCACCGGGACCTGAGCACGATTATCTATGTCGGCAACGTTTCGGAACTCAAAACGATCAGAGAAACAGACTCATCACTGATCATCGGCAGTGCCGTCACCTATAACGAATGTGTTCACAGGCTGGAAAAGGAATACCCGGAACTAGGCGAAATGATTGAACGCCTGGGTTCTCTGCAGATTCGAAATCAGGGAACCATCGGTGGAAATATCGGCAACGCCTCCCCCATCGGAGATATGCCACCAGTGTTAATCGCCCTGGACGCCACCATGACTCTCCGCCGGGGACATAACACGCGCACCATTAAAGTTGCTGACTATTTCCATGACTACAAAGTCACCGACTTGAAGGCAAATGAATTTATTCAATCCATCGAAATTCCCAAAGCCAAACCAGGGTATCAATTAAAGATTTATAAAATCTCCAAGCGCATAGACGACGACATCTCAGCCGTCCTGGCGGCGTTTTATCTCCACGTTGAAGGCCCCCAGGTTAAATCATTCACTGCCGCCTTCGGTGGGATGGCGGCAATCCCAAAACGCGCACGACATTGTGAAGCCGCGCTAATGGGACATCCCTGGACTGAGAGCAGCATTGAGTCCGCCATGCAGGCGCTCATGCTTGATTTCAAACCACTTAGCGATGTTCGGGCCTCCGCCGAATACCGCATGGATGTGGCGAAAAACCTTCTAATGAAGAGTTTCCTTGAAATCAACCAATCAAAAGAACAAGAAAACACAGCGACAAGGGTGACCGGCTATGCGTAATCTGACTGACCTCAACCGAATCACGACGAATCCGGCCAATCGTCATCAAGGTGGCGTCGGTGCTCCCTCCAAACATGAAAGCGCAATCAAACATGTGACTGGCGAAGCTATCTATGTGGACGATCGGACAAATCACGTCAACCAACTCTATGCCGCCATCGGTAAAAGTCAGATCGCCCACGGCCGTATCAAAAGTCTGGATCTAACGGATGTGCAGGCCGCTCCGGGAGTCGTAAAAGTCATAACAGCCGATGATGTTCCAGGCCACCTGGATATCGGTCCTGTCTTTCCCGGTGATCCTGTGTTGGTAAAGGAGCTGGTGGAATTTTATGGGCAACCACTGTTTGCAGTGGCAGCCAAAACCCATGAACAGGCATGGCGGGCAGCACAGCTGGCAAAGGTGGAATTCGAAGAGTTGCCGCCCGTATTGGATATCGATACCGCCCTGGCACAACAGAACTTCGTTCGCCCTCTCCATAGCATGCAGCGTGGCGATGCCGCTCAAGCAATAGAAGACGCGCCACATAATCTTGAGAGCCGCCTATCTGTCGGTGGTCAGGAGCATTTCTATCTGGAGGGACAAGTCTCATCAGCGATTCCTACAGAAGATGGCGGTATGACAATCTATACGTCCAGTCAGCACCCGTCTGAAGTACAGAAACTGGTCGCTGAGGTTCTTGGACTACCATTTAACTTGGTCACCGTTGATATGCGTCGCATGGGAGGCGGCTTCGGAGGAAAGGAAACCCAGGCTGCTCCCTGGGCCTGTATAGCCGCCCTATTGGCAAATGCCACCAGACAACCGGTCAAGTTGCGACTGAATCGGGGAGACGATATGGTGATGACGGGCAAGCGGCATCCCTTTGAGAACCACTATAAAATCGGGTTTGACGAACAAGGCCGCATACTGGGTGCCGATATCACTGTTAACGGATTCTGCGGTTATTCGCCGGACCTCTCCGACGCCATTGTCGACCGGGCCATGTTTCATTCAGACAATGCTTATTACCTGGATCAGGTCAAAATCGTCGGCAATCGCTGTAAGACCAACACTGTCTCCCACACAGCATTTCGCGGATTTGGAGGCCCCCAGGGGATGATGACGATTGAATATGCCATGGACGACATTGCCCGACATCTGGGCAAAGACCCACTTGAGATCCGCAAGCTCAACCTGTACGGCCAGGACAGCCGCAATATCACTCCCTATCATCAGGAAGTCGAACACAATAACCTGCCGGAAATCATAGAACGCCTGGAGGCATCCTCGAACTATCAACAGCGCCGGCAGGAGATTCGCCAGTTCAACCAGAGCAACCGTATTCTGAAACGAGGTCTTGCCCTGACACCGGTGAAATTTGGTATTTCTTTTACCGTACAGCATCTCAACCAGGCTGGCGCACTGATTCATATCTACACCGACGGCAGTATTCACCTGAACCATGGCGGTACTGAAATGGGTCAGGGGCTGTTCACTAAAGTCGCTCAGGTTGTGGCGGAAGAGTTCCAGGTAGATTTGAACACCATCAATGTCTCCGCAACACGTACCGACAAGGTTCCCAATACATCCCCCACTGCCGCCTCTTCCGGAACCGACCTGAATGGTAAGGCCGCGCAGAATGCTGCCAGAACCATCAAACAACGTTTAATTGACTTCATAGTCCAACACCATGGTGTGGAAGCCTCTGAAGTGATTTTTGCGGACAACCGGGTTCACTTCGGTGATCAATCCATCAGCTTTGCTGAACTGGCTCAGCTAGCCTACGTCAATCGGATTTCCCTCTCCTCCACCGGGTATTACCGGACTCCTAAAATCCATTACGATCGCAGCAAAGCTTCCGGGCGTCCGTTTTTTTATTTCGCCAACGGCGCCGCTGTATCGGAAGTGATCGTCGATACATTCACGGGTGAATACAAACTGCTCCGCACAGATATTCTTCATGATGTGGGTCATTCCCTGAACCCCGCGATTGATATTGGCCAGATAGAAGGCGGATTCATTCAAGGAATGGGTTGGCTGACTTCCGAAGAGCTCGTCTGGGGGGATAACGGACGATTGCTGACCACGGGACCCGCCACTTACAAGATTCCGGCAGTGAGCGACATGCCCGCTGATTTCCGGGTCCAGTTGTTTGACCAGCGCAACCGCGAAGCCACCATTTACAACTCAAAGGCTGTCGGTGAGCCACCGTTTATGCTCGCCATGTCCGTCTGGTCGGCATTACGTGATGCGGTTTCCAGTCTGGCGGATTATCGTTTCAGCCCCCCTATGGATACGCCGGCAACTCCGGAACGCGTACTGGCAGCGGTGAAGGCAACCAAAACATTTCTCGAACAGAAAACAGCCAAAGTGCGTACACAAGAAGAGGTGACCGCATGATGCCTGCTTTGGAAAAATTTGCTTTGCGTAGCCAGAGAGTACTGACACCAGAGGGTATCAGACCAGCGACGATTGAAATAAATCAGGGGCGTATCATGGCCATTCATGATGCAGGATCAGCAATGGACTGTCCGGTCACTGATCTTGAACAACAGGTTGTCATGCCAGGACTGGTGGATACCCACGTGCACATTAATGAGCCAGGCCGCACCGACTGGGAAGGCTTTAATACGGCCACACAGGCCGCTGCCGCTGGCGGCATCACCACCCTCGTTGATATGCCATTGAACTGTATTCCTGTCACCATCACCAAAGCAGCCTTCAAGGAAAAGCTGGCATCAGTGGAAGATAAGCTCTGGGTGGATTGCGGATTCTGGGGTGGTGTCACACCGGATAACCTGGATGACCTTGATGAACTGATGTCCGCCGGAGTACTTGGCGTAAAGTCATTTTTGATTGATTCCGGCATTGAAGAGTTTCCGCCAGTTAAGGAAAGCGATATTAAAAGGGCGATTCCTATACTGGCCAAATATCAGGCTCCTTATCTGATCCACGCCGAGTTGGATCAGGATCATTCACCAGTCCCGGAAATCGGCAACGCCTATCAGAGCTTTCTGCAATCCCGCCCCAAACATTGGGAGAACGACGCCATCAATTTGATGATCCGTCTGGGGCAGGAGGCCAGACGTCAGGGCTACAACGGACATATCCACATTGTTCATTTGTCATCGGCAGAAGCATTAGAGGCCATCTCCGAGGCCAGAAATTCCGGGCTCAAGTTTACCATCGAAACCTGTCCACACTATCTGACGCTATTTGCCGAGGAAATTCCTGATGGCAAGACCTTGTTTAAATGCTGCCCACCGATTCGCGAGGACCGCAATCGGGAACAGCTATGGCAGGGCCTTAAAGATGGACTGATCGACTTTATTGTTTCGGATCACTCCCCTTGTACACCACAACTTAAACATATCGACAGCGGTGATATTGAAAAAGCCTGGGGTGGTATCTCGGCACTGCAGTTCGGCCTGCCATTGATCTGGACAGAAGCCCGGCACCGGGGAATGAACCTCGAGACGGTTTCCCATCTGATGTCAACCGCGACCGCAGACTTTATCGGCCTGGGACACAAGAAAGGGCGTATCGCTCCGGGATATCAGGCGGATCTGCTGATATTTGATCCCGAGACGGAATATGAGATCACGACAGACATGATCAAACATCGCCACAAAATTACCCCCTACGAGGGAAGAAACGTTTTTGGCGAGGTCAAACAGACTTATCTCCGGGGACAACTGGTGTATGACAACGGTCAGTTCTCTCAGGGTCCGATGGGAGAGCCCCTCTTAAGAGAAGATCAATAAAGAATTTGCAGGCGACCGATGAGTTTAAGACCCCTCTGATGCTGACATGTTCTGAACCTAAGTTCAAACCACATGCGGCTACGAACATGCTTGATGGGTGAAGTTTTTAGAAATCAAAGAATGACTGATAACGGAAAAAATATGACCAACCACACTACCCCAACCAATGAATTCTCCAGCCAATATATCGATTTGGTGTCTGAAAGAGTCGGCGGCGAGACCATCGCTTGCAGTGACGACTTTTTCGCTGAGATGGAAAACCTGATCAAGCCCGGCCGAGGTATCTTTATCGATGATAAATACACTGAACGCGGTAAATGGATGGACGGTTGGGAGTCTGCCCGCAGCTACGGACGGGATAATGGCCGGGACCATGATTGGTGTATCCTGCGCTTGGGCATTCCCGGTGTCATCCGTGGTATCGACGTGGACACCAACCACTTTCGCGGCAACGCTCCTCTCTCTGTTTCCATGGAAGCCTGCGCCTGTGACGGCGAATTGACCGATAATGCTGAATGGGTCGAAATCCTGCCCCAATCCGACGTCGAACCTCACAGCCAGAACCTGTTCAAAATCACTAGTGAGTCGGCCTGGACCCATGTCCGCCTGCGCATTTACCCGGACGGTGGCGTTGCCCGTTTACGTATTTATGGCGATCCACAGATTTCCTGGAACAATTTCCTGCCCGGTGAACTGATTGATCTTGCCTCCATCAAGAATGGTGGGCGTGCCGTTCTGTGCAGTGACATGTTCTTCAGCGACAAAAACAATCTGCTGATGCCGAACCGTGGCATCAATATGGGCGACGGCTGGGAAACCAAACGTCGTCGTGACGGCAAAAATGACTGGGTAATCGTTAAGCTGGCGGCGGCTGGATCAGTCAATAAAGTGGTAATCGACACCAACCATTTCAAAGGCAATTTCCCCGACTCTTTTTCTCTGGAGGGCATTGTCAGCAGTGATGACAACTTTATCGAAAATAGCGAAAGCGCCGAGAGCAAAAATGCAGAATGGCAGACCATCATTCCCAAAACCAAACTGCACGCTCATCGCGAACATCTGTTCATTAATGAAATTCAAACCTCTTCAGACCAACAGTTTACTCACGTTCGTTTGAATATCTTCCCTGACGGTGGTGTAAGCCGTATGCGTATCTTCGGATATCGCAAGGAGGGCTGATCCATGAGTCTCGATACCCTCAATCAGCAAAGCACGGAAGAAGCAAAGCACACCTTTATGCAGTGCTGTACTTCTTCCGCCTGGGTTGAACGTATGACTGCCACTCGCCCCTATCAGAACGCCGACAGTTTGTTTGAAGCCGCAGATCGCCATTGGGCTGAACTCGGAGAGCCAGACTACCTGGAAGCCTTTGAAGGTCACCCCAAGATCGGCGACGTCAACAGCCTTCGCGCCAAATATGCCAACACCAAAGCTCTGGCAGGCGCCGAACAGTCGGGGGTCAGCGCAGCCACCGAACAGACATTGCAGGCTCTGGCGGAAGGTAATACCGCCTACGAGGAAAAATTCGGCTTCATCTTCATTGTCTGTGCGACAGGTAAAAGTGCCGAAGAAATGTTGGAGTTGCTGAACCAACGCCTTCCCAATGACCGTGAAACCGAGCTACGCAACGCTGCGGAAGAACAACGCAAAATCACTCAAATTCGTTTGGGGAAATTAGTATGAGCCAGATTACCACCCACATCCTCGATACCACCCGTGGCTGACCAGCCGAGGAAGTCCGCATTGTCCTGAGCCAAAGGACAGATGATGGCTGGAAAGAACTCGCTCAAGGTCACACCAATCATGATGGGCGAATCGGCCAGTTACTGGAGATTGGCCGAGTTCTGGAAGCTGGCTGTTACCGTATGCATTTCGATACTGAAGCCTACTTCAAAAGCAACGGCGACCCGGTTTTCTATCCCTATGTGGATATTGTCTTCCAGATTACCGGCAACGGACAGCATTACCATATTCCGCTGCTACTGGCGGCCTACGGTTATTCTACGTACCGGGGAAGCTGACATGGCAGGCCGCGTTGTCACGCCCAACCCCCTCACCCGCGAGGCATTCGCACCTTACGGAGATGTTATTGAAACTCATGATCAGGCAAGAGTCCTGGAAATTAACCAGGGCTACACCCGACGCTTCCACGATCTGGCGAAAGTCGACGTGGCGGCTCAGGGTGGCCGGACCCTGATCAACATTTTCCGTTCCATTCCACTTCCAAGTCCCCTTTTATTGGAAGTGATGGAACGGCACCCCTTATCCAGTCAGGCGTTTATTCCACTGAATCAGCGACCATATCTGGTCGCCGTAGCGGCGCCGGGTGAGCTGGACCCTCGCGAAATCGAGGTGTTCCTGGCTGGTCCGCATCAAGGGGTCAATTATCACAAAGGAACCTGGCATCACTTCTGTCTGGCGTTGGGCGAAGTCAGTGATTTCCTGGTCGTGGATAGAGGTGGTGAAGGCGATAACTGCGATGAAATCAGTCTCAGTTCCGATCAAGCCATAACGATTAATCTGGAGGACTAACCCGTGAGTCAATCAATGAAAGCCGTGCGTGGTGCCATACTTCACTTTCTGCATGACCCGGCCGATGTGGACAACACCAACGGCCAGGTTTCTGATTGCTATGAATATTTTGAAGACGGCTTGATGATTATCAAGGACGGACACGTGGATCGGGTTGGCTCTGCAGCAGACCTTCTTCCTACCCTGCCGGCGCTGCTTTCTATCGAGGAATATACGGACAGTCTGATCGTTCCCGGCTTTATCGATACGCACATCCATTACCCGCAAACTGAAATGATTGCCTCCTACGGCGAGCAATTGCTGGAATGGCTGGAGACCTATACATTTCCAACTGAAAAGCAGTTTCATAACCCTGAATACGCCGGTGAAATAGCCGAGTTTTTCCTCAATCAGTTGCTCAGTAACGGTACCACCACTGCGCTGGTATTCGGCAGCGTGCATCCAGAATCCGTCGATGCCTTTTTCACCAGAGCAGAAGCCAAAAACCTGCGGATGATCTGCGGCAAAGTGCTAATGGATCGCCACGCCGCGGAAGATCTCACGGATACTCCGGATACCGGGTTTGACGACAGCAAAACACTGATTGAAAAGTGGCATAACCGGGGCCGTCTTCTGTACGCGGTGACACCCAGATTTGCACCAACCTGTACACCGGCACAATTGGATAAGGCAGGAGAACTGTTGCGGTTGCAGCCTGATCTCTACATGCATACCCATTTGTCGGAAAACCAGAACGAAGTGGCGTGGGTCAAAGACCTCTTTCCAGAAAGCGAAAACTATCTGGATGCTTACGACCAGTTCGGCCTGCTGACCAAACGCAGTGTGTTTGCCCATGGTATCCACTTATGTGATCACGAGTTTCAACGACTGCACGATACTCAGTCCGCTATCGCTTTCTGCCCGACCTCGAACCTGTTCCTGGGAAGCGGGCTTTTTAATCTGAAAAAAGCAGAAGCATTCAATGTGAAAGTCGGCCTGGGAACGGATGTCGGTGCCGGCACCAGCTTCTCTATTCTTCAAACCCTGAACGAGGCTTATAAAACCCAACAGCTCCGGGGCGAAAAACTCACGCCACTGAAGTCTTTCTACCTGGCAACTTTGGGTAGCGCCCGTGCGCTGGATCTGGAAGACAAGATCGGCAACTTCGAATCAGGAAAGGAAGCAGACTTTGTCGTGTTGGACCTGAAGTCCACACCACTGATCGCCATGCGCATGAAGCATTGCAAGGATCTGGCAGAAACCCTGTTTGTCCTTTCGATGCTCGGTGATGACCGGTCTGTTAAAGCCACCTACATCATGGGTGAAAAAGCACACGAACGGCATGGTTAAATTGGGAACCATTTCAGAATAACGGAAAATTTCAGGGGCAAGTTTATGGCCTGCCCTTTTTTGGCAAAGCATTAAGACGAATAAATCTAACAAGAAAACCGGAGGTAACCGTTATGGACCCCTTTATCAATGAAGTGCTGAATCTGATACTTCGATTTTTCCATGTCATTACCGGCATAGCCTGGATCGGAGCCTCCTTCTACTTTATCTGGCTCGACAATTCTCTGGAGACGCCTCCCAAATGGAAAGCGGATAAAGGCATCCGCGGCGATCTTTGGGCCATCCACGGCGGTGGTTTCTATGAAGTTGCCAAATACCGTCTGGCACCGCCGGAAATGCCAAAGCACTTGCATTGGTTTAAGTGGGAAGCCTACACCACCTGGATTACTGGTTTCTTCCTGCTGGCTTTGATGTACTACGTGGGTGCAGAAGCTTATTTGATCGATAAACGCGTGGCAGATCTGACGCAGGGCCAGGCGATCGGCATCGGACTGGGTGTCATTGCCGGAGGCTGGTTCTTCTATGACCTTCTGTGTAAGTCTCCCCTGGCCAAAAACGGTACCCTCCTGGGCATTGTCCTGTTTGCCGGCGGCACTGGCCTGGCTTATTTTCTCACCCAAGTGTTCAGTGCGCGAGGGGCTTATATCCATATGGGCGCGGTCATTGGCACCATCATGGCGGGTAATGTATTCCGCGTGATCATGCCCGGGCAACGTGCACTGGTCGATGCGGTCAAAGCCGGCGGAGCACCAGATCCAAGTTGGGCCGAAAAAGCCAAGTTACGTTCGACCCACAACACTTACACCACGCTGCCGCTGATTTTTATCATGATCAGCAACCACTACCCCATTACTTACAATCACGCCTATAACTGGGCGGTATTGATGGTCATCGTCGTCATCACAGCCGCGATCAGACGTTACTTCGTTCTGCGTCACACCAACAGCGAAACGCCTTGGTTGCTGGCAGGTGCCGGTGTCGCCGCCCTGGCTCTTATTGTCATGATCGCCCCAAAATCCCTTTCCTCTTTATCCGTTCCAGCCCAGGCCGAAGCGGCTGACGTTGTCGCCGAGGTTAATATCAACAGGGTGGAAGTCGTGCTGCAATCCCGCTGCGCCACCTGTCATTCCTCGGCTCCAACCGATGATATGTTCGGGACCGCCCCTGGGGGCGTCATGCTGGACGACATCGCGCAAATGAAGCAATGGGCTCCCAGAATCCAGGCCCGTGCGATAGATTCCACGGATATGCCGTTTATGAATAAAACCGAAATGACCGACGAAGAACGAGTGCTGGTAGGCAAATGGATTGCTGCCGGCGCACCGGAGAGTTAATCTCGCCTTGGCAGGGATGCCTTCTTTTAGGTTAACCTAAATCTTGCTGGCAATCTTTGTATTGATCGCCAAAAACTCGCCTTTCAGAAGGCCGGGAGTTTTCACTCCAAGGGTTTTCTAGCCACATGTATGGCTACAATTCCCAGGGACATCCTTTCAAAAGTCACATCGTGAAACCCGGCATTTTCCATTTCAGTTCGGAGCCCTTCAGCGTTAGGAAAGTCCTTTACCCCCTGTAATAAATACTTATACGCAGAACCATCACCACCCGTGGCTATCCACCCGATTAATGGCATGCATAAAGACATATAAGCCAGGTACGCTCGATGAAGCCAATCAAACTTAATGTTTGACGCTTCCAACGTGATCAGTCTGCCACCCGGCCGCAATACACGGTACGCTTCAGCGATGGCTTTTTCCCGATTGCAGATTTTCAGCCCCAGAGACATTGAATAGACATCAACACTGGATGACTCTACTGAGCTCATATCGTGGGCATCCAACAACTCAAATTCGATGTGCCTTTTAAATTCCTTTAACTTTTCCCTCGCCAGGGAAAGCATATTTGGGCAAATATCCGACGCGACAATTTGATGCTCATCAGACAATTGCTTGTTGTTTAGGATTTTCAGAACAATATCGCCGGTGCCGGATGCTGAATCCAATAATTCATTCCAGGGTTCCTGCGAAATTAACAAGGCAACTTTACGTTTCCACAATCGGTGTATCCCCAGACTAAACAGGTCGCACAATACATCATATCGAGACGCTATTCGCCCAAATACGTCATCATTCCCGGTCTCAAATTCTGCTGCATTCTTCTTCATGTTATCCCTTGCGTTATTTTCCCACACTCCTTTAAAGACGGAGCAAAGCGACCCCACTGAAAGTGTTTTTCAGATCCAATCCCCTTGCCTCCAGTCGTGGAATCCAAGCGCTACATATTATCGTTAGTTTGTGATTTGATATAGCAAAAACAAGACTTTCAGTGGGTGCTAATTAAACGGAACAGAATTAATCGATTATGAGTGGATACTGATGACCGGTAGGACTGCTGCGCCATCGTGCCGGAAAGTTGTGCCTGCCTCGGATGGGCAGGTTTCTTATGGTTGGTTGATTAGTAGGGACAATGTCCCCACATTTTCATCGCTCAACTATTTGACGGCTATGCCAGGTCTGACTGCTCTTCCCATTCCTTGGAGTACCCACTTTTCCTCAGGTAAGAGCGTATCGAGTCCATAATATACTCGTTCCACGCTTCCAGATCCTTCTTACCACAGACGGTTACGCCGTTATCAATATCGGCAACCGATAGGTCAACCATTTTCCAGAAAAACCTGGATAAATGAATTGCTTCTTCTGAACTGGAAACAACCCCCGCATTGATAATATGGATGGTTTTCTGGTCGCCGAGAGCTTTCGCGTAGTGAAGAACAATCTGTTTTTCTTCAGTAAATCTATACTTAATCATCAGATAACCTAGCCTCCCGAATGACCGACATACGATCAGCTACCCAAACTAACTTCTCTCTTAACTGGGTAGTAGTCATTTTTTCTGTAACACTCAAAAAATAGTGCTGTTTGTCCCGTTCATCCGCAACAAACTTAAGCCCTTTAGGTAAATCACACTTGGAGATAACCCAAAACACATCGACAGGATTACCTTTAGCGTGTCTTTTTTTCAATTTATACTTATCTTTTAAATGCTGCCAATGTGCGGAAAATGATAAGCCCATTTGAGGGTGGGGAATGACCCAGTTTCTACACGAAGAAAACAAGTAATCTTTCTCTCGTATATTGCTATAGGTTTTCCCTTGTTCATCATCCATATACAGAGTGGGATGCGCCCCTCTCTCTGTAGGCCTGGCACAAAAAAATATCGTAGCTTTTTATGTACTCGCGAATATCTTGAATTACTCGAAATTGTTCCATTTATGCACTTCCATTTTAACTACTCCACTGTTCGTCAGATTAACAAATATTCTGAGTAGCAGGGACAATGTCACCGCTTAAACGCCATTTAGCTATTAATACGGTTCGACTCATCCTTCCATACATCACCATATCCTGTGGAGGTGAGATAACCAATTGTAATATTCATTAGTTTTTCCATCCAAAGCTCAAGGTCATACTGTTGTGATATTTCAGTGTCCTCAGCATGATCTTCCGCCGCATCATCGCTCATGGACCAGAAAAACTCCGTTAAAGCTCTAGCCTCTTCTACGTTTTGCACATCTTTCTGACCACTATAGACCGCAGCTGCCAATGCATTTTCAGCTTTGGTTGCATAATGAATTGCCAAGGTTTTGGCGGTCTGCTGATGCACTGAAAACTTCATCATGATTTAAAAGCCGCCAATTGAGAATTGTTCATAACAGTCATTCGACTACCCTTGTTCATTTTGATTCGTGTAATTACGCGATTTTTCAGAAATAAATGCTCCGTTTCTTATTTCATTGGTCGCCTTAGCCATATTGTAGGCTTTTTCTGTGAGGTGCCGATCACCACTCCAGTCTTCCTCGTCGTAGGCTGCAACAGCAGTAATTTCTTCGATATGAATAGCTTTTTGTTCAAGATAAGTCATAAGTAAAGAGACAGCTTCTTCTTTCGACACAGCCGGCACCACACTTCGGCCATACTTGTACCTTGAGCCGTCGTCACTGAGCGCAGAACCGTCCGAGATGGCCACCTTCGTATCAATCACCCAAAATGTTTTCATCAAACTCCCTTCAAGTATTCAGGCCTTTTTCCCTGTATTGAAACCATCACCAGTTAACTAGCCACAGATCAATCATCAGTAATACCTAACACCAAATATCGCCCCTCTACTTTCATTTTGGTCTTGAGCATATCCGATACATATTCACCAAGGTTTTGTCCTGAGATATCCCACTGCCACTCCTCTCGCCACTCTTCGGAAGGAAGTTCTTTGTCATGACAGGTAATTGGTAAAGCCTCATCTACTACCCCATTGACGACTGTTGGCCCGAACTCTTTGCATTGATAGACAGGATTCCACCACTTGATATCCGGCAAACCGATATATCCGTCTTTTGTGGGTACATCCCAGGCATGAAGATGATTATCGAGTCCTTTGTATAACAGTAGACTCCAAAGGTATCCCCCCCTGAGCTCTCCGTATGCCGGGTGAGGCAGTAAAACAGACTGACCTGGTTCAAATTGTGGTATTTCGATTCTTGACAACTCAGCTTCAGCCTTTTTGTTCGGTTTCAAAGAGGCTGCAAAGAGAGTGATAATAGCGATAAGCGCGACAATGAAAAGCATGGCTGTCGATGTCGCCAGAAATTCCCTGTGAGTCATTAAGTTCCTTAACGGTGTTTTCCAGTCAACAGCGAACCAGGAGTTCACTCCCGATAAGCCTCCATAATTCTCTCAATATCACTGGCTTTAATCATCTGATAAATCACCACATCAAAGGCTTTTTGAAATCTGTAGGCAAATGGATATTTGTTGCTCTGGATGGCCGGTTCAGAGTAGCCGATGTAAACCGGGTCTTTTCCTATAACGGCGCCCTTAAGTAATTTGGCGTGGATTTTTTCGTTATACACACCAGACTTCTTCATCCGACGGAATTCATAATCAAATGCCAGGTTTTCCATCATGATGCAGTCGTGACGTTCTTTCAGAAGCATTTGAATGAGCGCCTCAGAGCCTTGGGCCTCGTAGTACTTAATCTCACCCTCTTCAACCAGTGAGCGGAATTTTTCACCAACCCATCCATCAAAACCAGCCACATTACCCACAGCCAGGCCCCGATAATCCTCAGGCCACCTGGGCCTGGGCAATGCCAGGACGTTCTCGGTGCAAACGGTAATGATGGTTTCGGTATAGAAAGGCAACGAATAGGGGTAAAGATAAGGCCAGTCGTGACCGTGGAAGAACGCGGGAGCCAAACCGAAACCCTTTCCCTGAGCCATCATCTGTTTACCTCGGTTCCAGGGGACTGGCTCAATTTTCACCTTGAATCCTGGCATCTCAGAAAACGCCGTCTTCAGAACATCAATGTACATCCCTTTGGCTGCACCGTCTTCAGCATAGCTGAAGGGTTTATAGGCATCATCCACATAGATGGTGACTTCAATATCTTCTGCCACCGCCAATAAAGGAGAAAAGAGTATCATGAGCATGATTAATCGAAACGCCATCCTTCCTCCTAATATCCCGGCCATTGCCAGTTTCGAAAACCCCACTATACAAAGTGTAGTATGTATTCGAATCCTCCACCTCTGACATCTGATACTCGACTTGTTTACTCGACTCTTTTGATTATTGGGAGTTCTATTTTGGGTTTTCAGACCAATCTAAACATAGCGCCGGGGCTCACGAAATGTCGAACCATGAAATATCGCCTTCCCCTTAATGACACCAGAGATGTATAAAGATAGAATCCGCGCCAAATAAGAATAGTGATAACGGCTAATCTTTACGTCTGAATGAAACAATCAACGTTGATACTTATACCAGCCCGTGTCCCCGATTCGTTAACGATATACATCGCAATATCAAACCAGAAATAATCCAACCAGAAGTAGTATTTATGAAGACAATGAAGCCAAACCTAGTGTTCCTTTTAGCAATGAGCATCTTTTGTTCAGTTTGCCTTGCCTCACCTTCTGATGAATCCATCGATGACATTTTGGAATTATCCGGTGTTACCAGTCAGGTCGCAGATTACCCTGGAATGATTCAGGCCGGATTCATGCAAGGCGCTCAGCAATCCGGTTCCATCTCCGAGAGCGACGCTGCCAACATCATTGACAGCATCAACCGAACAGTTGTTCCTGCTGCCATCCTGGGTGACATCAGAGCCTCTGTGAAGAAGTCTGTATCTGAAAATGACATTGAAGAGATTCAGAAATGGTATAAGTCAGACCTCGGACAGGAGATCACCAACGCTGAGAAAGCCGCCTCTACGCCGGAGAGTATTCAGCAAATGATGGGCAGCGCACAGGAACTTATGCAGGACACCAAGCGTCTTGAATTCGCCAAGCGTCTGGATCAGCTGTTAGGTGCCACAGAAATGACCCTGGATCTCCAGCGTTCCACCAGTATTGCCGTATACACAGCCATGATGAGTGCCGTACAACCTGACCAGGAACCAGACATTCAGGCGATTGAAGATCAGATGACCGCCATGGAGTCACAGATGAGAGCCAGCATTGAGCAATATGTCGCTGTGTCATTCATCTACACCTACCAGTCTATCAGCGAAGAGAAACTGGCAAAATATGAAACTTTCCTGGGTACGGATGCCGCCAGGAAATTCAATGATTCTCTGATTGAAGGACTGAAAGTCGGACTGAAACAAGCTGTCGTCGATATGATGTCTGAAATCGCACAATTTTCAAAAGACACAGAAAATAAGCAAAGCTGATTTAGCCAGTTAACGCTGGGAATCCCAACCCTAGGGCGGGGATTCTCCCTCCATCGGTGGCCAATATGCCCTAACTGGAATCTCATAAATCAAGCAATTATTATCGATTCCTGTCGGCTTCAGATCCATAGAATGCAGTACATCGCGAAGACTGCTGCTATCCCTTTCCGGAGTTATTCTAAGCCCCTCAATACCTAGGGAGAGTCTGAATAACCCCAAGGTTCTGAGGTAATTCAAACTCTCGACGATATATGGCCGAATATTCAGAGTGTTTTTCCGGCCATTTTGGATCTTCCCCCCCTGTGGGGCGTCATCTGGGCTCACTGCCCCTATACCTGCAGCTCTTTCCTTGCCATCAGCAGATTGCTGAAGGCCGCCAACAGATAGAGCCGGCTCTTGTTCTTGGCCAAGCCTCGATAGCGGACTTTGTCGTAACCAAACACCTGCTTGATGTATCTGAACGGGTGTTCCACTTTA
>NZ_AQXX01000093.1 GCF_000376785.1 Hahella ganghwensis DSM 17046
AAGGTGGTGAAGTTGCGACCAATCGGCTGGAAGACCAGGAGTTATCGGTGCTGGCACTGCACTTGTTGCAGATCTCTTTGGTTTACGTGAATACCTTGATGATCCAGCAGGTGCTTAACGAGCCAAACTGGTTGTCACGGATGAAACTGGAGGACTTCAGGGCGTTGACGCCGTTGATATACGCACATGTGAATCCCTATGGGATATTTGAGCTGGATATGAACACGAGACTGCCCATTGAAGTGGCCGCGTAAAAGTTGGCGGTTATCGCAGCTACCCGGTCACTACCCCTGAATGATGCAGGAAAATAACAACAGAATTAAAAAAGGTCATGCATCTTTGCATTGAATCATATCTCCTTAAACAGGCTAAACCGGGGAGAACAGTGTCCCCGTTTGAGTGGCCCTTGACTGAAAACAGGCCTGAAAATCCAGTTGAGTGTTCTGGTTGTTTCTATGTAGAGTCTGAGCGTTATGCAATACTGCACATAAGATCGATAAAAAAGCATAAGGAAATACTCTGATGATGTGGCTCGTGATTGGTTTAATTCTGTTCCTTGGGGGACATTCTATTTCGATATTTGCAGGTCCCTGGCGTGACGCGATGGCGTCCAGGCTTGGTGAAATTACCTGGAAAGGTATTTATTCGGTGGTCGCACTGGTCGGTTTCATTCTCATTGTTGTCGGCTATGGAGAAGCCAGGGTTGATCCAATGGTCCTGTTCACGCCGCCTGCCTGGCTTCGACATGTCACGATGCTTCTGATGATTCCGGTATTTCCCCTGCTCCTGGCCACCTACTTGCCCGGACGAATCAAAACCGCCGTAAAACATCCCATGTTGATAGCGGTTAAAACCTGGGCGCTGGCGCACCTTCTGGCTAATGGCATGCTGGCGGATCTGTTGTTGTTCGGAGGCTTTCTCATCTGGGCGGTAGCTGATCGGATCTCCATGAAGCATCGCACCCAAAGATCAATTCCTGGCGCTCCGCCGGGGAAGGCCAATGATATTATTGCCGTTGTCGGCGGGCTTGGTATCTTTGTCGCCTTCGCGCTTTGGGGGCATCAATGGCTGATTGGAATGCCTCTTATCAGTCGCTAAGTCTTCTGGAACGCGGCAGCAGTGTCCCTGTCATTGTCGATATCATCGGCTGGAATTGGTCTCCGAAGCCAGCAACGCTTCGATTTCGTCGATGATGGCCTCTTGCCGCGCGCGATTGCTCTTTAACGAAAGAATATCCAATCGATCGTTCAAGTGCCTGGTGGTATTTTCCAGGTGGCTCAGTCGTTTACGGTTTTCGACCAATAGCGATTGTTTGATGCAGGTTTGCAGAGCTGTAAACAGATACATTGGTATCATGTCTTCAAGCAAGTCCGCTACGGAACGGTATCTCAATGGCTCCGCCCCCTGAAAGCTAGCGGATTCAGGCCTCGGAAATACGGGAATCAACACCGCTTTTGCCTCTTCCTCGCTGAATGTGAGCGTCCAGAGGTTGAACAGGTTCTCCCGCGGAGAAAAGTACAGAATCATGCTCACCAGATTATCCACCACGGATTCAACATCTTCGACGACTGAGACCCCGGGAACTCTAGCTAATGGTTGGAGTTTTTCACCAGCCACCTGCGAGAGTCTTTCGCCCACCAGAATGCAGTCAAAGGGGAGCTGGCTCTGAAATGGCATCGAAGCATCGAACGGCACTGAAAATTCAAAAGTCGCCGGGAGATCGAGAATAGATGTCTGGAACTGCCGAGTGCCCTGAGCCAGAAAATGGATCAGCTTATGATTGATGTCGCCGCAAAAACCTCTTTCAGTCCCTATCACGATTATCAGCGCCCTGCCAGCATGAACATCTGGTTTGTTAAGCAATTGTCTGACAGCACTTTTCATTCGGTTATTCACTGCCAGCTGAGAGGATAATTGTCTCTGAAGTTTGAGCGATTCCGCATAAGCCAAAGCTTTCAGTGCAGATAATATTTTGCTCAAGGTGGCGTAGAGGTCCTTTTGTTTGCTCAATTCCCGGTTGTTCATGCTTCGCCCGGATGTGGTTGAGACAAATGAGCCGATGCGCTCAAAAGGCTGGTTAAGCGCTCAATCCATGCCTCCCGTGGACTGTCCAGGGACAAGCCTTCAAGTGAGTGCAGCAGCCGTTTTTCAAATACGCTGGAAGCCTGTGATGGAGGATAGTCATCAAGCAACCCCTGGTTAAAGGCGATCATCCAGGCCAGCTCGAGTTCAGGAGACACTCTTTCAAATCGATCCTGCTTGAATAACTCCCGCAAAATTTGCCCCCGCCGAATAACGGACTGCATGGCAGAATCCAATTTGGCACCGAATCGGGTAAAGATCTCCAACTCCAGAAACCGTGAATAATCAAGTTTCATACGACCGGCTTCCTTCTTGATTGCCGGATGCTGAGCCTTGCCGCCGATTCTTGACACTGAGCGACCAACATCAATTGCCGGGCGAAAACCTGCGGCAAATAGACTTCGATCAAGATATATCTGCCCATCAGTGATGGAAATCAGGTTGGTCGGTATATACGCAGCGATCTCTCCCTGTTGAGTTTCAGCAATGGGCAGTGCAGTGACACTCCCTCCACCCTGATCCGCCGACAAACAAGTTGCCTGCTCCAGCAATCGTGCATGGACAGAAAATACATCACCCGGATATGCCTCTCGGCCCGGCGGACGACGCAATAGCAGTGATAGCTCCCGGTAGCTTCTGGCATGACTGGAAAGATCGTCGTACACGATCAACACATGATGCCCCTGACGCATCCAGTGAGAGGCCAGCGCACTGCCTGAAAATGGTGCAAGGTACTGCAAGCCGGGAGGCGACCCCGCATCAGCCACCATCAGGGTGGTGTAGCTGTCGGCATCATGCCTTTTCAGCACTTGCATGACATTCACGGCGGCGGATCTTTTTTGGCCTATCGCCACATAAACACAGCGCATCCCCTTCCCTTTCTGGTTGAGCACGGTATTCAGCGCAATCGATGTGCGTCCGAGCCCCTCATCACCGATAATCAACTGGCGTTGACCGCGCCCGATGGGAATCATCGCATCCACCATCCTGATTCCCGTGTATAGCGGCTCTTTGACCGTGTCACGCTCAACAATTTCCGGAGCAGAAACCGCCATATTCAGCCAGACGCCACCTTCTAAAGAAGGCTTACCATCGAGAACATGACCGGTGGGATCGATAACACGGCCCAACAGATCATCATTAGCTGGAAAGCCCAGAGGACGGCTTGTCCGATGCACTTCCTGACCAGCAATAAGAGTTCCGGTCTGATTGAGAATGATGGCGCCAACCTGATCCTCACAAAGATCAAACACCATACCGAGACTGCCGTCTTCAAAGTTCAGCAGTTCGTCTATGCGGGCCGACGGCAATCCTTTGATCCAGGCGACACCATCCCCGACAGAAATCAGCGTTCCTCTTTCCTGAATGCGAATATCAGGCTGATAGTTCGCCACCCAGTCGCTGGCTTTCTCCAGAGCTGACAACAAGGCATTGTTGGTATCATTACAAGTATTCTCGTCCATCATCACTTCACTTCTTCGTGATAGGAGTCAGCAAATCCTCGCAGTTCATCCGCCAGATTCAATCCGATAGTCCAGCCGCCGGAGGCCATCCTGATACCCGCAACCAGTCGTTGATCAATCATCGTCAGGATTTCGCATTTGCCGTCCCCTAGTGTCTTGGTGAGCAGCCTTTCCAGCTTTTCCTTTAAAGGTGGCCTCAGATCATAGGCAGTACTAATTTCCACTTTAAGTGGCTCACCAGAGGGACGATGATTAGTGGCACTTCTGATCTCCTGTATATAGGCGGGTGACCATTTCTCCACTTTGCCACAGAAGAGTTCGATCAAGCGTTCTTCAAGATGCTCATCAGCAGTAGCGGTGAGAATCGACGTGGCAAATCGACCTCCCAGCTGTAACGCTTGTTCCGTCACTTCTTTCTGCCATTGGCGATTCTGACTCTCAAGAGCAGCTTTGGCTTTATTGGATTCCTGGGTCAGTTGAGCTCTCAGCTCTTCCATTTTTGCGGCTTTCACCTGGACAAGCGCTTCTTCCAGCTGCTGGCGTGATACCTGTTTTTCCTGTTCCCAGGTCTGCAGCCGAGTCTGATATTGCAGTTGCAAAGCCTCTGCGTCTTTCTGTTTGCTTTCAGCCTGCTCCAGCGTCTGTCTGACACTCGCCTGACGTTTTTCCACCACCCCAAGCACCGGTCTGTACAAAAAATGTTTCAGCAGCCAGATCAACACAATGAAGTTAATGATTTCCAGTGCTACGGTTGTCCAGTCGAGCTCCACAGGAATCTCCTCGGCAGTTAACGCTCTGAAAGCGCTAACGATAAATCAAAGATTAACGATAAAATCACAAGTTAACGAATAACGCCGCGACCTTTACTGCCCCGG
The DNA here is from genome assembly GCF_000376785.1 of Hahella ganghwensis DSM 17046. Lineage (GTDB taxonomy): Bacteria > Pseudomonadota > Gammaproteobacteria > Pseudomonadales > Oleiphilaceae > Hahella > Hahella ganghwensis. The sequence goes on from NZ_AQXX01000093.1 coordinate 4,421, forward strand.
CAACAGGTATTCCAAAAGCGGATTTCGGAATAGGACAATTAAAACCACTACCAGAACATAAATGGCCAGAGACTCTATCATTGCCAAACCGATAAACAGTGTTCGAGTAATGGTTTTTTCGGCCTCAGGCTGTCTGGCCAAAGCTTCCAGCGCACTACTAATGGCTTTTCCCATAGCGAATGCCGGTAGCATTGCACCGACTGCAATTCCGATAATTGCCACCACAGTGGAAAGTGATACAAACTCGTTCAAGGTTTCCATGTACATGCTCCTACCTAGTGTCTTGCTCTATTTCCTGATTTTTGTTTCTGAGATGTCGTTCGTCCCAACGTCATCCTGAACATTCATTTTGGCCGGGTTGCAGGGTTAACCTGTTGCATGGCACCTGCAACATAGATGAGCGCCAGCATCCCGAAAATATAGGCCTGAACCAAGGCCTCAATAATGTGCAGCATCAAGATAGGGACCGGCACTAGAAAACCTGCCACCAGAAGAATCAGTAAGGCGGCCATTTCCAGGCTCATAATATTGCCGAAGAGTCTGACAGCCAGAGCAATGGTTCTGGTGAACTCACTGATAATATGAAATGGCAACAGTATCGGACTGGGTGAGAGGTAGTGACGAAAGTATGACATCCCCAACTGACGTATGCCGTATAGATGAACCGATAGGAATACCACCAACGCCAGTGCTGCTGTTACCGACAGGTCACGAGTCGGCGAGTTGAGGCCGGGAATCACCCCAAGAAGGTTGGCTATCGGTAAAAATATCCAGAAGGTACCGATTAACGGAAGCAGTTTTTGGGCATTCACCGGGTCTGCATTAGCAATGGCTTGCTCCAGCGTCAGCACCACCCCCTCGAGCATTGTTTGCCACTTCCCAGGCTGGAGGGATAGCCGACGTGTCAGCATGGCACAGAAGACAACCAGACCCAGCATTATCAGCCAGGTGGTTACGACCGTTTCATGTATGGGTAACGGTCCAATATAGAACAACACTGCTGAGCTGATACCCTCATCCATACGTTATGACCTTTCCTTTTGCTTTCTCTGTTTCAATCAACCGGATAGTATTGGCCTGCTCACCTGGTTTACCAATCTGAAACATTGTCATCAGACTATTCCCTCAGCGCCAGATAGGCATTCACGCCACCGACGACCACGCCCAACAGGATAAATCCGACGGTCCAGCGTACTGAGTAGGTATCACTCATACCATCCAGCCAGTGCCCAAGATACGCCCCTCCCACCACCGGCAGGACGAACAGAAACCCAAGCACCCCGAGAATTCGGGCTGCCTGCATCAGCGTGGATCTCTCCTCATCGGCCTTCCTAATCCGTTCCTGATCACGCTCCAGAGACTTTCTCAGGCGTTTGTAGTCCACATAGGGCTCCGTAGGGCTATTCCAGTCGGGCTTTGTTCATATGATGTATCAACTCGCTCTCCAGTCTATTCAGGTGGACATGGGAGCTTTTACGCCCTTCCATCTGCTCTTCCAGCCATACAGAAAGCTGCCTTTCTATGAGCTCTGGATGGCGATCAACAAATAATCGTCGGGTACTGAAATACAGACGCCCCACTTCCATTTCAAGCAACCCTTCCGTGGCTGCCATGAAAACATCCCGGGTACTGCAGGTCATTCGGCTGAGGCCTGGCTCAGTCACGGTCAGAAATGCGGTATGTCGGGCTTGCAGTGAAAAACTGCCGCTGGCATCTGCCCCACGAAAGGAAATAAGGTCGTCCAGGATAATTTCCTGGTAACAGTCTCTCAAAACGGCTGTAAACAGATTGCCATCGCTCATCTTTTGATTCCGGCTTCCGCAAGGCTTCCCTTCATGTAGAAATCTTCCTCACTATGACCATCGTAATGTCCTGCTAAAATAGCGTCACAATCCTGGATGGCGTTTTTCAGATCCACTGACACACCAGCAATTCCCGTATGAGCAGCGGTCACAACAAAGGGCTGAGTCAGGTAGCGCTGGAGTTTCCTGGCTCTGGCAACAATTAATTGGTCCGCCGCCGAGAGCTCTTCAACGCCCAGCATCGCTATAATATCTTCCAACTCCTTGTAGCGAGCCAAGTGACTTCGTACGGCTTCGGCGACCTGATAATGAAGGTTCCCGACACTATGCCGATCTATGACTTTATTGCCGGATAGTAATGGGTCGACCGCCGGGTAAATACCTTTGGCCGCCTGATTTCGGGACAGAACAACGGTAGTATCAAGATGACTCAGGATAGCACTGACAGCCGGGTCACTCATATCATCCGCCGGTACATAGACAGCCTGGACGGAGGTGATGGCGCCCTGTAGAGACGAGGTAATTCTATCTTCCAGTTCAGCGACCTCGCTGCCCAGAGTGGGCTGGTAGCCGACGGTTGCCGGCATTCTTCCCAGCAGACTAGACACTTCCGAGCCCGCCTGGACAAAGCGAAAAACATTATCCATGACCAGCAACACATCCCGATGCAAACTGTCCCGAAAGTATTCAGCATAGGCCAGCGCGGAAAGACTCACCCGGAACCGTACACCTGGCGACTCATTCATCTGTCCGAACACCAATAAGGCCTGATCCATCACACCGGCATCTTTCATGTCATGCCATAACTCATGAGCTTCTCGGATTCTTTCCCCAATCCCCGAGAACATAGAAACGCCCCGCTGCAGTTGCGCGATAGCACGCATGAATTCCATGATAAGAACGGTCTTGCCCACTCCGGCACCGCCGAACAGACCGGCCTTGCCGCCCCTCATGAAGGGACAAAGCAGGTCAATGACCTTGATGCCGGTTGCAAGCAGCTCGCCCTGCCCGGTCAACTCGTTTAGTGGCGATGGGGAACGATGGATATTACGGTATTCTGTGGTTTTGATGGGGGGACCGCCGTCCAGGGGCTCCCCGAAGATGTTCAATAACCTGCCAAGGCATTGTTCAGAAACTGGAATATGAAGAGGAGATCCACTGTCAAAGACGGGCATTCCACGCCACAACCCCTGGGTGCCATGGAGTGTAACAGCCTGCAGTTCATTTGGGCTGATGTGACGGTGCACCTCAAAAATACAGGTATCGCCATCAAGCCTGGTATAGACGGCACGCCGCAATGGAGGCAATTGCTGACACCGGATAACTGCGACCGGTCCATGGACCTCTATAATTTCCCCTATGGGGTCTCCGTCTCCGGGCATAGAAAAGTCTCTCTGACTCTTAACGAAACCATGGAACCGCAGTCATTTATCAAGCAGGCCCTATCGCAGTATAGGCAATGCTCCGCCAGCGCATTTTGATCCAGAACATTCCTGACAACTTTTTGCTCAGGCTTATCAAAGATCCGAAAGCTCCCTGCCTCTGTTTTCATCCAGACAGTCGGTTATGTCTTCTGATCAACTCAGGTGAGCACCTGAATCCGGCCGAAATTCAGCCGGGTCTTTCCGGTTTCATGGAGCACCCAGCTTATCAGTACAACCAGCAAAGGATCCGTAATTTCAGGCACGTGCTGAACCAGGTAGACCTGGGCCAGCTCGATCATCAGGGTAATGCCGGCAATCAGCAGGGTTACATTTCTCCAGCGCATACCGGCCTGCACTCCGAACCAGACAGCGCCTCCGTAGAAAAAGAACTTACTGAAGAAAGTCACGATGTTGAAGAAAACCGATCCGGCAATAAAACCGGTAAAAGGCACCCAATGAAAGTCCTGTTCCACTACCGCCAATTTAAAGGGGCTCAGACCGTAGATAACGATATAGGTCACCATCAATACAAAGATCACGTTCTCAGTCTTCTGCCCCCGGCTGATTAATAGCCAGCATCCGACGCCCCCGAGTGCGCCGATGACATCACTTAAATGAAGGTAGTTGTAGATGATCAAGGTCTCCAGCGTAAAACAGCCGAAAGCAATATAGAACAAAGTCCGTTTTCGTAGTCCGTTAAACAGCCGGTTAAAGATATAGAACACGGCCGTCCAGGCAACGATGCCCGACAGAATCGTGAGCGGATTGATCTGCGGATTCTGGTAAAGTGGCCGTAGACTTATTTCGACCTGCTTCCAGCGAAAGAACGGAATAAATGGCATCAACCTTAATCCAAACCAGAAAAGCAATAGAGTAATAGGGGCAATCAAGGAGGTGTTAAACGGTACGTCCCTGGCATTTTGCCAATAGTTCATCCCCCAGGCGACGAGACAACCCAATAGAATTCCAAAGAGATTGGACCAGCCGTCGATAATACTCGGGTAGCGACTGGGTAGATAATACTGCAGGAGCTGCAAGCCCATTCCCAGTATGAATCCGGATCCCAAAATAACCGCCAGCCTCATACGTGTCGAATAGTTGAAAACATACCAGCCAACCAGGCCGTAAGGAATAAAGATAATAATATTGGCTAGAAAATCCCCCTGGATAATGCGGTCATTCCAGGTAGAGGCAAAATCGGCCAGGAGATCTGCAGGAAAATCCTGCAGCGTGAAATTGAACGGATACAGAGAACCGTATACGGTCAATAGAATGACAACTCCCCAGACACGCTTCATAACTTGTGCAGTTCCAAAATCCGAACGTCCTGTTATTCCGCCAACGGATCTTTCAGGCGACTATTACCCAGTAGAAATTCCGCTACCAGTCTTCGCACTGGATGGCGGTCATCTTCCTGCCCCATTTTCAGTAAAGTGGACTCAATTAATTCTTGATCAACTTTTTCACGAATCTTGTGGCAGAGGTCAGCAAACAACTCATCCACGAACTCAGGGTGTGACTGGAATGTCAAAATATGCTGACTTTTATGAGTGATAGGATGTGGGCAGAATTCTGAGTGTGCCAGCGAATCGAATCCCGGCGCGGGTTTCATTACCTGATCCTGGTGCATGGATAATACCCGGATAGTTTCCCCCTCACTGAATGCTCCGAAAGACTTCCTGGCAATCACCGGATAAGCACCCAGTCCCCAGCCTTTTTCTGACTTGGCGACATGCCCTCCCAGCGCTGAATGTATCACCTGATGCCCAAAGCAGATCCCAAGCAGTGGTATTTGATACTGGTCGATCTTTTGGATAAATTTTTTCAAGTGCTTAATCCAGGGGGCTGGATCGTAGGCTCCCCATTTACTTCCGCTGATAATCCAGACATCGACCTGGTCAGCAGCATTGGGAAATTGTTCCTCATGACATCTCCAGGCCTGGTATTCAAAGTGCCCGGGAGCAACAGCATCCAGCATTTGAATAAAATCCTGGTCATAAGTACCGTATTTTTCAACCAATTCAGGACGATGGTCGTCACAAAGCAGTATTCCCAGCTTTATCATCAATGCTCACAAATGTTCTGTATCATCAATCAACCCACCCGCTGCCAATAGCCCGAAACGGTAGTTCCAGCTCCAGCTCCGGAATTTCCCTGGAAATCCAGGCGGGAAATGTGTTGCTATTGGGACCCGGAAACACCTGATAGTGGTTCTTCCAGGGATAGGTGGCAGCTTTTTCCGCGATTTTGTCTATCAACTCACCGACTCCTTCCCCTCGCCGGTCCAGTATAAGTTGTGGCTTAGCGCCATACCAGTGCCTGTCCGGAATGTCCTCTTCCACTCTCAAAACCGGCAACCCTCTTCGCTCACGCCAGCCTATGACTTCGTATACCGTGTAATCCATGGCATTTTCCGGCTTCACGGCAATCCATGTGTGGATGGCAAAGAGACCTCTCCACCCCCAGGCGTCAGCACCATACACCTGAATAACCGGCTCGGGCGTGGTCAGTGGATCTGGTGCAAGACCCGCAGATGCCCTCGTGGCAGAGCGCCAGGTATCCGTACTGCACCCTGATAGTAACAGCGCGATAAGCAGCGCAAGTAACGCCCCCGATCTGACTGCTCTGTGAACTACAAACCCGTTATTGACTAAACTGTCCATTGATGCGACGACCGAATGACATAGTGGCCAGTGGCACTCTGGGGCCTACCTTACAACCCCGTGACTGTTGACGTTTCTAGCCTGGCCTTTTTTCAGGTTCCACAAGCACGAAATACGAAACCTCAACAAACCCTAAGATACCTTGATAGGAAAATTGAGCAATAAAAGCTAATGAAATTTAATAATTGGAATTATACTTCCGTCAGCTTGTCCTTGCCTCGCTTTTACCGGGGGCACCTGAAACCAGGTTTACCACATTTCTGTCATATAAACCTCCCGGAATGATTTGAATCGGGGAAGGTTTTCGCTTTCAATGGGAGTGGTAAAGGAGCAGTACCCGTTAATCCGTATTTCTGAGGGCAACATGAAAATTGCGATTCTTTCGCGCAACCCCAAACTGTATTCAACCCGTAGACTGGTAGAGGCTGGTCTCAAGCGTGGCCACGAAGTTCGCGTCATTGATACCTTACGCTGTTACATGAACATGGCCACGGACAACCCCACGATCCACTATCGTGGTGAGACCCTCGAAGGATATGATGCCGTTATCCCCCGTATCGGTGCTTCAGTCACCTTCTACGGTACCGCAGTACTGCGCCAGTTTGAGATGCTGGGAGTCTTCCCTCTCAACGAGTCCGTTGCCATCACCCGGTCTCGCGACAAACTTCGTTCGTTACAGTTGCTGTCCCGACGTGGGATTGGGATGCCGGTGACAGGATTCGCGAATTCACCGGATGATGTACAGGATCTGATCAGAATGGTCGGTGGTGCTCCACTGGTCATCAAACTACTGCAAGGTACGCAGGGCATCGGAGTGGTTCTTGCTGAAACCAAGAAAGCAGCCGAAAGCGTCATAGAGGCTTTCCTCGGGCTTAACGCCGATATTCTGGTACAGGAATACGTCAAGGAAGCCGGTGGTTCGGACATCCGTTGCTTTGTGGTCGGAGACCGTGTTGTGGCGGCCATGAAGCGCCAGGCCCAGCCAGGGGAGTTCCGCTCCAACCTGCACCGGGGCGGTACAGCCTCCCTGGTCAAAATCACCCCCAAGGAACGTCAAACGGCCGTTAAGGCTGCGAAAGTCATGGGGTTGAATGTTGCGGGTGTTGACCTACTGCGCTCAAGCAGTGGCCCGAAAATCATGGAAGTCAATTCCTCGCCAGGATTGGAAGGCATTGAATCGGCCACGGGCAAAGATGTGGCCGGATTGATTTATGCCTTTATCGAAAAACAGATCGAAGAACGGAAGGCCACAACCCGAACGAAAGGCAAAGGTTAAGGTTAATACTGATCTGGCCTGTTTTCCGGTGCACTTTTCTACTATATGACAATTGACATGCCCCTATTGCACGGCCGCAGATGAGCTGCGGCTAGCCAATTTCAAACGAGGTAACGCCGTACAGGCAGTTCATGTCGATAGCCGGTGCCGTACCGGTATACATTCGAGCCGTTTCAAATACTGGCTGCATTTGGTACTCATCCACCAGTTTAAGGGCAGCCTCATTGATTCTCGGAATGTCGAGATAGACCAACGCCGTCTCTTCCACCGATGAAACGAGCGCTTCAAAAAGTTGTTCGGCAATGACCGGGCTATCTGCAAACAGAGGCCCGATTTTATAGCCCTGCCGGCATTTCCGGATAACACCATAGCCAGCCAACTGGTCACCTTCCACATATCCCGAAGCCCTGGCATGGCTTTGACCAATCCAGGAGGTTATAAAGGCTTCTCTCTCTACTGGAAACATCTTGTGATCATAAGAGAGCAGCATGTCAGTGGAAACTTCGGTCAGGTCCTGAATCTGAGGCGATCCTGCCACCGTACCTATGCCCCTACCTCGACCTTCGTAGCGGATATTCTGATAGGCCAAGTTGAACCCGGACTTGCGATATTTCGACTGTTGCTCAACAACGCCGTCCAGACCAATGTTGCATCCCTTCAAATACTCCAACGCCCTGTTCCAGATCTGGAAACCGTATTTCTGGCCTCTAAACTCAGGCTTGACGATATAAAAGCCAATAAAACCAAATGCAGAAGTGTACTTTACAGCCGATATACAGGCGACAGGCTGATCGTCCAGAAAGCCTATAAAGAAACCGTTGCAGTCAGCGACATAATAGGCCTCAGCATCATCCAAACCGGGATTCCAGCCTTCCGCGGCGGCCCAGTCCAACATAATATGGAGTTCACTCATTGAGGCATTTCTAATCCGGTAACTTCCTTTATTATCCATTCTCTTTCTCTCCTGAGGGCTGAGCGTTCCAGACTCCCGAACATTTTTACTGTATTGGCTCTACAGATATATGTCACTCTCGCTTGCCGGACAAGAGCCCGTTTTATACAAGAGCCAGGGGCAATTCCGTGGTGTATTTCACTTCGCTGAGCGCAACACTGGAGTTAATTTCCAACACACCGGGAATCTGCGACAGATGATCCCTGAAGAATTTTTCATAGGTGGAAACATCCCGGGTGACAATCCTCAACAGAAAATCAGTACGCCCCATCATGGTGTAGCATTCGGTGACTTCCGGATAGGAGCGAATGCGTTCTTCAAACTCCCCCACTGCCTGACGTCCGTTTGCTGTGAGTTTGACCTCGGTATAAATCACCACATCCAAACCGAGTCTTTTCCGGTTCAGCATCCCTACTCTACGATCGATATAGCCCTCATCCTCAAGTCTCTTGATTCGTCTCCAGCAGGGAGGCTGGGACAGGTTGACCCGCTCAGCAATTTCCGATGCCGACAGACTGGCATCAGATTGAATCAGTTCCAAAATCTGACGATCAGTTTTATCCAGCTTAATATCCATGAGTTTCATCACCAGTCGAAAAATGGGTATAAATAATACTCTAACAGAGTTTTTATGAATTATTTATACCCAAATAGCAAATTCCAACTATCAATTTGAATAAAATTATCTGGGCGCCTGGAGTATAGTAATTACCCATGTCGAGCCGAAAGAGATCCTTTCGGTTTCGAAATCGACAGTTACCGACTGTCGGAAACGAAGGGATTGCTCTCCAAAAGAGAGCTTACAAAAACAATACTCCCTCACCAGAAACAAAGCCGCAGGTGAGAGCAAAGGAGATTAATTATGGCGCTATCGCAAAAGCCTGCCGGGCATTTTGCCGGTGATGTCGAAGATCATGCCGACACTCAATCCGGACTACCGGTCAACAAACTCTATGTGCCGGAAGCCTCTTCCCGCCCTGGCCAGAATCCTGACTTCAGCGACCTAGAAATCCCCCCCGCCGGAACCACTCCCAAACCTCAAACCGATACTCATGCTCTGGACATGCAAAGTCTGGCATATGGCTTGGTTCGTGTACTTGATGATGAAGGTAACGCTCTGGGAGAGTGGAATCCCAATCTAAGCGCGGAACAAATGCGTCAGGGGCTCCGACATATGATGCATGTGAGAGCCTACGACGATCGCATGTTTCGAATGCAGCGCCAGGGCAAGCTCTCTTTCTATATGAAATGTACTGGTGAAGAAGCCATCGCAGTGGCACAGGCAATGGCATTGGAGAAAGGCGATATGCTGTTTCCGACCTATCGCCAACAAGGCCTGCTCTTCGTTCGCGAACGCCCGGTACTGGACATGATGTGCCAGTGCCTCTCTAACTCAAAAGATAACCTCAAGGGTCGCCAGCTCCCGGTGCTTTACAGCTGGAAAGAAAATAATTTCTTTACCATTTCTGGAAACCTGGCAACACAGTTCAGCCAGGCCGTCGGCTGGGCCATGGCTTCTGCATATAAAGGCGAAGACCATATTGCCTCAGCCTGGGTAGGTGATGGCAGCACCGCCGAAGCAGATGTTTACCATGCCCTCCTTTTTGCTTCCACTTATCGCGCGCCGGTCATATTGAACGTGGTAAATAATCAATGGGCGATTTCTACGCCCCAGTCTTTCGCCTCTGCCGGTACCACCTTTGCGGCCAGAGGATTAGGGTTCAATATCCCGAGCATCCGCGTCGATGGCAACGATTTTCTCGCGGTTTACGCCGCCGCAGAATGGGCCGCCAAGCGCGCCCGTGAAGGACACGGAGCCACTTTCATCGAACTTTTCACCTATCGCAGTGAAGGACATTCGACCAGTGACAATCCGGAAGGCTATCGCGCGAAGAACGAAGCCCAGGCCTGGCCACTGGGTGACCCTGTTGAGCGACTCAAGCAGCATCTTATTCGACTGGGTGAATGGAGCGAGGAACAACACGAAGCCCTCGCCGAGGAACTCAAACAGTCCATCCTTCAGACCTGGAAAGAAGCAATTACCTACGGAACTCTGGAGGAAGGCCCCCACTGGCCGGTCAGCACCATGTTCGAGGATGTTTACAAAGAAATACCGGCGCACCTGCGCAAGCAACGTCAGAAAATGGGGGTGTAACTGATGGCTAAGATGACAATGATCCAGGCCCTGAACTCCGCCATGGACTGCACCATGGCCCGTGACCCGAACGTGATGGTCATGGGGGAGGATGTGGGATACTTCGGTGGCGTCTTTCGCTGCACAGAAGGCCTCTATCAGAAATATGGCGCTCATCGGGCTCTGGATACGCCTATCGCAGAAGGCGGCATCATTGCTGCCGCGATTGGTATGGGTGTCAATGGTTTGCGTCCGGTCGTGGAAATACAGTTCGCCGACTACATCTATCCCGGATTTGACCAGATTGTCAGTGAGCTGGCGAGATTGCGTCACCGTAGCGGTGGCGAGTTCTGGTCCCCGGTAACCATCAGAGCTCCTTGTGGTGGCGGCATACGTGGAGGTCAGACTCACTCCCAGAGCCCGGAAGGTATTTTCACCCATGTTTGCGGCCTCAAAACGGTCATGCCTTCGAACCCTTACGATGCCAAAGGTCTTCTGATCAGCGCCATTGAAGATGATGACCCGGTGATATTCTTTGAGCCAAAGCGCATTTATAACGGCCCGTTTTACGGTCACGATGTCCAGGCAAATGTGGCTACGACCTGGAGTGCTCACCCAGCCGGCGAAGTCCCCGAAGGACACTATACCGTACCATTGGGCAAAGCCGCAGTCCTCAAAGAAGGCAGTGATGTCACCATTCTGACATACGGCACCATGGTACACGTGGCCGAAGCGGCTATTAACCTGAGTGGAATCAGTGCCGAGTTGATTGATCTACGCACCCTGCTCCCACTGGATATCGACACCATTGCCGACTCCGTGAAAAAAACCGGGCGCTGCGTCATCATTCATGAAGCCACTCGCACCAGTGGCTTCGGCGCGGAACTGGTCGCAGAGGTGCAAGAGGAATGTTTCTGGCACCTCAAAGCACCGATCGAAAGAGTCACCGGTTGGGACACACCCTACCCACACGCCTATGAATGGGAATACTTCCCGGAACACGACCGGATTATAGAAGCCATGAAACGTACTCTGGAGGCAGATTAATGGGAAGCTTTAGTTTTAAATTGCCGGATCTTGGAGAAGGTATCGTTGAGTCAGAGATCGTTGAGTGGTACGTCAAAACCGGTGATGTTGTGGAAGAGGATCAACATATCGCTGACGTCATGACAGACAAGGCAGTCGTGGAAGTGACCGCACCAGTCAGCGGAATCGTGACAGCAATAGCCTGCGAAGCCGGTGAAATGCTCGCGGTCGGAAAAGAGTTGATTCGTTTCGATACTGAAGCTTGCGGCAGCGGCACAAGTAGTCACGCGTCTGCCTCTGACGCCCAGGATCAGAACAATAGTGTGTCTCAACCGAAACCGGCAGACATTACGCCTAAAGGGGAGCGCACCAGTAATTCCCCAAACAAGGAGACGGTCGACCAATCTCCGCCAGTCGCCTGCTCCGCTTCCCCATCGAGGGAGGCACCTTTACCGGTATCAAATGGCGTCAGCGGTACCGTACTCGCCTCTCCCTCTGTCAGACAACGAGCACGGGATGAGCAGGTGAATCTTGCTGATGTACCCGGTAGTGGTCCGGCCGGCCGCATCAGCCATAAAGACCTGGATGACTTTATCGCCAGCGGCGGTGTACTGGCATCACCTGCAGGCCTGCGCTCTCGCCGTAACGGGCAGACAGACGTTAAGATCAAAGGCCTGCGCAGGGTCATCGCCCAGAAGATGCTGCAAACTAAACGCAATATTCCCCACTATTCCTATGTGGAGGAAGTGGATGTTACCGCACTGGAGGAGCTACGCCAGCACCTCAATGCCAACCGCGAGTCACACCAGCCCAAACTCACGCTCCTGCCGTTCATCATGCAGGCACTGGTAAAGGCTCTGCCTAAATTTCCCCATTGCAATGCTCACTACGATGATGAAACCAGTATTCTGACGCAATTTGAAGCGGTGCATATGGGCATTGCCACCATGACCAATGCCGGCTTAATGGTCCCTGTCATCAAGCACAGTGAAAGCCTTGATCTCTGGCAGTCCGCCAGTGAAGTCAGCCGCGTATCTGAGGCCGCCAGAAACAATACTGCCAAAGCGGATGAGCTAAGCGGGTCATCAATTACCATTACCAGTCTCGGTGCTCTTGGTGGGATTGTGTCTACCCCCATCATTAATGCTCCTGAAACCGCGATTATCGGTATCAACAAGTTGCAGGAGCGTCCGGTGGTGAAGGATGGAGCTATCGTCATCCGCAAAATGATGAATCTGTCCGCTTCTTTCGATCATCGTATTGTGGATGGCTATGACGGCGCTCAGCTGATCCAGGCCTTAAAACGCCTGCTCGAAAACCCTGGAGCCATATTCGTCTGAAATTTTATCCGTCGGTCGGTATTTCTTATTCAACGTAATAGTTGGATCTGAATGACTTCGATTTCAGTCGGTAATTATCGAGAAAAGAACTTAAGCAGGGTCGGGTTCGATCCTGCAATGACAGAATAAAAGTGGAACAAGCATCATGACAACAACCTGCAAAGTACTCGTAGTAGGCGGTGGCCCCGGCGGTTATGTCGCCGCCATAAGATCTGGCCAACTGGGGCTGGATACTGTATTGGTGGAAGCCGATCGTCCTGGAGGCACCTGCCTGATCCGCGGCTGCATTCCATCGAAAGCCCTGATCCATGCAGCGACCCGCTACGAAGAATTGCTGGCCCATGCTGGCAGCGGAAAACTTGGCATCTCGCTGACATCCTCTCCGGAACTCAATCTCGGCAATATGATGGGCTGGAAAGACGGCATTGTTGATCGCTTGACTCAAGGCGTCGAGGGCCTGTTAAAGAAAGCCGGCGTCAAAGTTATCAAAGGCTGGGCAGAGTTTTCTGACGCCAAGCACTGTGTTGTGAGTACCGCAGAAGGAAAAGTCAATCTTCAGGCAGAGCATGTCATCCTGGCTAATGGCTCTCAAGCCACACAACTCCCCAACATTCCCTACGGTGAACATGTTATTTCATCAACCGAAGCACTTGAGCTGACTTCCGTGCCGGGTCACTTGGTCGTTATTGGTGCGGGTTATATCGGTCTGGAGCTGGGCATTGCCTATCGGAAGCTGGGCGCAAGAGTGACCTTTATTGAAGGCCAGGATCAAATTCTGTCCCTCTACGATAAAGAAATGACACGCCCCATAGAGCAGTGGCTGAAGAAACAGAAAATTGACCTGCACCTGAAAGCCAAAGCTGACAGCGTCGAGACCATGAATGGTCGCCCACTCCTCAATTTTATTGACAAGAACGGCGAACAGCAGCAGCTGGAAGCGGACAAGGTGCTGGTCACTGTCGGCCGCAAGCCTAATGTTGAAGGCTGGGGAATCGACAATATGTGTCTGGATATGGATGGGCCGTTTGTTAAAGTGGACAAACAATGCCGAACCGCCATGAAGAATGTCTGGGCCATCGGTGACCTGGTTGGAGAACCAATGCTGGCTCACAAGGCATCCGCACAAGGGGAAATGGTGGCCGAGATCATTGCCGGCTACCGTCGCGAGTTTGATTCCGTAGCCATTCCTGCCGTGTGCTTCACTGAGCCCGAGATCGTCAGCATAGGCCTCACCCCAGACCAGGCGAAAGAAGCCGGACATGAAATCATTGTTGGGACATTCCCGTTTGCGGCAATCGGTAAGGCGTTGACTATGGAAGCCGGCCAGGATGGCGGTTTTGTCCGCATTACGGCACGCAAGTCAGACCATGTCATCCTGGGCATACATGCGGTGGGGGCCCATATCGCGGAACTCAGCGGTGAATTCAGTCTGGCGCTGGAAATGGGTGCTCGACTGGAAGACCTGGCCCACACCATTCACGTCCACCCCAGCTTGAGCGAAGCCACCATGGAAGCCGCAATGGCTGGGCTTGGCAAAGCCATTCACACCAGCCAGCGGTAGACTTCCAAATACTGAAGCAGGAACAAGAATAAAAAGCAGGAAAGAGTGAAAGCCGGTTAGATAGACTGATATTCACACATAAAATCAGATACAAAGATAAAAACAATGAGGCCATTATGAAACTTTCTGCGTTTGGCGAGAAGTTCGCAGGGGATTCCGGAATTGTAGAATTGATGGATGATCTGGGGAACGCCCTGTCAGAAAATCCCGATATGATTTTTATGGGGGGCGGTAATCCTGGTCGCCTGCCCGCCGTCGAGCAAGTCTTCAGGGAAAATATGGAATCCATACTTGAAGATCCCCAACAAAGACACAGTCTGTTCGGGATATATCAATCCCCTCAGGGAGAAAAGGAATTCCGCAAGGAAGTGGCCGCTTTCCTCAACAAGCAATTTGGGTGGAGCCTCAGTTGCCAAAACATCGCGGTATCAAATGGTAGTCAGTCAGCTTTCTTTATGCTGTACAACATGTTGGCCGGGGAGATGTCGGACGATACACGCCGAGCCATTCACCTGCCGCTGTCACCTGAATACCTTGGTTATCGCGACGTTGGGCTGACCTCGTCGTTCTTTACAGCAACACGACCCAAGATCGAGAGACTCGAAGATCATCTGTTCAAATATCACATTGATTTCTCAAATCTGAACGTTGATCACAATACAGCGGCGATGTGCGTTTCCCGCCCTACGAATCCGACAGGAAATGTTCTGACAGATAATGAAATATCAATGCTGGACGAGTTGGCCAGAGCTAACGACATCCCTTTGATTATCGACGGAGCCTATGGATTACCGTTCCCCAATATCATCTTTACTGAGGTGACCCCATTCTGGAATGACAATACCATTCTGGTGCTAAGCCTTTCCAAATTAGGGCTACCAGGGGCACGGACCGGCATTGTCGTTGCCAGCGAAGAAGTGATTCAGGCCTTTACCCGGGCCAACGCAGTGATCAGCTTATCTTGCGGCACGATGGGACCTGCCCTTGCCCACCAGATGTTTCGCAACGATCAGATTCTCTCCCTGAGCCGGGATCATATATTGCCGTTTTACCGGGAACGCTCCACCCAGGTCGTAGATTGGTTCAGGCAGGAAATGGGAGATCTGCCCTATCAAATCCACAAACCCGAGGGCGCCATATTCCTGTGGGTATGGTTTGAAGGCCTGCCTATCGGCAGCCAGGAAATGTATCAGCGACTGAAACAACGCGGTGTTCTTGTTGTGCCTGGTCACAATTTCTTCGTGGGCATTGAAGATGAATGGGCCCATAAGAACCAATGTTTAAGAGTGTCCTATGCACAGGACGCTGACACCGTCAGACAGGGAGTCAGGATTATCGCAGAAGAAGCGCGTAAAGCTTACGATTTGGAGTGACGGCACTCGGGCGGCGTATGCCGCCCTCTTTTTCTCTCTTATTAATCTTTCTGGTTACAGCAACTTCAGTTCTTTGCTTTCACAGCCTCCATAAACGCTTGACTTACCCCTTCTTCCGAACGTCTCATGCTCATGCCATATCTCATAGGGATGCCTTCTAGTTGCAGCGCTTCCACTGATCGCTCAAGTATGGGCGAGGCCATCGCGCGGGAATATTCAGGCATCAGAACCCCAAAAACACCTTCGCCGACTTTGGCAATAAATGCCGAGGAAGGCAGTGTCTTTTGCAGACTGAATGCCACACTCCTTGCCTGACTGACATAGGCCGGATTCCCGTTCTGGCTTTCGACGCCTTTCTGAACGATCTCCAACGCGGCTACACAAATGGGACTACCATAACGAGAAGCAATATACTCTTCACGGGCAACAGCCTGGTCCCAGGCTCTCCGGTTTGGCAAAGTCGTTGTTTCATCCATAAGATCGACTGAGAGTGTAAGCTTAAAACGCCTCTCCTGATCCAATGCCTTCAATTCCTTGGAGAGAATGCTCCCCAACAGGCTGGCGAGCAGCTCAACCAAGGGAAGCTCTGCTTCAATAGATTGAGGCTGGGGTTCAGGATCAATCGCACAAAGCGTGCCGAATAACCTGCCATCCTCTTGCAATACCGGAACGCCGAAATAAGCTCCGATATTCATCTGCCTTGCAATCGGCGCCTTGACATAAGCTTCTATATCACGGGAACAGGGAGCCACACGGGGGCCTTTATTTTCCATCATTAGTGAACAGAAGGAGTCTGTCCACTTCAGGGTGGTACCTTCTTCGATGTAATAGCTGTAGTCCTCCGTCTGCAGGATAATCCAGTCCTCTCCATTGGCTCTGGTCATCATCCACATATCAAAACCGAGACGGTCGTGGAGGAAGGCCAGCACAGCTCTGCAGGCTACTTCAAAATCAGTAAAAGGCAAGGCATTGATCAAAGTCTGATACACGAGGACACCCTTAACAAAACCTAAAGAATTTTTTCTGATTCAAGATAATCTCCAACCCGTCCCAGTTCGTTCCGTACTTTTTCGATGACCAGGTTGATTTCTTCCCAATCCTCGCTCGCAGAGGCCTCCTGAAGCTCCGTCAGAGTTTGCGTCAGGTATGGCGCGCCGACAGATAAGGCAGCCCCTTTAGCCGCATGAACCCGATTTTTAAGTGCTTTGGAATCAGTATTCTCGATGGCCCTGTCAATGCCCCCAAATTCCTTTGAAACCGTTTGCCAGTAGAATTGGAGAACATTGGCGATGATAATTCTATCTTCTGTCCCAAGAACCTCTGACAAAACACTCCAGTCGATCGGAGTTTTGTCTCCATTGGCCCTATGTTCTTTCACCTCGGGGGGTTGCTCAGACCCATCAATGCTTTGTGTTCCTGATGACGTGGCAGTCTCGGAGCCGGCCTTCTTTTTTACTTCATTGTAGCCAGCCGTGGAACGCCGTTTAATCCATTTCGCCAGCGTCAGTTTCAGTTTTTTCAAATCAACAGGCTTTGACAGATAGTCATCCATTCCGGCCGCCAGGCAATGATCGGCTTCACCAACCAATGCATTGGCAGTAATAGCAACAATCGGCGTCCGCCCCAGCTGGCTATTCAGTGATTCCTGGTGCCGGATTTTAGAAGTCAGTTCAAATCCGTCCAGCTCCGGCATATGGCAGTCAGTCAGCAACAATGCAAACCGTCCCTGCTGCCACTCGTTTAATGCCTGACGACCATTGGCGACCATCACACAGGCGTATCCTAACTTCCCAAGTTGCTTCTCCAAGACTTCCCGGTTTATTGGCTGGTCTTCCGCAACGAGAATGAGGCTGCCATCCCGCTCAGCCTCTGAAATAGTTGGCACCACCTCCTGTTGATAAGAAGTATCGTCTTCGTTGAACTCATGAAACTCAATAAACAGGCTCTCCCGTCCGGCCAGGATCGCAATAGCAGTCAACAGGTCCGTCGGCTTGAGAGGATGGGCTCCCACCACTATCTGGTCATTCTGTATCTGCCCTGTTTTAGCAGAAGCATTTTTCGTCAGCATTAGGTACCGCATATCGGATACTGCCGGAGCTGCGACTTTCTCTTTGAATTGAGACACCGAGATATCTGGACTCAAAATACAAATGTCTAACTTATACTTGGGATCGGCAAAGTCTCCTATGACTTCAGCCGCATGTTCCAGGTTTCTGGTATCAATAGCCCGGCCACCCAACTGGGTGACCTGACTACAGATGGTATTGGCAAATTTTTCATGCTCCATCACCACCAATATAGACAGATTGGCCAGTTTCAGATCATTGATATTGGCAACCTTATCATTCGATCTGCAGCAAGGAATAACAAATACAAATTGGCTGCCCTGTCTTATCTCGCTCTGAACAGCAATCCGTCCTCCCATCATTTCAATGAAGGACTTGGTAATCGTCAGCCCTAACCCTGTTCCGCCATAATTCCTTGTGGTAGAACTATCCGCCTGAGAGAAGGGCCGAAACAGGTTGGAGATCTGCTGATCGGTCATCCCGATGCCATTATCTTCTATTGTTATCTGGATCTCTTCAGCTTCATTCTCTTCAACTCGTTGAGTGTCTTTAGAGAGCAATTCCAATTTGACCCAGACTTCGCCGTGCCGGCCAGTGCCCCGGGAAAATTTAATGGCATTGCCAAGCAGGTTGAGCAGTATTTGACGCAGGCGTACCGGATCCAGAAACAGCCTTGGAGGAATAGAGAGATCTGCGTCAATAAAAATGTCAATATTCTGGCTGGCCGCCTGCGCCCAGAGAGCCTCAACACTTCTTTCAACAATGTCCAGCAATGAAGTGGATACCGGTGCCAGAGACATCTGACCGGCCTCAATCTTTGAGAAATCCAATATGTCATTGATGATATCCAATAACGAAAAGGCGGACTCACGAATGGTATTCGCCATTTTCGTCTGATCGGCTGATAGCTGTGTATCCCGCAGCAGGTCGATCATACCAATCACACCGTTCATCGGGGTCCGGATTTCATGACTCATAGTGGCCAGAAAACGGGATTTTGCCTCGCTCGCCTGTCGAGCATTACGACTTTCCTTCTCCAGCGCTTTCTGAGCAAGACGCTCGCTGGAGATATCCTGATTAATGCCGAACATTTTGACGGGTACGCCATTATCATTTTTGATTACCACCGCAGCAGCCCTGACCCACCTGACCTGTTTGTCGCTATAGCGGCTTATTCGATACTCGGTAGCGAGAGATTCCCGATTCGAAATCAAATCCTGTATCTGTCTCTCGGCTTCTTCTTTTTCATCATCAATAATGGCATCTGTCCAGATTTTATAGTTAACCGAGGTTTCGGGGTCAAGGCCGTAAAGCTGATACATCCGCTGATCCCACTGGATATAGTTTTCCATCAGGTCCCAGCTCCAGATACAGATTCCACCAGCTTCCGTTGCCAGACTAAAGCCACTCAGCAACTCTTCTCTCTCCAGCCGGGCGATTTCCAACTGCTGCTCGAACTTCTTCCGTTCATTGATATCTTCAAGGATCCAGATAAAGTATTTCGGATTGCCTAATCTGTCCTTTACCAGGGACACAGATAAATTTATCCAGATCGCTTCGCCGGGTTTTCTAAAATACCGGTTATCGATGGTGTATGACTGTATCTCTCCGTCCAGTACTTTCTTAAGCTGCTCTTTGTCCGACGGCAGATCATCTGGATGCACAATCGATTCAAAGCTGCTGTTCAGCAAATCCTCTTTGTCATACCCCAACATGTCACAAAGCTTGTTGTTTATTTCCAGCCAGTGACCGTCGATACTCACCCTGGCGATACCGACAGGCGCAAGATCAAAAGCCGCCCGGTATCGTTGTTCACTTTCCCGCAGTTCCTCACTCAACCTCTCCTGGTTTTCCTGCGATGTGAGGGCCTGGGTAACATCCCGCATTATTGCCACAAACAGGCGATTTCCCTCTACCCAGGTTTCGCCAATAGAGAGCTCCAGGGGAATGACACGTCCGGATTTATGACATCCCATTACGGAAATAGATTCGCCGACGATTTTTCTATTACCTTTGGATTTAAAGCTCTCAAGGAAAGAAGCCTGCTCCGAGCGATAAGGTTCGGTCAGCAGAATCGATAGATTATTCCCGATAAGCTCTTCCCTGATGCATCCGAACAACAGCTCAATGGATCGGTTTACATCGAGAATGATGCCGTCGTCATCTGTCACGACAGTGCCGTCAATCGCGGTATCAAATATGGCCCTCATCCGGCTTTCTGTCGCCTGTAAAGCTCTTGTGCGTTCAGCGACTCTTCTCTCCATTTCCCGTCGTGCTTCACTTTGCAGTTGCTTTATTTCCGAAACGTCTGTCTGTGCGCCAATAAAATGAGTCAGTTCTCCTGCATCATTGTAAACAGGATCAATTCTTAGATTGTTCCAAAACGGTGTACCATCTTTGCGATAATTTCGAATCACAACATTACAGGATGCCCCTTTATGAATAGCCTCACGCAAAACCCTCAGTTGTGCCTGATCTGACTCTTTTCCCTGCAGAAAACGACAGTTTCTTCCAATGACTTCTTTTTCACAGTAACCGGTGAGTTTTTCAAACGCCCTGTTGATAAAGACGATCGGAGTATCCTCTGCTCGCGCGTCACAAACCACAATTCCCGTAGCGGTCACCTCAATGGCTCGACGACTGATTTCCAACTCGCGCTGTTGTACTTCAGTTTTTTCCTGCAGAGAAATACCCTCAATCAAGCGCTCCCTAAAAACCTCTATTGCTCTGGAGATTTCACCGACTTCATCCTGAGTCTTTACCTCCGGAACCGGATTACTTAAGTCACCTGTCGACATTTTTCTGACAATGTTGGTCAGTTTGCGTAACGGATAGCTGGTCTTGAAAGCCAACAACATCCCCAGCGACAGAAGAGCCAGAATAAGAAAGGTACTGATATAAAAAACCAAGTCAAAAAGCTGCTTCGATTCCTTGTAAGCCTCCTCTAGAGGGATACCGACAATGGTAGACCAATTCATCCCGGGAAAATCATAAACTCCCTGACTGTGAGTGTAACCGGCCACCTGCTGGTAGTCTTTGGCATAGTGTGTTGAGATCCCCGCGCCACTTAATCCTGCGACAGCCATCCGGGCACTCTCTACTCCCTGCTGAACCAGATTCCTTTTTCCGAGGATTTCAAAGTCACGCACATAGCGGGCAACGGAACGATGAACAGGATCATAATCAACAATCATCCTCCCTTTGTCATCCAACAACATCAGTTCGGCACTGACAAATCCTTCTTCGCTAAGCGCCCGATAGTTTTCGGCAAAGATATCTTCAATGACTGAAAAATCGAGGATATTGGCCCACACGCCAATAATCTCCCCCGAAGTGTTTTTGATCGGCGCGGCGAACACCATTTCAAACTCAGCCCCCGATGCCTTCTGATAGGGAACCGAATACCTCGAAGGGCCATAGACCACTGTCCCGGCGACCCCCTCTTTTAACTGAAAATAGCGCTCTTCCAGCACCTCCTGAAACCATCGCGTTGATTGAACATCTTCCGCTAAAATGTCCGGCCGCCTCATTCTCTGCCCCTTACTATCCTGAGTACTGGTAGCAATCAGCCGACCTTCTACGTCCAGAATCAAAATATGTTTGTAGACATGATATTGCTGGACAAAACGATTCAGGACTTTCTCCAGTTTTTCTGCTGACTGGCCAGGGGGGATAATACTTTTCCCGGAAAGCTCCCCAAGACTGAGGACAAATGCTTGAGGGTCTTGATAACGCACGAATAGGTTGCGGTCGACAGATGACATGATCAACCCCGACCTGTTCTCAATATCAAGCATCACCCTGCCTTCGACCAGCTCCGATACTTTATGGGAGAGGCCATATAAAAGTGCAAACAATAGAGTCCCAAAGAGGCCAAAGAGAGTGATTTGCTTATGTTGAATTGTCATTACTATGACGTCCGGCCAGATAAACCGCTGGCTAGCAAGGGGGTGATTTCTTCAGGTGCTAACGGGCGTGAAATGAAATAACCCTGCGCTACCTGGCACCCCAGCAGCTTGAGTGCCTTAAGAGTGGCTTCTGTTTCCACCCCCTCGGCTACTGTGGTGAGTTTCATGTCCTTCGCCAGTCGTAAACTGTGGACCAAAATCGACCTTGATTTCTCCCTGGTTCCAAAGTCTTTCACAAAGCACTTATCGATCTTGAGTTCATGGAATGGCAGGCCGTGTAACTGCTCCAGTGAGGCATAGCCAGTACCAAAATCATCGATCGATAATTTGAACTTCATCATTCGCAGGCGCGTCATATTGGTCAGCAATGTTGTCACATCACCTGTCAACATGGTTTCTGTGAGTTCACAAGTAATACATTGAGGCGGGATATCATATTCTGCTGCAAAGCGTGAAAGCCTTTCTGCAAAGCCTGAATCTCCCAGCACCCGGGACGAGAGATTAATTGAAATCGTGATGTCGTGTCCTTCCGAACGCCAGAGTTTTAACCACTTGAGCGATTCATCGATAACGATATCTGTCAGCCGATGGATCTGTTCAGTTTCTTCTGCGACTTTGATAAAACTGTCAGGGGCAAGAATCCCTTCTACGGGATGATTGATCCGCGCCAAAGCCTCCAGACCACAGATTTGTCGATTCCTCAGGTCGATTTGCGGCTGAAAATATACGCACAGCAGATTCCCTGAAATCGCTTCAGCCAACTCTGTAGCAGTCATTGAGACAGTGTCCTTGTCGGCGCTTTGGTATTTTTCCCTCTTTGTCTGTTCAATGAACTCTTTTAACTGTGCGGCAGTAACAGGCTTTTCAACAACACCGACAATATTAAGTCCATAGCGAGAAGCAATCGTTTCTGAAGAGTCCAGAACTTCCTTTTCCTCTGCACTCATGATGACCACAGCGACGCCGCTTTGAATATCAGCAAGCATTCGGAGAAAGGATAGTCCGTCTTCTTCAGGCATGTTGAGGTCACAAAAGATGATATCAAAGCCTTCTGAGGCACTATGGATTTCTTCTATCGCCCTTAGGCCATTCGTCGCTTTTACTGGCTCCTCAATTCCAAGCCCTTTTAAGGCTGCGGACATGATTGAAAGAGTTACTTCGTGATCATCTACGATTAACACCCGCGGCACAGTAATACTCTCCTGAGTTACTGGTCACAATTAACTCACACAACAGGAATCAGACCATTTTTTAGACAACTTATTGTATGACTACGAATATAGTAGAAAATCCGTTTTTAGAAAGCGTAAAAGAAGGTAATAAGTGTGACAAAATACTGACAGGCTGGAGAGGCTGAGCACTTTCTCCAGCTCAAATGGGCGGATTAAAAGGTTTTTGGGGCTTACTGTCGGATGGCGACAACTTATAACATTTTGATGGATTTTAAATTCTGTTAACAGCCGCTTTCGCAATATCGTTCAATCCCTCGCCTCCAGCCTCCGCAAATGATCGAATATCCTGTTTCATGGATTTGGCCCAGAATTTCCTGACATGGCTTGCCACAGCGTCTGCAGCACGCTCCAAATCATCGTCGTAGGCATTATTCACAGCGATCTGGTTGATCATTTTAACTAACTGCTGGTTTTTATCGTAGATCATACATCTTCCTCAATGAATAGCTTTCAACCCGGAAACAATCGCTAATAAACGACCTGACGCCCCTGCCGGGCAAAGCCGATTAAATTCATTCCTGTATTCCTGGCAGTTTCAACAGCCAGTCCTGTCGCACCGGATACCGCCACTAAAGTTGTGATACCGACAGTGGCAGCTTTATAGACCATTTCATAGCTGGCTCTGCTGGTCACCACCAGAAACCCTGATTCCGGCTTGATTTTTCGTATTGCCAGGGCGCCTATTAACTTATCCAATGCATTATGCCTTCCGACATCTTCTCGAATAGCCACCGGCTGGGCATCAAAACTCATCCAGGCGGCCGCATGGCAGGCACCGGTCATGAGCTGGATTCGCTGGCCTGAAGTGATACATTGAATGGCGTTTTGAATCGTCTGTGGGGAAGGCTTCTGTTGTCGCGTCACTGCCGGAACAGTCTTCAGGGTTTCCTCCAGAGATCGCTTGCCGCACAGCCCACAACCAGTCGGGCCGGCCATGGCTCGGTGTCTGGATTTTAACGAATGCATTCGTTCACCGTGGATATGAAGCTGCAAATCAAGCCCGATTGAGCGAGCGTCCCTGGTATCGTTGTTTTCAATAATATCGCAGCTGAACATTTCCTCTGGGTGGTGAATAATCCCTTCGGAAAGACTGAAACCAAGGGCAAAATCTTCAAGGTCCTGGGGTGTTGCCATCATGACCGCATGGGACACACCGTTATATACCAACGCAACAGGTCTCTCTTCCACAACAAAGTCAGTCAGATCCTCGGTTTCCCATCCGTTTTCTGAATTCGAGACAACGCTGACCCTTGTCTGCGAGAAACCTGCGTCCTGCCGGTTTACCCGAGATTTATCCGCTTGACTCCTTGGCATTGTCTCTATGCTCATTCAGTTACTCTTCTACTGGACTTGTCTGGTTTATTCCTCCCTGCAGTCGGTGTAGCAGACCAAAGACCTACTATCGCCGCTATTGAAAGCTGGCCTCAATACATGAGCTTGAATCCGTTGAGCGGGCAAGCCCGCTCTCCTTTAACTTTCCCACTGACTCTCATTACTAAAGTTTACCTGGTGACCATCACATCAACACTATATATAGGCCGCCGACACTTCTAGTGGGCATTCACCCCCCGGTTTCCGCGGTGGTGCTGTTCAGGAAATGACGCTGTTGTTGATCGAATTCCTGATGTCGCTGCTGCCAGTTTGATGGCTGTGTGACTCTCTCCACTTGCACGGCCGTGACTTTATACTCAGGACAGTTAGTTGCCCAGTCCGAATTATCCGTAGTGATGACATTGGCGCCACTACCCGGATGGTGGAATGTGGTATATACAACCCCCGGTTGCATGCGCGAACTGACGACTGCCCGCATCACCGTGTCTCCGGCCCGACTGGTAATACCCACCCAATCACCATGCCTGATACCGCGTTCCTCCGCATCATGTGGATGCAGCTCCAGAACATCTTCGTCATGCCAAATCTGATTATCAGTCCGTCGCGTCTGGGCGCCAACATTATACTGACTCAGAATACGCCCTGTCGTGAGCAATAGAGGGAACCTTCGGGTTGATCGTTCCTCGGTCGGAACATATTCAGTCAGAACAAAACGACCTTTTCCTATCGGAAAATCTTCCACGTGCATTATCGGTGTGCCCACAGGATGATCGTCATTACAAGGCCACTGAATACTTCCGAGTTGCTCCAGGCGCTGATAGTTCACGCCAGTAAAGGTTGGCGTGAGTCGGGATATTTCATCCATAATTTCCGATGGGTGGCCGTAATTCATTGGGTATCCCAGTGCGTTAGACAGATCCTGTGTCACTTCCCAGTCCTGCTTACCGGCGACCGGCGGCATAACCCTCCGCACCCGGCTGATCCTTCTCTCTGCGTTAGTAAATGTCCCGTCTTTCTCCAGGAATGATGAACCTGGCAAAAGCACATGGGCATACTTGGCCGTTTCGTTCAGAAACAGGTCTTGCACGATCAAACATTCGAGGGAGCTCAGCGCTTTCTGGACATGCTGGGTATTGGGATCTGATTGGGCAATATCCTCACCCTGCACATAGAGCCCCTTAAAGGTTCCTTCAATGGCGGCGTCGAACATGTTCGGAATACGCAGCCCCGGTTCATTGTCAATGTCCACGCCCCAGGCCTGTTCGAAGTTCTTCCGCAGTTCATCAACACCAACGTGCTGATAACCTGGAAGCTCATGAGGAAATGACCCCATATCGCAAGAGCCCTGAACATTATTCTGCCCGCGCAGCGGATTGACGCCCACGCCATCGCGGCCAATATTGCCTGTCGCCATGGCCAGATTGGCAATCCCCATGACCATGGTACTTCCCTGACTATGCTCTGTGACGCCCAACCCGTAATAAATGGCCGAATTACCTTTTTGTGCGTAAACACGCGCCGCTTTTCTCACCTGCGCTGCCGGTACTCCGGTAATGGACTCACTCGCTTCGGGGGAATTTCTCTCCTGAGCGATAAACTCTCGCCATTTGCTGTAAAGCGCCGTATCACAACGATTCTGGATAAACGCTTGATTCTCCAGATTTTCGGTCACAATCACGTGCCCCATGGCGTTCACCAGGGCCACGTTGGTACCGGGTCTGAGCGGTAGATGAATCGCTTCACCCAGATGAGGCGTCTTCAACAAATCAATATGACGAGGATCCGCCACGATCAGCTTGGCCCCCTGGCGTAGGCGCTTTCTCAGAAGAGAACCGAATACCGGATGCGCATCGGTGGGGTTAGCCCCGATGACCATGATCACATCGGATTCCATCACTGAATCAAATGTTTGAGTCCCCGCAGACTCGCCCAGAGTAGTTTTTAAACCGTAACCCGTGGGCGAATGGCAGACCCGTGCGCAAGTATCCGTGTTGTTGTTGCCAAACGCGGCCCTCACCAGTTTCTGCACCAGATAGGTTTCCTCGTTAGTGCAGCGCGAGGATGTGATACCACCGACACTTTCTCTGCCGTATTTGGCCTGAATGCCTTTGATTCGGTCGGCAGCAAACTGTATCGCATCCTCCCAACTCACTGGCTTCCAAGGCTGGTCGATACTGTCACGGATCATAGGCGTCGTCAGACGATCCTGATGGGTTGCATAACCAAAGGCGAATCGCCCTTTCACGCAGGAATGACCATGATTGGCAGCACCGCCCTTATATGGCGTCATGCGCACCAGTTGATTACCTTTCATTTCTGCCTTGAAAGAACAGCCCACACCACAATAGGCACAGGTGGTAACCACACTGTGATCAGGCTGGCCCTGATCAATAATGCTCTTCTCCATCAAGGTGGAGGTTGGACAAGTCTGCACGCAGGCACCGCAGGAAACACAATCGGACGCCAGAAAGTCTTCATTCTGACCTGCAGCTACCTTGGACTCGAATCCACGTCCCTGAATAGTTAATGCAAAGGTCCCCTGCACCTCTTCGCAGGCTCTGACGCAGCGGGAGCAGACAATGCATTTACTGGGATCAAAACTGAAATAAGGGTTACTGTGGTCTTTTTCCGCGTCCAGATGGTTATCACCACTGAACCCGTATCTCACCTCGCGCAGGCCAACGACACCGGCCATATCCTGTAGCTCACAGTTACCGTTGGCCGGACAGGTTAAGCAGTCGAGGGGATGGTCGGAGATGTACAGTTCCATGATGTTTCGGCGTAAGGTCGCCAACTTATCGTTCTGGGTGGTGACCTTCATGCCCTCTTCTGCGGGCGTCGTACATGAGGCGGGCATTCCGCGACGGCCTTCAATTTGAACCGCACACAAACGACAGGAACCAAAGGATTCCAGGTTATCACTGGCACAGAGTTTGGGGATTTGGATTCCGGCTAAAGCCGCAGCTCGTAAAACAGAGGTCCCTGCAGGTACAGTAACCTCAACGCCGTCAACCGACATAGTCACAGTAGTATCACTGTTTACAGCGGGTGTACCGAGATCAATATCTGCAAACGCGAGATTCTGACCGGCCTGAGGTTGGTAATATTCAATCATTTTTCGTCTCCTCAACTCCGCCCGGACGGCTTATCAAAGTCATCGGCAAAGTACTTCACCGCACTGCGTACCGGATTGGGTGTCATGCCACCCATTGCACAAAGAGACCCGAACTCCATGGTATCGCAAAGTTCATCGAGTAGGCGAAGATTGGCGTCACGGTTTTCATCTGCCACAATCCGGTCTATCACTTCCACACCCCGCGTTGAGCCGATTCTGCAGGGAGTGCATTTGCCGCAGGACTCTTCTACACAGAATTCCATGGCAAAACGGGCCTGTTCGGCCATGTCCACCTGATCATCAAAGACAACGATGCCGCCGTGTCCCAATACAGCACCTACGGCTGCGAAAGCCTCATAATCAAGCGGAGTATCCCATTGCTCCTCAGGCATATAAGCGCCCAGTGGCCCCCCCACTTGTATCGCCCGCATCGGTCGACCAGAAGCTGTCCCCTGACCGAAATCATCGAGTAATTCCTTAAGAGAGGTACCGAAGGCCAGCTCTACCATGCCTCCACAGTTAATATTGCCGGCAAGCTGAAATGCGAGAGTTCCCCGAGACCTGCCCATGCCGAAATCCGCATAGGCCTGGGCACCTTTATCAAGGATATAAGGCACTGCGGCCAGGGTAAGAACGTTATTCACAATCGTCGGTTGTCCGAACAAACCTTTGATGGCCGGTAATGGAGGCTTGGCCCTGACCATCCCCCGCTTGCCCTCCAGGCTGTCCAGCAATGAGGTTTCCTCACCACAGATGTAGGCACCGGCACCGAGTCTGACTTCCAGATGAAAGTTCTTGCCGGACCCCAGAATATCATTCCCCAGAAGTCCCGCATTCATGGCGCGAGTGATAGCTTCGTCCAGGATTTGGTGGGCTACAGGATATTCAGAACGCAAATAGATAAAGCCGTTCTCCGCACCGACCGCGATACCTGCGATGGTCATTCCTTCAATTAGGACATAGGGGTCCGCTTCCATGACCAGGCGGTCAGCAAAAGTGCCTGAATCTCCCTCGTCGGCGTTGCAGACTATGTACTTTTCTCCGCTGTATCGATTACCGGGGTTATCTGCACTGGCGTCCAGCACGGTCTGCCATTTTATACCGGCAGGGAACGCGGCTCCGCCGCGACCACGAAGTCCCGAGGCTTTAATTTCATCAACAATTTCCTGGGAGGTGATTTCCAGTGCTTTTTTCAAACCGGCATAACCATCCAGCGCCATATATTCTTCTATCGAAACAGGATCTGTAATACCCGCTCTAGCGAAGGTCAGACGCTGCTGTTTCTTCAGATAGGGAATTTCCTCCGTCTTGCCCAAATACAGCGGATGGCCGGAAGCGCCTTCCAGTAGCCCGTTATCAAGCAATGAGACGACATCTTCCTGCTGCACAGGACCATAGGCAACGCGCCCCTCCGGCGTGTCCACTTCGACCAGCGGTTCCAGCCAGAACATACCACGCGAGCCATTTCTAACAATCTCAGCGTCCAGACCTCTTTCCTGTATTGCCTCTTTCATGGCAAAAACAATATCTTCAGCGCCCAGAGAAAGTGCCGTGGTATCTCTTGGTATAAAAATCTTCGTCACGCTTTTCACCCTACTTTCTCAAGACCTGATACATTCACCGCGGCAGTCGTCAGTTCGTCGACAATCCGGTCAAAGCGTGCTGGCGTTACTCTACCAATAATACGGTTATCCACCCGGACACTTGGCCCACAGGCACAGTTCCCCAGGCAATAAACCGGTTCCAGTGTAATTTCCTGGTCTCTTGAAGTCTGGTGATAATACAGGCCTAAAGTGGCCTTGGCATGCTCTTCCAGCTCGCGACTGCCTCTCGCCTGACAAGCCTCTGCCCTGCATATCTGGACATGATGTGCACCACCTGGCTGGGTGCGGAATTCGTGGTAAAACGTGATGACGCCATGGATTTCTGCCCGGGTCTGTCCCAGAGCTTCGGCAATCTGGGTAATGGAATCGCTTGGGATGTATCCCAGTTGATTCTGAATTGCGTGCAGGATCGGCAGTAGAGCACCGGGTTTGTTCTTCAGCTTGACCAGAATACCGGCAATAATCTCGTCGGTATCTGAGGTGTCTGCCTGACGAAATTCCGGTTCCCGGTCTGCAGATGAGGAGGAAAGCTTGGTCATGGCTTGGTTCCAGGGAAGACTTCTAAGTACGTTCGTAATACCAGAGAGGTACCACTCCCGGCCAGCTTCTCGCTACCCGAACAGTGATACCTCCCTGCAGTTTCGAAACCATCGACGGTTTCAATGACTGACAGTTTACGCAGCCACCATTCCATGTGGGTCTATGACGAATTTCTTCGCCGCTCCTCCATCAAAGTCCGCGTAACCGGCAGGCGCCTGATCCAAAGTAATCATCTGGACATTCACCGCTTTGGCGATCTGGACCTTATCAAACAGTATCGCCTGCATCAGTTGCCGGTGGTATTTCATGACCGGGCACTGACCTGTGTGGAAAGAATGGGATTTCGCCCAACCCAGTCCAAACCGCATGCTGAGTGAACCGTGCTTGGCCGCATCATCAGTGGCACCCGGATCTTCGGTGACGTACAACCCTGGGATACCGATCTGACCGCCGGCGCGAGTCAGTTGCATGGCAGAGTTCAGCACCACAGCAGGCTGTTCAACATCGTGGTGACAACCGTGACAACGAGCTTCGAAGCCGACACAGTCCACGAAACAATCCACTTCCGGTTCACCCAGAATCTGCTCGATTCTCTCGGACAGCTCACCTTCCTCTCTCAGATCCAGGGTTTCACAGCCAAAGCTTCTGGCCTGCTCAAGACGCTCAGGAATCATGTCGCCAACGATCACGCAGGCGGCTCCCAATAGATGCGCAGAAGCTGCGGCGGCAAGTCCTACCGGGCCGGCACCGGCGATATAGACGGTTGAACCCGGTCCGACCCCTGCTGTCACACAGCCGTGGAAGCCCGTGGGGAAAATATCGGACAATAGAGTCAGATCACCAATTTTCTCAAGTGCCTGTTCTGCGTCCGGGAATTTCAACAGGTTGAAATCAGCATAAGGAACCATGACGTACTCGGCCTGACCACCGACCCATCCACCCATGTCTACATAACCATACGCAGCGCCGGGGCGAGCTGGATTTACATTCAGACAGATACCGGTTCTGCCTTCTTTACAGTTGCGGCAGCGACCACAGGCAATGTTGAATGGAACGGAGACAATATCACCGGGTTTCAGGAATTCCACATCACGGCCACATTCAATAATCTGACCGGTAATTTCATGCCCCAACACCAGACCTTGGGGTGCGGTTGTACGGCCACGAACCATATGCTGGTCGGAACCACAAATATTGGTGCTGATAACTTTCAGAATAACGCCGTGATCGCACTTGCGATTACCCAGCGCCAGTTTTGGAAAATCAATGGATTCTACAGCGACTTGGCCGGGGCCCTGATAGACCACCCCGCGGTTTGAATGATGGCTGCTCATACCTTTTCCTTTTTATTTTCTCTGTGGGTTTGCCGTCTATGAGAGGTGCAACAATTCACCCGACTAAACGTCCTTCTACTCTATCGAGAGCTATAAAACCCAACATGCTCGATAGCGACATGTTCATTGTATTTCTGAACCTGTCGGCGACACGCCGTTTTTAGGCAATAACTGTCTATTTATTAATCAGATATATGCTTGAAGAGTAAGTTGAACGTCGATGACAGAAGCCCTTCACTCCTTATTTTTTCTATAGCTGCCAGTGATTTAGGTAAATATACGTATCAAAATGTAAAATTATCGGCTGAAGGGGAATTTTGGGTTTTACGTATGTCGCTAAGTGGATATTATGGTCGCTATCGGACCGGGTTTGAGGTAAATGATGTCGCTTTTAGGCAAATAGACAAACAAGGCCAGTTGTAATATCGCATCACCT
Organism: Hahella ganghwensis DSM 17046; assembly: GCF_000376785.1. Classification (GTDB taxonomy): domain Bacteria; phylum Pseudomonadota; class Gammaproteobacteria; order Pseudomonadales; family Oleiphilaceae; genus Hahella; species Hahella ganghwensis. The sequence goes on from NZ_AQXX01000093.1 coordinate 35,539, forward strand.
CATGACGATTCATCGATAGAGAGTATGTCGCATGGGCCTTTCAGGGACCTCTTTTGTGTCGCTTTTCGGCAGACACAAATCAGGTGAGAAAAGGCAGCAGGCAGCATATTTGTGATTCTCTATATGAAGGATACCGAGAGAAAACAAAAATAAACTGGGGTCCCGATGCTGTATCTGGCTGTTTATCAGTCTGATTATGCAAAGCCCCCTCCATTGGCGAACAGCGTAGCTTAAATTATTAAGCCTGTTATGCAGCCTTAGCGATAAGGCGGAGGAGTTTGTATCCATGAATGACTTTTCTTCTCAGTCCAGACAAGACGGCCCCAAGCCCTTTCGTGTTGGATTTCTCCTGATCGACAACTTTACTCTGATTGCTCTGGCATCGTCTATCGAACCGCTCAGAATGGCCAATCAGCTCTCCGGAAACGAACTATACACCTGGCAGTTGCTGTCTGCCGATGGCAACCCTGTGGGTGCGAGCGACGGCATTTCCATCGGAGCCGATGCCTCCATCACCACCAAAGACAACTTTGACGTGGTGATCGTGGTCGGCGGCGTCGATATCACCCGCAGTTTCAACCAGAAAGAAGTGACCTGGCTACAGTCACAGGCACGCAAGCATGTCATGCTGGGTGCTGTCTGCACTGGCGCCTATGTGCTTGCCAGCGCCGGTCTGTTAAACGGCTATTCCTGCAGCGCCCATTGGGAATGCCTGGCTGCTCTGCAGGAACAGTTCCCCAAGGTTAACTGCACCAATCGCCTGTACACCCTGGATCGTGACCGTATGACCTGCACCGGCGGTGGAGCGCCACTGGACATGATGCTGAGCATGGTCACCCGCCAACACGGCAAAGCACTGACCGGCGCTATCTGCGACATGTTTGTCTGTGACCGCGTACGGTCAGACAGCGAACAGCAAAGAGTCCCTCTGCGCCGACTGCTGACGCCAGCCCAGCCAAAACTCGCTGAAATCACCGAGCTGATGGAAAACAACATCGAAGAGCCGATTGAACTGGAAGAGCTGGCGACCTTTGTCGGCGTATCCAGGCGTCAACTGGAAAGATTGTTCCTGAAGCATCTTGGCTGCACTCCCTCACGCTACTACCTGAAACTAAGACTTGATCGCGCTCGCCAGTTGCTGAAGCAGACCACGAGGTCCATCATCGAGATTTCAGCCATGTGTGGCTTTGTCTCCCCGCCTCACTTCAGCCGTTGTTACCGCAAATACATCGGAATTTCTCCGAAAGAAGAACGGGCAGCAGTCTGGGCATTGAAACAGGTGGATACCGCCGCAGCTAATATGGCCGGCTATGACGTTAACCCAGCGCACCCATCAAGATCGTCTCAAGCTCTGCGCGCAGCCAAGGCTGAACCCAGCTATGGAGCGGTGAACTTTATGGCCGCCCCCATGCGGTTTACTCCTCCGGAAAATACGGTTATCACTGCAGATGTCGCCATTCTGACCGACCCGACCTGATCGGACCTTGACGGAACCACATCTACAAAACATGAGTGCGGGTTAAACAACCCGCTCTTTTCTTTTTTTGACGTCTTTCCAGCTTATATCCATTCACCGTCACCCCAAATGACGGATCATCCTCACCCTCTCCAAAACCCCTGAACCACAACGTCTGGCAGCATTTTTACCCCTATCTCCGCCAAAGTATTTTTTTATTTCCCAAACTTGCCGATTTTGGTATCGGTGCTGTCGTTTCCAGTGAATTTAGGCAAAAACATGCCCGATATACTCACTTCATCAATGAATGCCAAAAGCCTTCATTTTTCTGAATGAACGCGGATAACAGGTAAAGGGTGAGCAGATGAACGCAGCCGAGTTGCACAAGGATTCCATCATCATCGATGGTTTGATTATCGCCAAATGGAACCGGGAGCTGTTTGAAGATATGAAAAAAGGCGGATTGACGGCTGCGAACTGCACAGTCTCCGTCTGGGAAGGCTTCCAGAATACCGTCAACAACATTGTGGAAATGAACCACCTGATCGAGGAAAACAGCGATCTGGTAATGAAGGTTCACACTACCGACGACATTCGCAAGGCAAAAGCTGAAGGCAAGACCGGCATTATGATGGGCTTCCAGAATGCCCACGCCTATGAGGATCAGATCGGTTACGTTCAGGTTTTCAAGGATCTCGGCGTCGGTGTGGTGCAAATGTGCTACAACACCCAAAACCTGATCGGTACCGGCTGCTATGAGCGCGACGGTGGATTATCAGATTTCGGACGCGAGATCGTGGCTGAAATGAACCGTGTCGGCGTCATGTGCGATCTCTCCCATGTCGGCAGCAAGACTTCCGAAGAAGTTATTCTGGAGTCCAAAAAACCTGTCTGCTACTCCCACTGTCTGCCCTCCGGACTGAAAGACCATCCCCGCAACAAGTCTGACGAAGAGCTCAAGTTTATCGCAGACCACGGTGGTTTTATCGGCGTGACCATGTTCGCGCCTTTCCTGAAAAACGGCATCAACTCTTCCATTGAAGACTATGTGGAAGCCATTGAATACATCGTCAACATTGCCGGTGAAGATCAGGTCGGCATTGGGACTGATTTCACCCAGGGGCATGACAAGCAATTCTTTGAATGGCTCACGCACGACAAAGGTTATGCCCGCCGCCTGACCAACTTCGGAAAGATCGTGAATCCTGAAGGTATCCGTACCGTCGGCGAATTCCCTAATCTGACAGAGGCGTTACTGCGCCGCGGCTTCTCGGAAACAGCCGTGCGCAAGATCATGGGCGAAAACTGGGTAAGAGTATTGGCAGACGTTTGGGGTGAGTAACCCCTTGCCGGTACCAAAAACGAATTTCAAATAAGTAGAAAAGGTGAATATAACGATGGGAAGCCACGCTCCTGAAATGCCGATCATGGTAGACGATGAAACCGGCGTCTGGATGACCGATGCACTGCCGATGCTTTACGTACCAAGACACTTCTTCGTCAATAATCATATGGCCATCGAAGAGGAACTGGGACCTGAACGCTATGCGGACATTCTGTACAAGGCCGGCTATAAGTCCGCCTGGTACTGGTGCGAGAAGGAAGCAGAAGCTCATGGCCTGAGCGGCGATGCGGTATTTGAACACTATATGAAGCGGCTTTCCCAACGGGGCTGGGGCATATTCAGCATTGAAAACCTGAATATCAAAGAAGGATATGCCAGGGTTCGCCTGGATCATTCAGCCTTCGTTTATCAATACGGAAAAGTGAACCGCAAAGTCGATTATATGTTTACCGGCTGGTTTGCCGGCGCGATGGACCAGATTGCTGAATCCCTTGGGTACAGCGTCAAAACTGTCGCAGAACAGATTCAATGTGCCGCCGAGGACGGGGTGGACTATGGAGTGTTCGAAGTAACACCAAAGGCTGACTGAGGAACAAGTCGGAACTGACGGTTTGGTCTTTCCCTTAAAAGGCTTTCGAATGGTGTGATGTCACACCATAGGTAAACGCAAGATAAGAATGGATGGGGTAACACATGTCCCAATTTGAAGCACTCTTCCGCCCACTGAACATCAACAAGCTGACGATCCGTAACCGGGTGGTCAGTACAGCCCACGCAGAGGTTTATGCCACTGACGGCGGCATGACCACAGATAGATATGTCAAATACTATGAAGAAAAAGCCAAAGGCGGCTGTGGTCTGTGTATCTGTGGCGGTTCGAGTGTCGTAGCCATCGACAGCCCCCAAAGCTGGTGGAAATCCGTCAATCTGTCTACTGACAGAATCATCCCCCACTTCCAGAATCTTGCGGATGCCGTGCATAAGCATGGCGGAAAGATCATGATCCAGATCACCCACATGGGACGTCGTTCCCGCTGGGACGGTGAAAACTGGCCTAACCTGATGTCTCCTTCCGGAATCCGTGAGCCGGTGCATCGTGCCACCTGTAAAACCATCGAAGAGGAAGAAATCTGGCGCGTCATCGGTGATTTCGCCAAAGCGGCGGGACGCGCCAAGGCCGGCGGACTGGACGGTGTTGAACTATCAGCGGTTCACCAGCACATGATCGACCAATTCTGGTCTCCCCGTGTGAACAAGCGTACCGACCAATGGGGCGGCACTTTCAAAAACCGTATGCGTTTCGGCATTGAAGTGCTGAAAGCCGTGCGCGAAGAGGTTGGCCCGGACTTTGTCGTCGGTCTGCGTATCTGTGGTGACGAATTCCATCCAGACGGTCTGTCACATGATGACATGAAGCAGATTGCCAAATACTACAACGACACCGGCATGATCGATTTCTTCGGCGTGGTCGGTTCCGGTTGTGACACTCACAACACCCTCGCCAATGTTATCCCGAACATGACCTACCCACCCGAGCCCTTCCTGCACCTGGCTGCCGGAATCAAAGAGGTGGTAGATGTCCCGGTAATCCATGCCCAGAACATCAAAGACCCAAATCAGGCCCAGCGTATTCTGGAAGCCGGTTACGTGGACTTTGTCGGTATGACTCGGGCCCACATTGCTGATCCGCACATTATTGCCAAGATCAAAATGAATCAGGTGGACCAGATTCGCCAATGCGTCGGTGCGAACTACTGTATTGACCGTCAGTATCAGGGTCTTGATGTACTTTGCATCCAGAATGCCGCGACTTCACGTGAGTACATGGGCATTCCTCACATCATCGAGAAAACCGAAGGACCCAAGCGCAAGGTACTTGTTATCGGTGGAGGCCCCGGTGGCATGGAAGCAGCCCGTGTCGCAGCCGAACGGGGACATGAAGTCATTCTGGTAGAAAAAGCTGATGAACTCGGCGGCCAGATCACCATTGCCTCCAAAGCTCCTCAACGTGATCAGATTGCCGGTATTACCCGCTGGTTTGCCCTTGAGCTTGCGCGTTTGGGCGTTGAACTTCGTCTGGGCACAGCGGCAAATGCCGACATGATTCGGGATATCCGCCCGGACGTCTGCATTTTGGCCACTGGTGGCGTGCCATTTATCGAGCAGAATCCCGAATGGGGAGCTGATGAAGGCCTGGTCGTATCCTCCTGGGATATTCTGAACGGCACTGTGGAGCCAGGTAAAAACGTGCTGGTCTATGACACCATTTGTGAGTTCTCCGGAATGTCCGCGGCTGACTATCTGGCATCCAAAGGCTCGCTGGTAGAACTGGTCACCGATGACATCAAACCAGGTGTCGGTATCGGTGGAACCACCTTCCCTACCTATTACCGCAGCCTGTATGAGAAAGAAGTCATCATGACCTCTGATTTCATGCTGGAGAAAGTCTACCGGGAGGGAGACAAAGTGGTAGCGGTGCTGGAAAACGAATACACCGGCCAGAAAGAAGAGCGCGTCGTGGACCAGATCGTCGTGGAAAACGGCACGCGTCCGAACGAAGCGCTCTACTATGAACTGAAAGCGGAATCCGTTAACAAGGGACAGATCGATGTGGAGGCTCTGTTCGACTGCAAAGCGCAGCCGGTACTGGCTGAAGCAGGCAACGGCATGATTTTGTGGCGCCTGGGAGACTGCGTATCTCAACGCAATACTCACGCTGCGATCTATGATGCCATGCGTCTGTGTAAGGATCTTTAATCCGAGCGATATGCATACAGCAAAAACCTAGCGGAAGAAAGAGACATGATCCTTGACTGGTTACTCCCACTACTCCTGGCGATCGCGCTGGGCCTGATGGCCATCGGAGCCATCAGACGGGTCAGCCTCTGGCGAGCCGGCCAGGCTGAGCCCGTAAATATCATCACCGGCCTGATGGCCATGCCCCGGCGCTATCTGGTGGACCTGCACCATGTAGTTGCCCGGGACAAATACATGTCCAATACCCACGTCGCCACGGCGGGTGGGTTTGTTCTGTCACTGGCGCTGATTATCCTGGTCCATCTGTTCGGACTGGACAATCAGGTGCTGTCCTGGGCGCTGCTTGGCGCAACAACATTAATGTTTACCGGGGCACTGTTTGTCTTCAAACGTCGCACGCAACCGCCACAGAGACTCTCCAAAGGTCCGTGGATGCGCCTGCCAAAGAGCCTTCTGGTATTTGCCGTGACATTTTTTATTGTCACCCTGCCCGCGGCAGGCATTCTGCCTGAAAACTTCGGTGGCTGGGTCCTGGCGGTACTGCTGACGGCCGGTATTATCTACGGTCTTGGCGAAATGGTATTCGGTATGACCTGGGGAGGCCCCATGAAGCACGCCTTCGCCGGCGCCCTTCACCTGGCTTTTCACCGTCGCCCCGAACGTTTTGACGGCGGCCGCTCCACAGGGTTGAAACCGGTCAATCTGGCCGCTGACTCCCTCGGTGTCGCCAAACCCAAAGACTTCAAATGGAACCAATTGCTTGGATTCGACGCCTGTGTACAGTGTGGACGTTGTGAGGCCGTCTGCCCGGCTTTCGCGGCAGGTCAGCCCCTGAACCCCAAGAAACTGATTCAGGATATGGTGGTGGGTCTGGCAGGCGGTACGGATGCCAAATATGCCGGCTCTCCCTACCCTGGTGTTGAGGTTGGTCAGGCACAAGGAAGCCCAGAAAAGATCATCACTGAAGGCCTGGTCAAAGCAGATACCCTCTGGTCCTGCACAACCTGTCGCGCCTGTGTGGAAGAATGCCCAATGATGATTGAGCATGTGGATGCCATTGTGGACATGCGCCGCTTCCTCACTCTGGAAAAAGGTGAAACGCCAAACAAAGGTGCGGAAGTACTGGAAAACCTGATCGCCACGGATAACCCTAACGGATTCGATCCACAAAGCCGCACAAACTGGGCGGCGGATCAGAACCTCCCATTGATGGCAGAGGTTAAAGAAGCGGATGTACTGTTCTGGGTCAGCGACGGTGCCTTTGACATGCGTAGTCAGCGTATCCTGAAAGCCTTCGTCAAAGTCCTGAAGGCGGCGAATGTAAACTTCGCTGTGCTTGGTGACGAAGAACGTGACTCCGGCGATGTCGCCCGTCGTCTGGGTGACGATGCCACCTTCCAGACATTGGCAAAACACAATATAGATGTGATGAATCAGTATCGGTTCAAGCGTATTGTCACCACCGATCCCCACGCATTTCATGTATTGAAAAATGAATACGGAGATTTTGGCGGCCAGTACGAAGTACTTCATCACACCACCTTTATCAATGAACTGGTAAAACAGGGCAAATTACGCCTGGATCAGTTCAAAGGCGGCAATGTCACCTATCATGATCCCTGCTATCTCGGTCGCTACAACGGAGAGTACGACTCCCCTCGTGAGCTGCTGAAAGTATTGGGTATCGAATTGAAAGAAATGGAACGCTCTGGCTATCGGTCACGCTGCTGCGGTGGCGGAGGCGGCGCTCCCATTACCGACATTCCCGGCGAGCGTCGTATTGCAGACATGCGTATGGAAGATGCCAAAGCGGTCGGCGCCGAAGTGGTTGCCGTGGGTTGTCAGCAATGCACCGCCATGCTCGAAGGCGTGGTGGAGCCACGCCCGGAAATCAAGGATATCGCTGAACTGGTGTCCGAAGCGCTGATCGAGGAGGTACACTGATGTCCGACGTGATAAGACGTGACCCCAGAGCCGAACGCATTGCCAGAAATCGTTTGCATCCGTTGCATCAATCCCTTGTAGGTGCGGCAACTGAGCAAAGAGGACCTACTGGTCTTCTGCGCAAAGATCCACGTGCCGGCTATTTTATGGGGCCCAATGGGCTCAGACGAATCGATCGCTCCGGAGCCAGTCACCCTGGTGCAGCCACGCGCGTTCAGCGCGGTACCGGTGGCGGAGTCAGCACTGAGCCGACACTACCTCTGCATCAGGTTGAAAACCCGGACAACTTCATTGTCTGTGTGCTGGATATGGTCGGAGGTCGACTTACCAGTCATGACAAAGATGTGTTGGGCCAGGCACATATTCTGGCCAAATCATCAGCTCAAACGACTGCTGTCACAGCTGTGGTATTTGGCGATCACCGGGAAGAAGCTTTGGATAAGGCCGGGGTGGACCGCCTCATACACTTTGAAAACTCTGATGCCAACCATTACCAGGGTTATTGTCCTGAGCAGAAACTTGCTGCACTGCAGAGCGTTGAATCACAATTGGCCCCTGGTCATTGGCTGTTCCCTGACAGTATCCACGGCGGTGCAGACCTCGGCTGTCGACTGGCGGCCCGTATCGGCGAACGACCAGCCAATCATGCCTGGCAGGTGGATAGTGAAAACACCATATGCCGGGGAGGCTCTGATCGGATCGATATCAAACGGCAAACTCCTAGAATTCTTCTACTGGCGGAAGAGTGTGCCATGCCAATCGATGAGACACGTCATGAAGTTCTGGCACTGGATGTGGAACACTTGGTTACCCCAGATCAACACATCCAGGATCTTGGCGCTGTCGATGTTGATCCCTCCCAGATTCCTCTGGCAGAAGCGGAATTCATTCTCTCAGCCGGTAACGGCGTCAAGGACTGGGATCAGTTTCATGATGTTGCTTCGACTCTCGGAGCAACCGAAGGCGCCAGTCGTGTGGCGGTGGATGATGGCTTTATGCCACGCTTCCGCCAGGTCGGTGCAACCGGCATCTGGGTCACCGCGAGGGTTTATGTGGCCGTCGGGATTTCCGGTGCAATTCAGCATCTCCAGGGTATTGGTCAGTGCGAGAAAGTGGTTGCAATTAATACCGACCCCGGCTGCGATATGGTGAAACGAGCGGATCTGACCGTTATCGGCAAGAGCCAGGACATCCTGGCTGAACTGTTGCGACTTTATAAGGAACGCCAGTCCGGCGTTTCAGATGACTCCGCGACGCTGAGCGATAAAACTGAATCTGATGAATCCGTAGAGGATCAAAATAAGGAGGCCCGCCGTGTTGCCTGACGCTAACTCCTCCAACACTCCTGTGTCCTCTGGCCTCAAAGTCGCGGCGCTGGTATCTGTAGGTCAGCATCCCAAATCCGGACGCCCGAGAAGAGCTGACCAGGATGCCCGTGCTGTTGAAATGGGTATCCGCCTCTGCGGAGAGCATCTGAGCCTGGTTCATGCCGGCCCGGAAGGAAAAGGTGACATCCGGGAACAGGCGCTAAGGCAATATCTGGGGATGGGCATCAAAGGGTTGACCATTCTCCATCAGCAGGAAGGTTCCGATGCCTTGCCTGCCCTGGCGTCGCATTTCAAGGATCAGGGCGCGGATATTATTCTTGCCGGCATGCGGGCCGAAAGTGGAGAAGCCTCCGGGATGCTGCCCTACCTTCTGGCCGACAGACTCGGCTGGCCGATTGTTTCATCAGTCGCGGACATCATCAGCATCAATGAGAACGATGCTGAAATTCTGCAGGCCCTGCCGCGGGGACAACGACGAAAGTTACGGGTTTCTGTTCCCTTTGTGGCAACCGTCGATCAGGCCGCGCAAATTCCCCGTCAGATTGCCTTCGGACCAAGCCAACGGGGTCATCTCAAGGGACAGGAATCGATTGATGAGATTGATCAAGTAAAGTCCGACTGGGAAGAAACACCCGCCAGGAAACGTCCAAAACGACTGAACATCAAGAAGGCCAAGTCAGCCGCTGATCGGTTCAAGGCTGCGACAGCCAAGCCCCAGGGCGAAGGCGGCAAAATTATGAAGGATGAAAGCAGTCAGGAAAAAGCACAAGCCATACTCGACCTGCTCGTCAGCGAAGGAATCGTTAAATAGCATTTCCTACTAACCGGCCACTCTCTTTTTGCAACGAGAAACGTTGCCTCTCAACTTCAGGGGTAAATTTCAGACACCTTTTTTTTGAAATTTACCCCAGGACTTCGCACTTGAGAATGACCTTTAATTGAAGGTAAAACCCTCAAGTCCCCATTAGCCGAGCCTTTGCTCGGCTCTTTTTATTATATACATATCATATAGTTATAGACTTTTATTAATGTATTTTATAGACACTGTATCCCAAGACGACCTCTGCGCCGCCTAACGGCAAGTGACGTTTACGGATAGCTTTTCGTGAGCTTATGTCGTTTGCAGAGAAACGCTTGCCGCGCAACTCCCCGATACTGAATTTTAGGTCAGGCTCTTCTGATCTTTTCACTTAATTACAAGAAAATTCACGATCAAATAACTCTGCGAGGAATGATTGGATGAATGACAAGTCGCAGTTGTCCTCCGGGATCGATGAGTACGACATCGATTACAAAGCCGGTCAGGATAACATTCAGATTATGGGGTTGGATGTCCATAACCCCGTTTTTGGGACCAGTGCCCTATTAATACTTCTCTTTATTATCGGAACACTCATGTTTCCGGCAGATGCAAAGGAAATGCTCACCGGAGCTCGTTCCTGGTCTATCGCCAATTTCGACTGGCTGTTTATGATTGCCGGCAACATCTTTGTGATCTTCTGTTTCGCGTTAATTTTCCTCCCCGTTGGAAAAATCAGACTTGGCGGGCAGGATGCCAAACCAGAGTTCTCCCGTGCCTCCTGGTTTGCCATGTTATTTGCAGCCGGCATGGGAATCGGTTTGATGTTCTGGAGTGTGGCTGAGCCGGTGGCGTATTACACCGACTGGTACGGCACACCACTGAATGTTGACCCCAATACTCCAGAAGGAAAATCTCTCGCTCTGGGCGCTACCATGTTCCACTGGGGTCTTCACCCCTGGGCCATGTATGGCGTGGTCGCACTGGCTCTGGCCTTCTTTACGTACAATAAAGGCCTGCCACTGACTATCCGCTCTGCGTTCTTCCCGATTCTTGGAAATCGTGTCTGGGGCCCGATTGGTCATGTTATTGACATCGTTGCGGTGGTAGCGACGATTTTCGGTCTTGCCACTTCACTGGGATTCGGTGCACAACAGGCATCCAGTGGCTTGAGCTTCCTCTATGGCTTTGAAAGTGGAATCAGTACTCAGATCGCCATCATCGTCATCGTCACCGCAATCGCCCTGGTATCGGTCATCCGCGGTCTGGATGGCGGCGTTAAGGTTCTCAGTAACATCAATATGGCCATTGCCGTTCTTTTACTGGGCTTCGTTATTCTGGCAGGCTCACTCACCGGCTTCCTGTCCAACTTTGCGACGCTGATGGGTTCTTATGTGGAAAATATCGTTCCTCTGAGTAACTGGATCGGTCGTGAAGATGAGACCTGGTTCCACGGCTGGACCGTTTTCTATTGGGCCTGGTGGATTTCCTGGTCGCCATTCGTCGGCATGTTCATCGCAAGGGTCTCCAAAGGCCGCACCGTTCGCGAATTCATGACGGCTGTATTGCTGATCCCGACCCTGATCTGCGGTATCTGGATGGCAGCATTTGGTGGTAATGCTTTGGATCAGATCCAGGCGAATATCGGTGAGTTGACCAAAGGTGTCGGCGATGTCTCACTGACCATGTTCCACATGCTTGAGAATCTGCCATTGTCCAGTCTGATGTCTACTCTGGCCATCGTCCTGGTATTAGTGTTCTTCATTACTTCCTCTGACTCCGGATCACTGGTCATTGATGGTATTACCGCCGGCGGTAAACAAGATGCGCCAGTGGCACAACGCGTTTTCTGGGCTGTCATGGAAGGTGTCATCGCAGGAACTCTGCTATTTGGCGGTGGAGCTGATGCACTGGGCGCTCTTCAGGCAGGAGCAGTCACCGTAGGGTTGCCATTCACCCTCGTGCTTTTGATCATGTGTATTGGGCTTTATAAGGGTCTTCACACAGATTATCGTACGATCCCTGTTTATCAGACCTGATGCGGCTCTCTATTTAACTTTTTAAACGCTTCTGAATAGAGTATTTATAGTTAAGGAGGCTCTGAATAACTCCCCAAATCAGTCATAATACGGCCAACTTCACTCATCAGGAATACTATCCATGGATCAGATGACTTTCTCCGAAGCTGAATACCAGAATAAGAAGCGTAAGACCCGCCGGGAAATCTTTCTGGAGCGAATGGATAAGCTGATCCCATGGAAACGCATGGAAAAGAAGATCGCCCGCTATTACCCCAAGGGCGAGAACGGCCGCCCTCCGTATCCGTTATCCACCATGCT
>NZ_AQXX01000094.1 GCF_000376785.1 Hahella ganghwensis DSM 17046
CTATCTGTTGGCGGCCTTCAGCAATCTGCTGATGGCAAGGAAAGAGCTGCAGGTATAGGGGCAGTGAGCCCAGATGACGCCCCACAGGGGGGGAAGATCCAAAATGGCCGGAAAAACACTCTGAATATTCGGCCATATATCGTCGAGAGTTTGAATTACCTCAGAACCTTGGGGTTATTCAGACTCTCCCTAGATCTTTAATGAAGATTAATAACCTAGTGCCCATCATGCCCTGGCTTTGCCGGAATTTTGTCAGTCGCGCGTTAGTACTCCGGAAAGAATAAAGTATTGGCGTGAACGATGATGTAATTCGAGGTGCAGTATGGTGTGGGAGTATGGAGGACTCTCTCAAGGGGGAGTCGAATCCCATGTGATCAATAATGCGGTGGTGGCGGCTCATCAGCGGGGTTGCCGATATTGGGCTGTGTGTGCTTGATCTGATCCGTCAGCCTTTCCAATTTGCGAGTCAGATTCTCTATTTGTTTTTGCTGCTGATAAACGGTGTCACTTAGAGAATGTATCAAATCATCCTGAAAGGCGACTTTTGTTTCAAGGTCAGTAATTCTTTGGTCCATATACCGCGTCCCAATGCTGAGCATGACAAGAAAGTTTGCAGGGTTCCTGCTATCATATCCCAATCTGTTGCGTCGGTAACTCTTTGACGCCAGATTTTTTACTCACTAACAGTTTGAATATGCTGGAAATTCGTCAGAACACGCTACAATTACTGTACTGGCGGATGTTTAGCTGGTGAGTTTGCCATGAACGCTGCAGAAACAGAGGTATGAGATCTGTGGATCTTGTTGTTCGCCTGGCAGTTACGATAACAGAAAACTTGCATCCAACCGGAGGGATCCCGGATATGATTGCATATAGTCCATTCAGTTAGAGGTTGCCGGTGTTGTTTGAATCTGCGGTGGTCTGGTTGTCTGATTACGTTTGTCATTCAATTCAGCGTAGAGTTTTAGGTAGATGAAGCAAAATCAAATAAATAAATCTATAGTCATTGCAATTGTTTTGGGCTTGGTTGCCCCGTTTGTGTTAACTGGTGTTCTTTCTGCTCTTGGTATGACTCCGCAGTATCTTGTGGATGGAGAGATGAAAGGTTTGACCTCAATGATAGGTAGTGGTGCAGGGATTACTATCTATCTGATTTCTGCAGTTATCTTTGCTGTAGTATCTGTTATCCCGGTCTTCATGGTGGCAAATGTCTCCGATGCGGAAGACGAAGCTGAGCTGGATGACGGAGAAAGCGGTGATGATGATCGCGAAACCGGTGAGGTTAAGTGGTTTAATCCGAATAAGGGATTTGGTTTTATAACCCGCAATAACGGAGAGGAAATTTTTGTTCACTTTCGCTCTATCCGGGGACGGGGGCATCGCTCCCTGAGACAGGGACAAAGTGTGAAATTCCGTACTGTGGAGGGAGATAAGGGCTTGCAGGCGGAGGATGTTTCTCCAGTTCGGAGCTAGGTTGTTTAAGGAACTTTAATTGCCCTGGGTAAAATAATTTAGCAACCGATTTTCAAACAAGGGTAATTTATTAAAAGCAAAAAGGCCCAATCGGGCCTTTTTTTATCGCCAATTGATTTTCTTCTCTCCCTGACTGTTTACTTTCCACCAGAGTTCTGGGGCATCTTCTGCTTCATCTTCTACCCAACTGCTGGCTGAGCAGCGAACCTCAGTTTCAAAGAAAGTGAACGCGGCCTGGGCACAGTCAAGATCTGTGGCCCATGGAGTGGCATCGCTGTCGAAAATAATGCTGGTGAATTTTTTGCCGGCCGCTTCAGGGGTGATAGTGATGGGAATATTCTGATTGTTGAATTGGGCTGAAAGTTTTAATACAGCCCCCTGGGGGATCGGCGATGATACTTCGGACATCTGCGTGCCAAGCCATTCGAGAATACTCTCCAGGGTGGTATTTAGTATGTAAATTTCGATATCGGGGAAACGCTCTGGGATGTTCATGATTAATCCTTGCGTGAAGTCTGTATCAATCGGAGTAGCAGTAGGCTGAGGTATCCGGTCACCGCCATAACGATTCCTGTAATGGAGATCAAAAGCGCCAGCAAGGCAATAATTTCGGAAGACAGAGTCTGCGTCTGGTTGTTAACCAGTAGTAGGGTTCCCATCCCGCAAATCCCCGTAATCCCACCTGTTACAAAGCACTGAAATGCGCGACTTTGATCAATGCCTATTTGTTCCAGCTTGCCGGCAATTTGTCGCCACTTTTGAGGAATCATATTTCCCTTCTTACAAGGAATCAGTCCAATAGGAGGTATTCCATCATGGTTTCATAGATATCTGACAGCTGATCAATTTCATTTGCCAGTACTTGTTCATTTACCCGATGAATGGTGGCATTAATTGGCCCAAGCTCTACAACCTGAGCCCCCGTAGGCGCGATAAAACGCCCATCAGAAGTGCCTCCGCTGGTTGATAGCGTGGTATCTATACCTCTGACCTGACTAATGGCTTTCTGAGCAGCCTCAACCAAGGGGCCCTCGCTGGTGAGAAACGGGATGCCGAACAGGCGCCAGTCGATTTCATAGTTCAGGTCATGTGAATTCAGGATGGTTTCGGCTCTTTCTTTAATGATGTCTGCGGTCAATTCTGTTGAGAATCGCAGATTAAACATCACATCCAACTCACCGGGGATGACATTGGTTGCACCTGTGCCGCCATTAATGTTGGATATCTGGAAGCTGGTAGCTGGAAAGAACTCATTTCCTTCGTCCCAGTGTTCAGAAGCCAGAGAGTGCAAAGCGGGTGCTGCACGATGAATGGGGTTATCTGCGAGGTGGGGGTAGGCAACATGCCCCTGGATTCCTTTGATCTTCAGGTTGGCTCCCAGCGACCCTCGGCGACCGTTCTTGATCACGTCACCTACAGTATGGGTACTGGAAGGTTCCCCGACAATGCACCAATCAATTTTTTCATTGATGGATTCCAGGTATTCAACCACCTTCACTGTCCCATTGACAGCGTGACCTTCTTCGTCACTCGTTATGAGCCAGCCAATAGATCCTTTATGGTTGGGGTGCTTTGTGATGAAACGTTCACAGGCCGTCATAAAGGCAGCCAGGCTGCCTTTCATGTCTGCCGCTCCTCGCCCATGCAAGACACCATCAATAACCGCGGCTTCAAAGGGAGGATGCTCCCAGTGTTCCTCTGGGCCGGTGGGAACAACATCCGTATGCCCGGCAAAAACAAGCAGAGGGCCTGCAGTACCTCTTCGTGCCCAGAAGTTTTCCACTTCCCCAAAGGGGAGGTCGGTCACCTTGAAATCCAGTTTTTGCAATCTCTCGGTCAGCAGTTTCTGACAGCCCGCATCATGCGGAGTGACGGAAGGCCGACGGATGAGTTCCACGGCCAGCTGCAGAGTTGGGGATAGGGTGTCTGACATGGGGGAATAAATTTCCTTTATTTCCGTAGGGGAATTAGTTTCTAGTTGTTCGCGTGCAGAGCTTCGTTCAGCTGAATCGCTGTTTTGTTGGTCACGACTTCCACGCGTCCTGAAACTGAGTTTCTGCGGAACAGCAGGTCATGCTGATTTGCCAGCTCGCGTGCTTTGACTGTGTCAACAACATTGCCCGAATCGTCAATGACTGCCACTTTGGTGCCTGCTGTGATGTACAGACCGGCTTCAATCCGGCAGCGATCGCCCAATGGGATGCCGATACCGGCATTGGCGCCAATCAGTGAATTCTTGCCGACGGAAATGATGATATTACCGCCTCCGGACAAGGTACCCATAGTGGAGCAACCGCCGCCCAGGTCAGACCCTTCTCCGATCATGACACCGGCAGAGATACGTCCTTCGATCATTGAAGTGCCTTCAGTGCCAGCGTTAAAGTTAACAAAGCCTTCGTGCATGATTGTGGTGCCTTCACCAATGTATGCACCCAGACGAACTCTGGCGGTATCGGCAATGCGTACGCCTTTAGGTACAACATAGTCTGTCATTTTGGGGAATTTGTCGACTGAGTTGACCTGCAGATATTCGCCCTTGGCCCGGCTGGCCAGTTGTCTTGCAGGCAGCTCATCCAGGTCGATGGCCCCTTCATTGGTCCAGGCAACATTGGGTAACAGGCCAAATATGCCTTCCAGGTTTATGCCATGGGGTTTAACCAGGCGATGAGAAATAACCTGCAGCTTCAGATAGACCTCAGGTGTGCTGGAAGCCTTATCGTCTGACTCTACAATGGTAATAACGGCTGGACGGGCGGAGCCGATTAGTGATTTTGCGATGGCTGCCTGAGCGGGATCTACGCTTTCAAGTGTCTCGCTAAGGGAGGAGAGCAGGTTGTTATCTGCTTCCATGGCCCGGTTGCCAGAACCTGGAATCAGGTCTGAAGCGACTTGGGAGATTGCTGCTGAAGGCTGCCAGAGTGGCTGGGCGTAAAACACTTCCAACCATTCGCCTTTGCTGTTTTTAGTGCCTACGCCAATGCCAAATGCCAACATATTTAGTACCTTTGATTCTTAACTTGATTGCTTGTAATGGGTTGGAAGTTTACTTCAAACTGTCCAGTTGATCAGGATTGAAACCGACAATTAGCCGTTCCTCTGACTCAATGATTGGGCGTTTGATAACGGAGCTGTTTTGTTCCAGCAAGGTTATTGTGCCGTCAATGGTCTCAATGCTGGACTTTTCTTCCTCGCTTAGTTTGCGCCATGTGGTTCCACGTTTGTTGATGATGCTGTCGGTACCAGCCTGCTCCAGCCAGCGCCGGAGTGAGTCGACAGGGACACCTTGCTTCTTATAGTCGTGGAACTCATGCTCAAGGCCTGCATCATTCAGCCATTTGCGGGTTTTCTTCACTGTGTCGCAGTTGGGGATGCCGTAAAGTTTGATCATGCTTAATCCGGTTTCTACATCTCGGTTATTAATTTCTTAATTCTGTTTGCAGCTTCGATACACTCTTCCACTGTTGCTACCAATGCCATGCGGACATGTTGATCGCCTGGATTGTGTCCTTCTATGGTTCTCCCCAGATAGCGTCCGGGTAAAACAGTGATATGCTGCTCTGCAAATAGTCTTTGGGCAAAAGTTTCATCATCAATCGGCGTCTTCGGCCATAGATAAAAGGCCGCTTCAGGTGCCGCGATTGGCCAGACCGGGTTTAATATTTCGATGACTCGTGAAAACTTTTCCCGGTACAGGTCGCGATTTTTGAACACATGTGCTTCATCCTGCCAGAGAGCGATAGAAGCCAGCTGAGCTGGGATTGGCATAGCGCAGCCATGATAAGTCCGGTATTTCAGGAATTTTGCCAGGATGTCAGCGTCGCCCGCGACAAACCCTGATCGCAATCCGGGCATATTGGAACGTTTGGATAAACTGTGGAATACAACGCATCGGCTGAAGTTATGTCGACCCAGGCTGGTGCAGGCTTGAAGTAAGCCGACCGGCGGTTTTGCTTCATCGAGATAGATTTCTGAGTAGCACTCATCAGAGGCAATGATGAAATCATGTTCGTCTGCCAGAGCGATCAGTTTTTGCAGTACTTCCAGTGGTATGACGCGTCCTGTCGGATTACCTGGGGTACATACGAATAAAAGCTGGCAGTTTTGCCATACTGATGCTGGGACTGATTCAAAGTCCGGCATGCCATCAAGGTGGTCTTCACAGGGGATAAAATGTGGCTTGGCGCCCGCCAGAAATGCTGCGCCTTCATAAATCTGGTAAAAAGGGTTGGGACTGACAACCAGAGGGTTGTCGGCCTGTCGATCCACCATTGCCTGAGTAAATGAGAAGAGTGCCTCTCGGGTTCCGTTAACCGGAATCACCTGATTGTCTGCGTCTACGCCGTCTAAACCGAATCTGTTGGTTAGCCAGTCGGCTATTGCGCTTCGCAGCTCGTCGCTCCCTTTGGTGTTTGGGTAACTGGCCAGCAGGTGAGCATTCCTGTTGAGTGTTTCCAGGGCAAACACAGGAGGTGCATGTTTGGGTTCACCAATGGAGAGCGCGATATGTGGCAATGACGAAGGTGGTGTGACCTGACTTTTGAGCCTGGCAAGTTTTTCAAAAGGATAGGGCTGAAGAAGGTTCAGGTCTTGATTCATAAGGGTAGTGAGTCCCGTGAATTATTGGTCGATATTGTTTTGTTCGTCCAGCTGGGCGCACAAATCATCACGAAGCGCCCGACACAGGTCTGGGTCGCTCAAAGCATCTCCGCCTGGAGTGGTGATGATGAATACGTCCTCAACCCGCTCGCCGAGTGTGGCAATTCGGGCTTTCACCAGCTCGATCTTGTGGTCCAGCAAAATGCCTCCAATTCTCGCCAGTAATCCGGGGCGATCAGGAGTAATGAGTTCCATCACGGTTCGTTGCTGGGTGGTGTCGTTGCTGAAGGTCACTTCTGTAGGGAAGGCAAAATGCTTGAGCTGTCTGGGAGTTCTGCGTTTGACGATCGTTGGATCGTCAAAATCTTTCAGCTGTTGTTTCAGTTCTGCAGCAATAAGGTCTTTGCTGGTATCAGTGCCAGCCTCTGAGGGGGTGACCACAAAATTGCACAGGCTATATGTATCCGAAGAGCTGCTGATTCTTGCTTCATGGATGTTCAGGTGAAGGGATTCCAGAGCGCCGGTGATCGCGGCAAACTGTCCCAGCCTGGAAGGTTGGTAAACCATGATTTGAAGGAATCCTTCGGCTTCACCACCTCTGGCTTCGCGTACCCGGACCAGTGGCTGAAGTGGATCGGGGTGTTGTAGTATGACGGAGGTCTGCCAGGCGATTTCACTGGTGGAATCCTGTAGAAAGTAATCTTCATCCAGCGTTTCCCACAGCGCGTCAATGCGGGAGTCCTCAAAATCCTGTCGATGCAGAATTTCTCGGGCCTCTGACTGGGTTTCTTCGACCCATTTAGCCCTGTCTGGAGGAGCGTCCAGGCCAAGTCGTATTGCCCTTTTGGTTTCGGTATAAAGCTGCCTAAGAAGAGCGGCCCGCCAAGTGTTCCAAAGTTTCGGGTTGGTAGCGCTGATATCGCAGACGGTCAAAGTGTAAAGGTAATCCAGATGCACCTGCGTGTCGATTTTGTTGGCAAAGTCGTGGATCACTTCCGGATCTGATGGGTCTTTTCTCTGGGCTGTCATCGACATCAGCAAGTGGTTCTTGACCAGCCAGGCAACCAGGCTGGTGTCGCGTTGGCTCAGGTGATGGCGCTTACAAAACTCTTCGACATCCACAGCGCCGAGTTCCGAATGATCGCCGCCGCGTCCTTTGGCAATATCATGATAAATGCCGGCAATATAAAGAAGTTCAAGCTTGGGGAGCCGGTGAACTAGTCGAGCTCCCAAGGGAAAATCTTTTTGGCTGTCAGGGCTGCGCAACCGGACCATGTTCTGCACAACGCGTATGGTGTGTGCGTCCACCGTATAAATATGGAACAGGTCATGCTGCATTTTACCGGTGATGCGACCAAACTCTGGCAGGTAATTCCCGAGAATGCCGTAACGCTTCATGGAGGATAGTGTGCGATGCAGTGGATGTGGTGTCCTCAAGATCTCCATGAAAAGTGAGGTGTTCGCCAGGTTTTTGCGGAAGTTGTCGTCAATCAGGTGCCTGTGGGCTCTGATGGATCGAATGGTGCTTGCCCGGATGCCTTTGATTCCCGGATTTTGGGCCATCAGCAGAAAAATTTCGATCAGGGCAAATGGCTGATAGGCAAACACCGGACTGTTAATGGCTTCAATGTAATCATTCCGAACCTGGAATCGACGGTTAAGAGGGCGAATATTTTCCTCGTCGTCAGGATGCAGGATAGCTTCATCATAATACTGAAGTACCACGTCATTCAGCTCACCAAGTGCCAGGGCAAACCGGTAGTATTTCTGCATCATCTGTTCCACGCCCAGGCCTTCTTCATTGTCTGAGTAGCCCAGAAGTGTTGCCAATGTGCGTTGATGGTCGAAAAGCAATCGATTTTCGCTGCGTCCGGCAATCATCTGCAAGCCGTAGCGTAGCTGCCACAGAAAGGTTTCACCCTTTCGCAGCATGGTAAATTCGTCGTCGGTCAGGAAGTCGTAAGTGGCTTCATTACCGGTGCGCTCGAAGCCAAAATGTCGTTTCGTAATCCAGCCGATTGTCTGTATGTCTCTCAGACATCCTGGAGAGGTTTTGACATTGGGTTCCAGATTGTAGTCTGTGTCGCCATATTTACGGTGGCGGGCCAGCTGTTCCTCCTGCTTCGCGAGGAAAAACTTTTTATCTGACCAGGATTCATCTGAATAGGCACGTTCACTTAGGTGGCGACGTAAGGATTCTTCGCCGGCAATTGTGCGGGTTTCCAGCAGGTTGGTCGCAATGGTGATATCTGAGCGGGCCTTTTCGATGGACTCGGAAATGCTGCGAACACTGTGCCCGATATCCAGATTGAGATCCCATAAAGAAGTGACAAAGCGCTCCAGTGTAGATCCTACTGTGTCCAATTCTACATCGTCGCTCAGCAATATCAGTAAGTCGATATCAGAGTGGGGGAGTAGTTCGCCACGTCCGTAGCCGCCAACAGCCAATAGAGCAATTCCGGTATTTTGATGGAGATTGCATGCAACCCATAAAGCTTTTAGTACCTGATCCATGAAGTAGGCTCTGGCGAGAACCAGCTCACGGATAGGGTAGCCGGATTTGTATAGCTCATTCAGGTGCTTGTTGGCGTTTTGGAGAGATTTCTTCAGAAACGCAATGGCGTCTTTCTTGCTGCAAGTAAGCTCGGCGTAGTCATCTGCTGCGAACCGCAGATGGGTTCGCAGGCTTTTATCTACGCTGAGGAAAACTGAAGAAGGCGTGGCTGGACCTGCGGACGGAGAAGTCACTAGACAGTTTCTTCCTTACGTAATGTCAGAATTTCGTGGCCGGTGGCCGTGACCAGAATCGTGTGTTCCCATTGCGCAGAAAGCTTATGATCCTTGGTGACGACAGTCCATCCGTCAGGGAGAAGCTTCGAATGCCGCTTGCCCTGGTTGATCATGGGTTCGATAGTGAAAGTCATGCCTTCTTTAAGTACCATGCCAGTGCCTGGGGTGCCGTAGTGCATGACCTGGGGTTCTTCATGGAAAACGGCCCCTATTCCATGACCGCAATATTCACGGACGACAGTGTAGTGGTTTGATTCCGCATGTTTCTGGATGACGTTTCCGATATCGCCGAGGCGGGTACCCGGTTTTACCAGTTCAATGCCTTTGTACATGCACTCCTGCGTGATTTTTACCAGGCGCTCTGCTGCGATGGACGGTTTGCCGACAAAGAACATCTTGCTGGTGTCGCCATGATATCCGTCTTTGATGACCGTAATGTCGATATTGATAGCGTCGCCGTTTTTCAGGATCTTTTTATCGCTGGGGATGCCATGGCAGATAACATGATTCACGGAGGTGCAGATGGACTTTGGGAATCCTTTATAGTTCAGAGGAGCAGGAATGGCATTCTGCACCTCTGTGATGTATTGATGGCAAATACGATCCAGTTCCCCGGTAGATATCCCTGGCTGTACGTGCTCTTCGATCATTTCCAGCACTTCAGCGGCCAGACGGCCGGCGACGCGCATTTTTTCAATTTCTTCTGGCGTTTTAATCGTTACTTTCATGTCTCTGAGTCGGATTGCGCTAAATCTGGGCGGGCTGACAAGCATTCCGACAGATTCAGTAGGTTATTTCAGGAGGCGTATTGTACCTATATCGTATCCCGATGAGAAATAGGCCAGGGAATAACATTTTTTATCGGGTTGATTGATTTTTTTGGGGGGCGATGCAAAAAGTTGTAAAGGGGGTGGTTTCGGCGTTTTTCTTTTAATATGATCTCCTTTGTGGTATAAAGCGCGCCGGAAATTTGTAGGTGATGCCCCTGGTGGCTCTATACTGTTATTTCCAAAAAAACACACATGTATCGACACATACTTCGGGTGCCTTACGGGTTGGAGTATGGGATGCATGGAGGTTTAACCCAAACTAAAAGAGTAATTAAACATGGCAGAAGTAAGTATGCGCGACCTGCTGAAGGCAGGCGTTCACTTCGGGCACCAGACTCGTTTCTGGAACCCAAAAATGCGCAAGTATATATTTGGTGCGCGTAACAAGATTCATATCATCAACCTGGAGCATACTGTTCCTGCGCTGAATGATGCCCTCAAAGTTGTAGCAGGTCTTGCTGAGAAGAAAAACAAGATCCTGTTTGTTGGAACCAAGCGTGCAGCCAGCAAGATCGTGAAAGAAGAAGCGGCTCGTGCTGGTATGCCTTATGTCAACCATCGCTGGTTGGGTGGCATGCTGACCAACTACAAAACGATTCGTCAGTCCATCAAGCGTCTGCGTGATCTGGAAACCCAGAGTCAGGACGGTACCTTTGATAAGTTGACCAAGAAAGAAGTTCTGATGCTGACCCGTGAAATGGAGAAGCTGGAACGTAGTATTGGTGGTATTAAAGACATGGGTGGTCTGCCTGACGCTCTGTTCGTGATAGATGTGGATCACGAGCGTATTGCCGTTAAAGAAGCTAACAAGCTTGGAATTCCTGTTATCGGCGTTGTGGATACCAATAGTGACCCTGATGGCGTTGACTATGTTATCCCTGGTAACGATGACGCTATTCGCGCAATTCAGGTTTATACCAAAGCTGTCGCGGATACCTGTCTGGAAGGTCTGTCTGTAGCTGCTGGTAGTGGCGATGAGTTCGTTGAGATCAACGAAGCTGCTGAAGCGCCTGAAGAAGCGGCAGAAAAGTCAGAGTAATCTTTGACGTATAGAATCAAAAAAGGGGAGTACTCCCCTTTTTTTTCACGATTTAATACCTGACAAGTGAGGAATTCAAAATGGCGGCTATTTCAGCATCCATGGTAAAAGAACTCCGTGAGCGTACCGGCCTGGGTATGATGGAGTGTAAAAAAGCTCTGGTTGAAGCTGATGGTAACATCGATACAGCTATCGAAAATCTGCGTAAGAGCAGTGGCATGAAAGCGGCTAAAAAAGCTGGTCGTGTTTCTGCGGACGGTGTAGTGGCTGTTAAGGTTGACGATAACAATAAGCAGGCGCTTGTTGTTGAAGTTAATAGTGAGACTGACTTCGTTGCGCGTGATGACAACTTCCTGGCTTTTGTCGATGCTGTTGTGAATAAGGCATTTGAGTCCAAGCAGACAGATGTGGCTGCTTTGATGGAAGGTGAGTTAGAAGATAAGCGTTCCGGTCTGGTGCAGAAAATTGGCGAAAACATCAGTGTTCGTCGTCTGCAGATCGTTGAAGCAGATACTGTGGGTGCATACGTTCACGGTAACAAGCGGATTGCTGTATTGATTGGTATGAAAGGTGGCTCCGAAGATCTGGCTAAGGATCTTGCTATGCACGTTGCTGCGGTGAATCCTCAGTACGTGTCGCGTGAGGATGTTAGTGAAGATGTGATCGCCAAAGAGCGTGAAATTTATTCTGCACAGGCTGAGCAGAGTGGTAAGCCTGCAGAAATCGTTGCCAAAATGGTTGACGGCCGGATTAACAAGTTCCTGGCAGAGATCAGCATGCTGGAGCAGCCTTTCGTTAAGGATCAGGATGTTAAAGTTAGTGACTTGGTGAAAAAAGCCGGTGCCGAAGTGACTGCGATGATTCGTTACGAAGTGGGTGACGGTATCGAGAAAGAAGAAGTAGACTTCGCTGCCGAGGTGGCTGCTCAGCTGAAGAGCTAATACCTTAGCTTGCTTGGATGTTGTGGCGGGAGTGGACTTGTCTGCTCTCGCCACTTTAGTATTGGGGCCGGGAATCATCAGACTTGGTCTCAAATTATTGTATTGGTTTGTCTTGCATCTCAGGGCCAGGGTGGTTTTCCTGGAATCCTGCCCAAGCTGATGTAAACTTACGGCAGCCTTGTCAACGCCAGCTCCATTTCCGGTAAAAAACACGGTTATGTGGGAATGGTTCTGCATAGAAGTCGCCAGACTGCCAAGTATCTCTCATGATGAGTGGCTCCTGTAGTTGTGGGGGGTGTGAGAAAGCAGCCGAGGCTGTGTCAAGCCAAAAGAATTGATGCCACCTGCGTTTTGTGGGTAGTGATCTACGCTGTATAGATTTCAGAGACTTTATTAGCCAGGTTAAAAAGTATGCCATCTCCTACACAAACCCAACCCAAGTATAAACGTGTTCTGTTAAAGCTTTCCGGCGAAGCCCTGATGGGGGACGAAAATTTCGGTATTGATCCAAAGGTATTGGATCGTATGGCGCTGGAAATTGGTCAATTAATTGGTATCGGTGTCCAGGTTGGGTTGGTAATCGGCGGCGGTAATCTGTTTCGGGGAGCTGCATTGCAAACAGCCGGAATGGACCGGGTAACTGGTGATCATATGGGAATGCTGGCGACCGTAATGAATGCGCTGGCAATGCGGGATGCTCTTGAGCGGTCAAATATTTCCACCAGGGTGATGTCCGCAATTCCAATGAGTGGCGTGGTTGAGCATTATGACCGTCGTCGGGCGATCCGGGACCTGAAAGAAGGTGATGTGGTAATATTCTGTGCCGGAACGGGAAATCCGTTTTTTACAACTGATTCAGCGGCCTGTTTACGGGGCATAGAAATAGATGCTGATTTGGTTCTTAAAGCTACAAAAGTGGATGGGGTGTATTCTGCAGATCCCATGAAAGTGTTGGATGCAGAGAAGTACGATCATCTGACTTATGACGAGGTTCTGGAGAAAAAGCTGGGCGTCATGGATCTTACAGCGATTTGTTTATGTCGTGATCACGACATGCCTGTGCGGGTTTTTAATATGAATAAGTCCAGTGCCTTGATCAATATAGTTGTGGGAATGAATGAAGGTACGCTGATCGAAAGAGGGGAATCAGGTGATTAACGATATTAGAAAAGAAACTGAACAGAAAATGAAAAAGGCACTGGAAGCTTTGGGGCATGCCTTCGCCAAGATTCGTACCGGACGGGCCAATCCTGCAATTCTGGATTCGGTGATGGTGTCCTATTACGGTAGCGATACACCTCTGACTCAGGTTGCCAATGTTGTCGTCGAAGACGCCCGTACTTTGTCGGTGACTCCATGGGAAAAATCTTTGGTACCGCAAATTGAAAAAGCGATCATGAAGTCGGATCTCGGTCTCAATCCGTCTACTGCCGGCACGGTTATTCGTGTACCTATGCCGATGCTGACCGAAGACACTCGTCGCGAGCTGGTCAAGCAAGCAAAGAATGAAGCTGAAAATGCACGGGTTTCAGTACGCAACGCCCGGCGCGATGCCAATGGTGATGTCAAAGAGTTGTTGAAGGATAAGGAAATCTCTGAAGATGAAGAAAAGCGTGCACTGGATGAAATCCAGAAGTTGACTGACAAGTATGTTGCTGAAGTTGAAAGGCTATTCAGCGATAAAGAGAAGGACCTGATGGCTGTTTAAAGTCTTAGACCCTCCCAAGCAGGAGCTGGAGGGTCGTTTGTGCGGACAGCCTGACGATGGCTTTCCGTGGAGTTAAGGTTAGTATTGTCGTTCCAAATAAAAATTAGGCCGAGCATTACTACAAAAATAAGCTGGACCCAAGGGTTTAGTGAGGGAGTATTTGATGGTCTCCGCTGAAATTCCAATGACTGCGGATTCGAAGCCTCGACATGTTGCCATCATCATGGATGGCAACAATCGTTGGGCCAAGCAACGCCGGTTGCCGGGCATTGCAGGGCATAAGGCCGGAGTCGAAGCAGTAAGAGCTGTGGTGGAAACCTGCGCGAAACAAGGGGTCGAGGTGCTGACTCTGTTCGCTTTTAGCAGTGAAAACTGGCGTCGCCCTGAAGATGAAGTTGGCGCGCTAATGCGTCTGTTTCTAATTGCGCTACAAAGAGAAGTAAAAAAGCTTCATCGCAACAATATACGTCTCAGGATTATTGGTGATCGGTCGAGGTTTAATGCTGCTCTGCAGTCTCATATGGCTGAAGCGGAAGCTTTGACTGCAAGCAATGACGGCATGACACTGGCTATTGCTGCCAACTATGGTGGGCATTGGGATATCACACAGGCGACCAGAAAAGTGGCGCAGCTGGTTTCTGATGGACAACTGGAACCCAGTGAAATTACTGACGAGCATATTCAACAGTTTGTTGAATTGGGGGACTGTCCTGCCCCTGATTTGTGCATTCGTACTGCCGGAGAGCAGCGCATCAGTAATTTCCTTTTATGGCAGTTTGCCTATACAGAGTTTTATTTTGCGGATGTTTACTGGCCAGACTTCCGTCAAGAGGAAATGGAAAGAGCCCTGCAGGCCTATTCGTGTAGAAAACGTCGGTTTGGGCAGACGGATGATCAGATTGACAGAAAATCTGATTCGGAAGAACCTTTGATAAGTCCACTGGCTAAGTCCTCGTCGTGTTGAAGCAAAGGGTTGTCACTGCCTTAATTATTGCGCCATTATTTCTGGTTGGGGTTTTTGCAACTAATATCCTCGGATTCGCCCTGTTTCTTGGTGGGATCGTAACCGTTGGCGCCTGGGAGTGGGCGAGAATTGCCGGCTGGAATGATCAATTGCCGAGAGTCTCTTTTGCGATCGCAACGGCCGTATGTCTCGTTCTTGCCTGGCACCTTCCGGCTATGGTGGTGTTGGGTGTTGCGCTTGTCTGGTGGATGTTTGCGTTTTATCTTATCCTTCAATTTCCTTCTTCTAGTTCTATATGGCAGCCGGTATGGTTGCGCTGTCTGGCAGGGTTGCTGGTCCTAGTTCCTGCCTGGAAGGCGCTTGTCAGTCTCCGGGCGGGTGTCATGCAGGTTAACCCGGAGATATCTACCGTCTGGCTTGTTCTATACATCTTTCTCATTGTGTGGGCTGCAGATATCGGTGCCTACTTTGCTGGTAAAACCTTCGGTCGGCGAAAGTTGGCACCTGCGGTGAGTCCAGGTAAGTCTGTTGAGGGAGCATTGGGTGGACTGGTTGCTGTCTCCGTACTGCCGTTTGTGGTAGCTCCTTTGCTTCAGATTTCCCCTTCGCAAACAGGTGTTTTGTGGATGATGACGCTTTCTGCCGCAATCTTTTCTATTGTCGGAGATTTGCTTGAAAGCCTTGGAAAACGTGTTGTGGGCATTAAGGACAGTAGTCAGATACTGCCCGGCCATGGCGGTATTCTGGATCGCATAGACAGTGTGACTGCTGCGGCGCCGATATTTGTTCTTTTAGCATTGGCTACGGGTTGGATTCATAGTTGATGAGTGCCAAGAATGTCACTGTGTTGGGGGCTACCGGTTCAATAGGTGAAAGTGCGCTGGATGTTATAGCGCGCCATCCCGACAGGTATCAGGTATTTGCGCTAACTGCCCATCGTAATCTCGATAGGCTATATGAGCTGTGTGTCAGCCATCAACCGGAGTATGCTGTGCTGGCATCTTCTGAAGATGCATTAGATTTTGCCGATCGTTTGAGGCTCTCCGGTCTCAAAACAAAAGTCCTGGCTGGTATTGAGTCATTGGAAGCGGTTGCCAGTGATTGCTCAGTTGATGTCGTGGTTGCTGCGATTGTTGGGGCGGCAGGGCTTAAGCCCACGTTGGCTGCTGTAAATGCCGGAAAGCGGGTTTTGCTGGCCAATAAGGAAGCTTTGGTCATGACGGGACGCTTGTTTATGGATGCTGTCCGACGTCACGGCGCTGAGCTTTTACCTATTGATAGCGAGCATAACGCTATTTATCAATGTCTGCCTGTTGCTGCACAGAGTCTTGCCGAGGGAACTTCCTTGCATCAATGCGGGGTGAAAAGAGTTCTGTTGACGGCATCAGGAGGCCCTTTTCGGGGCTATTCCAAAGATCAACTGGTTAATGTAACTCCTGTAGAGGCATGCAAGCATCCTAATTGGTCCATGGGGCAAAAAATCTCGGTTGATTCAGCCACCCTGATGAATAAAGGGTTGGAGTTGATTGAAGCCTGTTGGCTGTTCGATGTTATGCCGCAGTTTGTGGAAGTTCATATTCATCCTGAGTCGATCATTCATTCGATGGTGGAATACTCGGACGGCTCAATCATTGCTCAAATGGGTAACCCTGATATGCGGACACCGATTGCCTATGGACTTTCATGGCCGGACAGGATTGAAGCTGGAGTCGAGACTCTGGATTTGTTTAAAGTTGCCCAACTGAACTTTTCTCCTCCGGATCGGGAGCGTTTTCCCTGTTTGAGGCTTGCTGAAGAGGCGTTTGCCACGGGAGGCACCGCACCGGCAATTCTCAATGCTGCCAATGAGGTTGCGGTTGCAGCATTCCTGAAAGAAAGCATAGGGTTTACGCAGATTGCAGACGTCATTGAAGATTGTCTTGGAGCTGTTGAGGTTGCAAGTGCGCGTTCGTTGGATGAAGTTCTGGAAGCAGATAAAATGGCTCGAGAGCAGGCACTTTGCAGAATCAAGCGCGTTAGTAATCTAACTGAAATTTAACTCAAATATGGGCCCGGCCACTGACATAGTATCTTCATGATGATCATTCAAACCATTCTCGCCCTTATCGTTACTCTGGGAGTGTTAGTCAGTATCCATGAATTTGGCCATTACTGGGTGGCTCGACGTTGTGGAGTCAAGGTGCTCAGGTTTTCCATAGGCTTTGGCAAACCTTTATACACCTGGAAAGATAAGAACAATACAGAATTTGTGGTCGCTGCATTACCGCTGGGCGGCTATGTCAAAATGCTGGACGAGCGTGAAGGGGAGGTTAGTGAAGCCGATTTGCCATTTGCGTTTAACCGGCAGCCGGTTGGTAGTCGGATTGCGATAGCGGCCGCTGGCCCCATTGCCAACTTTCTGTTTGCCATATTTGCCTATTGGCTGATGTACATGGTGGGAACGCAGACGGTGGTTCCCGTGGTTGGGGAAGTGATTCCACAGTCGGTCTCTGAAAAGGCTGGGTTGCAGGCTGGCAGTGAAATTGTCGGCGTGGATGGTGTTGATACCCTCAGCTGGTCCGACGTCAATATTCAGTTATTACGTCGTTTGGGAGATAGCGGCGGAATAGAGTTGCATGTGCGCTCTCTCGATACGGGAGAAGACGATGTTTACAGGTTGGAGATAAGTCATTGGCTGGCGGGAGTTGTTGAACCTGATCCGATTGAGTCATTGGGTATTACTCCTTTCCGGCCTTCAGTGCCGCCAGTGATCAACGAAGTGGTTCCGGATGGGCGTGCCAGAGCAGCAGGTTTGAAAACTGGAGATCAGATATTATCTATTAATGGTGAGCAGGTCGCCGGATGGAATGAGTTCGTTGACGTCATCCAAGAATCTCCCGAAAAGACCCTCCAGGTTGAAGTTAAGCGTGGTGCAGAGCTGTTAACGCTGGCTCTGACTCCTGCCGGCAGAGAGCAGGACGGCAAGGTGTCAGGCTATATTGGGGCTGGTGTTCAGATACCTGAGTACCCTGAGCATTTATTGAGAACTGTGCAGTTTGGTCCGCTGGCTAGTGTCAGTGAAGCGCTGGGCAAGACATGGGATATGACCGCCATGACTCTCGGGGCGCTTAAAAAAATGCTGGTAGGACTGATTTCGATTGAAAACCTGGGGGGGCCGATTACCATTGCGAAGGTGGCTGGTGCCTCTGCCAGTTCAGGGCTGGAAAGTTTTTTGAGCTTTTTGGCGTATCTGAGTATAAGTTTGGGTGTGTTGAACCTGTTGCCAATTCCTGTATTAGATGGTGGACATCTGCTCTACTATTTTGTTGAGCTGGTCAGGGGTAAACCCATTTCAGAAGAAAAACAGCTATTGGGATTGAAAATCGGTATGGCGATTATTGCATTTGTCATGCTTTTCGCGTTCTATAACGACCTCTCCAGAATGTAGTAACTGGTTATCCTACAAATCTATTTTACGTGTTGTATTCATGAGACTTAGCTTATTTGTTTTCGCCCTGGCGCTCTCTTTTATTGTGCGCGCTTCAGACAAGGAATTCAGGGTAGAGGATATTCGTGTTGAAGGATTGCAGAGAGTATCTGCAGGAAGTGTATTCAGTGCTTTTCCCGTTAATGTAGGGGATGAAGTCGACGGTGATCGTCTGGCCGAAGCCATTCGAAACCTCTTTGCCGCTGGATTGTTTACAGATATCCAGGTTGGGAGGGAAGGCAATACGCTGGTTATTACTGTCGTTGAGCGCCCCTCAATCAGTGAAATTGAAGTGGAGGGGAATAAGAACCTTCCCACTGAAGAGTTATTGAAAGGCCTGAAAACGGCCGGTCTTGCTGAGGGTGAGGTGTTTCAGCGTTCGACGCTGGAGCGGGTTGAGCTGGAAATACTGCGTAGCTATGTGGCTCAGGGTCGGTATAACGCCTCAGTTGACGCTCAGGTGGAAGAGCAGCCCCGTAATAGGGTTAAGTTGAAGATTGATATCAAGGAAGGGCCGGTTTCTGCCATTCATCACATTAATATCGTTGGTAACAGTGCCTTTAATGATGAAGAGTTGCGAGACCTTATTGAACTAAAGCTCACAGGATTCTGGTCGAGCATCTTCAGTAATGATCAGTATTCAAAGGAAAAGCTTAACGGGGACTTGGAGCGCATCCGTTCCCATTATCTTGATAACGGTTATATCAAGTTCAGCATAGAATCCACACAGGTCTCTGTTTCTCCAGATAAGGAGCAGGTCTTCATTACTATTAATGTTCAGGAAGGCCCTCAATTTACTATCCGTGACCTGCACCTCAAAGGGGACCTCAAGGTTGATGAGGAAGAGTTGCGCAAGCTGATCATTGCGGAACCCGGTGATGTGTTTTCCCGTCAGAAGTTAACCTTTATTTCTGACGCGATTTCCAAGCGTTTGGGGAATGAGGGGTACACCTTTGCCAGCGTTAATGCGGTACCTGAACCCCACGAAGACAATACTGCCACTGTGACTTTCTATGTGGAGCCAGGGAATCGCACCTATGTCAGACGTGTTAACTTCCGTGGTAATGTCAGTACCAGTGATGAAGTATTACGACAGGAAATGGTTCAGATGGAGGCTGCTGCTGCCTCGACCGACCTGATTGAACTGTCCAAATCCAAGCTTGAACGTCTGGGCTTCTTTAAGACTGTTACCGTAGAAACTCCTCTGGTGCCGGGAACGGACGACCAGATCGATGTGAACTATACCGTAGAAGAGCAGCCAACCGGCAGTCTTTCAGCCAGTCTTGGGTTTTCTCAGGGAAGTGGCGTCATTGTTGGTGCCAGTATTTCAGAAAAGAATTTCTGGGGTACCGGGCGCCGAGTCTCTTTCGGTGTTAACAAAAGTGCATCGGTCCAGAGTGCGAATTTCTCTTACACAAATCCTTATTACACTATTGATGGTGTCAGTCGTGGCTTCAGTCTGTTCTATAAAGAAACGGATTATGATGAGGAGGATGTTACTTCTTATGTTTCTGACTCTCTGGGTGGGTCCGTAAATTTCGGTTATCCGATTGATCAATACACACGTCTGAACTTTGGCGTTGGCGTGACCCATACCCGAATCAAGACAACGGATTTTCCGGCGTTGGAAATCGTAGATTTTCTTGAGGAGAATGGCCAGAGCTACACGTTTTATGAGACCTCCGCGAGCTGGAGTAGGTCAACTCTGAACCGGGGACTGTACCCAACAAAAGGGATGTCGCAATCATTGACTGCCAAGGTGGCCTTGCCCGAGGTCAGTGACTACACGTACTACAAGGTGTCTTACAACAATGATCAGTATTATCCGATTTCAAAAGATCATGATTGGGCTGTGCACTTGAGAGGCGAGGTCGCCTACGGTGACGGGTACGGAGATCAGGATCAATTACCATTCTTCGAGCATTATCTTGCTGGTGGATTTGGGTCGGTGCGTGGTTATGAGTCCAACTCATTGGGGCCAAAAAGTACCCCTGATCCAGATGAGAGCAACCCGGAAGCAGACCCGTTTGGAGGCAACTTCAAGGTCGAGTCCAGTCTTGAACTGATTTTTCCGTTCGCCATCATGAAAGACCACTCTCAGATCCGCAGTGTTCTGTTCCTGGACGGCGGAAATGTGTTTGATGCCAGCAGAGGCTATGACCCCGCCGTTGACGAGCTGAGGTTCTCAGCAGGTGTGGCATTAACCTGGATAACGCCGATAGGTCCGCTCTCGTTCAGCTTGGGTAAAGCTCTGAACGCTAAAGATGAGGATGAGACTCAGTTCTTCCAGTTCAGGCTGGGGCAAACACTTTAGGTTGAATGATAGTGTTGCTGCCTTGCGGACAAACATATATCTTCCGGCACACGAAAAAGACCGGTACATGAGAAAGAAAAGGAGAAACCAATGAAACCAAGCCAGATTGCGGCCGTTCTGCTCACCGCAGTATTATCTTTTGTCACTATGGCGGCTAGCGCAGAACAAAAAATCGCAGTAGTAGACTTCCGAACAGCCTTGTTGTCTTCCAATGCAGCAAAAGCTTTTGGTGAAGAGCTAAAGAAAGATTTTGTTGATGAAGAGCAACGTTTGCGTGAGGTGGGAGAGGAAGCCCAAAAACTGCAGGATCGGTTAAAGAAAGACGCGGCTATTATGAGTGAGTCTGAGCGGACCCGTCTCAGTACAGAGCTGGAAAGTAAAGCGCAGGAATTTAACTTCCTCAAGAATAAGTATCAGAAAGCTATCAGTAAGCGTGAAGAGCAGTTCCTGCAGGAGTCCAAGCCCAGAGTTGATGAGGCTATCCGGGAAATTGCAGATAAGGAAAAGATCGATCTGATTCTTCCCAGCAAGCTTGTCGTGCATGCCAGCACGGGCATGGACATTACTGCTAAACTTATTGAAGCACTAAATAGCAAGTAACAACTTTGATGGTATTGCAGGATTGATCTGTGTTGCAGTGGACTCTGGCTGAAATTGCCGAAAAAATTGGCGCAACCCTAAATGGGGACGGCAATATTGAAGTTACCGGACTGGCGACTCTGCAGTCTGCCGGTAATTCGGAATTAAGCTTTCTTGCCAATCCAAGTTATGCCAAGTATCTGGAGCACACCAATGCCGCTGCGGTTATTTTGCAACCGGCACTGGCGGACCAGTGTTCGACCAATGTACTGATGATGAGCAACCCGTATATGGGCTATGCTTTGGCCAGTCAACTTTTTGCTCCGGTATTGTCGACAACGAGTGGTATTTCTCCTGCCGCTCATATTGCCGAAGATGCAGTTATTGAAAGTGGTTGTGTAATTGGTCCCAATGCCGTGGTTGAATCTGGTGTTCACATCGGAACCGGGTCTGTTATCGGGCCAGGTTGCTATGTGGGCCGGAATACAAAGCTTGGAAAGGACGTTCAACTGCGCCCCAATGTTACCGTTTATCATGGCGTCAATATCGGCGACCGGGTTCTGGTGCATAGTGGAACAGTCATCGGATCCGATGGTTTCGGGTTCGCTCCCAATCAGGGAGACTGGGTTAAAATTGAGCAGCTCGGCGGTGTCATTATTGGCGACGATGTGGAAATCGGTGCTGGAACGACGATAGATCGCGGTGCGCTTGACGATACTGTCATTGAGCAGGGAGCCAAGCTGGATAATCAGATACAGATTGCCCATAACGTCAGAGTTGGTGCCTACTCGGTGCTTGCTGCCTGCGTCGGGATCTCCGGCAGTTCTGTCATTGGTCGTCATTGTATGATTGGTGGTGGTGTAGGTATTGCCGGGCATTTGGAAATTACTGATCAGGTCCAGATCACTGGAATGACTCTGGTGACACATCACATTAAAGAACCCGGTGTATATTCCTCTGGTACCGCTGTGGAGCCGAATAGAAGTTGGCGAAAAAATGTGGCTCGTTTCCGGCAACTGGATCAGTTGGCCAGACGGGTCAGGGAGCTCGAAAAAAATCGCTGATCCTGATGGATTGGGGATTTCATTCGAAGAATTAAGCGTTCGCGTATTTGTTTTGAGGCCA
This sequence comes from Hahella ganghwensis DSM 17046, assembly GCF_000376785.1. Classification (GTDB taxonomy): domain Bacteria; phylum Pseudomonadota; class Gammaproteobacteria; order Pseudomonadales; family Oleiphilaceae; genus Hahella; species Hahella ganghwensis. The sequence goes on from NZ_AQXX01000094.1 coordinate 21,826, forward strand.
TTGATACATGGAAACCGTTCTGGACATTAATGAGATTAAAGATTACCTGCCGCACCGCTATCCATTTCTCCTGGTAGACAGGGTTGTGGATATTAAGCCGGGTGAGTCTATTGTCGGGTACAAGAATATTTCGATTAATGAGCCGTTCTTTAACGGTCACTTCCCTGATCATCCAATTTTCCCCGGTGTTTTAATTGTGGAAGCCATGGCTCAGGTAGCTGGAGTTCTCGGTTTTGTGACAACCGGCAAGAAACCAGCAGACGGATATACCTACTATCTGGCCGGATCTGATAACGTTCGGTTTAAGCGACCGGTTGTGCCTGGAGATCGATTGATGCTGGAGGCAAATTTTGTCGCTGATAAACGAGGAATCTGGAAATTTAGCTGTAGGGCGCTGGTTGACGACAAACTGGCTTGCTCTGCGGATATTCTGACTGCTGAGAGACAACTTTAATGTCGATACACCCACAGGCGATTGTTGAGAAAGGCGCAAAAATCGCTGCTGACGTAAGCATTGGACCCTGGACATATGTTGGACCCAATGTGGAAATTGGAGAAGGGACGGTGGTCCATTCTCATGTTGTGATTAACGGTCATACCAAGATTGGCCGGCACAATGAGATATTTCAGTTTTCGAGTGTGGGTGAGGCAAATCAGGATAGAAAGTACAAGGGTGAGCCTACGCGGTTGGAGATCGGTGATCACAATGTAATTCGTGAAAGCTGTACTATCCACCGGGGCACTGTGCAGGATGCAGGGGTGACCAGAATCGGTCACCATAATCTGCTGATGGCCTATGCCCATGTTGCACATGACTGTGCTGTTGGGGACAACACGATACTTGCAAATATGGCGACCCTGGCTGGCCACGTACATGTGGGCGACTTTGCAATTCTGGGGGGCGGTACAATGGTCCATCAGTTTTGTAAGATTGGCCAGCATAGTATGTGTGCAGGCGGAAGTATCGTACTCAAAGATGTTCCTGCTTACGTCATGGCGGGCGGCCAGTCTGCCACTGCACATGGTCTGAACTATGAAGGTCTGAAACGCCGTGGATTCTCCAAGGAAGCCTTGCAGGCACTGCGTCGGGCTTATAAAGTCGTTTATCGTCAGAATTTCACTATCGAACAGGCTCTGGATCAATTGAATGACTCTGCAGGTGAATTTGATGAAGTCCAAATATTTGTTGAAAGCCTGAAAGCTTCGACCCGGGGTATTGTCCGTTAGTGTCAATGCCTGATTCTGCTTCCCCCCTTATTATTGGTTTGATTGCTGGTGAAGCCTCAGGTGACTTGCTGGGTGCGGGCCTTATCAGGGAATTGAAGAAGCATTTTCCCAATGCCCGATTTGAGGGTGTTGGGGGCCCTCAGATGATTGAAGAAGGTTTTAACTCCCTCTTTCCCATGGAGCGTTTGTCCGTTATGGGATTGGTTGAGGTATTGGGACGTTTACCTGAGCTGTTCGCCATGCGTCGAAAGCTTCTTGATCACTTCGCAGCCACTCAACCTGCCGTATTTATCGGAATCGATGCTCCTGACTTCAATATCGGCATTGAGTTGCGGTTAAGAGCGAATGGCATCAAAACTGCGCACTATGTCAGTCCATCCGTTTGGGCATGGCGCCAAAATCGTATTTATAAAATCGCCAAGGCCGTCGATTTAATGCTGACCCTGTTGCCCTTTGAGGCGGGTTTTTATCAGCAGCATCAAGTTCCCGTAAAGTTTGTTGGACACCCATTGGCAGAAATGATGCCGGTCAGTCCGGATAAAAGCGAATCACGACGCAAACTGGAGTTGCCGCTTGAGGGTGAGTTGGTAGCTGTTCTTCCTGGTTCTCGTGGCGGTGAAGTTAAGATGCTGGGGCCGGTATTTATTCAAGCGATGCATTGGTTAAGTAAGCGCCGTCCGAAGATTACCTTCGTATTGCCTGCGGCAAATGCCTACAGAAAAAGGCAGATCCAGACTCAGCTGAATGAGGCTGGAGTAGAGCTACCATTGACCATATTGGACGGTCATTCCAGAGAAGCCATGCAGGCGGCGGACTCTATTCTGATGGCATCGGGGACAGCCACATTAGAAGCAATGCTGGCCAAGCGACCAATGGTGGTGGCCTATCGTATGACGCCAATCACATACTGGATAATGAAGCGGTTACTTAAAGCAAAATATATTTCACTTCCAAATCTATTAGCTGACGAGGCGCTGGTGCCTGAGCTCATTCAACATGAAGCGAATCCGGAAGCGATTGGGAAAGCCGTGCTGAGGTCATTGCAAGCTGATCAGAGACTTGCTTTGGAGAAGAGGTTCACTGAGTTGCACTTACAAATCAAACAGGACGCTGACAGGGTTGCTGCTGATTCCATTGCGAAGCTGATCAATTCTTCACTCCCTTCAACTACTGCTTTATCGAAATCATGACGGACTCACAATTTAATCTATTCGATAGTCTTCAGTCAGAAACCAAACTCATTGCGGGTGTTGATGAAGTCGGGAGAGGACCATTGGCCGGTCCTGTTGTGGCTGCAGCAGTGATTCTCGACCCAGATAATCCCATTGTTGGCTTGAAAGATTCCAAGAAGCTCACTCATGCAAAAAGACTGCTTTTAAGAGATGAGATAAAGGAAAAGGCGATAGCGTGGTCAACCGCCTGGTGCACCGTTGAAGAGATTGATGAAATTAATATTCTTCAGGCCAGTTTGGTCGCCATGACGAGAGCTGTTGAGAGACTGATGCCAGCGGCAGAGTTTGCTCAGATTGATGGTAATAAACTGCCAAAGCTGTCTATTCCTGCGGAAGCGATCGTCAAGGGGGATAGTAAGGTTGCAGCAATTTCGGCAGCCTCTATTCTGGCGAAAGTAGAAAGGGATTTGGAGATGGAAAGGCTGGACGAGATTTATCCCGGATATGGACTGGCCGTGCATAAAGGCTATCCAACAGCTCAGCATTTGTCTGCGTTAAAGTCCCAGGGAGTTACTGAAATTCATCGCCGAAGTTATAAGCCTGTTCGTGAGTTATTGGACACCAGGTGATCCCTGGCGGGCATTATTCCAATCCGTCCCCAAGTCTGGTTAGAATGGCTGACTCCAATATCATGACACTATATTTTAGTTGGAGCATCTCAGGATGCTGATGGAATTGTTTGGCTCGGGTCGCGGTGCGTGTAATTAACCGGCTGACTATGTCCTGGGCGGCTGTTGATTGTTACTGGTAATTGTTTAAAAAGTGATGCACCCTCAAGCGGGAGAAAATCCGGACAATGGAGCATAACCAGACGCTGGTGGTTGTCATGGTATTCCTGGCAACGTTTTTTGCTGCGACAAACGCCTCTGCACAGATATACAAATGGGTTGATGAGCACGGTCAGGTTCATTTCAGTGATCAGCCTTTGGAAAAGGGGGCGGAGAAAGTGGAAGTAAAAAACATAATCACGCCTAGTCAAAAGAAAGAAGCCCAGAAAACAAATCAGAACTTCCAGAGAATATACCAGCAGTTTAAAGAGCAGGATAAGGCAAGGGCTGAACAGCAGAAAGAAGCAGAACAGAAGCGCCAGGAAATGGTCTCGTTTTGCGATAATCTGAAGAAGCAAATTAGTATCGTTGACCAGAAATACGCGGTAGTACGATTTGGCGAGGATGGTCGGCATGAGTACCTGAGGGATGATGAAATCTCAGAGTACCGGAATGAAATGAATAATTTATATCAGGAAAAGTGCTCGGGGTTATAAGGTGCAGAGCTTATTTGATATCCAGGGTGCTCTAGTATCGCCGCTGATCAAGCGAAAAAAAGGAATGCAATGCATTCCTTTTTGTCTTGGCTGATCTATTTTGCCAAATCTTTCAGTTTGCCTTTCACGCCGTCCCAATCGGCAGCATCAGGCAGGGGATCTTTTTTCTCAGTAATGTTCGGCCAGGTTCGACACAGGTCGGCGTTAATCTCAATGTATTCTTTCTGATCTTCTGGCAACTCATCTTCTGAGAAGATCGCTTCTGCCGGACATTCCGGTTCACAGAGAGCACAATCGATACACTCATCAGGATCGATAACCAAAAAGTTTGGCCCCTCATAGAAGCAATCCACCGGGCATACTTCAACGCAGTCGGTGTATTTGCACTTAATACAGTTTTCAGTAACAACAAAAGTCATGGTGTGATCCCTATTTTTAATCTTGTCGCAGCATTTGACGGAGCCGGGTATCTGTATTACCGACTTGGTTGACTGCGCAGGAGGTGTATTTTAGTGAACACTCCATACGCAGGCAACCCGCGGTTCCTATCGCTATTACCGGAATAACGGATAAGTGTTATCTGATTGTCCGTTAAGATCTGCATTTGTCTTTTAGTTCGTATAGCAGATCCAGCGCTTCTCTGGGAGTCAGCCTGTCAGGATCAATGTCTGCCAGCGTCTCTTCGACCTCGCTGGGTTCCGTTGTTGCGAACAGATCATCCTGCAGAGGGGCCGCCTGGATTGCTGGTTTCTTCCCTCCGTTTTCCAGGGTTTTCAGTTGTTTCTGCGCCTGGGAGATGACTTTTTGCGGGACTCCTGCCAACTGAGCTACCTGGATACCATAACTTTTGCTCGCCGGGCCTTCATGTACAGTGTGCAGAAAAACGATACGGTCGTTGTGTTCTGTCGCGGTCAGATGAACATTTGCCACTGTCGCATGCTTTTCAGGCAGGGTGGTCAGCTCAAAATAGTGGGTTGCAAACAGGGTGAAGGCACTGATTTTTTGTGCCAGGTGTTCAGCGCAGGCCCAGGCCAGGGAAAGGCCGTCAAAAGTACTGGTACCGCGGCCAACTTCATCCATCAGTACCAGACTGTTGCGAGTGGCATAATGGAGAATATTGGCGGTTTCTGTCATTTCCACCATGAAAGTGGAACGTCCACCGGCAATATCATCAGAGGAACCCATGCGGGTAAATACTCGATCCACGGGGCCCAATAGAGCTTTGGAGGCGGGCACGTAACTGCCGGCATAAGCCAGGATGACAATCACCGCTGTCTGACGCATAAATGTCGATTTACCCCCCATGTTCGGGCCGGTAATGATCAGCATTCTATGCTTGTCGCTCAGATCCAGGTCATTCGGAACGAATGGCTCCTGACTGACTTGCTCGACTACCGGGTGGCGGCCGCCCTCTATATGCAGGATGTCATCCTCAGTAAACTCAGGCGCTGTAAAGTTCAGGCTGACTGCCCGCTCGGCAAAGTTACAAAGGACATCCAGTTCAGCCAACGCCTTTGCGCTAGTTTGCAGTTCGAGCAGGTTTTCTCTGAGGGTGTCGAGCAAGGTTTCGTAAAGCAGTTTTTCCCGACCAAGGGCGCGGCTCTTGGCGCTTAAGGCCTTATCTTCAAACTCCTTCAGTTCAGGAGTAATGAATCGCTCTGCATTCTTCAGTGTCTGACGACGAATATAGTCCGCAGGAGCTTGATCTGACTGGGAACGGCTCAGCTCAATAAAATATCCATGTACCCGGTTATATCCGACTTTCAGGGAAGAAAGCTGGGTGCGTTCTTTTTCCCGTTGCTCGATTTCCACCAGATAAGCGCCAGCGTTCTCGCTGATGCTACGCATTTCATCGAGTTCGGCATCGTAGCCAGCCTTTATAACACCGCCATCTCGGATGACAACAGGCGGATTTTCCTCGATAGCCCGATCAAGCAGCTCTGCCAGTTCCGGAAATGTACTGATCTCCTGAGCCAATTGGCCTATATGGCCTGAGGTCAGTGTTTCAAGTTGTCCCTGTATTCCGGGAAGCAGGTGCAGAGTATCCCGAAGACGAGCCAAATCTCTGGGCCGGGCAGAGCCTAGGGCGACCCTAGAGAGAATTCTTTCGCCGTCACCAACCTGACGCAGAACTTCCCGTAGTTCCTCATATTGGTAGGTCTCCAGCAGCTCGGTGACTGCTGTTTGCCGCAATTTAACCTGATCCTGGTGACGCATGGGCTGATTAAGCCACCGCCGTAACAGTCGACTGCCCATGGCCGTGGAAGTTTTGTCCATGACCCAGGCCAGGGTATACTTGAATTCACCTGTAAGGTTGGCGTCGATTTCAAGGTTTTTCCGGCTGGCGGCGTCCAGAATGATACCGTCCTCCTGGCGCTCTCTTACCATGGAGCGAATGTGTGGCAACTGGGTGCGCTGTGTCTCCTGAGCGTATTGCAGCAGGCAGCCTGCGGCTTCGAGTGCCACCGTCATTTCTTCACAGTCAAAGCCGGTGAGATCCTTGGTCTGAAACTGCTGGCAAAGTAGTCTTTGGGCAGAATCCAGATCAAAATACCAGGGTGGCTGTCGTTGGATGCCTAAATATCCTTCCAGGACTGCATCAAATGGGAACTGTTCGCTGACCAGAATCTCTGCTGGCTTGAGGCGTTGCAGTTCACTTGCCAGCGCATCAACACCGGACACTTCCTGAACCAGGAATCGGCCTCCGCTGATATCCAGGGTAGCAAGACCAAAAAGATCTTTGCGGACGGACAAGCCCATAATCAGGTTGTCTTTTCTTTCCTCAAGAAAGGCTTCGTCGCTTAAAGTTCCAGGGGTGACGATCCGGGCCACCTGTCTTTCCACTGGGCCTTTGCTGGTGCTGGGGTCGCCGACCTGCTCACAAATGACCACAGATTCACCCAGGCGAACCAGTCGTGCAATGTAGCTCTCAGCAGCATGAAAAGGGACGCCTGCCATAGGAATCGGCTGTCCGGCTGACTGCCCTCGCTGGGTTAGAGTAATGTCCAGAAGTTCTGCGGCCTTTTTGGCATCATCGTAGAACAACTCATAAAAGTCCCCCATCCGATAGAAAACTATCTGATTCGGGTGCTTAGACTTGATGCCCAGGTACTGGATCATCATGGGGGTATGTTGGGATTTTTCCTTTGCTGCGGCGGTCATTTGGTCCAGTTTTATAGTATCTTGTTGAGAAATATAAGATTCGTATGCGGGGTGCGGGTCGAGAAATTATCAACCGGCGAACGGGCAATTGTAAGGGATCGCACCGGGGTTGATAAAGCCAAATCGCCCCTTGAAACTGAAAATGTCCCTAACGCATGTTCATCGGGTATTCGGCTGATCAGAGTCAGCAAAAATAAAGAACAAACAATAATGAGGTGGGAATGAATACAGCGAAAGTTGATCAATTGGCGGCAGAGCTCGGACTGTTGCTGCAGCAGAAAGGATATAAAGTTGCCACGGCTGAGAGTTGTACTGGCGGTGGGATCTCTTTTGCCATTACCAGTGTGGCGGGGAGCAGTCATTGGTTTGAGCAGAGTCTGGTGACTTATTCCAACGAAGCCAAGCAGCGTTGTCTGGGGGTCTCTGAGGAAACTTTAAGAGTCCATGGCGCAGTGAGTGAGGCAACGGTGACGTCCATGGTCAAAGGCTTGGCGGATATTACCCAGGCTGAGTTGTGTATCGCTGTCAGTGGAATTGCCGGGCCGGGAGGGGGGACTCTGGACAAACCTGTGGGAATGGTTTGGCTTGCGTGGTGCCTGCGAGGGAAAGTTGAGCCGCAGTGTTTCCATTTCGAAGGGAATCGGGATGAAGTCAGAGAGTTTTCGATTGAGCAGGCGTTGCAGGGGGCGATATCCCGTCTTGAGAGCGAGCGGTAACTGGAGGCCTCTCTTTGGTCAGAAAAGATGAATAAAATATCTGATAAAGGCTGGTAATCGATGTCCTGAATATGGATAATGCTGTCAATTTATACAGTAAATGGTCTGTCGCAAGAACAAGCAAAAGGAATCTTCACTGTTTCATGAAATGGTGTTGCTTGGAGCTTCCAGTTTAGGTAGATGTCATGAATTAGTAGATGTCATGAAGTAAGGGACATCTCAGGGACAGAAACAGGCCAGAGATCAGCGCAGTCAGAATAGCAGAACTTAAAGAGGTTAATAATGGACGACAATCGTAAGAAGGCTCTCTCCGCCGCACTCTCCCAAATTGAACGCCAGTTTGGCAAAGGCGCTGTCATGAGAATGGGGGATCAGCCCCGTGAAATGATCCCGTCAGTGTCTACGGGTTCCCTGGGGTTGGATATTGCATTGGGAATTGGTGGGCTGCCTTTTGGACGTATTGTCGAAATATACGGTCCTGAAAGCTCTGGTAAAACCACACTGACTCTTCAGGTCATCGCGGAAGCCCAGCGTCAGGGGAAAAACTGTGCTTTTGTGGATGCGGAACATGCTCTGGATCCCATTTATGCTGAAAAGCTGGGAGTTGATATTGATCAGTTACTGGTTTCTCAGCCGGACACCGGTGAGCAGGCTCTGGAAATTGCCGATATGCTGGTTCGCTCAGGTGCTGTGGACGTTATCATCATCGACTCCGTGGCAGCTCTTACACCTAAAGCTGAAATTGAAGGTGAGATGGGAGATTCCCATGTTGGTCTCCAGGCCAGGTTGATGTCTCAGGCACTGCGTAAACTGACAGGCAGTGTAAAACAGGCCAACTGTTTGATGATCTTCATTAACCAGATTCGGATGAAGATCGGTGTGATGTTCGGTTCTCCTGAGACCACTACCGGTGGTAACGCGTTGAAGTTTTATGCTTCTGTCCGTCTGGATATTCGCCGGGTCGGTTCTGTGAAGGATGGGGATGAAGTTGTTGGTAACGAGACTCGCGTGAAAGTGGTCAAGAACAAGGTTTCGCCGCCGTTCAAACAGGCTGACTTCCAGATAATGTACGGCCGGGGAATCTATCACACGGGTGAAATTATCGATATTGGCGTGAAAGAAGGATTCGTGGACAAGGCTGGCGCCTGGTACAGCTATAAAGGGGACAAAATTGGTCAAGGTAAGGCCAATGCCTCCAGATATCTGGAAGAAAACCCTGAGATTGCCAACGAAATTGAAACCTCCATTCGTGAGAAAATGATGCCGGCCCCGGTGCAGAAGGAAAAAGAAGCCCCTGTTGCTGAATTGGGTGCAGCTGAGTAACTTTTAAGACATCAAGTCAATGAATGGCAGCCACACCTGCCATTTGTTAAAAAAGATGAGCAGCTCAAAGAGTATTTGGGCCGCTCATTTTTTATTTGTACTTTGGAAACGGATCTTCCTGAGAATCGGCGACCAGTGAAAGCTTTCGGTATTCTGTTGGTGTCATGCCTTTGAGGGTATGGAATCTCCTGTTGAAGTTAGAAATATTGGTGAAGCCAACGTCAAAGCAAATATCCGTGACTGGAAGATCACTGTGTGCCAGAAGGTCGCAAGCCTTTGTAATCCTTAAGCTGTTAACGAATTCAACAAATCGTCTGCCAGTAGCCTGGCGGAAAAACTTGGAGAAGTACGTGGGTTTCATTCCGATATGTTCTGCCACTTCCTCCAGGCTGATATCCAAGTTGTAGGAAGCCAGAATGTAGTTCAGTGCCTGGTTGACTCTTTGCTGGTTTTTTTCGCCTCTGACAGAAAGAAACTTTTCGCTGGAAAGTAAGTGGTAATCACTTGTTTCTGCCAATTCGACCATTAATTTCAAAAATACTGAAAGTCTCATTAGGCCCGTTGTGTTCGATATTTCCTGAAAATATCGAAAGGCATTCTGAATTGTGCTTTTCCCATGAAACTCAATCCCAAAACGCGCTCTGTGCATTAATCCCTGCAGCGATAACATTTCCGGGAAAACTGTAAAGGCTTCCTGAAGCCATTCTTCAGTGAAGTTGAGCACCATATCGCGATCTGGATAGTGCTCGCCCCCTGTTGTCTGAGTGACCCAATTATGAGGAAGGTTGGGGCCTGTGAGAATCAGGTTTCCAGGGTAAAAGTTTCCAATGTAGTCGCCAATGAAAACTTTTCCAGAGCTCTCAGTGATCAAATGTAATTCGTATTCTTTATGGTAATGCCACCGCACCAATGGGTCAGGGAATCCATGTTGCCGGTAAAGAATAGAGTTAGGGCTCTGCTCATTTATCAGTTCATAAGAGGGTTCGGCCTGGCGTCCGGTTAGTGTTTTCATCGTCGTTAAAATCTGGCAAATAGGGCAGTTTCCTGCTCAAAGGTATATCGCTATGCCGTTCAATTTACAACCAGAAGTAATACTATTTTTACTCAGCAAAATGTGCTGTTTTGTTTTTTAACTATCTGATAATTAAGTATAATACTCGATTTATTCGAGATTATTTGTGATTTGATGAAATATTGAAAAGTGCAATAAAGTATAGAAAGTAGGTGGGTTTTGGATTTGTTTTAGATTGACCAGCGGAGTGTAATGGTATCACCTTCCATGCTCCCTGGCGCTTACGGGTTTCAGGGAGGGGTAAATAACAAAGATAAAAACGGCTGATTGATAGTCAGCTATGGAGCGCGACAATATGAAAGTAAAACTGATCCATACTCTTATGGCCTCAACCTTGGCCTTTTCCTCTCTTGCGACTTCTGCTGCAACGACCGTCACCATTGGTACAGTCAACAATGGGGACATGATTCGAATGCAGGAACTCTCCGATAAATTTGAGAAAGAAAACCCTGATATCAAACTGGAATGGGTTGTGTTGGAGGAAAATGTCCTGCGCCAGCGCCTGACCACAGATATCGCCACAAAAGGTGGCCAACTTGATGTCATGACCATCGGAATGTATGAAGCCCCTATCTGGGGAGAACGGGGCTGGCTATCGGTCATGGATAATCTGCCGGCTGATTATGATGTAAATGATATTTTTCCCTCGGTCCGGAACGGGCTTTCAGCCAATGGTACTCTGTTTGCACTGCCGTTTTATTCCGAGAGTTCAATGACCTATTATCGCAAAGACCTGTTCAGTGATGCCGGACTCTCCATGCCCGAGCGTCCTACCTGGAATCAAATTCGCGATTTTGCCAAGGCCCTGCATAAGCCGGAACAGGATCAGTTCGGTATATGCCTGCATGGTAAAGCCGGGTGGGGGGAGAACATGGCCCTGGTGACTACGATGGCAAACACTTTTGGCGCGCGTTGGTTTAATGAAAGCTGGCATCCGGAATTCAACGGCTCTGAGTGGCATGAAACTGTCAGCTTCTATGTGGAACTGGTCAGCAAATATGGCCCACCGGGCGCCTCTTCCAACGGTTTTAACGAAAACCTGGCACTCTTCAATTCTGGTAAATGTGCCATGTGGATGGATGCCACGGTTGCTGGGTCTTTTGTGACTGATACTTCTCAGAGTAAGGTAGCGGATAAAGTCGGATTTGCCTTGTTCCCGAAACAGGTGACTGATAAAGGCGCAGGCTGGTTATGGTCGTGGGCTCTGGCGATTCCGGTAAGCTCTGATGCCAAAGATGCCGCGAAAAAATTTGTCACCTGGGCAACCTCAAAGGAATACAGCAAGATTGTCGCCCAGGAACATGGTATTGCCAACGTTCCTCCGGGCAGCCGTGCATCCACCTATGAAAACCAGGATTACATGAAAGCGGCACCATTCGCAGCGAAGACTCTGCAATCGATGGATAACGCCGATCCGCAAAATTCCACACTGAAACCTTCTCCTTACGTTGGCGTCCAGTTTGCTGCAATTCCCGAGTTCCAATCGATTGCGACTCAGGTCGGCAAGTTTGTTGCTGGAGCGTTGGCCGGAAAAATGTCTGTCGATCAGGCGTTGAAGAACTCTCAGTCTGTGACTGAGCGTGAAATGAAGCGGGCCCGCTATTATTAATCTTATGTCCGGATACTCTCTGTAACCTGGAAGTATCCGATGGAGACACCACGAAGCCTGAGTTTTCCTCGGGCTTCGTTATCCAATAAAGATAAAAGAGCTAATCGAATGAGTACTTCAAGTATTCGGGCCGGTAGCCCGGCTGTTCACACAACTTCAGGTCCTTCCAGTGTTCAGGGAGAACACCGTCGCAAGAACCGTATCGGCCTGGCTATGTTGTCACCTTCTGTCCTGGTCTTACTGATCTGGATGGCAGTACCTCTTGCCATGACCATCTACTTCTCACTGATTCGTTATAACCTGCTGTACCCAGGAGATAACGAGTTCGTCGGTCTGGAAAACTATTACTATTTTCTGACTGATGCCGGGTTTACTTCCGGTGCCCTGAATACCCTCTGGCTGGTCGGCTCCGTGCTGTTGATCAGTGTGATTGCCGGAGTATTGATTGCAGTGCTCGTGGATAACGCTTTCTGGGGAAGGGGGATTGTCAGGGTGATGCTGATCTCTCCGTTTTTTATCATGCCGACAGTGAGTGCGCTGGTATGGAAAAACCTGCTGCTGCACCCTGTGTCGGGCGTATTTGCTGCGGTCTGGCGATTCTTCGGCGCGACTCCGATTGACTGGTTCTCTGAATATCCTCTGGGGGCCATCATTATGATTGTGTCCTGGCAATGGATTCCATTTGCGGTGCTGATTCTGATGACTGCAATGCAGTCCCTGGATCAGGAGCAGAAAGATGCTGCCCGTCTGGACGGTGCGGGCCCTATTAACGTCTTTATTCATATCACGCTGCCTCACCTGGCGCGACCAATTGCTGTCGTCGTGATGATAGAGACGATCTTCCTGCTGTCGATATTCGCCGAGATCTTTACCACCACCGGAGGGGGACCTGGCTATGAGACCACCAATCTGGCGTTTCTGATATACACCCAGGCACTGCTGCAGTTTGATGTGGGCATGGCTTCCTCTGGCGGTCTCATCGCGGTGGTGATCGCCAATATTGCCGCATTCCTGCTGATTCGCATGATCGGCAAGAATCTGACTGATAAATCTTAAGGCCAGGAGAAAGTCAATGTTATCCCTCAAACAAGCCCGTCAATTGCAGACGGTACTTCTGGGCCTGCTGGCCTGGGGTGTAGCGCTGCTGATCTTCTTTCCGATTTTCTGGATGGTGCTGACCAGTTTCAAAACTGAAATTGATGCTTTCTCTACACCTCCCCAGCTGTTCTTCAGTCCCACGCTGGAGAACTACCTGCAAATTGACAGTCGCAGTGACTACTTCCACTTTGCCTGGAATTCAGTTGTGGTGTCTTTCGGTTCCACCTTATTTGGCATGTTGCTGGCGGTACCGGCGGCCTATTCCATGGCGTTCTTCGAGAGTAAACGCACCAAATCCACTCTGCTGTGGATGCTGTCCACCAAAATGCTGCCCCCGGTAGGGGTGCTGGTCCCCATCTACCTGTTGTTCAAAGACAGCGGCCTGCTGGATACCAAGGTAGGTTTGGTGATCATCTATACCCTGATTAATCTGCCAATTATGGTCTGGATGATCTACACCTACTTTAAGGAAATCCCTAAGGATATTCTTGAAGCTGCTCGCCTGGACGGGGCGACCGCCACCCAGGAAATCACCCAGGTATTGTTGCCCATCAGTAAAGGTGGACTGGCCTCTACCGTTTTGTTGTCACTGATTCTTAGCTGGAACGAAGCCTTCTGGTCTCTCAACCTGACAGCTTCCTCTGCCGCGCCTCTGACTGCTTTGGTTGCCTCCTACTCCAGCCCCGAAGGGTTGTTCTGGGCCAAGCTTTCAGCCGTTTCCACTTTAGCCTGTGCTCCGATCCTGATCTTTGGCTGGCTAAGTCAGAAACAACTGGTGCGGGGATTGTCGTTTGGTGCCGTTAAATAATAAGAGGAATTCTCCATGTCTGATCTGAAAATCAGAAATCTGAAAAAGGTCTTTGAAGGCCTGGAAATCATCAAAGGGGTGAACCTGGATATCAACGACCATGAGTTTGTCGTGTTCGTGGGTCCATCCGGTTGCGGTAAGTCGACGCTGTTAAGACTTATTGCTGGCCTGGAAGAAGTGACCAGCGGCAGCATTTATCTGGATGACCGCGAGATTACTGATCTGGCACCGGCCAAGCGGGATCTGGCGATGGTGTTCCAATCCTATGCTCTGTATCCACACAAGACTGTACGCAAGAATATGTCTTTTGCGCTGGATCTTGCCGGCGTGGACAAGGCAGTGATCGACCAAAAGGTCAATGATGCCGCCCGGATTCTGGAGCTGGACCATTTACTGGATCGTAAGCCGAAGGCACTGTCCGGTGGACAGAGGCAGCGTGTGGCGATTGGGCGTGCCATTGTGCGTCAGCCCAAAGTATTTTTGTTTGATGAGCCGCTTTCCAACCTGGATGCTGCTCTAAGGGTGCAGATGCGTCTCGAACTGGCCCGGCTGCATCAGGAACTCAACGCTACCATGATCTATGTGACCCATGATCAAGTGGAAGCCATGACACTGGCTGACAAGGTCGTTGTGCTTAATGGCGGTCGGATTGAGCAGGTAGGGAGTCCATTGGAACTTTACCACTACCCGGTTAATCAATTCGTCGCCGGGTTTATCGGGACACCGAAGATGGCATTCCTGAAGGCCAGGGTTAAAGGGGCAAGTCCCCATAGTGTGAGTCTAACCTTGGAGTGTGGTCCTGAATACACATTGGAATTGGATGGCAGCCAATTGAACGTCGGTGAGGAAGTGACTCTTGGAGTCCGTCCGGAACATATACAGGTTACACAGTCAGCGGACAGCCCCTTCAAAGTCCACCTCGATGTGGCAGAACACCTCGGCGCAGATACCTATTGCTACGTGAAAGCGAGCACTGGGGAAACCCTGACAGTTCGTGCACCGGGCGATTTTGAACCCGGCCTTGGTGATCAGGTGGGACTGCAGCCCGACCTTGCCCGTTGTCATCTGTTCGATGGTCAGGGTGTCGCCATTCCAAAACCTGGCGCGCCAGCCCAGGCAGCCTGAATAGCCTTAACAATCTGGCCGGTCCCTAGAAAGATTTACGGCCAGGATACCGCCAGCAAGTTTTAAACGCGCATATTAATGTTTACAGGCCGCTTTTCAGGGCAGGGCCAGAGGTGTTTGAGAAATGACTAAATTAAGCGCAGCGTCTTTTTCCAGCCTGGACGGAAAGATTATTCGTCCGGTATACGAGCGTGAAGAAATTAAACAGGGAATTGTGCATGTGGGGGTAGGAGGTTTTCACCGTGCCCATCAGGCGATCTATACCGAACAGTTGCTTAATGGTGGTGATGCCCGAGAGTGGGGAATCTGCGGCGTAGGGCTTCGTCCTGAAGACCAGGCTATGAGAGATGCTCTGGCGGCTCAGGACTACCTCTATACGCTGTTTGAGCTGGGGGACAGTGAGGACACCCAGGTGCAGGTGGTAGGAGCGATCGGGGATTTTCTGTTGGCCTCCGATAGCCCGCAAAGGCTACTTGAAAAGCTGGCTTCGCCAGAGACCCGAATCGTGTCTCTGACTATCACAGAAGGAGGCTATTGTACTGATGACAGCACAGGCGAATTCAATGCCCATCTGCCGCAAATTGAATATGATCTGATGCATCCTGATACGCCCAAAACCATCTTCGGTTATCTGACTGCGGCACTGGCGTTGCGGCGTGAACGAGGTATAAAACCGTTTACTGTGATGTCCTGTGACAATCTTCCCCACAATGGCGAGGTTGCCCGTAAGGCATTGTTGTCGTTTGCCAGACTGAGAAATGCCGAGCTGAGTCGGTGGATAGAGGAAAATGTGTGTTTCCCCAACGCGATGGTGGACAGAATCACGCCAATGACCAGCGACGAACATCGGGATCAACTGAGGTCTGCGACGGGGATTGAAGACCAATGGCCGGTTGTCGCGGAACCTTTTATTCAATGGGTTCTTGAAGATAAGTTTTGTAATGGTCGCCCTGAATGGGAAAAGGTTGGCGTTCAGTTTACAGACGATGTAACGCCTTACGAGGAGATGAAAATCCGATTGCTTAACGGGAGTCATCTTGCCATGACTTATCTTGGGTTTCTGCTGGGTTACCGTTTCGCCCATGAAACCATGGAAGACCGGCTCTTGCAGCGATATGTCAGGACCTATATGGATGAGGATGTGACGCCGACATTGTCTGCAGTTCCGGGAATTAACCTGGAAGGATACAAGGATACGCTGATCGAGAGATTCTCCAACCGGGCTATTTGTGATCAATTAAGCCGAATCTGTTCGGATGGCTCCTCCAAGTTTCCAAAGTTCGTGCTTCCAACACTGTTGGATATGATCGAGCAGGGTAAACCATTGGAGCGTGTGGCTTTGATCATTGCAGCCTGGGCGCATTACCTGCGTGGTGTGGATGAAAAGGGCGAGCATTATTCGATTCCTGATCCCCGTGCAGGCTGGTTGCAGGAGGCCATCGAGGGGTCTGCGGATCTGGTGGAGAGTTTCCTGGGGTTGGAGGACGTTTTCGGAAAGTCAATTCCGTCCAGCCGGGAGTTCATCGAGGCGTTCAGACTGCAACTGGAGCGATTGCAGCAGCTCGGAGTCAAAGCGACATTGGAGATGACGCTTACTGGCTGAGATTGCAAGCCTGAATCTAATCTCAAAAGTTAACAACCAAGGTATTTCTGACAGAGTAAATTCCATGCCCAATTTACTTGAACAATTGAAACAGCGGAGCATTGTGGTGGCTGATACGGGAGATATTTCGGCAATCCAGCAGTTTTCTCCCCAGGATGCAACAACCAACCCCTCACTGATTCTCAAGGCGGTTCAGTCTGGCCAGTATGATGACTTAATTGATGCAACGCTCGAGCGGGTGCTTTCTGAGTCAGTGATTGAAACCGATATGATTGAAAGCGCCAGCGATGAGCTGATTGTTGCCATGGGATGTATCATTCTTCAGCACGTTCCGGGTCGTGTCTCCACTGAAGTGAATGCACGATTGTCATTTGACCAGGAAGGAAGTATCGAGAAAGCCAGAAAGTTGATTGCGCTCTATGAAAAGGCGGGTATTCCCCGTCAGCGAATCCTGATCAAGCTGGCGGCCACTTGGGAGGGAATCCGGGCGGCGGAGATTTTGGAAAAAGAGGGTATTCAATGCAATCTCACGCTGATATTCAGCTTTGTGCAGGGGCGTGCCTGTGCAGAAGCCGGCGTTTACCTGATTTCTCCCTTTGTTGGCAGAATCCTGGATTGGTATCGAAAACAAACGCCTGACACCGCGTTTTCGCCAGAACAGGAGCCGGGAGTTCTTTCTGTGAGAAAGATATATGAGTATTTTCGGCGTCAGGAATATCCGACGATTGTGATGGGTTCCAGCTTCAGAAATACGGGCGAGATACTGGCACTGGCAGGTTGCGACAGACTGACCGTCAGCCCGGCTTTGTTGCAGGAACTTACCGAAAGTGACGGGAAGCTGGAGCAGGCGTTGGTGCCGATTAACCCTGATGGTCACCGGCCTGATCCCCTAAGTGAATCCGAGTTTCGCTGGTTGATGAACGAGGATGCCATGGCGACAGAAAAACTGGCTGAAGGGATTCGGGGGGTTGAGCAGGACCAGGTTCGTCTGGAAACGCTTTTGAAAGAGCGGATATCGCAGCGAGAGCCTGTACTCTGAGGTGTCTATGTATTTAGGAATCGATTGCGGAACCCAGGGAACCAAAGCTGTTATTCTGGATGCTGACTCCGGCATGATCGTCGGTGAGGGATATGCACCTCACCAGGTGATCAGCTTGGCCAATGGACGTCGGGAGCAGGATACTGAATGGTGGGTCGACGCGCTGATTTTGAGTTATCGGGCAGCGCTTTCCCAGGCCGGAATCTCCAGCAGGAATATCCGAGCTATTGGAGTTTCCGGACAGCAGCACGGAATGGTGATCCTGGACAAAACCGGGACTGTGATTCGGCCAGACAAGTTGTGGTGTGATACTGAAACCTCCCAGCAAAACGTTGAACTCCTGGAACTTCTGGGAGGTGAGTCCGGCTCGATCAGTGAGTTGGGACTGGTGTTGGCGACCGGTTACACACTTTCGAAACTGTTGTGGCTGAAACAGAATGAACCGGTGTGTTTTCATCGGATTGCACATATTCTGCTGCCCCACGATTATCTTAACTATTGGCTGACCGGGAATATCGCGACTGAATTCGGTGACGCTTCCGGAACCGGTTACTTTGATATCAGGACGCGCCAGTGGAATCTGGACGTTCTGGCATTGGTGGACAGCAGTGGGCGCCTGGCAAAAGCTCTTCCTCCCTTGCTTGAAGCTCATCAAACTTTTGGGACTGTGCGAACAAAGGTGGCCAAGTTACTTGGGCTGGACGCGAATGTGATTGTGTCCAGTGGCGGTGGTGACAATATGATGGGGGCTATTGGTACGGGAAATATCCACGATGGTGTAGTCACCATGAGTCTCGGTACCTCCGGAGCGGTGTATGCCTGTTCTGCAGAACCGCCCTTGAAGTCGCATCCCCTGGTGGCTTCCTTCTGCTCGTCGAGTAATGGGTGGTTACCGCTGATCTGCACAATGAACCTGACCGGGGCTGCGAACAGGGTCCGAAATCTTTTCGGGTATGACCTGGAGGAGTTCAATCGCAGGGCAGCAAGCGCGCCAATTGGGGCGGAAGGAGTGACGATGTTGCCTTTCTTCAATGGCGAGAGAGTTCCTGCATTACCAGAAGCCAATGCCAGTTTATTGGGTATGCACAGCTCAAACCTGAACCCTGAAAATTTGTGTCGGGCTGTGTTGGAGGGCACAACGTTTGGTTTGCGTTATGGCCTGGATTTGCTTCGTGACATGGGAATTCAAGCGAATGAGATTCGTCTGATTGGTGGAGGGGCCAAAAGTTCGTTCTGGCGGCAGATGATAGCAGATACCATGAATGCCAAAGTGATCTGTCCTGTTCTGGGGGAGGCTGCCGCCTTGGGTGGGGCTATTCAGGCGGCCTGGTGTGAATCTCACAATAACGGTAATCCATTGGGCTTGGCCGATTTTTGTCAGCGTTATGTCAGGCTTGATGAAAGCAGCGTGATCGATCCTTCCGCGTCTTCAGTTGAGGCTTACCAGCAGGCCTATGATCTTTATCGCCAGCGTCTTGCCGAGGCATATCCGCAGGCCTGATCGGGGAATTGTGGGGTTCAGGTGCCAGTTCCGGTCTCAAGATCAGCCTGCAGACGTTGGGTCGTCTGCATTCTGTATTCCCTAGGGGTAATGCCTTTGAGTTCCTGAAAGCGTCGGTTAAAATTCGCGACGTTATTAAAGCCTACCTGAAAGCAGATACTGGCCACTTTTTCATTGGTTTCGGCCAGCAGGCCGCAGGCTTTGCTGATTCTCACCCGGTTAACAAACTCTATAAAGCGGTTACCGGTTGCTTTGCGAAAGAAACGGGAAAAATGGCTCTCAGTCATCCCAACCAGATCGGCGGTTTCCCCCAGCGTTATCGGCATTTCAAAGTTATTGATCACGTACTCCACTACGGTATTGATTTTCCGCTGCATGGCATCATTGGTATTGGAGTAAATTTGCATCGTGGAGAGTTGGCGGTAATTGCTCCATTGCGAGAGTTCGTCCAGAAAACTCAGAAAATGGACAATTCTGGAAAAGCCGGTCGATTCCCGGATCTTTTCAAATCGTCTTTTGGTATGGGCGGGATCTACCCCTCGAAACTCAATGCCCGATTTGGCGCGCTCCAGCATCGGAAGAAGAAGACTCATTTCCGGAATAACACTGATACTTTCTTCTATGGTTTCATGATTGAACTGCACCACCATATCACGCAAATCCACATGGGAATCCGGATGATTCTTGCTAATCCAGTTGTGTGGAAGCCGAGGGCCAGTCAGTACCAATTGGCCGGGATGGAACAGTCCGACGTAATCGCCGATAAACACGTTGCCTGTGGTCGCGGCAATAAAATGAAGTTCATATTCGTCATGGGCGTGCCAGCGAATTAATTCGCTGGGAAAACCGTGTTCCAGATAACGGACGGTTTCACCATTGGGATCGGTAATCTCAATTTCAGGAGTACCTTCGGTCATTTTACGCATAGGCTCGGCCCTACCTGATGGAACAACGTGGGTCTGATTGTTATTGTCGAGCTTATCCTGCCATTTACCAACAGGGGGGCTCATTTTATCCCCAGCGGCATTGTCGATCGCTTATGTATACTGACTACACCGCATTCTCTCTGCTTTGCAGAGTAAAATGAGACTCCAGCATGTGCGTCATATGAAGCGTCAACAGATCCTAAGTGATCGCGTTTAATATGCCTCAGAATGCAGAATAACGCTAATACCCTTAAGCCTAATAGTTATACATTTTTGCGCTTGATATCAATAATAAGTGACAATCGATGTGGTTTTAGTACTGGTATTTGGTAGATCCGGCGGTCGCCCCATCCCTAAATGAACCAAGGAGCCTTTGCGATAAGGAGGGATAAAGTATTAGGCCAAAGGAAGGGCAACCGGCATATTCCAGTGTGCTGTCACCTCCATTGCTGTTGAACGGTGTTCCATTGTTCCTGATTCAACCATTTGTCCGCCATGGGAAAAAAGATGGTTTCTTCGGCTTCCAGATGGTCAAAATACTGGGCAATGTAGTCATTGATAACGCTGCTGAGTTCCTCGGCGCTACAGCCCTGATCTTTGCACTGTGACTGAAGATTGGAAATGATGCGCCCAAAAGCGGCATGATCATTGGCAATCTGTTCAACACGTCCGTGTATCGGGGCATCAGTCGTCATCAGTGCCTGTCTGATTAACTCTTCATTGAAGTGATGACTCATTTCCTTGTCACTTCTCAGGCTTTTAAGCATCTCAATAATGATTTCCCTTATGTCCCCGGACTTTGTTCTGGCAAGCTCTTTGTTCAGTTCCGCAATTTCATCGATGATGGTAGTCACATGCCGGTGATAATTAAGCAATTCTTCCAATAGTGTGTGCATACGTCACCTCCTTCGCATCCGCACTTGTGAGTTGATCCTATATTCGTAACTATAGAATATCCTGAGGTTGGGGATTTGATATTAATCATTCCAGGCGTCAAAACACGATTGACACAAGTCAACCATGATCTCGGAGTTTCTATCTAGACTGACCTGAAGCTAGACTGATCTTGAGATAGTTGGCCGTTGATAGAGCTTGGGATCCTATATTTGCCATCCCGGAGCACCAGGGCCAGGTGAGTCGTTGAAGCCTAACAAATTGTGAAAAACGGGACGGTTGGAAAACATAAGGACGACCGAAATGCGCAAAGTAATGGTTGTATTGGTGATCCTGATGGGAGCCGCTGGACTGTTGTTCTGGAAAGGGACTGCTGACCCGCTGAAAGTGTCCCTTCACAGAGTGGATCAAGGATCCGTGGAGGACACCGTTGCCAATACTCGTGCCGGTACGGTCAGGGCATGTCAGCGTTCCAAGCTGTCGATGCAGACCGGAGGAACTGTGGACGCTTTGTTGGTTGAGGCCGGTGACCGAGTGGAAAAAGGGCAGTTATTACTTCGGTTGAGTGATCAGGAGTATCAAGCTGCTGTGGATCAGGCGAAGGCGAATCTTCAGGTGGTTCTGCAGAAGCGGGCTGAAATCTGTTTCGGCGCAGATCGTGATCTCAGAGAGCAGAGTCGTCAGGAAAGGCTGGCAGCCAAAAAGCTTACCTCTGAAGAAGCCCTGGATTCTGCAAAAACCCGGGCGGCCATGTCGTCTTTGGCCTGTAAAGCTGCGGAAGCTCAAATCGAGGAGGCCAGGGCACTGGTCAAGCTGAGTGAAGTCAATCTTGACCGCACCCGGCTAGTAGCGCCGTTTGCTGGTGTGGTGGCGGAAATCAACGGTGAAATCGGTGAGTATGTTACCCCATCTCCTCCGGGTATCGTGACCCCCCCGGCGGTGGATCTGATTGATGATCAGTGTCTGTATGTCCGGGCGCCGATTGATGAGGTGGACACAGCCAAAATCAAGGTGGGGATGCCGGCCAGGGTCACGTTGGACGCCTTTCGTGGTTTGTCTCTTTCCGGCAAGGTCTCCCGAATCGCCCCCTATGTCCAGGATTATGAAAAGCAGGCTCGGACAGTTGATGTCGAGGTTCAGATTGATGATGTTCCAGAGGATCTTAATTTGCTGGTGGGATACAGCGCAGATATTGAGGTGATTCTGGAACATCACGAAGACACCACCCGAATTCCCACTGAGATGATTATGGAAGGGAATACTGTTCTGCGATTCGATCCGGCATCGAAAACTCTCGAAAAAGTGACGTTTACCCCAGGACTGAGTAATTGGGTGTTCACTGAAATTACGGCAGGTCTGGAGCCAGGTGATCATATTCTGGCGGCTCTGGATACTGAAGGCGCTGTTGAAGGAGCTGAGGTCATGCCTGAAGGTGCGACTGCTGCCGTGTCGGATAACCAGAGATGACTTTCATGTCCTCTCCGGTAGAAGCGGCTGACCTGGTTGAGCTCAAATCAGTGGACAGGCATTTTCAGTTGGGGGACCAGACCGTCAAAGCTCTGGATGCCGTCGACCTCAGTATTTCCTGTGGGGAATATATCTCGGTCATGGGGCCTTCCGGATCCGGTAAATCGACTTTGTTGAATATTCTGGGGTTATTGGACCAGCCAAGCCGTGGTGAATATATCCTCGATGGTATTTCCACTACGACCCTGAAAGACAAAGCCAGGGCGGCCTATCGACAAAGTGAAATTGGTTTTGTGTTTCAGTCCTATCATCTGATTCCCCGCATGACGGCCCGTGCCAATATGGAACTTCCGTTGATGCTGGCGGGCATTTCCCCCAAAGAGCGGGCGGCTCGTATCAAGCCGTTGATGGAAAGACTCGGGATTGCCGACAGAGCAGAACACCTGCCCAAGCAACTGTCCGGGGGGCAGAGACAGAGAGTGGCCATTGGCCGTGCCATAATGATGAAACCCAAACTTCTCCTCGCAGATGAGCCTACCGGCAATCTGGATACAGCCTCGGGTACAGAGGTGGTGAAACTTCTGGAGGAACTGAACCGTGAGGGAATCACGCTGATCGTTGTGACGCATGATTTGGAGTTGGGTAAGCGGGCACGCAGGCAGATCCGTATGGTGGATGGTCGAATCGCCCAAGATGTCTTAGCCGGGAACTGATCATGAAGCTCTCGGATATGGCACGTTTTAACTGGTTGGTGGTCAGCAGGCACCGGTTTCGTACAGCGATGGTCATGCTGGCGTTGATTATCGGTGTGAGTGCGGTGAACTTGCTGATTGGTCTGGGAGAGGGGGCTCGCCTGTTTATTCTCGGGGAGTTCAGTTTTCTGGGCAAAAACACGTTGATCGTCATGCCCGGGAAGAAAGAAACCACCGGAGGGATGCCGCCGATCAGTGGTGAGTCGCCACGGGAACTGACTTTAAGAGACAGCCAGGCTGTTCAACGACTGCCTGAAGTGCGCTTGATGGCACCATTGGTCGTGGGTTTTGCTGAACTCTCCTATCAAGGGCGACTGCGGGAAAGTCTGATTGTGGGAACCAGTCGGGATTTCATGCAGATTCGGAAGCTCATCGTGCAGCAAGGCCAGTTCCTGCCTCAGTCCGAATTGGAAGAAGCCAGAGCCGTAGCCGTGATTGGGCGCAAGCTGAAAAGGGAATTATTTGGGCCGGAACCGGCACTGGGGCGTTGGCTGAGGGCTGGTGACCGTCGCTTCCGGGTGATTGGTGTCCTGTCCAGCAAGGGGCAGTCATTGGGTATGGATTTCGATGAGGTCATGCTGGTGCCGGTAGCCAGCGCCCAGGCATTGTTCAATCAGGAAGGGCTATTTCGCGTTTTCGCTGAAGTGAGGTCTTATGACTACGTAAACAACGCGAAGGACCGGATATTATCAGTGATCACTGAACGACACGACGGGGAAGAAGATGTCACTGTCGTCACCCAGGATGCCCTGCTTGCCTCGTTCGATGAAATTCTCAGAACTTTAACCTTGGCGGTGGGTGGAGTCGCAGCCATCAGCCTGATTGTCGCCGGTGTACTGATTATGAATGTGATGCTGATCAGCGTCAGTCAGCGAACGGATGAAATCGGCCTGCTTAAGGCTCTGGGAGCCGACGGCACGACCATAGAACGATTATTCCTGTCGGAGGCCATACTGCTGGCTTTATTGGGGGGGATATCAGGACTGTTATTGAGCGAAGCCATACTGGCCATGGGAAGATCCTTCTATCCCGATGTACCTTTGGGCTCGCCGGTGTGGGCGAAAGTGGCTGCTTTCCTGACCGCCATCCTGACCGCCCTGATCTTTGCTTATATACCTTCGCGCCGGGCATCAGCGATGGAGCCGGTTGCTGCCTTGAACGAAGGTAAAGGAGTGTCCTGATGAGCCTGACGGATTCCCTGCGCTGGGTCATGGCAACGCTCAGATTCGGACGTGCTCGCTCGGCATTGACGGCTGTTGGAATTGCCATCGGGATCGCGGCGGTATCGTTGCTGACGTCTATCGGGGAAGGCGTCCGGACCTATGTCATGGAGGAGTTTTCTCAGTTTGGTACCAGAATTATCGCAATTACTCCGGGTAAGAATATTACGGGAGGCATGGGGGGGCTATTGAGCTCTGTCAGACCGTTATCCATTGAAGACAGCCATGTGCTGGCCAGATTGCCCTTTGTCGACTTTGTGGTGCCGGTGGTTCAGGGCACCGGGGAAATTGAATACGGTCAGAAGGGACGTAACGTAGATGCATTCGGTGTGGGGGCGGATATGCCATCCGCCTGGCAGTTTGCTGTGGCACAGGGGCGTTTTTTGCCGCGGACTCAGCCAGGAGCACGCAGCAGTCCTTATGTTGTTATCGGACACCGGGTCAAGCGGGAACTGTTTGCTGACAATAATCCGTTGGGGAAACTGGTCCGGGTCGGCGGTATGCGGTTTCGTATTATCGGTGTCATTGAGCCCAAAGGAGATATGCTGGGCTTTGATCTGGATGATGCACTCTATATTCCGGCAGACCTTGCCTTGGAAATGTTCAACCGGGACGGACTCATGGAAATCGATGTGGTGTTTTCTCCGGCAACGGATTCGACCACCATGTCTGCCCATATCATTAACGCTCTTAAATCACGTCATGGCAGGGAAGACTTCACACTCATTACCCAGGATCAGATGTTATCCAGCCTGAACAGTGTGCTGTCAGTGCTCACATTATCAGTAGCTTTGTTGGGATCGATATCACTGCTGGTTGGCGCCGTGGGGATACTCACAACGCTAACCACCAGTGTTCGTGAACGTCAAAGTGAAATAGGTCTGCTCAGTGCCCTTGGGGCGACTCGCCGGCAGGTGATGAGTCTGTTTTTGGGGGAGGCCATAGCACTATCGACCTTCGGGGGAGTTTGCGGCCTTCTGTTGATGTTTGTGGTGGTGGTCATTACCAGTCTTCTGGCGCCGGGGTTTCCGTTGCAGGTCCATTTGCCTTTTGTGGTCGGTGCCCTGGTTCTTTCTGTGCTGATTGGCCTGGTCGCCGGAGCTTTGCCTGCCTACCAGGCATCGTCTCTGGATCCGATAGTCGCATTGAGATCAGAGTAAGCCACGAGCCTGCCTGAAATGTATTGCCTTTGAGGTCATGTGTGCGATTAAAGGGCCGCCAGTGATTGTTTCAACTCTCTTAACCGGTCGATAATGGGTTGGCGTATACTCCGGTAATCAAAATAGAGCTGATTGATATCCTCCTCCAGGCGTCGCTTCCGTTCGTGGTAGGCGACCCGACGATAGGGATGTTGGTACGAGATATCTGAATTAGCGCCTCTGAGGTGCTTTTCCAGTGCATCCTCCAAACGGGCTTTGTCGTCCTCGTAGGATGCCGTAAGTTGTTCCAGAGCCTGTTCCTGGCCTCTTATTTGCCTTTGTAACTCTGCAATCCGCCGGTCCCGATTGAGCTCTTTACTGAGTTCGATCATTTTTTCAGTCGCCAGGCCTTGCTGGCCAGGAGTCTCTGGCGGGAGTTCAATGGTCTCAGCCTGTTCACCGCATGATTCGTCCGCGTAGATAGTTCGTAAGCGTCCGGCTATCACAGGTTGACCGGACCGCTCCAGTTGTGAGGCAGTAATTCAGCAATGGCACTGTTCTTCTGCGTCGGCAGACGCGCCAGTACATCTTTCAGATAAGCATAGGGATCATGTCCGTTCAGTTTGGCCGATTGGATCAGACTCATTACTGCCGCTGCCCGCTGACCACTGCGCAGCGATCCGGCAAACAACCAGTTGGAACGACCCAGCGCCCAAGGCCGGATCTGGTTTTCCACCCAATTATTGTCGATGGGCACGGCGCCATCCT
>NZ_AQXX01000095.1 GCF_000376785.1 Hahella ganghwensis DSM 17046
AGCGAATAAATTGACTCGGGCAGCTTGGCGAATCCTACAAGGAGAAGAAAACTATGATGTTCGCAAAATAGCAGCATAAAAAGAGCGGGACTTATACGCACGCCAAACCAGGTTGCAAAGTATGATGACATAACCGGTTTCCGGCCCTCTGCAGAGCCTGAAGGGACAAAGGTCAAACACCGAGTGGGTGAAAAGGCGTAGAGGGGCGGATCTCATCATGGTCAGGCGCAAAATTGCGCCATACAAAGACCGGATGTATGTACGCGACCGGCAATCGTCATTGTCCTTGAAATCGGGGAGGCATCCATATATGTCCACAGTTTTAACGCTCAGGCTGAGATTCTGGGCAATGTCTCTAGTCGACTTCCCCCTGCCGGTCATTGTAAACACTTCTAATTCCCGATCTGACAGTACCGTCTCGGGAACACCCTCCAGGTCGGTGGTACCGAGCACATGCTTTTTAGCTATGTGGCGGGATAAACGAGGGCTAATGTAGTAGCCTGCCGTCAGGATTTCATAGATTGCTTTTACCAGTGAGCCAAGTGCATCGTCTTTGCAGAGATAGCCGTCTGCCCCGGCGCGCATCGTTCTTTCAGCATACAACAGTTCATTATGCATGGAGGCTACCAATATCTTTGTCAGCCTGGAGCTGGTCCGAAAGCGTCTGATCAGATCAAGGCCACTACCGTCCCCCAGGTTAAGATCCAGAATGATGAAGTCTGGTCTTTCTTTTCTAAACAACTCAAGTGCATCTGCTACAGTTCCTGCTTCCCAGCATACTTCCAGTTTATCTTCCAGGTTGAGAATGTTTTTAAGTCCGGCACGAAAAATGGGATGGTCATCGACGACAAGAATTCTTGTTTTCACTTTGAGGTTCCCTTACTGCAAGGGGGGTGATGCACTGAATTTTTTCAAACCTTACTTTAGTGTAAGTGTAGCCTTCTTTTTGAAAAAGATAATTAACTCAGATCAAATCCTCAAGCAGCCAGCGATTCATTCCGCTACTAAAAACTATCTGTTCATGAACTGGTGCGTCCTCTGATAGCGCCTGTAGCTCCATTGAGCAGATATATTTCCTTCTTACTTTCAATTGGTTAGCTAACTACTGATTCTGATGGTAAATAATGATCAACGGGTCATAGATATGCTCACAGACCGGCTTGAGAAAGAAGAAAAGAAAAACAGCTCTGTACATACTGAAAGAAGCTGCGGCTCATTTCTTCGTCACCTGCCTTTGCCTAACGATGTTAACCAGGGAGATAGTACACAGAGAGGTTCTTTATCATAACTTTCAAGGCTGTGTAGGTAATATACAATCGATCCGGGTTCCTGATCCCGCCACTGAGGTGATTTCCAAAGTGGCGCCAATAATGTTGGCCCGATATTTCATGTTATCCAATCCCTTGCCAGAGAGCTTGAAGATTGGGTGAGTATCAGTCTGGATTGAGTTGCTCCCTACCCCGTTATCTATAACCGACAATCGGATGTCAGTCTTTGATTGTCGCAATTCTATGCGTGTATCAGAACCATTGGCATGTTTAATCGCGTTGTGCAGAGCTTCCTGCGCAATACGAAACAATTGGGTCACTACCCGTGCATCATTTAGGATAACTTTTTCAGGCAAATCCAAAGAGATGTCCGAGGCAGTATAAGTCTGGCAGGTATCAACCAGCCCGGTCAGGGCGTCGATCAAATCAGCCTTGTCCAGATCCAGTGAGGAGAGATTGGCAACAATGGTACGGATCTCACGTCCCAAAGCCTCAAGCTCCGTACTCATACGTCCCATGGCTCCAGACACATGGTCCAGTTCCTCCGGATCAGTATATTTATTTTTCATCAAATTAAGACTCAGCGCTTTCAGTCGCATTCCGATACCGATGATGACCTGGGCGACGGAGTCATGCAGTTCCCGACTTATCCTGCTTCGCTCTTCCTCAACGCGCTGAAGGAGTTCCTTTTCCAGTTCGACACGGTCTGACATATCCCGGACTATTCCGGTAAATCGATCTTCATTGTCTACTTTGTTGACACTAAAGCTAACTGGAAAAAACATTCCGTCTTTGCGTTTGGCGAACAGGTCGGTGGCTTTTCCGACAATGTGCGATTTGTCATTTTCGCTTTTTTCAAGATAGCTGTTAACGTTGTCAGCGTGAGCCATGACGTGATGGTTGGGTATGATCAGTGAGATAGACTTCCCGAGAAGGTCTTTGTCCGGGTAACCGAACATGACTTCAGTAGCGGGATTGACGCTTTCAATAATACCTTCTCCGTTAATGACAATAATGGCATCAGTCGCAGCGTTGAGAACGGCTTTATAACGGGCAAGATTGTCCTTTATTTGGGCGGTCCGTTCTTCTATCTGACGTTCGAGGTTTTGATTGAGAGTTATAAGGCTATTTTCCGCCCTTTTTTGCAGAGTAATATCGATCAACACCACCCAGCACTGGATATCTGTCTCATCGTCTGATGGGGTAACCACGCTTTCTGCGCGAACAGTCGTGGGCGGTTCCGTCTTGAGGTTCAGCTCGGAGAGCTGTTTGGTCAGTTTTGAAAAGGCAGCCTGCTTATGTAGATACCATGTATCCTGGGATTCCGGGACAGATATAATCTGTTAGAGGCATACCAATCAGATCGTTTCGATTAACCTGCAGCAATTCCGTCGCCTTTAGGTTAGCTTCCAATATCACTCCGGATTGATTGAGCGTCAGATAGGCAACGGGAGCACAATCATAAAGGCGCTGGTATTGATCCCTGGTATCAGATAACTCAGTCTGATTAATTCTGAGTTCTTCATTTTGGACTTTCAGCTCAATCTGGTGAGTTTGCAACTCTTGAATCAGCGCCTGCATATGCTGCAAGCTGTCCTCATTCTCTTCGTCCTGAAGAAGCTGATGAAGTAGCTTTTCCACTTTGGACAGCAATACCTCCGCCGTCGACTTAAATACCAGTTTTATGGCCATGGTATTGGCTCTCTCCCTTAAATTGTCGCTATTTCAAGCTCATTGTGAGCAAGAATAACGGTGCATAGCGCTCTCCTTGTACAACAGAACCCTTTAAACGACAATGCTTCCCTCCTTGAGCCACTTGTACGGAAAGCTATTTTCAAGCCTAAAAACTTGTCTCTGTGTAGTTAAATTAACCAACGGATTCCTGAGGAAAATGATTGCTTTACAACCGTTTCGCCAAGAGTGATTAAACGATCTTTGAACGCACCAGTGATAGATCGGATGAGTGGATTCCCGTCTACAACCACCAGAGGAGTGGGTGTTGCCCAGATACACCTTTTGATTTTTTGCTGCTTTGAATTTGTTGATATCCACAAACATGCAGACAAGTTCATTGATGACATTTTCCGTGGTTCTTTAGGGCAATAGCCGCGTCGGGTGTCAGCGCTCATTCCTGGTTGCCACCTCAAATCATTGTCTAGAGAACGCTATGCCTATTCTCTTCATTTGATAATAGTCAAGGATGGTGACCAGCTCAACGACAGGGCGTTGAATGACGCTTTGTCTGGCAATCAGCCTGTTTAGCTGTTCTGTAAAACGTTTAACACAAAATTAATTATCAAGAAAGATTGTGGCGATACTGTATCGGGAATAAGTGGATTTAAGAGAAACCGCTGAAGGCATGCCTCTACACTACGCGGAGAAAAGGTCTAAAGCTGCCGGGAGCATCTCGAAACCTTGTTCATGTTTTTAGTACTTAGTGTCTCATTACCACGTCGGGATCAAAGGTCAGCCCTTTTGCCACAACATTTTTGACGCCTCGTATGCCTTTGGCAATGTAAACGGCCGCAGCATGCTCGGCTGAGTTATGCAGATGACCGCGCAAGGTTACTACCCGGTCGCTGGTGGATACTCTGACGCTAAGTCCAGCCACCTTTCTGGACCAAAGCAAGGCGTATTTGACCTTGATGGTGATCCAACTGTCGCTCATGCCGGTGTCAGCTTCCTTGGTGCTATTTTCGGGATTTGCTGTGGCTTCGGGTATGGTTTCTTCAACTTTATTGTCCATGGCATTATTTCCTTCTAAAAAATTCTTAGTGGAAAAATGAGCATACAATATTGACCAACCATCGTCGGTGCGTTGCCGCACCCAACTGCCGTGATTTGGAACTTGTGCACTACCCCGTTAAGTCAACACTCCTGATTTTTTCTTTGATCACCGCGACTAAAGGGGCTGCAACACTGAGCGAGTTTATGCCACATTGCAGAAGTCTCGCTGTATGTTCTGGATGTCCGGCCAACTCGCCACAAACAGATAACGGCATCATCGGTAGTTCATCGCGAACCATTGCAATTAACCGAAATATCACGTCCGATGCATCATTAAAATAGCCCTCAACCGTCGCATTTTCTCGGTCGGCTGCAAACGTATATTGAGTCAGATCATTCGTGCCAAAGCTCATGAAATCGACGTAAGGAGCAAGCTTGCCTGCAGACAAGGCAGCCGCCGGAGTTTCGATCATGGCACCTAGTTGAGGTGAAGAAATATCGAGTTTATTGCACAGTGTATCCAAAATATTTCTCACAAACTGTATATCCTCAGGCAGGGTCACCATAGGCACAAGAAGCTGGATTTCAAACTCCTCGCGCAAAGCAAGCACAGCCTTCAGTTGTGTATGGAGCAACTCTGGATATTCGCGCATCAAACGAATTCCCCTGCGTCCTAAAGCTGGATTGGATTCAGCCAAAAAGCCTATAAATGGAAGAGGTTTGTCTGAGCCGACATCCAAAAGCCGGATGCACACAGGCTTTCCTTTAAATGGCGCCATTGTATGACGTAATTCTGTAATAAGCTCATCAAGGCTCGGGGGGTGCAATCGGCCAATATAGAATTGTTCCAATCGGTAGAGGCCAATACCATCAGCGCCAAGTTTGATAGCTTTGCAGGAGTCGTCATTACAACCAACATTCGCTTTTACCAGAATGATGGTGCCATCTTTGGTAACTGCAAGCTTCGAGGCATTTGTCTGAGAGGTACGAAGAATCTGCGCGTAGTTATTTTCTTGTTTCTGAAAGGCAGCCCGCATTTCTTGACTTGGGTTTACCGTCACCTTGCCGCTCTGTGCATTGACAAGCGCGTAAGCATTTTCTGGTAGTGCGTTTAATATGTCAGGAATACCAGAAAGGCAGGGCACGCCCATCTGTCGTGTAAATAGTGCAGCGTGAGACCCTGTCGTTCCGTACTCCAGCAACACAGCTTTTGTTGATCTACTGGTTAAAAAAATGGTCTCTGATGGCAGTAAACGTTGTGCAACCAGTATGCAGCCAGATGGAATGCTTTCAAAAGGGTGTGCGGTTATCCCAGCCAGGGCATTTCGTAAACGAATAGAAATATCCCGAAAGTCATCGCCTTTTTCCCGGGCAATTGCCGATTCCATTAGCAAAAAACGGTTTTCCCACCTCAAAAAGACACTCTTAACCGCACTGCTCGCTGATACGAGGTTGTCAACAATCTCCTTTCTTAGCTCATCTCTCAATAGCTTGTCGTTAATAATATGGCTGTGGACACCAAATACTTCGGCCAATTTAGAGTCAATTTCCCTTTCAACTCTCCCCGCAAGATATAAAAGGTCATCAGTAATTTTTGCAGTCGCTTGGTCAAGACGACTCAACTCATATTCGGTGCTGTAATCTTGAAGATTGCCGGGAACATCAATAGGCCCAGTCAGACCTCGTTGCAAATGGAGTACGCCTTCTGCAAACCCAGGTGAAATTGTCGAACCATAGAAAAACAAAGTGTTTGAATTATTGTCTTTCATCACGAGCCCTTTGAAGATCAGCCGTCCCTTGACTTCCCTTGCCCAGCTGTATGAACTTATCCAGGTTGGATTTTCTCTACAGACACTTTTTGATCAGTGGGCAAAACCGGCGGACCAAACTGATTATAAATCGCAACATCGGCAGCGTCCCGTCCGTATCCGATAGAGACATAACCCGATTGTTTCGACGCTTGTGTTGCATCAAAAATATACCATCGTCCTGCCACAAAAGCTTCAAACCAGGCATGGAGATCCATCGGTTCCAAATTGTGAAGGTATCCAACCACCATCCGTGCGGGAATGCTCAGACTACGGCAGAGCGCAATGCCCAAATGAGAAAGATCACGACAGACGCCCACGCCAGCCTGATTTATTTCGACTGCCGATAGCGGTAGCAAACTACTACCGGGAGAAAACTGAATATTCGATCGCAGCCATCGCTCTATCTCAGCTACCTGATCATAACCGGGTAACTGGTTAGCCGTAATCTCCTTTGCCATAGTATTAAAACGATCTGATTCACAATATCGACTGGGAAGCAGATATTTCAATACATTGTCCGGCAGACAGTGTACGTCAACGAAGGCTCCGCCGGGCAGCATATCAACTGTATCCGCTGTCATTATCCTGGCAGAAGTAGAAATCGTAAAATCTCCAGCAGGAGCGACCAATCGTTGGCAAAGGTTACCGAAGTCGTCGGTAAACTCATACACTGAGATGCTTGGAGAAATCAGATATTCTTCTGACGAAATCCATTGTTGCTCACCGCTCCTGGGCCTAAGCATTAATATGAACGTCGTGGGTATTTCTATCTCAAACTTTAATTCACATTGGGTTTTCAGCCACATATCTTTACTCCCTTAACAAGGATCTAAGTAACTTCTGTTACCGAAACGCAAACCGTCATGGAGGATCCTGGCGCACCGTAAAAATCTCCTGCTATCGGTGGTACCAATTCTGGCCGCCTCGCCACTGCAACGGAAATATGCTCCGCACCGACAAGAGCGCCGAAAGTTGGGTCGAAGCCTTTCCAGCCAGCTCCTGGAATGAACACTTCAGCCCAGGCATGTGTTGATCCCGATCTGGCAGGTATATAGTCTGAATATACATATCCGCTAACGAATCTGGCGGCGAGTTTGAGACGTTGAGCGGCCTCCATAAACAGATAGGCGAAATCCCTGCATGAACCTGAACCACTGGCAAGTGTGAGTTCAGGGCTTTGAACTCCCTCTTCCTCACGCTTGAGATAGGTCAGGTTCTGAAAAATATCTTGGTTTATGCGAAGAAGAAGAGAAATGGTTTGGATATTTTCATCACGTGCCCACAAGCTTTTAACCCAGTCGTTTATCGGATCATTAGTCTCTGTAGGTTCGGACTTCATATAAGGTGAAAGTGAAATATTGTCGTCATCCAGATAAGAAAATGGATACTCAATGGCATAACCTGAAACAAGAAAATCAAAGGGAAATAAATCGTACTTTTCGATAATTATTTCGCTCTCGATATTCAAAGTGTTTGCCCTGTCTTGAAAAGAAGCTATGGCCACAGAATTCCCTTCTACATCCCGATGCCATTTGAGAGTAGCCCGAGGAAATATATTTAGTTTTGAAGATGCAATTCGGAGTTCATGACCTTCTCGCGGTCGCAATCGCAACGTGTGCGGAAGCAGCTGCACGAATGAAGCGTAGTTATAGGTTGTCTGGTGTAGAATTTTAAATTGTTTCATACGCGCCACATGCAACAATTGGCTTACTGCCAATTGCGCCCCTTAAGATAACCATTGTTGTAGCCAACCATTCGTTCGTTAACCGTTCTTTTTGGCGCGGCCCAAATAGGGTCGCAGGGAATGAACACGTAAGAAGAATTAAACGCTCTGGAAGAAATTTCGGGAGGGAAGATTTTCTTAAAAAGACCCATTTCTTGCTGGACGTTGTCGAGACCGGGAGGTGATTTGTTTCCACCTCCCCGTAAACAGGGCAGTTTCTATCATGTTGCGGCATAGCATTAGCGCCTTAGTCGAAGGCAAAAAGTGTTTCGCCCCTCAATCTTCAATTGGGACGATAAAGAATAAATCAAGTGTGGAGGTTCAAACGGGTTGTAAGCCCTAGCATAATTGCCTGAGCCTACCCTCCTAACGTCTGAGCGATCCGTCCCAGTCAGATATGTCAATTGAATTTTGTGCTCCTCTGACGGAGAATGTCAACGGAGTAGCAACTTCTACACGGGGCCAGGTCATTATTCATTTAGTTAAAGTTTTGGCCTATTTCTTCTCTTTTCCCAACCCACTCTACCTGTACTCTTAACAAAGCCGCTGGATGTTTGTGCAGTAATATGGATGACACAATGTTTGATTTCGCCCCCTTGAATGCCGAGGAACTTGGTAGCCACATCCTCAGATTTAAGGAGGAAACCTGTATTCTGGAAAAAAGTCTTTCGCAGGGGATTATCAGCGACAGTCACGAAGTTTACCTTCAATTCGGCACACAACTTTTTCAGCACCTGCAGCATCAAACGGCAACTGAATTTTGGGCAAAAGACTGCCTGAGATTAGTTACTGAAAGTGCCCTTGTGGGCTTTAAATACTTTTCCAGTCCGGGAGATAGAATCTGCCTTCAATTCAAACAGCAGACCTATATTACGCAGGGGCAGACTCGATTTCAGCATGGATACGGGTATGAAGATTGGTTAGCGTACCTCCAGAACGCGATCGTGCTCAGAGATCCAAAACTAATTCGAGAATTTTCGCTACTCGACCCACGGTTTTTCTGTCAATGGGAAAGTAATCTTGCAGATCCTTTTTTACTTGGTCTGATTGATCTATACAAAGCGGCATTTTCCAGTCGACAAAATCTTGGATCAGTTTTGCAAAGGCCGGAACTCAATTTTGATCTCAATATCTATAGCGATGACAATGACTTAGACAGAGCGTATTTCCTTCTATACCCGCAGGTCAAAATACTCCGAAGTTTAGTTCAACGCTCACTGTCCAGCTACCAGCAGGCGATGACGGAGGCTCTAAAGCGTCACCGGGTATACTATGAAGGAAAATCATCAAACGATCATCCAGTCTCGATTCCCTTAACAGCGTTATCAACATTAGCTTTGGACGGATGGGGCTATCCCCCTCCCCTGGACACTGCCATATGGACTCAAAACGTCGAAGACAATACGATTCCCCCTCTGGCAGTCCCATCTAAAACGATGAATATAGGTTATTCAAGATTTCCGGATACCCAGTCCAGTGAGGCGGTGCTTTCAGTTTTTCAGCGTATGTCATTTGAAGAGCAGCTATGCACTGCAGAAGGCTTTCTTGACAGCGTGCTGTACCTAAATGACCCATTCTACGAGGTATTGAAAGAGTATCCGTGGACGACCCACACCTATGCGTTGATTACCCAGGCTCGAATCAACAGCAACCCCCATTCGCTCATGGCATTTTTCAAGCTGCACTCATTAGAGCTCACGAAAGAGTTCCAGGCGATACAAGAAACAGTGGCTAGTAATGAAAACAAGCCACCTAGACAGCTGGATATGGATCTCGACATCCATCACTGGGACCAGGCAAAAATTGAAACGTTCAAGAAAGAGCTGGAAGACCCTTTGTACTTCATGACCACAGCCTTCAACTATAGAAATGCCATTTTGGTCAATAAACTGCCGACATCATCCACACCAAGCCTGAATTTCTGCTTGAGTAGCCTGGGCCCCGATATGGCACAAGATATCCGGGATCGCTTGAACATCGGATTGCATCAAAAATTGCCGATGAAAGTCAGTCTCCGGCAAACCGTAAACACCAAGCGCCCCAGACTACAAGGGATTAACGCCATACATTTTGGTAATGGCGCCCTACGCTGGACACCAAGACAAGAAGAAGGCGTTCATAGTCGGGAGCTAGAGGCCCAGAAATTTATCCAACAGATTGTTGAGTCATCGCCAGAATTCGATTTTGAACCCTTTGCTGTCGGTTTGCTGGCCCTGCCCGAGAGCCATATCTCGCCTGCTAAAGGTTTCCCTTTGACTCCTGCTACACAAAAGTACTTGTTACTGATCGACAAGCTGGCTAAGGAGCATCCTATAGACGCTCTAAAATTAATCACCATATTGTACTGCAATCAGCAGACCTCAATACTGGGGGCTTATCCTGAAGCCTTATTTGAAGAATTCCAGACGCGTTTTACGAACTGGTTTTGTCATTTGGAGTCCCCCCGGAAATCAAGAATTGAATGGGGCTTATATTGTCGTTCCAATTGGCCCAACAAATACATGAGCAACGTCACGTGGGACATTATTATTCCTTCCATGATAAATCTCTTTGTTGAAGAAGCCAGCGCAGATCCTGTGTACATCCTTTCCAAGTTTGACGAGCTAACCGCCAGTCAAAGAGACCCTTCCCACATATTTAACCAATTTAAAGAGGATCCAAAAGATTTCTTAAGGTTTGCACGAGCTATCAAGAATCAACGGCCAAATCTGCTTCTGAATTCACTGGCTCGCTGTTTACAAGAAAGCCGCCGGGGTTATGGCAATTTTCAAATGGAAGAAGATGAGATAAAAGAATTCGGATCAGAGTTGTTCCAACTTCTATCCTCCGACCTTGAAATTTCCAACCTGCAGGGTCTCTATAGGCATCTCATACTATACGCCTATCCGGATCAACCATGGTATGACACTGCGTTAGAACAACTTTGGCAATTGGAATCTGCAAAAGCTGAAATTGACCGCGGAACCCCTGAAAACTGTTTCTATATCGCCCTCAATACCAAGGACACAGAACTACGGTCAGCGGCGCAAACACGATTTAGTCTTTGGGTTTGCAGTATGAGACAACTGCCGCACAATCGAAAACACATTGTCGATGTAACCAGCAACCTGATTGATCTAATCAATGGTGCTTGTCATGGAAAGTATGCTCAACACGGAATAAATCATTTCCCGTTCCAACCGAAAGTCCGATTGTGGAGAGTGCGATAGAGGCTTACTGGAACTTATTAGAAGACACTCAAACAGAGAATGTTGAGCTATGTCTATGGGGGCTATATGAGGGTATCAAAATGGATTGCTTCACCGTCCCTCAAACTAAGGTGATTGGCGAAGCTTCGAAAGCTCAATTTGCCAAACGGTTTTTAGATTTATCCGAAACTCACGGAGACGTTTGCCAGAGTATCTTGAAGCAACTAATTCAAGATTCCGGCTATTCCGATTTCGACGATCAAATTCATCAAGTTTTGGATGCTATCTTTGATTCATATAACGCGCTTTACCCTGACAGAGCTAAAACGGCTCTTACTGAAGCTCATCAACAAGATAATGCTAATTATCGTTTGGAATTATGGGCTCCCAAAAAGTCCTGTCCTTGCCCGAAGTAGGCTATCGGAGACGACAGTTAGACAAATCTCAGAGTGGCTCGACAGACGCATTAGGCATACTGGCGGTCTTCACCTCATAAGCCTCCGGCTCTTGCCCCGTTTCTTTGTACCCAGACTTCTCACGACCGTTTCCAAGGTATCAACGGGACTTTATCGTATTTCCATATACCATCGTCACCGAAAATCTGCGCAGAAAACTCATCATAACAGCCCCGCTCACCGGAACAAACGTCTCCAGACACTACACCTCTGGATTGGCAATGCCAGGCGAATAATGCTGTAGGAGAGTGAATAAATAAGACTTCTTATATATCCGGATTTTTCTCCTAACCTTGGATATCGTTGATACAGCATTTGCAGGATTGATGAAGCCAACACCTTGGCACACACACTATCCTTCTGACCCGCAAACTCTGGTCGCATGACATCCAGTATCAACACGTAGCGTCGTCCCTTGGTATGGTTCCAGGCGGTATGAGATTTTGCATCACAGAACGGGAGCACTTTTCCCTCTTTCCAGGAGTGCTTCTCCATGTCTACTTGCAGTCCGCACTCAGGAAGTGTGCCAGGAATAGCCAACCCTAGATGGCACCGGATGACAGCATCGGTATCCCCCTGATGAGGATTGATATTTGAGTTGGGCTCAAGGAGACTCAGAGAGCAGGACACCAAGTGAGGAATGGTCTTGAGAATACTCACTGTCTGCGGACAACTTTTGCAGTTGCGATGCATGGTAAACGTCCAGAAGTATAGCCCCATGGTCTGCCAACTCCGGGGCGGAAATGACATGGATTTATTGATGTAATAGGGTTGTAGTCGCTGGGGTTTTGAGTCCTTTAGTGCAAACATCTCGTCCCTGATGATCACCCAGTTGTCCTCAAGTATTTTAACCCAGGGAAGTTTTTCAGGGTCATAAAATGCCGGACGGTCTCCTGAATAGCGCCCTCCAAACTCATTGAACCAGGGAATCGGTTTGGACGGCTGCGCTTTGGTATTCAGCATGATTTATTCCTCCACCGATTCAGTCGCTGGTAATGGCTCATTAATCTGCCGGTCCTTCAGAATGATATCCGCAAGCTCACGCTGACACTGTTTTACCAGATCATGCCCTCCGGAAAGGCAGACGTAGTCAAATTCTGCATCAGCCAGACTTGCCCATGCCTGAACATCCTCAGGTTTAACCACAGGATCCTGATCTCCTGCAACAACCGTCAGAGGGACGCCTACCCGATCTCCGGGATTATCAAATTGTTCGAACATCTTAATATCAGCACGAATAAGTGGCTCAAATGCCCGAATGGTTTCGGGCGGATTAATGCAGTACTTGGCAACTTCTTCCACGAAAGCCTCTGTTGGCAATGTATGAAGGTCCCCTTGAGTCTTTTCTCCTGGGACCGCAGCTCCAGAAATCACCAACTTGGCAGGAGGTTTCCCACCGACCTTTTTCAAACGTTGATACAAAGCAAAGGCCATTAACGCGCCAAGACTGTGTCCGAAGAATATGAATTCCCCATTCGGAGGAGGGAAAAACGCCGATTCAAGCGCCTCAGCCAGACTATCCAGGTTTGTCAATGGTGCCTCATCGCTCCAATCCTCTCTTCCTGGGGGGTTAACAGCGATAATCTCTACATCGTCACCAAATTCTTCACCCCACCTCGCATATACAGAGGCTCCGGCTCCGGCGTATGGAAAGCAGTAAATCGTGACTGTAGGCTCTGTTACGGAACGTTTAATGATCCGTAGCCACTTATTGGGGGCTGACTCACCAGTTTCCGATTCCTGTTTTGCTGGGTCTTTCCCCAGATAAACCCGACAATGGAGATAATCGCTGACGGCTTTAATGTGGGGATAGTTATAGGCGAGAGTGTTTGGCAGTTTGCAACCGAAATACTCTTCCAGCTTTGCGGCGAAAGTAATGGCCATCAGCGAGTCCATCCCAAGGAAGTTGAAGCGCTGCTCGGAGTCCACATCGTTAATGGAGTCAATCAACATGACCATTCGTAACTCCATCCTGACCACTTCTTCGATCAATGAGCGTGCCTTTTCCGGAGAGCTCCGCATGATACGGGCCAGTCCCTGTTCAGAAGCACGTACCATGGAGGGGGCATCCGTCACGACCTTCGCAAACAGCGAAGGCTGCAATGAGAAATTGGTGAATGTCTGGAAGCGTTCCCAATCCATGTCCGTCACCAGGCTTAATGCAGCACCGTCCATGACCTCAAGGGACATGGCTTTAACTGCCTCGCGAGGCGACATTAATCGGAACCCAAGCTGCTGTAACACATCAACTTCATTGGGCTTGGCGCTCATTCCAACATCGGCCCAAGGGCCCCAATTGATGCAGGTGGCAGGTAGGCCATAGGCCTTTCGATATTGACTGAGCATGTCCATAAAATGGTTGGCTGCGGTGTAATGACTAAGCTCTACGGAACCCCATAAAGCAGATACGGAGGAAAAAAGAATAAAGCAGTCCAGATCACAGCACAGACTCAATCGATGCAGAGCCCAGGTCGATGACGTTTTGATTTTCAGGGTTCTGAGAAACTCGTCCCTGTTGGTATCCATCACTTTTGAAAACCAATTTACTCCGGCCGCATGAATGACCCCCCGTATGACATACTGGTTAAACAATTGACTCAGATTATCCTCATGACGGATATCCATAGAGACAACGTCCACCCTGGCCCCATTGCGCTCTAGCTCAAGTACTTTTTGAATTTTGTCATAATGCTCTTGGGATTCCTTTATGGAGCTCCATTGTTCTCGATCCGGCAATGGAGTCCTGCCCACCAGAACAATATGTCTGGCACCGTTCTGCACAACCCACCGGGCTGATTCCAATCCAAGGCCGCCAAGGCCACCGGTAATAAGAAATGCACCGTCATCACGGAATCGGAGAGGCTCGCCCTCAGTCACTTTTTTGGGAATAATCTGCTGGATGAACTCCTGTCCACCGCGTAATGCGACACTATGCTCGCCAGAGGGCTTCAGGACTTTCTGCAGTAATCCACTGACTCGATCTTCCAGAAGCTCCTTCCTATCAATGTCGATCAGACCACCACGCCACTCAGGATGCTCAAGGAACAACGTTTTGGAAAACCCCCAAAGCGCCGCTAGCGGCAAATTAAGATCAGACCTATCGTTATTGTCACTCTGGTCGGAAAGGACGTTTTGAGCGTTTTCGCAAACAATCCATAGTTGCAACATCAAGCCGTTATGCTTCACTGCCTTCAGCATCGGCAGCATAGTGCCTGTTCCAGTAGCCACCGAAATGTCAATTTCTCTGGGCGAGAGGGTGTCTGAGGTCGCCTTCCCCTGGGCCAGATAGATCATTTTCCAATCCCGGTGCCCGGCTTTCCGGCGATAGTTTTCAAATTTGGCAATGATGTAAGACCAGTCCTGAACGCTCGCCTCAGGAGACAGCACAGCATCAGGCTTTCCAGCTTTTATGCCGACCTGCGTGGAAAGGGCAACCCAAAAGACACATTTCTGAGACTTTCTCAGTCGAGAAACAACTCTTTCTGTTAATTTGCCTGGCTCACCCACTATCAGCCAATTATCGGCGTTTTGTTTAAGAAGCGCGTCTACATTCAGACTGAGAGAGCTGCTATTTTCCACCCAGGACAGCTTGTAATGTCCCGGCTGCTTGACCGTTTCCCGTTCCGGAGGACGTTGTACATCTTCAGATTTGGCAAAGGCTGATAGCGCCTCCGCATTAAAACCTTTGATCCAATAGGACTGATGCGTAAACTTCTGACCGGGGATAAGCTCCGGGCAAAACCTTCCATAAAGTATATTCTCCCAGTGAATATCGATGCCTGCTTGATACAACCTGCCCAGCGAATCAAGGAAGTAAAATAATTCCGTACGGTCGCCCTTCTTGATATTCAGAGATCTCAGTAACAGGCCTTTGTAATTTGGGAGGTTTTCCCTGACAGCTGCCAACGTACTGGCTCCAGGGCCTATTTCGAGAAATGCCCAATCCTGTTCTTGGTCAAGTTTCTCAACGGCGTCTTCAAACAGCACCGTATGGCGAAGGTGATCACACCAATGATCCGCATTCGGAACAGAATTCATAAAATCACCCCGAACGCTGGAAAGCCATTGTTTCGTAGGCCGTTTGAATTCAAATTTTTCAGCCCACTGACGGTAATCCTGCAATATGGGATCAATCAAATGGCTATGAAAAGCCTGATCGGTCTTTAATCGATAAACTTCGACCCCTCTGGATTCAAAGTGCCTTATCAGACGCTCCATATCCTCGATTTCGCCTGAGACAACGGTTTTATGGCGACTGTTAATGGCAGCAATCTGTACCCGATCAGGGTCCATCACCGCCCTTACCTGTTGGTGGTCAGTGAATATCGTGGCCATGAAACCCTTATTCGTGATCGAATTGGTCAGTTGCGCCCGCCTTTTCAGTAAATGCATACCGACTTCCGGTTCGAAGCAACCAGCCAGACAGGCCGCTGCATATTCCCCGAGACTATGGCCAAGCAATACATCCGGCCTGACTCCGGCGGTCTGCCACAACATCCCCAGAGCATACTGAACGGCGAACAATATGGGCTGCATGTAGGTATCATTCCAATGACGCGTATCGTCGTTCTCGAATGCCATTTCGGCAAGAGTAAAGCCCTCATCGGGATTGTTCAGGGCCCGGGCACAACGGTCGAACGCCTGACGGAAAATCGGGAAGCGGGAATATAGCTCCCTTCCCATGTGCAGATAATGTTCTCCCTGCCCGGTAAACAGGAAACAAATCTGACTCGACTTACCTGTTGCCGGGTATCTATCCGCCTGTACATAGGCGTGAAGCCTTTCTTTCAATGCCGACAGTGAGTCCACCAGGAAATAGGTGCGGTATTTCAGATGTGTGCGACCCAGGGCCTGGCTGTAGCAAAGGTCTCGAATCGCGATATCCGGTGCCCCATCCAGCCACTCCTCCCAATATGCAGCCTGACGTCCGAGTGCTTCAGGAGATACTGCCGACAGCACGAGCGGGTGTTGATGATAAAAGAACGCATCCGGCGGTTGCGGTTGTCGCCGCTCCACCACTTTATCCGCCTGCTTTAAAATCGCGTGAGCCAGAGAGCCTCCAAACCCGAAGGAGCTGATAGCCAGATACCGTTGGCCAGAAGCAGGCAGCCACTCATGTGGCTCGGTAGGTATGCTCAGTCTTGAGCCCTGAAGACGAATCTTCGGGTTCAACTGGCGAAGATGAATCTGCGGTGGAATCATCCCCTTCTGCAACATCAGCAGGGACTTGATGACACTGGCGATCCCCGCTCCCGCCTCCAGATGGCCGATGTTTGCCTTGACGGCTCCCACATAGCATGTGTCTTCGCAGGTATCGGTTGGAGCGTCGCATGGCATTACCTCCTTACCTGTCTGCTTAAGTTTTTTGTTGCTTTCGTAAAATCTGGTATTGCCGTAGATCTTGCATATCTGATCCATTTCAACCGGGTCACCAGTGGGGGTACCGGTGCCATGTGCTTCTACATAGCTGATATCGGAACCCGCCAATCCCGCCTGTTTCAGGCAATGACGCAACAAACGATCCTGGGCACCACCGTTGGGAGAGGTCATTCCGGCGCTGAGGCCGTCCTGACCTACACCTGCGGCGGCAACGATCGCCAGAATCGCATCGCCGTCCCGTATCGCGGCAGACTGGCGCTTAAGCATGACCAGCCCACACCCTTCAGCTCTGACATAACCGTCTGCAGAAGCATCAAAAGTTTTACATCGACCTTCCGGTGACATCATGTTGAACTGAGACAGGGTAATGGTCGGACCTGGCGACAATATGGCATTGACGCCTCCCACAATGGCTTGAGAGCAGTCTCCATTCATAATGGCCCTTGTTCCCAGATAAAATGCCGTCATTGACGAAGAGCAGGCGGTATCCACCGCCATGCTCGGTCCTTTAAGATCGTAAAAAAATGAAATCCGATTGGCCGCGACACTGTTTGCATTACCCAGTCCGGAATATGCATTAAAGCTGTTCATTCCCGGTGACAACTTTATTTTCATATACAGGTAATCGTTGGTGGAGACACCAATAAATACTCCGGTATCAGACCCTGCCAACTGTTGTTTTTGCCACCCGGCGTTTTCAATCAATCGCCATGAGGTCTCCAGTAGCATTCTCTGTTGTGGATCGATTTCCGGTGCCTCGGCAGCAGAGACGCCAAATAAGGCGGGATCAAACAGATCAATTCCGTCCACAAAGCCGGCCCACTTGGTACTCACCTTTCCGGGAACAGCCGGCCGTGCATCATAAAACACCTCATTATCCCAGCGCTCTGGGGGAACCTCAGTAATTGCATCTTTCCCGTTAATCAACAAATCCCAAAACGCCTCGGGGTCTGTTACATCTCCGGGAAACTTGCAGGCCATTCCGACCACTACGACCGGATCGTCTTCCATGGCTTCCTGAGTTTTGTGAGAGGAAGCTTCTATAGAACGCTCTTCCCCAGAATTGCCGCAGTGAAGAACCTTCATCTCGTGTCGCAGATAACGTTCGAGGCAAGCCCTGCGTGCCAGCTTGTAGTTAGCAGTTCTGGGTAATGTTCCCCTGGGTACGAGCACAATAGTGTCGGCGGTGATACCAAAACCGTCGACCAGGTTGGCGTTAATCTGCTCTATGACCCTGTACTGATCTTTTGCTGGCAGATGACGTTGAACTTCCTGGAACACAAA
The DNA here is from genome assembly GCF_000376785.1 of Hahella ganghwensis DSM 17046. GTDB lineage: Bacteria > Pseudomonadota > Gammaproteobacteria > Pseudomonadales > Oleiphilaceae > Hahella > Hahella ganghwensis. Next base: position 17,836 of record NZ_AQXX01000095.1, read on the forward strand.
GAGCTTTTCGCCGGAGTCTTCGATCTGAGACACGCATACACAATGGTCATTACTCTGCAGCAGCTCCTGCGTGCGGCAGACTGTATATTCAAGATCCTCGGAGGAGTAGTTAACTCCCCGGACTATGACTGTTTCCTTGGCTCGACCTGTCACATAGAGGAATCCGTTTTTGATGAACCCCAGGTCGCCGGTATTGATTGCCGGGCTCTCCGGGAAAGACATCTCCGCTGAGAGTTCTTCAAGGTATCCTACTGTCGTCGCCGGACCACTGACCCAGATTTCACCTTCAACCCCTTCTCTTTCAGGCATTCCATTTTCGCGATTGCGAATATCCACCTGAATGCCATCATTCAGGGCATAAGGAATCAGTGCCCTTTTTGACTGCAGGCCTCCATCTCCCTTGAAAGACTCCTTCCTTTTAACCACTTTTGAGTCAAGTTCTTCCAGACCATAGCGGCCGCCCGCCACCAACAATGTTGCTTCTGCCAGGCCGTATACGGGGAGGAAGGCGTTTCGATTGAAGCCTGCAGAGGCGAATGTGTGGCAGAATCGGTCCAATACCGGGAGCAATACGGTTTCTGACCCCACGCATACCTTGCTCCAACGGGAAAGATCCAACGAAGCATCCGGCTCTACCTTTCGACAGCAGTATTCAAAAGCAAAGGTGGGAGCTGCCGATAAGTTAGCCTGATATTCGGAGACGGCCTTGAGCCAGAGTTGCGGTGACTGAAGAAAGGTCCGGGGGGACATATACACGCCTGTTCCCCCCTCAAATAATGGGATGAACAGGTCGCCGACTAGCCCCATATCATGGTGCATTGGCAACCATCCTACGACCCGTGCCCGTTCTTCCAGCGCAAATACTTGCTGCATTTGCCTCATGTGAGTGATGACGCTTGAGTGTCTCAGCACGACCCCCTTCGGCTCTGACGTAGATCCAGAGGTGTACTGTATGTAGGCAATATCGTCTGGATAAGCTCTAGGTAGCGGGATGTTATCGAGCTCGCCGGCTTGAAGCGACTCAATGGACAGAACATTGATCGAGGGTAGGCCCTCAGCCTTCAGATGTGCCCTAACTTCATCGGATTTGGATGCTTCAACAATGATACATCCTGCCTTTCCCTGTCGAAGAATTGAAACCAGACGTCCATATCCGACCTTATCCTTCGCATGACGTAAGGGCGATACGGGGGCAGGAATCAACCCCGCAAGCATAGTGCCGAAAAAACCGACCACAAAGTCAGCCTGGTTTTCCAAAGCCAGTAAGGTGATAGATCCAGAAATACCCAACCGGTCCAGATTTTCCGCCACAATCAGGCAGTGCCGGCGTAAGCCGGCAAAACTGAATGATGTGGCCTCCTGCCCCCGACTATCAAGGAAGCGCAAGGCGATTTCGTCAGCCCTGCCCTCGGGCAAATTCAGTACAAGGTCTGCAACAGTATTTTTTCTCATAAACCATTTCTTCTTCTAGTTTTTTAGAGGCTGTTTTTCAGGAGCCAGCTTGTACGACCAGCTTGCTGACAATCGACTGACCATTGATCCCAACCCCGCTGAGGGTATATTCAGCAGTGCTGGTAACTTGCAGGGACTTGCTGCCGGAAGCGACCTCGTCACCGGTAATCTGTATATTGCCCGGTAGCAGGACCATGCCTTTGGACGCATCCAGATTGGCTGTAACCCAACTGAATTCGAAGATGTTGTCCCCTTTGCTAACAGCGTTGAAGTACTGGATTTGAGGATGCTCTTTATCACCGCTTCCTAAATAATACTTTTCCGCTTTACCGCCGGGCTGGTAGAAAGTCAGAATCGCCAGGTCGCTGCTTGGGAATTCAATTTTCTGGGCAGTCCACTGCTCAGGGTCAAGCGCCGCCTTCACACCAGAAAGCAGGCCTTCGTTATTGGTCGTGTATTTGAAGTAGACCAGCCCTACGGGAGCCAGAGTGAATGACACATCTGCGTAGGCGGGTTCCTGAAATCCGTTCACAGCCAATGTATAGGTGACGGTTTCAGGCAAATTGCTGTAGTTGTTGAAGAAAGTCTTCAACAACTCCTTCCCGGGGTTTACTTCTAACGGGGATTGGGGATTGTTCCGATCAAGCCCGGAATTCGAGCTTAATGTTGTTCCGGCTCCAAACAGGCTGTGCCAGGTCAGGGTTACACTTGAATTCACCTTGAGGGGCGACGTTTTATTGCCGGTAAATGACGTGATCAATGGCGAATGCTGGGTTAGTGTCACATTCTGCTGGGCATGACGATTGTCGCCTGTATAGACTTGTAAGGTATAGGTTCTTTGGGATTCGGTGGTAGAAGGTACGTTCACCTTGGTAGTGCCCGGATAGGGGGGATCTCCACTGACAGGAAAATCCTTTTCCCCGGTGCCACCGGAGAATCCGAAGATTTTGACACCGATACCTGCCGCTGATTGCCAATTCAGGTTCGCCTGCTCGTACAGGCCCACCACATATGGATCCAGCCAGGCAATTACAGCCAGTTCCTGAGCTATTTTTGAAATCGCTACTGAAGTCCGGTTGTTGTTGGGGCCAACGTATTCCTGGATGCCGGTAGTCGCACTGCCGGTTTTGCCGTTGATGACGGCATTTTCAAAGACCACCACAATTTTGTCGCCCGGTTCAATCGTAGTGCCGACAGCAGATTTGATAGCAAAATAGTCACCTGAGCGTACACAACTGAATCCCTGTGGTTGTAACACTTTGGTCTGCACCGGAAGTTGATTCATCAGGTCGCTGATGTCGCTTCCAGCAGGAAATGTTACATCGATCTCATCTCCATTAGGGCCGCCCTGCCATTGTATTGTCGGGCCGTCTATAGGGTTTGAAATAGTCAGGGTCAGGTCGGTGGTTGTCGCAACGAATACCTGAGGCGGCGCGAAGCTATATTCGAAAACGGTGCTTGAACTGTTACTCATTGGCATGACTCCCTTGCTATTATTTTGTCTGCCGGACGTCTTCCGGCATTGAGTTCACATGTGGTCAGATTTCCTCAGACTCAGCGCCCGACAGTGTCAGCCAGCCTTCTATCAATGTCGGAATTGTACTTTCCAGAGTCGCGACCGGCGTGTAGTTGGTTACCTGAACATTCGGATTCCATTGGGTCACATCTTTTCGGGCGGTCCATCCCCACTTACCCCTGACCTCCGTCGGCGTAGGCATCCTGATTTTGTCTGGATCCAGCAATAAAGGTCCGGTACGGAAGGTTGCCGTAAAATTCTTCATGGCGATGGCAACAGGCCCTGTTGGCAACGTCAGTTCCCGGGTCGGCAACCCGCCTGAAATTACCGGCATATTGCCGGATGGATCGATTAGAACAGTCAATTTGACCGGATCATCTCCCGGTGCGATGGAGATCAAGTGGTTCTCTTTCACATAGCCGCTGGTAAAGCCGGCGGGAGTAGTGATCGCCTTCAGCATGGCACTGCTGTCCGCCCGCTTGCCTGCTCCGCTGGTTAACAGACTCTTCATTGCTGCTGTCTGGTTTTGAATACCGTATACGGCATAAAAAGTGTCGTACTGATCAGCCTGGAAATATCCCATCACCCCGTTTTGCTGGGACAGGCTGTCACCTACCCTAAAAGGAAATGGCACGGACATATAAGGGGGATTTATAGGCAGATACTCCCCGTTGTTGTCATAGTACCTACCAGTATCCGTCCAACTCTGGTTGTATATGGGAGTGCCGGCAACAGGCACATTCAACTCAGCCCTCACCACGGCTATAGGCCTGCCCAGCAATATCGAGAGATTCCCATCCTGAAGCGGGAAGTTCCCCATGGACCACAATGTTGCGTCTATGGCAGACATCAACTCGTCATAGGCAGACGAGCCTTGTGAAGCAGTCGTCAATAATGACAGGATAAAGCTCTGTAAATGCTCATTGGGTAGATTTGGTGGCGCTCCCAAGGGTGTATTGCTACCGGGCACTGCATCCCAGCGAATGGAAAACTCAGCACTGGTTTCGCTTCCGGTTAACTGTCGCTGAATTTTGATGATAGCGCCAAGGTTATTTCCTTCAGCGTCAAATACCATCAACGAGTTATCCAGGTGATTGGCCATTACCCATCCGCATATGGGACTGGTCCGGTCAGATGAATTACTGAATACGGCGTCATTATTCGCCTGCAGAAATCTGGGATTGGCCCTCACCGGTTGTTCCAGCCTGGGCGGCAACTGACCGTAGGTTTCAGCCTTGTCGATGCTGGAAGGGGTAGTCAGTTCCTCAGACCAGTAGATGTTCAATATGGGCGACTCTGCACCGAAACTTGGGTCCTTGCCCCGCCAGATCTGACCGAAGGAATCCACCATCCACAGATCAATCACCTGGAAGTGTCCGGATCTTATCGGGAAGAAGGGGCCGGATTCCGTCTCTGATCCCACCACTGGGCGGAACAGGCTGCTGGTGTTACCCAACAGGTCGGCATACTCCTCAGTGAAAGTGTTCATGGAGGTAATTTCTGTCGCCAATTGTTTACCGAGCCCCCCCATGGATTGAGTGACGATATCAATCTCCTTGATATCATTGGCCACCTTGGTCAGGTTCGAAATAATAAAATCCGGTAAATCCTGATAGTTCGGGTCACTCTCAAAACTGGCGAATTTCTGCTGGATGTTCTGGGCGGTTTTCGTATTGATCGTCGTACGACCTTCATAAATCAGTTTATCGGGCGGTGTCGGGATGCTGGTTTCAGTGTATGAGAAGTCGATATCCCCTAATGTCCAGCCGTTCAGCGCCTCGGCTGAATCCATGGAGGTCGGGAACCATGAGATTTTCCAATCAAGATAAATGGGCGTCCAGGGCTGCTGAGTTCGATAGGCAACTGACTCTTCTGACGGCAAGACACCGTTTATTCCGGCCACGACCCCCAGCGCCTGTGGATGAACACCCAATTGATCCGCATTGTTCCAGGGCGCGGTCTGTTGCTTCTGAATCTGGGCGGTCAATGCCGTGAGATCGTCATCGGTTGGAGTGATGCCAGCCTTTTGAAAATATAGACTGGCAATCAATCCCGCATTGCTGGTATCCAGCAGCAATAATTCAATCCAGAGATCCATCACCTCTTTGGGAATCGCATTCCAGGTGGGCAGAACCACATTGCCGCCAGCTAACAGTTCTGCCGCGCCAACTGTCTCTTTTGGCCCAGCACTACCGCCTTCCGGAGTATAGGTAATATCGATGCCTGTAACCGTCTGCCCGGTAAAGCGGACAAACAACAGTTGGTCCTCCTTGTACTGACCGGGAGAGTTTAATTTCGCATCAAGTTTCCCTCCCGCGAGCATAACCACCGGGTCATTGGGCGCAGCATTGGGTGTCAGGTCGACGGGTTTGAGAACGAACTGGTTCCCTAAGGTATCCTGAAAGGCCTTGGCATCACTATCCACCTGAGCGGATTTCTGATCATAGGACGACAGGTTTGCGGCCAATACCCCTTTTATGGCGTTTATACTGTTGTTGACCTTGGTCACAATGTCCGGATCGGAATGGCGATTCAATTGAAGCTTTTTCACTGATAGCAGGAAAAGTTCGCTACGCTGACTGGAAATCAAACTATAGAGTGTGTTGACTTCGCTTTGCAGCTTGTTTAGGGCAATCAGTGTTTGTGTCTCGTTGGCCTCCAGCGGAATCGTCTGCTGGCCTCCGGTGCTCTGTATGTCTTCTGTGGTGCTTTCAGGCCGAACCACAACCCATTGCTGGCCACCGTAACTGAGTTCGAATTCGTCGTTATGCAGCCTGGTTTCAACCTTGTTCACTTCGTTGTTGGCGAGATCGAACAGAAGGTCCTTCTGGAAGGCAGAGAGTGCACGTTCTATTTCGGGTATAAACGAAGGATCCTCCCCCAATTCCTCAACCACTTTATTGGCCATATACACCGAAATAGCTTCTGTCGAAGTATTGCCGATGGCTACTGAAGGAAAGTCCGCATAGTCGCCTGGCACACCGGTACCATATGCATGTCCGTTACCCTGCCAATTAACGGTAGCAACCATCGAGTGGCACAACAGTTTAGTCGGCAGATCCGGCTGTTCTGCGGTTACGCCATTGGTCTGCTGCCAGTTATGCCAGGCGATAATCGCGGCTTTCTCCTGCTCAGGCAATTGAATGGAATCCGGATTGAACGTGCCCTGTAACCCGTGCGACTGCTGCCACTTTTTCCAGGCATCGACGCCATTGTCCACATCCCCCACCGAGGGTCCGGGAGACCAGGCAAACCCCTGTTCAAGTGCCGCTTTCCAATCCGCGCTGTCTGTCACCGGAAGGGAGCTTAGAACATCATCGTCCGGATTGGCGTACCAGCCGATAATGGAATAAGTATATATGGCGCTGTCAGCGGCTTCCTGACCAAAATCATCATACAGGGAAAAGACATTCTTAATATTGTCGTAGGCCACCGACCAGGATAAGGTTCCAGGTCCAACTGCCTGTAGGAACGGCTTATCCGGCCCAGCCACGCCCTGCCAAGTGGCCAGTTCCTGTGCAACCCCTATCCCACGCAGCGGAAAGCTGGTGTCCTGAGGGTAAGGATATTGGTTATAGTCGGACGGGTTGTTGGAAATATCAAAAAGTGTATCGCTTTGCAGAACCGTCGCGGTCACTTCCGGCGGCGCAATGGATCCATTACCACCGGAAGCGTATTTGAAGCGCGTTACCAGCCAACGGTTGGGAACCAGCCTGAACCCCACCTGCTCTTCCTGGGCGCTTTGTGATCCGCTGCGCAGGCTGAAAGGCAACGTCCACATGATGTGTGCACCCACCCCAAGGGTCGAGGTAGTAAAAGGCGAAGGCAACACAGCTCCGGGACTTAAATACAGGTCCAGGTAGCTGTTCTTGGTGCTGGCGTAAGTAGTGTTCTGATCCGGTTTGCCCACCAGCAGAATATCCGTTGCCATAGGAACCAGGACACGGGGGCCGGGCCATACCGGCATGAGGTTTGTCTGTGCAGCCATGTTTCTTTCCACTCTTAGTCGTTAATAGGTTGGCTCATTTGTAGTCCACGGCTAGTTCCCGCTATAAGCGCATTTGGGATAAGGCGTACCATTACTGATTTTGTAGCTCTGTTTGCCGGCACCCTGAACCAGCTGAACAGCAAATCCTCCCGGCTCGATTTTTCCTTTATCCAGGGCGCCTTGGGGCATGCTCGTTTCAATCGATGAAACCAGCCCTTGAATGTCGACTACGCCGGGTTGAGAGTTATTGGCACGCAGATTTCCCGGGGCTGTCAAAAATGCCCCTGGGGTTTGAGGGTCAGGAATCTGTTTTCCCGGTGGATATTCCTCCACCGTGGGAAGCCCAAGCCCGCGTAGACTGACCTTAAAGTCAGAGGCACCCTTTTCCCTTGTAATACCGAAGTGAAGTGCTTCGCTCGGCTCAACGAAGTCCACATCATCCGGCACCCCGTCGAAGAGACAAAGCAGCACACTCGGCGCCAGACGGTCCATTCGCAACATGGGCAAGGCGGCCCCCTGCGCTGAGGCGTATACTTCCAATCCGGGCCAACCTGAGACGACCTGGGAGCGAAATAAAAGACCGGTAATAGGTCCACCGACATTGCCACTGCTATTCGGCTCCTGGTTTTTCAACTGGGCTCGAAGCTTTTGCTGAGCCAGATCGATCTGTTGATAGATATCCTCAAAGAACACTTCGTTGAAAAGGCTCGTTTGGGTGGAAAGCACGCCGACACTCAGAGCTCCGTCTACCAGGCGGTCAAGCCAGTTACGGTCCAGGAAGAAGAACCTCATGGACTCGTTCGGCAGCATGCGGACATCCGGTGTCAGGTAGGAGGTCGGAACTCCGTAGAGCAATGTCAGCTGTGCCAGCCACTGGGCAATACTATCTGTCAGTACCGGTTTTTTATCCGGCGTTTGGGAGGCAGCCACCATTTTATTGACAATGGATTCATGCAGAGAGCTACGATTCATCCAGGATTTCATGCTTTCGCTCCTTTAACTTTTCCGCTGCCGCCTTTCAGTTTTCTGGTAAGTTCGATCAGAGGATCCTCACCGCTCTGGTGAATGGCGGAAACTTCATCGCTCTTCATGATGCCGGGAAGATGATCTCCCAAAGTCGTCTGGCTACGCGGAGTGACTTTCGGCCACTTCACTTTGGAAAGCTTGGTCGCCATCAGGCTCTGGGTGGCACTGACCATGTTGACGGCGGCTCCGTTAGCTTCCGGTGCCATCATCGCTGAAGCTTTCAACTGAATTTCTTCATTTTTGGCGTCGTTGTTAATCTCGGCGATATAGTCCATACGCCATTGGAATAATTGCTGGGCAAAGGTGGCATCCGACAGCGCCAGGAGCCTGCCGATCTGCCAGGCCGCACTGTAGGCATGATTGAAAATTCCCGTCCCTGGATCGTATTGCATCGCGTGATCACTGAAGATATAGGGACCATAGCTGAAGTCTCTCTTGGTCGGCGCCGGAACCAAGGGGCCACGATACCAGGAAGTGGCATTTTCCCCGATGCGCATATCGGTCTGCAGAGCCACATAGCCGATGTCCAACGCCTCATCCACAGTTTCATTCGGAGTAACAGGGAGATTGGTTTGCTGCTTCGGCATTTGAAACAGCTTGACGCCACCACGGCCCTTGTCGCAAAGATCTTCCATCAGCTGTATGAAACTGCCCCTGGCCGCGGCGGCACTGAATTCCCAGGAACCCAGTAATACCAGTCGAATCTGATTGTAGTCACCGGTAATGGTACTTCCGTGCAAATGGTCCTGGTGACCTTCGTAGGACACCAGATAGATCGTGTTTTTGGTAATCCCTTCATCCGTGGCCATTGGTAGACGGTTGCCGACCAAGAGAGAAAAACATCCGTCTGCGTCCATGCCGAGCATGACTTTTCCGTCCGTATTCACCTGTCTGCCATGGGCAAGATAAGGCAACTCATCCAGTGACGGAGCAATGGCCTGGAAAAACGCCAGATTTACATCTACGACCGTTACCTTGGTGCTGTCAGGTTCGTAGATGGTATCTCCCAGCGTTGGGGGCAGAACTTTTGCGTTGGATGGATGAATCAATTCGGAGACGGTAATAGTCTGAGGAGGCGAAACGTTCGGATTAACGTTAGTCATCGACGGCATGTCATCCGGGTATAGTGTCAGCAGGCCCATCCATGGAATTTGATTAATGTCCTGAGATAGTGGGTTGATTTCACGGGACCAGGGCAAGGCAAAATTGTTAAATACGATATGTGGTAAATCGTTATCGAAATTACCCAATTGATTGGCTGGAGGAAACACCGAGCTGATCTGTGATGGGTCCAGGGTAAAACGTGGTCCGTCCACCCTTAACTGCTGACATGCCACATAGGTTGGATCGTCTTTCTGCCCGGGCAGATTTTGAATGGTTTGAGTGGCCTGCAGGGTATAAGACCCGGCGGTAAGCGGCGGTTGAATCGAATCGTAGAATTTGATTTCACCGGCGCCGATCGCACCACTTCCGACAGTGACTTTTGTGCTCATTGGCTTATCCCTTTGTCTGAACTTTAACCTGTACTGACGCCTGCTCCGGTTGATCCAGATCCAATGCCTGGTAGTCCAGGCTCAGGCGCTTCCATAGTGTGGTTTTAGCCATCGCACCGACATTGCTCAGGCCGTAGATTCCAAGCACGGAAGTGCTGTCGTCCTCCATTGTTAACAGGCTTCCGATGTAATCGGTATCAGTTCCGTCAGGTACCTGATACAACAGCAAGGTACTGTCATTGTATTGCTCCCTGTTCGAAACAATGGCCTGATCTTGTTTGGTCGGTATCCGGCCTCTTGCGAGGGTCATCGAGATGGCGTCTTCGGAAACATCCTTACCGGACAGTAACACCCCAATCATACTTGAGCCTGCTGGGAACAGCGTTTGAATCCAGCCGTCGTACTGCCGCTGATTAGCTCCAGTGATGCGGTTGCGCTGAAGCAGTTTGTCTGCTGCCAGCACGCCTATTTCGGCACCTCCGATCGCATCGATACGCTGACTGTTCTGTACCCGAATCAGGCACGCATCTGCTGCGGTCCAACATGAACTCACTTTGGACAATACCGTGTCACGCTGCCAGCCGATGGTATTACCGGCCTCACCACCGAAGACCTGGACAGCAACGCTGGCGGTTCCTTCAGGCAAGGTGTAGGTGCCGTAGTCCGCTGCCAGTGTTGTCAAAAACAGCAATGCCCCGCTACGGTTGAATGTCGCCACAACCACCGGTAGCTTGCCGGACACATCAATCGTGGTACCAACTTGGGTGTCAACCTTCCAGACAGCGATGCCTCCGTTATACAGGGTGCGAAATTCCGGTTCCGGAATGCTACTGAGGCTCGTGGCTGCCGCTGAACGTTTCACGACGCCACTGGTGACAGTCCAGCGCCCTTTTGCCTGACCACGGTAGGTAGGTAATGGGGTCAATGTTTGGGCCGCCGGTGCTGTTGAGCGATAGCGTCTGAATAATCCGAGTAACTCGGGAGCTTTAACCTGCGTCTGTTTTGGTGCTGCCGCCACTTTTGATGCTGCCGTCAATACCGGAGCAGATCCGGGTTCGACGACACCTCCATTCTGATACACACCAATTCGAGCGATCACCGGAGGTGCCTGGAGCACCAGATCCGCCGATGAGGCTGTCACTGATAGATCAGGATTGGCGGGCGCCAGAATGTTATAGGCTTCCAGCGTGGCATAGATGGCGTTGCGCACCGGAATCACATCGCTGGACATGATGGAGGTCATCAGCTGTGTATAGGCATTCAACTGAGAGTATGTCTGCGCAGCTGGATAGTCCGGTACGGAGGAGAACGGCAGGTCTTTAGTGTCTCCCAAGGTATACTTCAGGTTCTCTATCGGAAACGCAGGGACATCTCCGGTATAGAGATAGGCATCCGCCGCCAGTGACAAACCGAAGAATGCGCCGGGAATCAGCAGATCATCAGCCGCAGGAGCCTGTTGCCGGTTTAAGGGGTCCTGGGACCACAAAGCACTGGGAGCACCATTCTTGCCTAGCGTCAGGGTTAGTCCGCGGGCGACCAGATCCACACGACCTCCACCTTGGTCTATCACCTCAACATTCATTGGAGAGTCGAGGTGATCGTTATACCCCATTGGACGCACACCAAGGGGAGCGCTGCTGTCCTGCTGATGAACCACTTTTTTATCGCCGCCCTCATCTGCCGTCACGGTGACTGCCCGGCAGGGAATTGCTGAAGCGCTGGAGACAGCGAAAGGAACCGGTTGTACCAGCCATATATCACTTCCCGTATTCTGGTTTAGCAAGCCAGACAGAGCATTCCATTTCACCACTTGTTGGACACTGGCGTCTGATTCGGCCAACAATTGCGCCTGGCTGCTTCCCCCGCTTCCGGATTGCACTGGTGCTGGCAGGAAACTCTGTTCAAAGGCGGACCAATCCAGATTATTGTCTTCAGTCGCATTAGAGCCCGAGCCAACTGGGATGGAGAAGGAAATGACGTACCAGTCCACTTCCACTTTGCCGTGGGTCGGTGGGCCTTCCAACTGAAGCTGAGCACCCAGTTCGGCTTTGATGGTGATGGAAACACCCGCTATGGTGGTGCCGAAAGAGGCGCCAACGGTGACCCCGATACCAACATTAAAGTAGAACGGCTGCCACTCGATCAGGAAGTTGGCGTATGCGTTCAGCCAGGCCTTGAGCGGCCCGAGTTCGAAGGTTACGTCCAGATAACCACCGGCCATTACCGCTGTCGGACACAGCGCAAAATAAGCGCCTCCGTCTATGCTGATCTTGCCGACGCTGATGTCCATTTTCCAGACCATACCCAAACGGGGAACCGTCGGATAATAGGACGGTTTCTGGAAGGCCGGGTGATATCCGCCCAGGGTAATGACGAACTGTCCCGCCGGAATGGTTCCACCGTCTGCTGCAGGTATTGTTTTGTACCAGAGATAAAAGGCGAAACCTCCGGTCACTTTGCAATCTGTAGACAGCACAAAGGAGTTAGGGGTCAGCTGGGCCTCTGCTGATACCACACCATCTGACGGCCTGAACGACACCTTCAATGCCAACTCAAAATAGGCCAACGCCATGTTCTGTTTGACCTCAGGCGGCAGTGACGCATAACTGAGCCCGAGCAGGTTGATCTCGAACTCTCGCCCAAAACTGATAAACAGCAGCGCCGTCGAGTTCAACAACTTGTATGTGGTGAACTTCAGGCCCGCTGCCAGCCAGTACTGCCCTATTTCCGGTTCTACACTATTGCCCAGTTTCACCAGAGCTGACTTTGGATCCTCTCCGCTGCTAAAAGAACCTTTCACCACACCTTCCACTAACGGGAAAGTCTGGACTTCATCAATCGAGGGAATCTTTAACGACCTGTTGTAACTAAACCCGGCGGCGACCCCTGTGACAAAGAACTCAGGTATTCCACCAAGAGGAATATCCAACGCACCGAAGACAAACAATGAAGGCACATCGCCGTCGTGCGGCGTTGGGATTTCTGCATAGGACCCCAGGGCTCCCAGAGTAAAATCTCCGGCACTGACGATAGCCACGCCGGTGTACTCAATGGGATTATCTGACTTTAACAGGCCTGCGTTGACCGACACGCTGCCGCCCTGGTAGGTAATATTCAGTCCTTGCAGATCGATAGAATATTTATCGAACTCGGTCGGAGTTTTCGTCGGCACGCCAACCGTCAGGCCAATCAAGCTGGCCGTCAACCCTGCCAACTCGACACTGCCTGAAAACAGAAAGTCCAAATACTTGGTGGCCTGTTCCCAACCCAACCCCAGGTTTTCTACATACAATGGCCCGAACGAGCGCTGGATGGGAAGAATAACCTCCTCGCCGTTTCCGGTATTACTCTTCAGGTTAACGTAGATATTGGAGACATATCCGGCTGATGCAGAAAATGTCGGGTTGGTGGGCGGGTTCTGCTCAGTACTATTCCCACCTGAGCCGAGCAGGTTACTGGCGATGGCATTACCACCAGCCCCCGATGCCAGGCTATTCGGTGATAGCGAGATGGCAATATCCTTCAGAGTGATACCTGCACCGAAGTCCAGCGTTGGTGACCCCTTGTCAAAACTCAGGCTGAACAAAGCCCGAGGTTGAACTTCATCCATGGTAAAGCGGCTTAGATTCACCAGAGGTTTGCCGTTAGTTCCGATATAGTCGAAACCAACGTTATAGAGCGCCATGTTCAACGACGTGAAATCAACTTCAATATTGCCACCGCTGTCAGTGACCGGCACATAGAAGCCGATACCCGGATCTCCGGACGGCCCTCCGCTGCCGCTTATCCAAGCGGTATCCGAAGCCCCCAGTTGAATCACCAGGCTCGGTATTGATGCAAGGGTGAGATCCGGCGCGGCCACTTGGATACCATAGTGATCCTGGGTTCCGGTCTGAGGCCCGATAGTGATCTTGCCTTGCTTGTTTGCCCCGAAGGTCAGCAATGTCAGAGAATTCTCCATCAGCGTCTTGATGAAGTTTCCAAAGAAACTCTTGGGGGTGATCGCTGTCAGGGCATCAAAGCTATTGAGCAGATAGACTTTGGGATTGGTATCCGGCGCTACGATGATCAGAGACGTTGCCTCAAAAATCAGCACTGGCGTGGGTGCTTTATCATCATTGATGATCGGTGTTTCAAGCCACTGATGAACCGAGCTCTGATTCAATACCAGCAGAGAGATATACCGGGGTAGCACGTCCTTGATCACATCCAGTAGCCAGGCTTCCAGCCGTTTGGAAAGACTCCCTTCACCGGGGAACAATACCGGCAGCAACTCCCTGCTTAGGGACGATGCCTGTGACGGATTCGACGGGTCTGCCAGAGGGTCAAATGCCAGAACGAATCCACTGCCTTGAATATAATTCAGACTCAAGGCCGGGCCGTTCAGACTCTCTACCGGAATTAATGTACGTACACCGAAGCTGACCTGGATATCACCGCTGTCGATTTTCACGCCGACACCGGTCTCAGCAACATCCACCTGTACAATTTTCAATTCCGGTACATTGAGGTCGCTCCACAATCCCAGATAACCATCAGTGTTCAAGCCAGCTTTTATCTGAATGGGAATGTCCTCGCCGGGGTTGAACACAACACGGCCGCCTTCGGTTGTGATCTGAGTCGGCAGCACATCGGATAACAGCGTCTTGACCGCGTCGGCAGTTTGAGGAGCAGTCGTCGTGGAAAAGCGTTCCTTGAGCCAGTCAAATGCCTGCAACAACAACATTTGCAGTAATTGGTCTGCACTGTATTTACTGAAATTTTCCGGGGTTAATGTGGCCAGGATTTCGTTAACAAGAGACTCCAGATCCACACTGGTTGCAAAGGTCCGCATCCTTGATACAAAGGCCTGGGCACCTGAATTTTCCAGAGCATCCAGAAGTTTCGGGGTAATTTGCTGAATGACCGTTGCAGCGGCAAGGCTGGCAGCTTCTCCCGCGACAGTTCCCCATCCCAGGAATGGGAACAGCTGTACTCCTAAACCAGTCGGCGCGGAAGCTGTTCCCTGGGACAATTTCAGCAAGAAACCCCGATCGTATCCTACCGTGGTAAAGAACGGTGCCGGCAACTCGGGCGCTGAAATTTCCATCTGTCCTGAAAACGCAGGCTGATACGTGGGTCCGATACCGATACTCAATTTCAACATGTCGACTTTGCCAAGTTTATTGGCAATGGAGATATCCTTAGTGGTAAAGCCCAGACTGGCCATACCATCTGCCCCGGTCAGGTTGATACCGAAGTTATATGGCAAGCCTGTGATATCCAGACCCTGCCCCGGCGTTGGAGTCAATGTGATTCCGGAAGACGATGCAACCTGTGGCAGATTCCCCAGTAATTCTACGAATTTGGACACGTCAAATCGCCCGTTAGTACCCAATACCGCCTCTGAAAGCAGCCAGCCAAGGGGATCCCGGAGAATCCCCAGAATAGCAGCCATCTGATATCCGTTTTGTCCTTCAGCGGTCACTGCCAAACCGAATCCGACAAAGAGTTTCTGTATCAGCGGATAAGGCTTCAGAAGCCTGTCTTCAATGCCTGCATTTAGGAGAATATTAAGACTGTAGACCGGGGCCAGGTCCGCCATCTGATTCAGGAATGAGTCACTGTTGAACGGCAATAACGTCAGCGGTTGTGCGGCGGGCTTCGAGCCGTTACCCCAGACAATTTCACTGCCCACCGATACTTCAACTGCGCCTGTCGCAAGATCAAGCGTCAGACTGTCTACCAGCGACAGTTGCAAGGTCGGGTTATAGGCGGATATGTCACCGGTGAGCTTACGGTTGGCCAAATCCAGCTGGATCCCCCCGCTCACCTGAAGGAAACTCCCCAGCTCGAACGCATCGGCGGGTAGAACCTGCACAGAAATAACGCTGTTGGTATTGGATGAAAACGAGACTCTGCCGTATTTGGTTTCAGGTATATTTCGTGTCAGTTCCCCGGTCAGGGTTGCCAGTGTTTGTGCATTGGAGAAAAGACTTTCAAAACGGGTTTGCAGTCCATTAACCGGGTCAGACAGTATCTGCAGAACAGCCAGAGGCTGCAGTGGATATCCCTGATCGGCGGGGCCACATATTTCCAGCGCCGTCATGAGTTCCAGTAAGGACGATGGGAAGCTGGGTATGGTGATATGGAATACCTGCTGAAGGAAATTGAAAAACTCTGTGCGGGATTCCTGATTTTCCAGCAAGGATACCAACTGGTTGCGAATATAGCTGTCCGGATCGGAAAGCAGCCCCTGCCAACCGGCGCTGTTGATGCCATAGGGATCGCTGTCCGCTTTTCGGGTTAAGGTCAGGCCTAGAATCGAGAGTAGATCGTAAGCCGTCGTAAAGCCGGCGACATCTTTCACCTGCACTACTGCAGTCTGGACCGCTGCATTCAATAATGTCTGGAAACTGGATTGCAGCGCCGAGGTAAAGCTATCGCTTTGGTACGTTTCCAGAGAGATGTCCTGCTTTGCCTGTCCGGGCAGTGTCGCGCCAGATAGTGTGACCACGGGTTCGAAGGTAATTTCTCCAGCAGTACTTACTGACAAATTACATCCCAGAATCACTTTTTCTACACTGCCGAGATTATCCGGAAGGTCAACTAATGGGTTTCCATCAGGGTTGGACAGAGTCCCCAGGAAATTAAAGGCCGGCAGATTATTCAGGTTATCCAGGGCCCCCTTGGCGAGCGAGTATTCAATCAGACTTAGCCGACTTTGCAGATCAAACTGAAATTTGACGTCGGTACCACTGACAGTAGTCTGATATTGAAAGTTATCCTCTCGTCCTACCCCAAGTCCCAGCACCTGATCCTTTTTCGTGAACCAGCTGTATATGTCAAAGCCGAAGGGGATCGGCATGGGATAAGGGTCGTTATAGGTTCCGGTTCCTCCAATGTTGGGAGCTTTCGTTAGAGAAGTATCAATGGTCCAGGCAAGCAGGGACAACATGCTCTGCGCTTTGGCCTGGGTGGCATAGTCGCTGGCCACCTGTTTGCGGAGATCCGGAAACGGATTACTGAAGCTGGTGATTGTCAGTTGATCAAAGCCGCTCCAGGCCAATCCCTGAGGGAAAATCGGTGAATTGGTGATATCCGGCACCAACCCCATAGCACCTGTAAAAAACAGACCCGGCCGTGTTTCTGTCCGCATGAGAAAAGTTCCCAAGGCGGCTACCAGGAATGGCGCAAAGGTCGCTTGACCGGTGGTGACCAGATCCTGGAGGGAACTTTGATCATCAAAATTCAAGCTCTGCCCGAGAGTAATTCTATCTCCGTTGACTACCAACGCGGGCTCATCGACAAACATCGACCAGGACCAACCACTGAAGCGACTCCAAGCCGCGGACAGCTGTGAAGGTCCGATGCTGACTGACAGCCCCCCAACCTCAGGCGTTTGTATGGGATTGGGCAGACTCAGAGCAGCAGAGGCAACCGGTAGCCAGGTAGCAGACAGGTTGCCGGATGAAGGAAAGTCGATGCTCGCAACCGCCAAATTCAGGGAAGGCTTCACCGTGACATCGCTGACGACGATTTCAGGTATCATCGACAGCCCAAGATTCAGTCTGCTTCCACCACCGTCAATGGGTTCCTGGAAAAACTGGACGTAGGCAGGCAGTGCCGCATTACTGATCGAAATTCCTGCCAGCCAGGGGGATTGCGGAGTCCCGTCACCTGTAACAGTGATACTGGTGGAGCCGGTATCTTTCTCTAACAACAGAGCAAAGCTCTCCACCATATAGTAGAAAGCTGATTGATCCGCGACCTTGCCGGAGTATTCCAGAATACTCAGATAATAATCCGCCAATGCCTTGATAGGGTTGAGAATGGAATTCTCCATCCCATTGGCGGAGAACGGTGGAACCAATTCCGCCGGCCAGTTGTCCCCTGCGCTTCCCGGTGCTATCAGGCCCAATACTGCGGCAATATTATTTGAAAGCGCATTCGGGTTGTCAGTACTGACACCCAGTAGCGTCTTCAGTCCATCACTTAATAGCGCTGCCCCGGCATCCGCAAGCTGCGTCGGCGACAGTAGGTCCAATGCCTGGAAACTGCTTGAAGGTATATCCACATTGTTTAGGTAGAAATGTGGAACCGGCTTGCCGCTAAGATCCAGAGTCAGGCCCCCTTCAAGCGATCCGACACTGTAGTTGTCACCAGACTCCTTAAAAGTTGCCAACGGGTCTCCGTTGGTTTTATTCTGCAAAGCAAACTTGAACAGGAAGTTCAGTTCCGGTGACGCGGATACTCCCTGTTGACTGAGGGCGAATGCCCCGAGTTCGAGATTGGCGCTCGGAATAAAGACAGCATCCGACGTGCCTAGAGCAATGGATTTGCCGGCAAAGGCCAACCCGGGATAGAAAAACCGGCCATGGTTCTTTTCAACCACCGAGGCGGTAGTTACCTGCAAAGTGCCAATAGATTCAAAGGAGAGAATAGCTACGGCAAAAGGCGTATTGCGATCTCCGGTTCCCGTTACAGACACAGATTTATCGCCAATAAAGCCTCCCAGGCAAGACAGCCAGGTGCTCAGGAGTTGGGGGTCTGACCCGATAGTGGTAAACCAGCTCTGGAATGGCTCCGCTGGATTGCTGGAATTGGCGAACAGGTCGTACCAGGCCAGTATCGGCAGGCTGACGCTAGAACCCGGCACCATGGAGGAAAGGCCAAATAAAGGTGCGAAGAACCGTATCCTGTCTTCCTGTTCCGGGAAGGTTTTGGTCAATGCGCCAACAAATAACGCGCTGGCGGTATTGGTTAGCTGTACTCCAGATATAGCTCCGAGGTCAGCAATGGAGCGATTGGAAGGCTGGGCATCACCGGGCAATTGCAATGCCAGTACTTCAAGTGACACGCCGAACGGGTTACTGGCCGCAAAATCTATGGATACGCTGGCTTTTACCCCGTTGAACTGGACACCGTTAATATCCACTAGTGGAGTAGTGGCATCACCGTCTACCGCCGCCCCCATCAAAATGGGATAGCCGACTGAGTCGAACGTCAGGTCGAAGTTGCCATTACCCACTTTTACGAAGGGCACCAGGACAAAAGCACTGACCTGAAGTAGTGGTTCCGATGGCGCCTGGGGCACTTTCCATTCGTGTAAGGCACCGAACCCCAGGACAGTGTCCCCCGCCTTGTTGTAGCTGACGAGATAGAGACCGGTTTCCACGTCCCCGTTTTTTATCGGATACCAGGTTCCAAGAATCGTGGGATCCCTGACCGGAGCCCCTAACGCATTCCCTTCCACATCGCCCAATATCTGGGAGAGCAGTGCCTGAAACTGC
The DNA here is from genome assembly GCF_000376785.1 of Hahella ganghwensis DSM 17046. Taxonomy (GTDB): domain Bacteria; phylum Pseudomonadota; class Gammaproteobacteria; order Pseudomonadales; family Oleiphilaceae; genus Hahella; species Hahella ganghwensis. The sequence continues at coordinate 36,583 of NZ_AQXX01000095.1, forward strand.
TCAGGATTTCGGCTGAACCCCTCTTTCATGCTGGTGATGGGGTCAGTAAACCAATCGTTATTCAATGTGTAGGTATCCTGTCCTTCAGATACCAACAAATTGCCTAACACCCCTAAACTGCCCAGGATGGGATCCAGCCCTGAAAACGTGATACCACTACTACCAGGAACGCTCTCTTCTGCCCTTGCAGGAACAGTTTTTTCGATAATAGTCATGGGAATGTTCCACTATGATGTTGGTTGCTAATGTGGTTCGGTGCTGCGTCCCGGCAGTACGCTAGGGAGCGGTTAACCGTATATAGCCGTCCAATGAATGATAGGTAGACTCATCCACCGCCAACTGTCCGTTCAAAACCAGTTGATCACCGACCACAAACAGCGTTCCAAACACACCGATCGACTTGGGAATCCTGTCTTTCAGCCTCAGTATCTGGAAACTTTTTCCGCTCAGTGCCTGGTCGAAGTCACTCTTGAAGATGCCGTTGGCAACCGCGTTGGAACCGAAGGTGTATACGCCACTGACCTCAAGCCCTTTGCTGGGATTCATGGCATAGTCAGCCGCCGCGATATTGGCTATGGCGCCTCCGAAACCGTGTCCGGTCAACCACAGTTTTTTACCACTCATCATTGAGCTGACTGTGGACAGAAGCTTGTCAGAAAATGAGGTGGTATCGGTTGAGGAAACCGGTCCGGTATAGACCAAATAGGCTCCCTTGTGTACCTGAGCCTGGTTGTTAGGGTTAAACTCTGTGGCAACCAGACTGGAATTGGCCTCCATGGACAGGAACTCCAACCCGGTGGTCGTGCCGCGAACGGCAACCACCACGTCAGTAACGCTGGCAAATATGTAGGCAAATGGCGCCCCATTACTCTCAATGATTGCTTCCAGGTTGTATGGAGACGTGCTCACCACACTACCGGGATGTTGTGCCAGAGCGTAGGCAGCAGCAACAAGCTGAGAAAAGCCATAGGACCTTGTCAATGAAAAGCCGGAAGGTGGGGTTGAAATAGACCCTGGTTGTGGTGGCTGCTGCTGTACCGGTGTGCCACCCAATGCCTCCAGATAAAAAACGTCACTGCGTTCGAGCCAGGGAACATCATATTCTGGAATGGAAGTATTGAGCTGAACCACTTCTCCAGCCGCTGCATACAGTGAGTCGGAGGGTTCTGTCGGAAAGAGATCTACCGCTTCCGTGGATTTGTAGGCTTTGAAGTTGAACTGATCGGAAACGTTATTATTAAAGTAACTGGCGAACTCTGTATTACCGAAGTTAGCTGTCGAAAATACGTAGCCGGCAGGCTGTGTGTCAGGCGATTTCTGCCCTTTACTTGGACCGCTGTTGCCTGGACGCAAGTCCAGAGCCGCAATTTGAGCGATAGGTCCACCAAGACTCATGCCGCAAATATACAAGGGAAGATCATTTAAATAATCCGTCACGACTTCCCAAATATTATCGCGTACATTGTTATAGGCATTGGCAAACAGGTTGAGCACTTTGCCAACGTTCCCGGTTCCTGTCACCTGAGAAGGCAGCTCAGCTTGCGCGGTAGGATCAAATGGTGTGATGCTGGTACCTAGAAAATCTTCCCAAGTGATACCCAATGAAAGTGCCGCTGCAATATCGCCGCTGGAATCTATGGGGCCTTTGGCGATAAAACCCTGCACAGTAACTGAAGGTGGGCTGAAACGCGCGCTGAAGGTCTTTAACAGTACCCATCCTGGTGGAAGACTCGGACTGTTCTCTATCATATCCGGAAGGATTGCCTGGGAGGCGAGTTGCTCCAGGACAATCCTTGTTGCATTAGAATCTTCTAACATCTTTCTCTCCCTGAAAAGTAGTATGCTGTGCTGGGTGTCTATATCGCCTGCCACCCCTCTCTTCTATTGCCCACTCACCTTAAATTCACTGACTCATCTCACTCATCAGTAGCTAACCTAAACGCGATCCACTGAACGACTTTTTTACTGGCCCGATCAGAGTCTTATCTGCAATCCAGTCACCCAGAGCAGATAAGACATTATCAGACCCAGTTAGGTTTGAACGTTTGCCTTCCCTGGCTATTGGCTCCCTTTTGGTCTTACTGGTCTTTTGGAATAAATTTAGTATGACCGGGCTGACCGTTGGTCCCGGCTCTGCCACTACCCGGATTTATTCCGGAGTTACCAGGGAAGGCATTGGAAGGTTCTCCTCCCGGTGGCGTTTCATTCTTTCCGCCAGCCCCTCCTGCTCCACCGTTTCCACCTGGTCCTGACGCTCCTCCTTTTCCAGGTGAGCTCAGACTGGAAATCTGACCAATGTATTTTTCATCAACGTAATAAACGGTGATATCTCCACCATTGCCGCCAGTACCACCGTCACCACCTCTACCTCCGTCAGTACCATTGCCACCCTGTCCACCTTTGGCAGGATCACACTTTCCATCACTGACACAGCTACCGGCGTTAGATCCGGCGTCACCTCCTGGAGCTCCTTTACCCCCGGCACCACCAGCTCCGCCATTACCGCCGGTGCCGCCCTGACTGACAATTCTCAGCATTTGGGTCGGCTCGCTAAAAGTGAATTGTCCAACGGTGAGAATGAACATGGGGCAGTTCCCGCCGCTGCTTCCATTCCCCCCGTTTCCTCCGGCACTAACGGCGTCTGCCCCCTTGGTTCCATTCTTGGCACAGGTACAACCGCAGTGTGATTTGCCGTTCGCGCCATCCTGACCGGTTCCGGCGGCTGCACTGTTTTTTCCATCAATCCCCGCCAATCCGGCAGAACCGTTGCTGCCGTCAATTGCGGTGATCCTGATGGTAGGTAATGTAGTTTCCGTCATAGTTCACCTGCCTCCTATCCGATTTGTTGAACGGTGATGGTAGGCGCGGTGCCCGGGTTACCTGTTCTTCCGTTGCTTCCACCCATGCCAGCAGGACTGCCTGGACCTCCAGCGCCGCCCTGACCGGGTTGTCCAGGTTTGCCGGTGCTCGGGCTCTGGGTGATATCACCGGATACGTGCTGGTAGTAAACAGTCACATTGGGGCCGGAGCCACCGTCACCGGCATTGCCACCGTCGCCGCCTCTGCCACCGGGCCCCTGAGGTCCACTTGAAGCACCCGTACAGGGAGAAGCGTTGTTACCGGGGCTTCCACCCGGACCTCCTGGTCCGCCAGTGCCGCCTTTTCCGCCGTCCTGTCCGTCTCCACCGGAGACTTCAATCGAAAGGTTTCCTTCAATGGTCATCAAATTAAATATGCTGACAGGACCTGATCTTCCCTTTGCGCCATTGGAGCCGGACCGACCTTCGCCACCGACACCTCCCTGGCCACCATTGGTTGGATTGGTATCACATACTGTTTTGCAATCACCTGAATCATAGTGGGTCTCTGCGGGGTTCCCTTGGGGCCCCTGACTGCCGGTTCCACCATCCTGCCCCGGTGTGGCTGGGGTGTCGTAATCAGCAACAACTACCTGAATTACTTTTGTATCAGTCATAGCCTACTCCATAATGAATTGCTGACAATTGATGGTGGCGTTTTCGGATACCTGGATATAACCGCCAGGCTTGACGGTAATCGTTCCGTAATTGTGAACCTGAGGGTCTCCCGGCTTGATGATCAGTGGGTTTTCGGCAGTGACGACAATATCTTCTGCGACAAAAGCCGCTACTTTGCCTGGGAACATACGAGCATTAATCAACGGCTCATAGTCTTTAACCTTGCTTGAATTACCGAGCACATAGGCGGTGGCTGCCTTTCTGATATTCTCATGCATTTCAGGTGTGACCGAACGATGAAACTCATCTGTAGAATTGGCAGACTTCAGCAGGTTTAGGTGTGCCTGCTGAGCCGGCTCGGGATATTCAACGTGGGAGTCATCGTTTGTATCAGGAATTCCCACCAGTTTGTTCATATCCGCAATGGAGGCCACCGGTATGATTTTGGGGGGGATGTGAGAGGCTAGAGGATCGGAACACATATGCACAGGACCACTGCCTTTTGACAGGATATGGTCCTGACAGAAGGTGGTTTCATTGGCCCCCATGCCCAGCCGCTGGTTAATATCCGAAAATGCTTTTGCTTCGGTGTCACTTAACTTGTCGCTCATATATAAGCTCCTGATTGTTATGGCTAATTTATTTTTACTTCCTTATTACCTTCCAGACTGCCAACAGGAAACATAATTTCTTTTTATTTAATTAGGACAAAAAACACCCTCTACCCAATATATTAATAAAGGGTATATTGACGATAATATTATTGACACTCTCCTATCAATCTATCGATACATATTTAAAGATCTATTGATAAACCTCTTTTGAAAAAGAGATGTGAGAGAATATAAACAATCCTCGTAACCTTAATAAGATAAGTTAACTTCATTATTTAACTATATTGTTATAATTACTATTCTCCTTCCTGCACCAAGCCTGAATCAGGTATTGTGCATAGATAGTCAGATTTCATGCTTGGAAAGCACAGCGGTATTCATGGTCGCACGATTGTAACTTTCCCCTGCATCACCGCTGGTTCCAGAAGAATCTAAAGCCTCTCTAGTGCGCGAGATTCGCAGGTGACAAGCTATAAGGCGAGAGGATTGATAAGTGTATGTCTTGGGATAGGGATGCCTGACTTTAAACGCCGACATTGCCAAGAAACAAAAAGCTGATTGCTTGTATTTATAGGGGGTGCAACTTTTCGAACCAAGTTCACTTATGGAAGAATACAGCCCGCAAGCAATATCCCAGATTACAATCAAACCTGCGAGCGGAGATATCCTAAGTGTTTTTCTTGTAATAAAAAGCTGAACACCGCCTTCCATGCGGATTCCACCCTGGTCAGATTATTTTACTTCCGTTGATACGATTATATTCATAGACTAAGTGGTGGAAGTTAGCAAGAAATAGTTGTTGGACCAATAATACTTTTTAAAGGTGATTTTGAGCCAGAGGCGATACTTTATAATCGTCTTGTTCTACTGGACATACAATTTCGGCAGCAACATTTGATACAACGCCGCTTACAGGTATCTTAATAAAAGAATGATAACTTGCATATCTGAACGGCAACGCGACCCATGATACTGCTGTGGGTTGCAGCTTACCCAACCCCTGGTGCAGGTCTCGAATCAAGCAGGGGGATAAAAAATGAGCTAATCAGCCTTTCTAGTGCTCCGAGAGGAATTAAATCACTAGTCGCCACATTAACTGATATGTCCACACATTATCAGTTGTGTGTATATCCCGGCTCAGGATCTCCCTTCTGTCGTCGTGACATTTCAAGGGGCAATTGAAATCTTGTTTGACGCTCGTTAGCGAGCATCGATCTTGACTATTTCCTCCCCTAGGTAACGTCAACAATCGAAAATGTCGTTACCCTGGATAACATTTAAATTTTGCAGTTAACGTTATCTTGGGTAACATCTATAATCGTAATGAAGCGTTGACAAGGATAATGTAAATGGCAAGACGACAGGAATCTATCAAAGCCCAGGACTATGAATATGCCGCCATCTGGATAAAAAACAAAATGGCCGATGCGCAGTTCATTGAACAGAATGACCAGATGGACTTTGACCTACACACAGCGGCATCGATTCAACTGGAGAAAGCCATCGATATCGATCTGCTAAATAAATGGTGTCAGACGCACCTGGATCAGGACCGGATGAAACAACTTAAAAATGCCATCCGCGCGGCGAGACACCGGGCAAGCAAAGGCAAATTCGGAACCAAGAAAGTCGATCTAAGTACGGAAGCCTGGTTAACATTGAAGACGATCGGTGAGGCGGAAGGCCTCACCCTGTCGGAAGTGATTGAAAAGCATTTGGCGAGCAGGTTTCTGAAGCATTACCAAGGGTAATGGTTATAACTTCAACTTCCCGCCTACGTCAGTTCCCCTGTCATGCCTCTATAATAGAAATCTGGCAATATTTTTTAGAAAAAGACCGGGCGTTTATGAAGCCCGGTTAAGTTACGGCCACAAATCTACAATTGCCTGTTGAATTGCAGAGATGTTACTTGCGCCCTTCCCTGCGTGTTTCCTTCGTACTGAGTCCCCAGCAACGATGTTTCATTGACATGAGCCTTGCTACTATCGATGTAGGTATAAGCGGCATCAATGGCCATGCTGTCATTGAGTGCATAGGTGAAACCTGTGCTGTACCAGCGGCGATTCCAGTGGTCCTGCCAACCCTGCCAGTGACTGCCGTTGGCAAGCTGTATAAACCAGCATTACGACTGTTGGCCGTCCGCAGGGTACTGGACCAAAGCTTTAGTGAGCGAAAGTTGGAGGTTGATTAGGATATCGTTGACGACAAAGAAGTCGGCCAGTTGGTGGTGATCAGGAACGCTTCTGACACGCCGGAGACCATTGCGGCAATAGAGCAGTTTGCTATCAATTTTCAATTTTCCAGCGAGCAGAAGGCTTCATCATAGCGACCGTTGCATCAAGAATCGTTCATCTATTCTTGATGCACGCCCTCCTCATTTAAATCATCAGCGTAAACTGACCACCAGGGTGAGGATGCGAATCAGCTCATATCTTTCCTATTGGTCAGGCCACCAAACATGGAAGACTTCTAGATCCATCATTTTTTTCGATGTCTTTGCATTGTTTTTTGAGCTCCCAACGATGCTCTAGAAAAGCTCCGAAATTTACCCACTGCCTATAATTGATCAAAACCCAACATGGAAAAACTTTGGCCGCGCTCAAGCGAAAACGATGTCCGCCTTGAGTGCCAACCCCTTGGCCACAGAATGGAAGGTATCGTGCTGAACGATCTTTTCCGCGCCAAAAAGCTCTTCAAGATGATTTTTTATCGCAGGTATTTTGCTGGACCCACCTGTACACACGACAAAATCCACTGCGCCAAGATCTACATGACAGCTTTCAAGCAAGTCGTGAATGGATTGAGTGATTTTTTCCAAATATTCTCGAAGAGCACTTTTCAAATCATGCTGATAAATTTGAGGACTGCACTCGGAATCAACAAAAGACAGGTCGATTTGGGCTGAGTCTGCATCGGACAATACAATTTTCGCTTCTTCAACACTGGAAAGAATGCGATGTCCAGACCGATCCCGGATGACCTTTAACATCCGTTGCAGGCCAGTTTTATCGATGACTTGTGATGACAGATCCTGGATTGTGGACATTGAATCACGCGTGTAGAGATTGTGAATACTATTCCACTGGCTCATATCAAAGAAATAGTGTGTCGGAATGGAAAGCGTAGGTTTATGCCGGAAATAGCTCCCCAACCCCAGCAGAGTCATGACTGAACGCATGCTGATTTCTTTATCAAAGTCATCTCCGCCTAGATGAATCCCCGTCGTATTGCTGACTTTGGCTCGTTCGCCATCTTCGCCATAAGCGCTATCGGGAGTAATAACGGATAAATCAGTGGTCCCGCCGCCGATATCAACAGTCAAGATGACATTAGATCCCTGTTCTTTTTGAGCCACGTATGACATTGAAGCTGCGACCGGTTCAAATTCGAATTCAATATTCTCAAATCCGCATTTTCGGAAGACTTTCTCCAGATCTGACTGAGCCTTGCTATCAGCCTCTGGGTCATCGTCGACAAATTGAACCGGACGTCCAATAACGACAGAACTAAGTTCATTTCCGAGGCGGTTCTCCATCTGTTGCTTTACATGGCTAACGTAAGTCACCAGAACAGTCTCGTATGCGGTCATTTTTCCTTGAATCATGGTGCCGGAATCGTAAGTGCTACTGCCAAGTAACGACTTAAATGACTTCATGAGTCGACCAGGAATCAAATCAAGGTATGATTTAATCGCATTCTGGCCGAAATCGATCCCGCCTTCTTCATGGTTATAAAATACGGCACTGGGAAAAGTTAAGCAGGTGAATTCCCGGTCACCGGCTATTTCGGTTTTATTATTAATCACCGCCACACTGGTACTACTGGTTCCGAAATCGAAACCGCATTTGGCTTTTGAATCATTCATTAATTACTACTTACATTACTTCTTGGAGATATCGACTGTTTTCTACTCAACCTATTGAGGGAGCATAGACCTGAACCATTAACCATCCAGTACGGATTTACCATAAGCTGGAAGGATTGAGTTGAGGTGCTAGTATACATAGCGCTCTGGCATGCACCAATTTGGAAAGAGGCTCCCTAAGCTTATTTTGGCTAATGGTGAACTTGGCTAATTGTCGGGAGAAAATTGAAGTGCGGGAAATATCCCAGGACTATCCGACGAAGACCATGTCGAGAAATGCGGACACGCGGAGTCTGACTGCATGCTCCACGGCCCTTCATCCTGAGATTATCTCCCCATGAGGGTTTAACTTCTGCCGAACTTTGCTCCAACAAAAGATCCTGAGGCGACAAAGAAGGTATAACCTGCGACTAACACTACAAACCGGCCAGCCATTTGGTCTTCGCCCGTCGTAACTGGAAAGCCTACAGTTGACTCAACCCCCAGCACTACCCCCCCAAACAAAAGCCCAAAAATTGCCGCACCAATTAATGCAAAGATGTAACTCTTCAAAACTTTCTCCTTAACTGTGGTGCAAAAGATAGAAACGATTACTCTTAGCGATTCACGTCAGTTTGTTAATGGATTCGCATCTTTTCAACTAAATCCTGCATTCCAGCCTATCCCCCTTCAATGTCGTTTGCTTTCTATGGACAAGGATCGACTCAAGCACCTAAAACCAAAGCAAATCTCACCTTTGACGAATTTTCTGAACTGAGTTAAACCTAAATTGATAATCAGTCGTAGTTAGATTGTGATTAAAGGACAACCTTCAGTTGTCCTTTAATCTTTAAGAATGGAAGTGTTTGAACATCAAGGCTTTTTTATCAGGGGTATGCAGTCTAAGCCTCTGCCTGTTGTTCATTCCTCATGGGGTGACCAAAAAAAGGTATGGCACCCTCCCTCCCAAAAAAACCTCAAGGAAAGGGGATTTTTTAAATGAAACAGTACAAACGCAATATCTTACTCGGAACATTGGCTGGAATTTTCAGCGTCAGTCTCGTTCAGGCAGGTTCCGGTGAGCCGGAGGCTATCAGTAGTTCGCGCAGTATTCTTCACAAAATTGTAGGTGGAGAAGAAGCGACTCCGGGAGAGTTTCCTTTTATGGCATCAATGCAATACCGTGGCTATGGACACTATTGTGGTGCGTCGGTGGTTGCCGATTATTACGCCCTCACCGCTTCACACTGTACTGAGGGGGAATCACCTGATGACCTTAAGGTCGTTGTTGGAATGCATAATCAGAATGATACCAGCGGCACTCAGTCCATTCAGGTCACTGAGATCATCAATCATCCCAGTTATGACATTGCTTTGCTGAAACTAGTAGAGAAAATAGATGATCGGTATACCCGTATTTCACTGGGGGACGACAATGACGTTTACGACGGCATGACAACCACGGTGATTGGCTGGGGAGCTTTAAGTGAAGGGGGAAGCGGATCAAGCACTTTGCAGAAGGTCGATGTGCCGGTTGTGTCGTTGGAAGAGTGTCAAGCAGCTTATGGTAGTGCCGTCAGCGAATACGATATTTGTGCAGGATTGACCGAAGGTGGAAAGGACTCCTGTCAGGGAGACTCGGGAGGACCTCTGTTCTTCAATCAGGCGGGGGAATTCCGTCAACTGGGGGTGGTTAGCTGGGGAGAAGGTTGTGCCCGACCGCGTAAATACGGCGTTTATACGTCCGTACCTAAGCTCAAACAATGGGTTTTGTCCTACACAGGTGGTACGGATCCCGACCCAGATACTACCACTCCATTGAGCAACGGCGTTCCGGTAACTGGATTGGCTGGTTCTGCAGGCGATATGACGTACTATGTGCTTGAAGTGCCTGCAGGCGCAACTGACCTGGCCTTTGAAATCTCCGGGGGTTCCGGCGATGCGGATATGTACGTGAAAGCCGGTGGCAAGCCAAGTAAATCGGACTACGACTGCCGTCCCTATAAAAATGGTAACAACGAAACCTGTGCAGATATGGCTGTGACACCCGGAAAATATTACGTCATGTTGCACGGGTATAGTAGTTACACAGGAGTCAGCCTGATTGGTTCATATGTCGGAGGTGATGATGGGAAAGAAGGTAATGGTACCGAGACCGATCTTTCCGCTGAACGGGGAGAATGGCTGCATTTCAGCGATCAGATACCTGAAGGGACAAGAACATTAACGGTTAAAATCTCTGGCGACGGCCGCGGAGATGCGGACCTGTATGTGCTTCATGGCAGTCAACCAACGGATACTGAGTTTAAGTGCCGCCCCTTCGAAGATGGCAGCAACGAAACCTGTGTGATCGACAATCCAGATGCAGGAGAGTGGTTTATGAGCCTCCAAGCTTATAGCCAGTTCAGTGATGTGACTCTGGAGTGGACTTCCGAGTAATATCGCTTAGTCGGGTTTCTCCACATCGGCGGCCTTCGCACCCCGGGGCCGTCGATGACATTGAGTCTGTTATCCCTCCCCCTTTACCTGGCAAATTTTAGCAATCTCCCTACTCTTACGCGGTTTCTGCCATAACAAAATCTCCACACCGGAAGATAATTTTATTTTCTGGTCACAATCCTTATTCACCAATCGTCATTGTTATATAGACTAAAAAATAGTGGCGACAAAACAAGCGATAAAGAGGAATAAGTGGTACATGGATAAACAGGATTGGCTAGCAGGAAGTTTTAAAGAGACTCGCTCCCACCTAAATGCAGTAGCCTTTCGTATGCTGGGGTCGGCTACTGAAGCGGAAGACGCAGTTCAGGAGGCCTGGATAAGGCTAACGAGATCTGACTCAGAAACCATCGAAAACCTTGCGGGATGGCTCACAACGGTCGTGGCACGAGTTTGCCTGGATAAACTTCGCTCCAGAGAACAGAAAGGAGAAGAGCCGCTTGAGGAAATACATTATGAACATGATGAAGAGGTGATAAGTCCGGAAAAGGATGCCCTGCTTGCGGACTCCGTTGGCGCTGCATTGCTTGTCGTCCTTGATATTCTATCGCCGGCGGAGCGAATCGCTTATGTATTACATGACTTGTTCGATTTGTCGTTTGACGAAATTGCACCGATTATTGATCGCTCTGAAGCTGCCACGAGGAAACTCGCCAGCCGTGCACGTCAGCGAGTCGCCGGAATGAGTCACCCTCAGCAAGAGGTGGAACGTCCCAGGGACGTAATTTCCGCTTTTTTAAAAGCCTCAAGAGAAGGTGATTTTGAGGCTCTCATCAGGGTTCTTCACCCTGACGTTATGCTCCGGGCTGATGAAACAGCAGTCAAAGTGGCAGAAGCCAACAAATCCAGAGGAGCCCCCCCCTTCAAACCAGAGATTCAAGGCGCCGAGAGTGTGGCCAACACCTTTAAAGGCAAAGCATCCGCGGCTCAGCTCGCTCTGGTTGACGGCCATATCGGTGCCACCTGGGCCCCGGGAGGAAAACCCGTGGTCGCATTCTGCTTTTCCATTGCAGGCGGAAAAATTTCGTCCATCGATATTGTGATGAACCCTAAAAGTAAGCGTCCGGTAACCCCATCTTGAGCGCGCTACCAACTGACCTGGATAGTGTCCACTTATTTTTTAGTGGACACTTGTTATGATTGTCATAAGCGCACCTCGCTCCTCCAGAAAACGTCGCCAATATTCCGCAGAATTTAAAGCTAAGATTATTGCTGCCTGCCAACAGCCGGGGGTCTCTGTTTCTGCCATCGCTCTGGATAACGGGCTCAATGCCAATCTGGTTCGACGCTGGATCAGCGACGCGAAGAAACTCGGCTCTACCACGTCGGCATTTGTCCCCATAAACCTGCCGGCGCCCCCTGCAACTATTGCTCATCAGTCAACCAACGAGATCATTC
>NZ_AQXX01000096.1 GCF_000376785.1 Hahella ganghwensis DSM 17046
ACTCTGAATATTCGGCCATATATCGTCGAGAGTTTGAATTACCTCAGAACCTTGGGGTTATTCAGACTCTCCCTAGAGAATTTTAAATCATTTCTGTCCTCTAACGTCAACTGGGGGCTGCTCATATTTACATCTAAAGATGATTTTTCGAGGTCGCTCACTTCAATTGAAGGAAGGCGAATATTGCTAACGGGTGCAAACTTGAGTGAAGAGTCGCCATGCGCAATCCAGACCCTTCTAATGTCGTATATTAAAGAATGGCTTGCTGAGTTGCATTCCTAGATCTAGAAAACTGGTAAAAATCCGACTCGGCACTGCGCCGCTTGAAGAGGCCGTTTAGCTTTCGCCCTCCCGCCCACACCCAACGCATAAGCTGCTCTGGTACCTCGCGGTGAACTTGGCGGTTAACCTTTCTGCGCAAAGTCGACCTCTGCAGCGCCCCCGCCCCCAAGTTGAAGGTGAAGGACACCAGCGCATCAAACTGGCTATCGGTCAGGGGTACATCGATCAGGCGCAGGACTGCATTTTCCGCTGCATGGACATCTCGGCGCAGCAAGTCTTCGGCCTCTGCCTCGGTGATACCCTGCTCGAATCGCCCCGAATCTTTCACGAGATGCCCATAGCCGATGGTTGGGTAACCTGCCGGGCAAATGTAAACAGTCGCGCTGAATCCTTCGAAACGTTTGATCAGGTCAATGCCATCTTGAGTAACGTGGCGCATATTACTGGCCCCGAGCTTTTGCCAAGGCGCGCTGGCCGAACCAGAAGCTCATCACCGCTGCAAACAGTGCTTGTGTTTCTGGGTCCCAGATTTGCGGCAGAGCCACAACAAACTCCATACCTTGATCAACCACCAGCACATAAAGCGCACTGACCTTCACGGTCGTAAACAGCAAAAAGAAGGCGTATGTGATGACTGGCCGTACCGAAGCCCGCAGGCCATCCACCCAGGTCACGCTGGAGGGCTGGCTATCGTGTTTGAGTAATGCCAGGCTTTCGCTGATGTCGGCATTGACCGCGATTTCTTCCAGCCGTTGGTTATGCCCAAGGCGCATCTGCTCCATCTGCCGGTCGAGAATTTGCAATTCATGGGCGCGGTCTTGTTTGTCTTGCCAGATCTTCAGCAAATCCGGAAAGGCGCTGGAAATAAATCCCAGCAAGCTGCCAAGTAGAGTCAGCATGTTATTGTCCTCCGAACAGTTTTAACTTAATGGCCGCACCCAGCAGCAAGCTGGCCAAGATGCCGGTAGTAGCGACTTTCACGATGGTTTGCCAGGCGGTGCGGCGCGCGTCACGCCAGGCTTCCAAGAGGTCACGCAATTCACGAATATCTCGCGCGGCGTGACCGTTCTCCAAACCCAGGTGTGCGAGCACTCGTTCGGCGCCGCGCTCGGCGGCGCAATTAAGCAGTCCCTCAAATTCTTCGCGCGGCATGATCACCATGCCGCTGTCTTTTTCTTTGGCTGGCGCCATTTCTGATCTCCTAAAACGGTCGCTCTATAAAAAACAAAACCGCCTCGAGGGCGGTCTTTTGAAACGATGTGTTGGCGTTAGATTGCTATGCCTGGGCTCCAGCCAATGAGCTTGTAAGCCGACAGCACTTCTTCATCTTCGATAAAGCACAGCCAGCCAATCTTGGGTATGTGGTACTCCCAGGTGTTTGCGATACGCACTGCAATCTGGCCAGTTTTGCCGGACCACACACCGGTAGCGCCGGCAGGGATCAAGTAACGATCGCCATTTGCGGGGCTGGCTGGTGGCGTGGTCAGGTCACGGTCGATCACCGAAAGCCCTACCACAGCGCCGAGGCGTTTCAGGTTGGTGTCCATGCCGGTGCCCCAGCCACTTTCGCCCAGTGTCCAGCCATAGTTGAGTCCAAGGTTTGGGTCGGTTGATGCAGGCATCAGATACCTCCGTAGTAGTCGTTGTAATGCAGGCCATAACCTGCACGCTCAAAAGCAATGGAATGTTTCTGCAGGCTGATCACCCCTGACCGGTTTGCTTCCAGTTCAATGCGCAAGGCTGCGTTGGGTCGGCCAAGGCCGGAGTCGGCGGTGTCGTCTGCCAAGCTGTAGGTTTGGCTGGTACCGGTCAGGCCGCTATAGGTACGGCGTAAACTACCGGTTTCGCCATAGATGCGCAGTGTGTAGGTCACCCCCGGCTCTGGGCCGATGTTGCCGTTGGTCTGCGCAATCAAACTGACGGTTTGGCTTAAGCGGTCACGGTGCGCCCAGCTGATCACCAGATCATTTTTAGCGGCCTGCGGATAACGCACATTGTTAATGCGTACATTGCCCGGCGGGTATGGCCGATCCTGCCTGCGGTTCATGGTCAGAGAATCGGTCGGCGCCGAGTTAAGCGCTAGCGTGCCCTTGCCAGTAGTCGTCAGCATCCGCACGTTAACGGTTTCACCGGAGGCGTATTCCGTAGGGTCCACACCCTGGGCGCCATCGGCAAACCAGATCTGGGCACCTGCACTGTGGGGTACCGGAACGGTATCCATCACGCCTCGCGTCAGCGTCAGGCTTTGAGTTGCAGTATTAATCGCCGTGACCAGTACCACTTCGTTGTCGATGTAGGCATAGCTGTTAACACTGACCAGATCGATGTCCAGTTCGCTGTGATAGAAGGTGGTACTGGTGACCTCTTGGATCAGGTCGGCGCCTAACACAGCCGTTGGACAGAACTCGGCTTGCGTTCGTGGCGTGTACACCGAGCTTGAGCTGGTCTTGCTGTTGAGCTCGTAATTCATGGCGCCCGGTGTCGGCCGACCTGCCAGGGTTTGCAGGTAGCAGTCGGTCGGATCCAGGTAGTCCAAATCCGCTGCACTCATCGCCAGCGCTAAATCCCAGTACGGGGTTTCAATTAATCTGCGCGGTATGGCGACGGTCGGCTCGGGCACCGGGTCTATCCAGCCGGTGGGTTGAGCGCCTGTATAGCTGGCTGCGGGAAGGCCAAACACATCCTCTACGGCTTCGATGCTGATGCTGCCATCGGTCAGTGTGCCGCCTTCGACATTGGCGATGCGCAGCACCAATCCTTGGATGCCAAACGCGGGCCACACCAGCTTAAACACATCACCCGGATAGAGATTCCAGGCTTGGCGATTCACCTTCAGGCGAACTTTTGCTAAGGGTGTGGAGACTGCAGCCAGATCTCGCATGGCCACGCGCGATGCGAGACTGTCGGAGGTGATACCCGGGTAGCGGCGGGTTTGCGATACCACTGCTCCCTGCGCCTGGATATTGGCCAGATCCTGGACCGCGATACTGGTTTCTTTGAAGGTGTCAGGCTTGGTGTAGATCAGCACCAGTTCGTTGGTGGTTTCACCCCAAGCAGCACGCTGATAGCTTTCCAGTTCGATGACATTGTCTGGGTCCAGAACTCGCAAGCTCGCTACATCGTAGTCGGCGCGAATCAGCTTCAAAACAAAGCGACCGGTCGCTGGCGAGGTGGTGAGCACCCCGCCAATGTGATCCATGATCTCTTTGATAAATTGTTCAATCTTGCTCTGCTGCAGCCAGATCATGTTCAGACCAAATCCTTCACTGTGCAACGTATCGGCGGCGGCTTTGAAGGATGCATCATCCAAACTGGCACTGGGATAGCCCATACCCCAGTCGGCATTGGTCAGGCACTCGTACACCATGTGCGCAGGATTAGCGCCACCATTGATTTCTGCCTTGGTGGCATGCCAGCTGCGAAAACAGCGTTTAACGCGTACCGCCCAGGGTTTCATGTAGGGGTTGTTGGCAGCGATATACACCTGCCGCAAGATCAGACTTAGCAGACCCCGGTAGGCAGGTTGCGGCGATCCGATTTTGGACACCAGATAATCGTTGGGTGCCTGAGTGCTTTGCCCGAAGGCCACATCCACGGCACCAGACACGCCACCCTCACGCTTTTCCCCACCAAAGAGTTCAGGTTTATCCAGTGTGATGCAGCCACTGCCAGAAAGACTTCCACTCCAGGCCTGCCGATCGGCCACCTGAATTTCGGTCACTGCGTCCACCGGGCCGTGGCAAATCGCCAAATGCATGCCGAGGTAGTAGCGATAGCCGACCGTCTGCTTTTTACTGCTGCCGCCCATGCTCGTCTCCGTTGGTTGTATCGCCACGCGCACGACTTTGCGCCACCGCCACCACGGCTTCGGCCATGGCATCACCGGTGGCCAGCAGGTGTTCGGCTTCGATGCCTTGGTTAATAAAGTCAGTCCAATCCAGCTGATGTCGAGCAAACCAGGAGCGCGCTCCTCGATTGCAATATCCGAGAGCTCGCATATCGGCGTGAATCACAATGAGCATTACTTCTTGCCCCCTTTTGAACGGATTGGCGTGGTGCGCAGATCGCCATACCAAACCACGTTGGCGCTGCGTACCAATACGGTGCCAAACACCACCGGCACCGGCCGCCCTTCATCGGCGGTGGGTGCGTCAAAGTCTTTGAGTTCGGCGGCTTGTGGTTGTGGCGTTTTGGGTTGCAGCGCGTACTGCACCAACACGCTGATGACTAATACAGCGATGGCTGCCCACATAAGCTGGTCTCACAAACAGGTGTTAATAAATCGGGCTACCGCCGAAGGGATTTTTGGTCGGGATAAACGGGAAACCGCCAAAGTTTTCGCTGTTTCCGAATTTGCTGTTGCAGGTATTCAGGGTTCGGTCGCAGCCCGGATACAACGTGATGGCATCACCCACGGCAAGACCTGGCGGCACTGCCGACAAGGTGATGGCGTCACCGTTGTGACCGGTAATCATGCGCTTTTCAGTGATACCGTTCGCGGCCCAAGTGGCATACCCACCAGCGAAATGACCCACCGGAAAACCTGCTGCGGTTGGCACACTCAAGAGCGTTCCATTCAGCGATGCCACAGTGCCGGTAACTCGAAATACCACGGCACTGGCACCGCAGGCAGTGCCATACAACACGTGAGGGCAATTGCGCTGATACAACCGGCGCAGGCCGATGCGTTGCAGGCTGGTGTACACCGGCTCGCAGTTCAGCTCGACTTCTGAGCCTCGCCATTCCGCATTAAGAACTCGCCCCATCCAGACCGCCACGGTTTCACCATCACCACGATGCTGGCGGTACAGGGTCAGCAAGGTGATCTCTGAGGGCGGTGTGGCGATAAAATCCTGGGCAACCTCAATGTCTCGTGCAAAGGTAATACGCAGACCGGTTTTGCCCATTTCGGTGGACTGCTCAATGCTGCTGCGTTTTACCGGCACCGCCAGGTATTCATAGCTGCCATACAAGGCATCATCAACGGCACTGGTATAACGCCAGGCATCACCGCCGCGACGAAATTCATACAGCTCGACCGGACTGCTGTCAGCGGTCGAGACTTCTCGATTGGCATAACTCATGGTGAAAACTCGTGAAGTAAATTCGGCAATCGATCGGACGATGGATCAGGTATCGTCTCTGAGGCTACGCAGTGTCAGTGACACCTCGGCCAATTGATCGGTGTGATGGGCGATTTCCACGGCGTCAGTATCGAGCCTGACCAGTTTCATAAAGGCGATGTAACGGATCTGCGTTGGCAGAATCGCCACGCCCAGGACACTGTCGATGGCCACACTTTCGGTGGTATCGGTCAGTGCTGTTACACCGGTCACGCGACGGAAATAGTTCTGCCCATTGGTGGTGGCGATCACAATGTCCTGGCGACCGATGCCTGCTCCTCCATTGGCCGCGAAGGAACGGTTATCCACAGTGATGGCCGAATCGAATGCGCCAATGGGGCTGGTGAGTTCCAGATCCGCCTGAAAACTGGGCAGCCAAAAGGGCTTCAGTTTTCCTGCCCGAGCGGCGAGCCAGGTACGAAATTCCGCGATAGCGTCCCGTCCGTTCAGCAACCAGTGATGCGTTCTTCGAACCGAACCGGTTCCCGACAGATCATCCAGGGTGCGACGCCCAGTGAGATAATCCAGCTCCACCAGCTTGCGCGAGTGCTCGGCATCAATGTCCTCAGCCCAATTGCTCGCGGTCATCAGTACCGGGAAGCCACGGTATTGCACCGGCTCAACCATTGCCGCTGCCAGCCATTCCTCTTCTAACTGAAGGCGCGAGCGTGTCTGCACAATGGTATCGCTGAGGTATCTCAACTTGATGTCGTTTTGCAAACGAGCAGGTTTTACCGGCAGCAACTTGCTACCCGCTGGCCAGTTTTTTTCCAATGGACTTTTCAGGCTCAGCAGACCCGCTTGAATATCGGTGATCTCAGCAAACTCTGAGTCGGTGCCTTTGACCAATCCCACCAGTCCACCCACTTCAAAATCAAGGCTATCGGTGTTGACGAGGATTGACGCCGCGCCCGCATTAATCGCCTGACGGGTGATTTGCACTTCCTGCCACAGTGGCAAACCAAAGACCCGAGCCTGCCAGGCATGCAGCAGGTTTTCCAATCGCACACGTTCCCGGTGCGATCCGATTAGCTGAGTGTATTCCAGCGTTCGACGAGCACCAGTGCGCAAGCGCACTCGTTGTTCACGACCGGAATGGGACTCCATCACCTGGGTGAGCCATTCCAAGCGTTCAATCACGGGCTGTGACCAGTCGGGTGAAAACACCCAGCCCACAATGCGTCGGCCTATTGCCCGTAGCGTTGCGCGACCGAAAACAAACTTAAACAGAAATAACGCATCGATTATGGGAGGACCATTCGGCCTAATGGATAGCTCATATACTCGCGCCTCCAAAGCTCCGAAGCTGGTTGGGATTGGCTCCGGACCAGTTAACGTCATTCCATCCGATTTAGTGGATTCAATAGCTTGCAACGAATTCGAACTGAACCATGCGTTCCAGACTTCGACTTCACGAGTCTGAGCCGACATAGAACTGCCAAGATCAATATGATTTGGCCGTATATGAATCCGTTCGTAGAAGTCCTCTTTGAATGAGCGAGCCACATTTCCAACCAAGAGCCTTGATACGCATCCGACCGGAACATTACTGGTTAAAAAACCACTTTGCCCGGTTCTGATTTCGGATACTTTCCTATGCTCATACAAGCCATCCCCTAGCTGATCCAAGGCGACAACATTCAAATGGTCGCGCGTCAAAACCAAAAAAGCTGTGGGTGAAAACCCACTTAATACAGGCATCTTTATGGTCCATCGTAATACACGGCAACACCAAGCAAACCTGTACTGAAACTTCCGTTGCTATACGCAACTTGTTTGCCATCGGGATAATTCGGGTCTTTGATATGCCAAGGAAACAATTTCCAGCGATCAATACCCAGCTCGATGACATCACCAGGGTTGTAATTGGTTAGCTTCACGAATCTGAGGTGACCAACATGGCCAATGCTCATGTAATGACCATCCGTGTTTTGCAGGAACAACTGGAATGGCGTAAGCACTGTCTGGCCATTGAACACGTTCGGATTGTATTTGTGTATGGGCGAGAGGATGGTCGGACAGTGCACACCTATCGCTGTAGTCCCGGTTGGCGGCTCCCAAACATATCCTCGCAATTCACAGTGCAGATTACTGGCTGCGTTTTGTTGGTAACTACCATTCCAAGAGTCCCGCATGCTAGGGCTCCAGAAAAGCCCGCATTCTTTGGCGCTACTTGAGTAATAAGGCTGCTGCGAACCATCAATAACCGAACAGACGTTGCCATCTGACGAGGCCGGTGTGTGCTGGGCATGAAACCAACCACCTCCATCCCAGCTGCCATATTTTTCAATAGTGCCAAAGCCTATGTGCTGATGCGTTGTGACATTAAAATTAATCGTGCACCAAACGGTGTCTGGATTTGCAAAGGCCACGATGTGATAGGTTGCCGTTGCAGGCCAGGATGTGTTGTATATTCGAGAGTGACGCACACTCAGGTCCGGTGACACAAAATTACCATTGCGTGCGCCTTCAATCCGGACTTCTGATGTGTTCGGCGAAGTTAACCTGATGAAAGTCTGCCCTTTGCTCAACACATCGCCATTTGCTGTCCAGCCATTGTTTTGTGCAAAGGTCGAGATAACAGCAGCCAGATCTGCGGCCGAACTGACAACACCTGTTTCGTAGGCCATCAAGATATCCTCATGGTAAAGAAATCACTCAAGCCATTTCGAATCACGTCTTGCAAAACTACATGCGTGTCTGCACCCACCGAAACCGTATTTTCCACTGCATTACCAAAGCCACTGATGAAATTAACGCCGTCAATCAGGCCATAGGTATTTGCTGTGTCATACAAGGTAATTGGCAGCATGGGATAAGCGCCGTTGGTATCGCGAAATGTCGACGATTTGGAGTAAGGCCAGGCTTGAGGTTGAACCCAACTCCCGTCGTTTTTGCGCAGCTTGAGCGTGCTTCGGTTACCTTTGTAGGGCAGATTTACTGCGCTATCGGAATACCGAGTCGCGGAAGCTGATGGCAATGGAGCACCAATCAGTAAGGGATAGGGATACTGCTGGGGTGTTCCGAATGGCAGTATCTTCCCTGCGTAACAACTCAAATAGGCGGTATCCACTTTTGCAGAAATAATTACCCGCTGCCCATTGGCACTGAACCAGTATGGAATTGACTGATTCCACAAAGGTATCGCCATCGCTGACAGCGCCCCGGGTTGATCATCAAATTGCGCTGCGCCTACAAACCCGGTACATCCGGTCACCGCAATGTTGTAATAGTCATTTGTCGGCCGATCGTAGAGCTGAAAATTGATGTAACACGGATCCAGTCCGGTCATTCCTGGCGCCTTGAACCAAACCGATGGCCGGCGTGCGTGATTGAAGTCTTGGTAAATCAGCCATTCGGGCAGAATCACTTGTTGGATGACAGTATTGGAAGTGTTCCCGCCGTTTGCAGACACAAAAATACGCCAGAAAGACTTGGGCCCAGGCGAAACACCGTCAATGGAGAACTCCCGGCTCTGATTATTACTCCAGGTCACACCGGTGAAGGCTTTCCGGTCAGTCCAGTTGACTCCGTCATCGGACCACTGCAGTACAAAGTCGCGTGGGGATTGATTAGCGGTTGCGCTTCCTACCAGAGTTAGCCTGTCAATTTCAAAGGGCTCTACCATTTCCCAACTCAGCCAGCAATTCACTTGCTGACCGATTGCCGTAGCCCAACCGTTAGCATGAGAATGGTAAGGGCCTTTGAACGCAGCCCACGGTTCCCAATTAACGAGAAAGGAACTTGCGTCGATATCTGCCACGCCGGTGTGTCGCAATACCTCCCAGTTTTCGGCAGCACCTAATCCTTGGCTTAAAAAACTGACGAGCTTACTAAAAAGATCCACATGATTCGTGGCTGTACCAATTTCAAATGCCATAGAAAACACTCAGCTGAGCACTTGCCGAACGGCGCCGGCATTGCGCTGCAAAATATTGAGAATGGTTTTTTCACCGGATGAGGAGTTGAGGTAGTCCGCCGCCATGGCCGGATCGACCACGTTGACGATGCGCACCGCTTGGCCTTGGGATGCAGCCTGTGGCGGCGCATCCGGTACCAGTCCGCCGGCAGCAAATGCCAGAGTGTTGCCGGACACGCGCGGACCCTGCGATAGCCCATTGAGCGATTGCAGAAAATCCACACCCACCCGTTTAACCGCCGCTGCGTTCATCACGAATTCACCCGCCGACAAACGTGCCGGTATGGAATCCGAAGTCGATGTGCCGGGGCCTGAAACCAAGCCGCCGGAGGCAAACTTCTTCACGTTACCGAGCAAGCCCATCACCGCCGCAACCATGGCGATCATCGCCGCCACCGCGAGCACCGGCCCCACATAAGGAATCGAGGCTTGCGATGCGGCCGCGCCGGCACCGGCTTTAGCAGCATCCATCGAAACAACGGCGGTGGTTTCAGCCGATTTCTGGGCGACCTTGGCGGTACTGGCCGCCGCATCCATCACCTGTTCCTGCTGCACAAAGCCGAGCTTGATGGCCAGCATCCGCGCCTGCATGGCGATCCATTGCTGAAACGGTTGGATAACCAACTGTTGCAGAAAGGCATCGGCCACTTGCTGAAAGATGCTGGCCAGCGCACTGCGCCAGGTCTGTGCGCCGGTGATCATGCCGTTCAGCGCCGAACCAAAGCTTTCGCCGATCCGGTTCCACAAAGGCGCCAGCTCATCCACTGCCAGCCGGGTACGTTCCAGCTCGTTGCGCCAGGCTTGCACCCGCACCACGGCATCAGGGCCGATGGCCTCGGCTGCTTGCTGCATCGAGGGCAACAAACGCTCCATTTCGGTAGCCGATTGCTGCTGAAGCAGCACGATCTGCTCTCGCGCCTGAGCTTCGGTCAAAAGCCCCGATTGTTGCTGAATGGCGATGGCTTCTTGAGCATTGCGCAGACGCTCAGTGACCAGCCGCCACTCTGCCTCCAAAGCACCGAGGTTTGCCTGCGCGGCTTTGACGTTTATCAGTTGGTCGATCAAGGCAATGCCATCGGCATCGCCTTCGGCCAGCAGTCTTGCTTTCAAATCCTGGTAGCTGCGCTCAATCGCGCCAACCCGATCGCCGGCCGTTGTTTGCCCCGTGAGCTGTGCCAACTCTTGTCGCGCTTGGGACAAGGCATCCGCCAATTCGCGCTCCGCCTGTGCCGACGCTCGCGCATTGGTTTGCGCAATGGTGGCCCGGCGTTGATTGAGCGCAATTAGCTCGGCTTCGATCTTGGTGATTTCAGCACTGGCTTTAAGGCGATCACTGTCATCCGTTGCCGTGTTGGCGAGCTGTTGTTGCTCCGCCAGTTTGGTTCGGGTGCGAGTTAGCTCCGCATCCAGTTCCCGGGTTTCGATGTCGGTCTTTTCGGCATAGTACTCACCGATGGAGACCAGCCGATCTTCGAGTGCCAAATCCAGCGCTTGTGCCTGGTTGGCCAGTGACGCTTTCAATAACTTCAGTTCGGTGTCGGCCTGAACGGCTGCCAATGCGAGCCTTGCACTCGCTGTTCGTTCAGCGGAGCGATCATCCGGTGTCAGCTGCTCAATGATGCCGGTCGATGTTCCACCGGTTTCGGGGACAATCGCAGGCGGCGGTACCACGACAGGCGTTGCCTGACGCTCGAAAAGGTTGTCCCGAAAACGGGCGAGCTCATCAAGCTGCTCGACCAGATCGCCTTTCAGATCGGCCATGATGGCCTTGGCGCCCTGAAGGTCTCCGGACAAGGCCGTTGCCGCCGCAGCAAGACTGCCGCCAATGGCCTCACCCAAAGCAACGAAGTCTTTGCCTACCGTGGCCGCGCCCAGAGCCAGCGTCCTTAATACCAGCAAGATGCCATCAAGAATGGCGCGCAAGGTACCGCCTTGTTTGGCTGACTCGACCATGCCCAATGCCATATCGTTCATGGCAGGCAAAAAGGCTTCGATGATGCGATTGCCAATGGCGGAAACTGCCATACGGATTTTCGCTAGGGCATCATTAAATACTTCGGCCTGAACGGCGGTATCGCCACCCAACTGAAGGCCAAGGGAAACCAATTCTTCCGACAGCGCTTCAACACCATCCCGCCCTTGGTTCAAGAACGGGATCAGGTCGGCACCGGACTTGCCGAACAGCTCTACCGCGATCGCGGTTTTCTCAGCGCCATCCGGCAAGCTCTGGAAACGTTCAGCCAGATCCAGCAAGACCTGATCAGTGGCTCGCAGTGAGCCATCCTGATTTTGAAAGGCAACGCCGACCGCTGCAAAACTGCGCACCGCATCGTCGGTACCGGTCGCAGCCTCCAGCATCCGCGTGGCCAACTTGCGCAGACCGCCTTCAAACTTCTCCGCAGAAACACCGGAAAGCTCCGCGACTGGAATCAGCGTTGATAGTGACTCAACAGTGATCCCCACTCGCTGGGACAACTTGGACAGGGAGTCAGCCGAATCCAGCGAGGACTTTACCAACGCACCGAGGCCTGCGGCTGATACGGCCAGCCCCAACGTACCCAACAAACCATTAATGGAACGCGCCGCATTGCCAAGATCGCCGAGGTTACGCTTGATGGAATCAAAGGCACCCCGCGTCTGATCGACAGCGGTGATCAGCAGTTGGGCTCGGTTGTTTGCCATCAGGTTTTCGCCAGTTCTCGTTCGATTGCTTTAATGAGTTGCGGCATAGCGCGCTTTACGCTGCCAGCCAGATCCAGTCGCCGCTTGAGTTTGACCGATTTCACCAACACCGCGATCGGGATTTCCTGACCGCGTTGCAGCCGCTTGGCGCCAGTACGAGTGCGCTCGGCTCGCTTGAAACGCGACAGTTGGCTGTTGTTTTCCCGGATGTTTTCGGCCATCAAGAAGACCAAACCGTTTTTCTGAATGAAATAGGCATTGCCCGAGCGCATCAGTCCATCCACGACCTTCCGAAAACGCTTCGGCCCAATCCGCCCCGGCAGTAACGGAATAAGCAAGTTGCCGGGGACAACACCGCCTTTCTCGTGAATACCCAACCATGGGATCTTGCTGCCGATCTTTAATGCTGGCAGGCGTTCAGGCTTCTTATCGATTACCTTGCTTTGCATGGAGGAAACAAAGCTTGCCTTTTGAACCTTAAAGGCACTGCGCATCTGGCTGCGCGCCGCGTCTCGAACATCGAGGCCACCGCTTTGCATGCCACGCTTCACTGCGTCACGAATGGCTTTGCGTTTGGCGGTCGACCAGGCATTGAGTTGGCTGGGATTAAATAGCCCGGAGGCCTGCAAATTAACGCGCACGATCCAGCTCCTGTTGTAAGCGTTCGATGGAACGTCGATCACCCTGGGCACCAACCGCAAGGAGGGTCAGTTGCAGGCTTGCCTGCTCAAACTCCAACTGCAGATCGGCTTCGAGGTAAGCGCTAAGCTGCGCCAGTGTGTAGTTCAGAATGTCGGGCATGCGATGCCCCGAACGGATCAGCCGTTGGATGGCAAGATGCCAGCCAGACGATCGTTGATCTGTGTGTTGATTCGGCCGGCGGCCTGCTGCAGTGTCGGCACCACCCGTTGCACAAAAAAATCGGCATTCACCTCAAACAGTGCCGTGGCCAAAGTGACGGCATCGTCCAAGGACAATGCTTCCACCCAGTCTTGCGGTTTACGGGCAGCAATCGCGATTGCCGCTAACAGGCTGTCGCCGTGTTGGGTAACGATGGCCAACCAATCGATCTGATCTGCCATCAACTGATCACTGAACGGTTTGATTGCCGACAGGATTTTTGGAATCTCACCCACGCGAATGGGTGAGATAACCAGCGTCTCATCGGCGATTGTCAGGTCTGTTGGCTGTGCGCCAAAGGCATCAAATTCAGACATCACTCACCTCACAACAACACGATGCGGCCGAACTGGCCGAGATCGCCAGCGGCAGGTTTCAGGGTGTCAGCCAATACCTGACCGGACAGCTCAAACTTCAACAATTCATCGGTGATAACCGACAGCTCCTTGGCGGGGTTGATGGCCACCCGATAAAGGTCAATGACAACCTCGCGGTTGCTGTCGGCGGTGTTGAGTCCTTCGAAACGGATCCAACGTTCCGGCAACGGCTGCGTGAACATAGCAGTACTCTGTGCAGCCCCGTAGGCATAGTCAGCCTTGAACGGCTCAACATAAGGGCCACCGGTGGTGATGTCATTGATCAGCAGAGAGCCGTGTTTGGCGTTCAACTGATATTGCGACGCTGGCAGGGTCTTGGGCGTTGGGCTGGAATCTTTGATAACCACCGACGAGACGTTTTGTTTGGCCAGTAAATACAGACTGCCCGTCGCCATAGGTGTAGCCAGCGTTTCATTGGTGACGGTGCCGCTCACTTGATCCGTGGTGGTGCCGTAGAGTGCCAGCCCAAGGTTAATCGCGATCAGTTCTTCCAGGGTGCAGGAGAACTCACCTTTTTTGGTTTTGATTAACTGCAGGTCAGTCAGTCGTTGGCCGCTAGTCGACTCCTGGTGTTCCAGTGTTTCCACCGATAACGACACTTTCAGTTCAGGCACGTTGCCAACAAAGTTCAATCCCAGCGGATTGCCATTGCTATCGCGGGCGCCGATATACACGCGCCCCTGTCCAGAGAAATACGCCATGGTTAGTCTCCTTTACGAGTAAGGGCGGATGATTTCGGTTGCGTGGATTCGGTTGCATCAATGGCACGAGCCACACCTTGGGCGATCAGCCACTGGGCTGTTGGCTCATCAAGGTCCAGTTCTGCATCCACAGGGTGAGCCGCACCGGCGTGGGTATGGGGTTTTAACAAGATTATTTGCATAAAGGGTTTATCCCGTTTGGGTCAGGTCGTTGCTCAGGGTTCGATAGCGGATTTCAAAACGCGCCGGTATGGCGACTGCCGTGTTATCCGCATCCTCCACATCCCACTCACAATCGAGCTGAGTAATGCCGAGGCAAAGGCCGCCGAGATTGGCGTCAAACAACAACGCTCGATGCGCCTCAACGATCAGTTGGTCGGCGGTATCGAAGGCGTTGTCATCGCGAGCGATAGCTACCAAACGCAGTGTTAATGCGCGATCCATCACGCCGTTGGCGTTGGCGGCAATGCCATCGCCTTCGGCAAACATCAGTAGTGCCGGACTGGCTTCACGTGTCACCGGCGCCACTGGCATGCGCAACACCGGAACGGGAGCGACTGCGTTGGTTAGACGCAGCACAATCTCCCGTAAGACTTGCTCACGGATTGAGAACATAGAGATTCCTGTATTGATTTAGCGTTGAGAAAGGCTGGCGCGACATTCGGTGCCGTCAGCGATGACGCGGATATCCCGCACCTGATAGCTCGTTCCATTGATGTCGACCAGATCGCCAATGGCGAGTGTCAACCAACTGGCTGGGTAGTCGATTTGATAGTCACGCGACAGGGCAAAGCCATCCAGTACGGTTTCTTCTGGAGACCGAAAAGAGCAATACACCGAGCTGCCATTGACATGAACCTGAGTGAGCAAACCAGCACGTTGCGCGGATTGGTAAAAGTCCTCGATGCGCACCGTTACACCGTCAACTTGATCAACACACCCGGGCGATGACACATCGGCAAGGGGTTAGACTGGGTATGCAGGTCGGTACCGCGATCAAACTTGCGAGGTTCCTGTTTGGCATACACCGGCTGTCCCAAGGTGTTCACCGTTTCGTTGAAATCCGCAGGCGCAAAATAGGTACCAAAGGTATCTACAGTGCCGATCGGGAAAGCATGAGCTTCACCCGCTGCAATGAAGCGGCGAGCCGTACCGTTGATGTCGGTAGCCTGACCGCGATACTCCTCAAAGGTAATGCCCGCGTAGGTGAAACCACGGCGCACATCGTTGATAAGAACAGCCCCTTGTTGCCAGTTTTCGAATGCCTTCTCGACCTTGGCGTGCCCCGTCAGCGCGGCGAAGAACTCCGGTGAGCACAAGCAGTGCACACCGCTCATAAACTCCCCTTTAAGGTTGTCCTCAATGGCAGCCAGTGTTGCCAGGCATTTGGCTTTGACGTTGGTGCCTGCGGTGCCCAGGTCGTAGGCAATGGTTTGCGCCGTAATGCCAAACTCATCAAACAGGTTGTAAAGCACTGAACCGTCGGCATCCAGAATGACGCCTTTCAGCGCGCCCATGCGCAGATGCTCCAGCGTGATCGCATGCTTGTTGCGCATGGTTTCCAGATGACGTGCGATGACGCCCGCGATGGCTTCGGTTTCGGTTTCCGAGCCAAAGGCGCGAATGCCCTGGACTTCCTCTGGTAACACCACATCATCGTGGGGGATGTGTGGGATCACGAAAGAGCGTACCTTCCGCTTGCCGCGAGTACCCACCGAACCGGGTGCTCCCGGTGGCAAGGTCGGTAGCAGATTCAGTACGCCGTTCATTTCTTCCACGATGATCTGGCGTTGGCGTACCGGCTTGGCCGGCATCAGGCCCAGATCTTCAATGCGCCCATAACGGTTAGGCAGAATATTGATTGCTGCCGTCAATGCAGCCATCGAGAACGCAGGATTGGTAAATGGGTTTTGCATGATGAAGGTCCTCGATTAAGCGGCCGCGCGAATGAGCACGCCGAGAGTTTTAAGTTGTGAGATAGCAGTCGCTTGCTCAGCAGCGGTAATACCCGCCGGCCAGATGATTGCGGCGCTGGCCACAATTGCGTGACGGGCGATCAGTAGTGCATCGTCGACATCGATCAGCGTGGCATCCACATCCGTCGCCAAAACACCAATGGCAACCTCAGTCCCGTCGGTTGCTGTTGGATCCAGCGCGTGCAGTTTGTTGGTGGCGGATTCAAGGCCAACCACAGTGCCAAGACTGAGTTGCTGTCCAGCCGCAACCGTCGCTAGATCGCGTGAATAGAGATTGGGCGCCTCATACTTGAGCAGGTCGCCTAGGTTGTTGGGTTCTTGTAGTACGGGCATGGTTTAGGCTCCCTTGCTGAGTGTGTGTGAAGTGGAAAGTTTTTTGGCGGCGGCCACCACAGGGCTGCTTTCAGGTTGTGCAGTCGACTGTGTGCCGGCATCGGCTGTGATGCGTGAACTGATGTCAGGCTGTTCAGCCCGAGCATTGAGTAGCGCCTGGCGCACCTGCGCTTCACTCATGCCTGAGGCGAGAAACTCGGCTGTGCGCTGGGGGTTGCCCGCGATCAGACACAGCTCTGCAATGGCCTGTGCTTCACCGCGACCTTTCATGGCCGCTGATGAAGCCGACACGCTGGCGGCTGGTGCAGGTGCCTGCGGTGTGGGTTCAGTCACTTCGGTTTCGTTTGCTGGTTCGTCGTGTGTTGCGGCGAGATCGTCTGTCTTTGGATCGGTATGTTCATGGCGTGTCATGTGCGGAATTCCTGTTTGCTGTTGGATAACGTTGGGTGAGTTCACCGTTGCTCGGCGCTGGCTCTTGGAGTTGGTTTGGACTAATCGTCGCTCGGCGCTGAGGGATTCGCTGAACTCTGCCAACACCTGATCAAAGCTGCCGATGGCATCCGCCAGTCCGGCCGAAATCGCTTCATCCCCGAAATACAGTCCCGCTTCGGTAGCGCGTACCGCCTCGATATCCATGCCTCGCATCGATGCCACTTGCGTCACAAACAACTCATAGAGGCGGTTCACTTCGGTTTGCAGCGATGTGGCTGCTTGGGGACTTAAAGGCTCATGGGGTGAAAAGTCGTTTTTGTGGTGCCCGGCGAAAATCGCTGTGTAGTGCAAGCCTTCTTTGGCATCGCGCACCGATTGATCGACATGCAGAGCAATCACACCAATCGAACCGACGCCTGCAGTCTGGGAAAGCGTTAACCGCGTGGCCGCTGAAGCAATCGCGTATGCCGCTGAATAGGCCGCGTCATTGGCGTGAGCCCAGACCGGTTTCACCGAGCTGGCTGATCGAATCCGCTCGGCCAGTTCAAACACGCCGCCGGCTTCACCGCCAGGCGAGTCCATATCCAACAAGATGCCTTGCACCTGAGGATCAGCGATGGCTGCATCAATGCGTGCCGCGATATCGGCATAGGACATCAACCCCGATGCCGCCTCTAAACCAATGGTTCGGCGCACCAAAGTGCCGTGAATCGGAATGATGGCAATGCCTTGCTGTGCCGCTTGCACAGGTGCGCGTGCAGGTACGGGCGGTAACGCTGCACTCACCTCGGGCAAGCCGATGCGAGATCCGAGCACCGACAAAATGATGTCCAGTTTCGGGCGCGCAATAAGTAGCGGCGTCCCGTATAAACGGGACGCTAAATGAGCCAATTGCATGATTAGTTTTCCTGAGAGTCTTGGTGTGGAGTTGGCGTTGCGCCAATCACTGATGGCTTGTCTTGTCGCGGATCGGAATCGAAAACCAGTCCGAGTTCATCAGCGCGCAGATTGTCGGCGGCGATCTCTCGATCAATATCCTCGGCGTCATAGCCGAACGCGGATATGGCTTCGGAGCGAGACAAAAGACCCGCGCGGATAGCGGTGAGCATGGCATCGAACTCTTTCTTCGGATCAACCCATTGCCAGCCCTGAGGGATCCACTTGGCTGCCAGGTACTCCCGCTTGCGTTCCGCAAATTGCGGCAGCGGTAAAGCATCTTCGAGTGCTGCTTGCTCCATCCAGGCTCGCCATATCGGCCGACACAACTGATGCACAATCACGCCATGTTGAATCGCTTCGCACCGGCGGCGAAATTCCAACAAGCCCGCGCGAATGGATGAGTAGTTCACTTGCGTTAGATCACCAGTGAGCATTTCATAGGTGATGCCCATGGCAGACGCCACCGCCCGAAACTGCATGCGTAAAAACTCGGCGTAGCTGCCACCCACATCGGCCGGCTGACTAAAACGCACATCCTCGCCCGGTTCCAGAATTTGCATGGTGCCAGGCTCAAGACCCGCCAAAGCGGCACCGGCAGCATCCGGAAGCCCTTCACCCATCAGGTTGTCTTCCGGTGACAGCCGTGTAATGAAGCCCGCAAACATCGCAGCCGTTTTCTTGCGAACTAGCTCGGCATCGTCGTATTGGTCCAGTTCATTGAGTTTGACGAGTGCTCGTGCAAGCCAGGGTTCGCCACGAATCTGGCCAGGACGCAGCGGGCGAAATAAGTGGACGATTTCAGCGGCCGGGACGCGAACCGTATCCATCCCGCCGCTACCGGACCCTCCGTTACTGGACATAGGCGCCAGGGCACCATCTCCGGGGTGGGTACGTGTTAAGTGGTAGGCCACACGCCGTCCCAAACGGTCGAATTCGATACCAGCACGGATTAAATTACCGGACGGTGTTTGCGTGTTCATGGATACCGGCAAATGCTCAGGCTCCAGAACCTGCAGTTGTAAACCCACGGGCAGCCCATCTTCGGACTTGCGAAATCGTAGGCGCACCAGGCATTCACCGCCTTCGAGCATGGCGCGGCAAGCCAAGGCCTGCAAACCATAGAAATCGGTGAGCCCGGCGGCATCCGCTTGCTCACACCAATCGGACCAAAGCCGATGGATGGCTTCACGTAATGACTGATCTTGCACCATGCTTTGGGGCTTGATGCCAGTGCCGATCGCATTGGACACGAAGGCTTCCACCCCGGCCGCAGGCCAGTGCACGACGTCCACCACCAACACCATCGTAGGTCGGTGAGCCGCCAAACAAGCGGCGTTGAATTCTTCCAAGCCAACTCATTTAGAAACCCTTGCCGGTGGTGATACGAATTTGTCTGGGCGCACCCGGCCATAATCCAGTGGCGGTTGCCTGCTCAAACAAATCGCGTTTAATGATTTCAATGGCTGTTTTGAGTTCGTCGACACTGCGATACTCCACCGTTTTATCGCCAAAGCTCACGCGCTTTTCGCCTTTGGCCAGAGCAGCCTAAAGTAACTCCAACTGTTCCTGTGTGTAAGCCATTAGCGAAATACCGTGAGATTGATTTCAGTGGAATCGGCGTAAGTGGTCGAGGTCGTGGCACAGCTGATGTCCACGTATTGCTCGGTCTTCTCGTTGTTGGTTTCACGCACGATGGCAATTCGCTGGGCACCGTTATCGGTGCTACTGCGCGCTAAGGCGGTCCAGCAATAATGGGTATCCAGCATGGGTTGACTGAAGTAAACGCGGTACCGGCCTCTGGCGATCCGATTGACGCTGGCCACGTTGAAAGCTGCGCGCAAGACGATGGCATTGCCGTCATAACCAAAGCACACCCAGGCACGTGCCACACCGGGATGATTGGCGGTGATCTTTGACTTCACTTCCGAACCGATGCGAACCGCTAACGCCGTCAATCGCTCGATCAGTGTCATTAGCTCAAGGCCGCCTCAAAGATCGCAACAAAGTCCGTGTCGGTGTTGCCCACATCGGTTGTGGCTACCGCACCAATATTCGAGCGAGCTTGTGTTTGCTCTGGCACCGTCAAGGTTTGTGGCGCATCAAAACGCACCCGGTTGTTTACCGCTGCGAGCAACGCATCCAGACCGGTGGTACCGTCTTGCAGCAACTGCTGAATTTCCAACAAGGTGTCATAGGCGGCATCTGCACCACCCAGAATTTCAGCCTTCAATGTGTCCAGCAGGCTGACGATCTTGGAGGATGAATAGGTAGTGGTCAGTGCGACGTTCGCATCATCGATACCCGTTCCATTGGTAACTGCCGCCTGCAGTTCATTGATAGCAGCGACCAGGCTGGATTTATCGGTTGTGGTGAGGCTTGCCAGCGCGCCAGTTTTGCTGTTGAGGGTGTTGAATTCCTGGGCGATGCGTAGCACCAGACTTTCAATCCGGGTTTGTAAACTCATAGTGATTTCTCTTTAAGTTGAGTCAGGTTTCATCCCAAAAGGCGAGGAAACCTGACAGCTCAAGGCTGTTTAATTAGGTTAACCAGCGACTGCGCACCACTTGCCGTGACCGTCGCGAGGTGCCAGAAGATGAAAGGCCACTAGCCGAACTCAATTGAGCCGTGGTCTCTGCGGGTGTTGCTTGTGATAAGGCGGCGGTGTCTGATGCCAGTCCGAGCTGTCGTTCAAGCTCATTCCAGTGCCGCTCCTCGAAGCGATCAAGTCCGGCGGCCGAAGCGGCGGCGCGAGCATAGACATAGCAATCCAAGGCCTCGTTACGCTCACGCATTTTCTGCCATTCACGCACCGGGAAGCCGTTTCGATCGCGACGAGTAATGAGCTGCTCGGCACAGAGTTGTTGAATAAACTCTGCATCGATTTTCGGTAGATGGACAAAGCCCGCCGGATAAACCGGTGTGATTCCGTCCTCTGCCACATCAGCGGTTTTGCGCAGATTGTTATAGAACTCAAGCTTGGCGATACCCACTGCAACGCTGTAGAGCTTGATACCTCGGCGCAGTTTTTTACCGCCTTGGGAAACATCAATTGCCGTAGGTGTACCGATCAACGCGGCACCGCGTGGTACGCCTTTAATGGCCATCACCCGGGAATCGCGACATCCACGCACAAAGGCATAGGCCTCTTGGGTGGCAAACCCTGTATCCAGGGCAAATCGCGTCAGTGGCATTTGGTTGCCACTGGCGTGGGTCCAGGTTTCGTCGATCATCGATTTCAGTGATTGCCACACGGTTTCACGAGCTGTGTCACCCAAAAAAATTCGATGCTCAATCAGCCAGGATTCTTTGCCACGACCGAATGCCCAGATGGATGCTTCGATACGATCTTTCTGCACATCGGCCGCACCCACTAACAACAAACCCTGCTCCGGCACTGTGCCGAGTGCATAGCCCTCCCGTCGTTCAATCAGTCGCTGCCAGTCCGGTGCCTCACCTTCTTCGACCCAGGTTTCGCCCAGCTCGGTGTTCTTAAAAGTTTTGATGGCGGCAGCCGAGCCGGACTCTTTGCTTACAGCACTTTCCCATGTGGCTGCGATGTCTTGCCAGGATCGCCAACCCACCGGGCTGTACAGAGACGACAGGTGAAAGCCGGCTGTTTTGTAATTGCCCTCGGTGTTCATGGCTCGCCATTCGCCGTGTTCGAGCATCCAGGTTTTGTGATGCTCGGCGATGGGTTTATCGCATGACTCGCAGACATAAGCCGCCGTTTCAGGCTGCCCCTTTTCCCAGCGCAATTGTTCAAATCGCAGCCATTGCCGATGTGAGCAATGCGGGCATGGCACAAAGTAACGACGTTGATCTGAGGCTTCGAATTCCCGCTCAATGGCAGAGACGCCCGAAATGGTTGGTGTGGAAACAATGAATATCTTGCGCCGAGCAAAGGTACGGGTACGTGCTTCCGCCAGCGACACCGCGTCACCTTCACCTTCGACATCCAATGGATAACCGTCGACCTCATCTAGAAACAAATAACGCACCGGCATGGATCGCAGTCCGACGGCGCTGTTAGCACCGGTCATTACCAGTACACCGCCACGAAACTCTTTCGACAAAATGGTGTTGCCGGAATCGCGTGATCGCGCAGGTGCGATCAACTCTGCAAGGATGGGCGACTCATCTATCAGCGGATCAATGCGCTGCTTTGAGTTGCGCTTGGCCATTTCCACGGTAGGCCATACCGCCATCATTGGTCCCGGCGCATGGTGGATCACATAGCCAATCCAGTTGGAGCCCATCTCCGTTGCACCTAGCTGGGCCGCCTTCATAAACGCGACCCGCTCAATGGGCGAGGTTGGCGACAGGCAATCCATAATGGCTTTCAGATACGGCGTCCGACTGGTGCGCCAGCGACCGGGCTCCGCCGAGGCTTTGCTCGACAGCATGCGATGACGGTCTGACCATTCGGAGACGGATAACAGTGGATCGGGGGTCAGTCCTTCTCGCCAGGCTCGGTCGATGTCCAGCGCACCGTCGTAGTCCATTCTTTTTCACTAAATCGCATTATCTGTAGAGAATTTTGGCAACAAAAAAGGCGCCGAAGCGCCTTACGGTAAAAACAAAAAATCTTATTTTCAGTCTTTCAATTCTACAAAATCGTCTTCGCTTGAATCTGAGAGCGGATTTTTTTTGCGGTGCTCTTCAAATTGCTCACGGAACGGCTTACCGAAATTTTCTTCATCATCTGAGGGCCAGCCTGCATTCAACCCACCTAGAATCTCATCCAAAGGAATCCATCCTACAATATCTGCATTGTATCCAAGCTGCCACTGACTACCGTTCCAGGACGCTACATCGTAGGAACCAAATCCATGAGGATAACGAACGGCGACAAAATATTCGCCGAGAGCTGGCGGTTCAGTTTTCTCTCGCCACAAAGGTTTCAAAGTGCCAGTTTCAGTCACTATTATTTCCTCATCCTAAATTGTTCAGCCTTGTCAATCAGCCAATTCATATAGCTGAAATCCCGCGCTTTTTGATGTGCGCCATCAACAATAAAGTCGATCACATAATAAGTATTTGGCGTCATCGAAGCCTCTGTATAGATCAAAGCGCTGTCACTTGTTCCAGCACGTACACGAACAGTTTTGACCTTATCTAGGACATGCACATGACGCAATTTTGCCCTTTCAGCATACGGTTTTGGATCATGATAAGGCACATCCTTACCAAAATAAGTGACCTGAACCCCTGATTTATAGCGCTTAAAATCGCTGATAAGTGCTCGCAACTCGCTATTAGTTTGGCTTTCCTGATCAAGCTCTTTGCGTACGAACACTGTGACTGTGCTTTCTTTCACTGTCAGATCCAATATAGGTTTTATTTAACTTCCACGTAATCGACGAGGCTAGTATTTTTCTTAGTTTTGTCGGCCTTTGTTTTGGCTCGCTCAAAACCTTTCGCAACTTTATCCAGAGACGCTTTATTTGGGATAAACGTCTGTTTTATCGGCTTGTCTTTACTCATGGCATATATCCTTAACGATATAGATATCGCGGATTGTACGCAGCTCTTTGCAAATATCTCAAGGTCGAATATCACAGATATACATTTCAATCCACTCTCGACTGAATCTCACCCAGTTCCTGTAAGTGCTCTCGCACTGAAGCTTCTAAAACGACATGCATGGTATGAGGGTCTACTTCGAGACGGGCCGCCATCTGTGCTGACACCCGCGAGGGCCAGTTGAGCCAGGCATCACGTTCTGAACGGGCCAGCTTGAACACGTGGGCGATGGCTTTTGAGCGATCCACCAGTTCCTGTTTTAGCTGCTGCAGCTTGACCCGATTGGTCTGCGCCTTGAGCACTTCGTTGGCCGTTCGCGCTTGCATGTAGGTGGTTCCGGAGGCCGGACCACGACTTTCCTTGAGTGTCTCGTCG
This sequence comes from Hahella ganghwensis DSM 17046, assembly GCF_000376785.1. GTDB lineage: Bacteria > Pseudomonadota > Gammaproteobacteria > Pseudomonadales > Oleiphilaceae > Hahella > Hahella ganghwensis. Next base: position 23,563 of record NZ_AQXX01000096.1, read on the forward strand.
ACCGCATCCAAGGCAGCCTTGGGGACTGCTTTGGTCGCAGCTGCTGGTTTTCGTTGTTGGGACTGGTCGGTATTGAGTGTCCATTGGCGATCGGCCTTGGCAATGTCGACACTGCCGTCAGGCTCCAATGAAATGCGTCCAGCCTTGACGGCCTTGCGCACCGCCGTATCGGAAACTCCGCGATGTTTGGCATACGCCCGCAATGATACGCCCACGCCATAACCTACTGTTTTTAATCGAATTATTAAGCGGAATTGAGTTGATAAGTGCTCTGAAGGAAGCGTTCATGTGCTTAACGAAAGCGCACACGGAGACAACAACATGAGCCGCAAACCTACCGCCCTCGACACCTTTATGGCCCGCAAAGCGGAGATCGACGAGGCACTGGCCCGCCTGCAAGCCCTGAGCGACGACCACTTCAACACCCACCCCGATGAAATCAACTGGGGGCACGCCGGCAGCCTCGGCTACATCGCCGAAAAGCTGAAAGAACTGACCGATTTTGCCTTCCAAGAAGGCGAGTACGCCGAATAAAGGAGCACACCATGATCCAACTAACACCCACCCAAATCACCATCCTGACGGCCGCTGCGAAGCGGCCCGATGGCAACATCGAACCCTTGCCCGACAACATCAATGCCGGGATCAAACCCCGGGTGATCCAAGGGCTACTAACGCGTGAGCTGATCATTGCCAACGAAAACGGCCACGCCATAGCGCCACTCGGCTACCAGGCCATCGGACTTGAGCCTGAGCCAAAAACAACAAACGCTGAGGCTAGAGCAAACCTGCGAGAAGGCACCAAGCAAGCCCGGATGATTGCGCTGCTGCAGAGTCCTGAAGGCGCCAGCATCGAAGACATCTGTCAGGAAACGGGCTGGCAAAAACACACGGTGCGCGGCGTCTTTTCCAACACGCTGAAAAAGCGCCTTGGGTTGACGCTTACCTCTTACAAAAACGAAGGCCAGCCTCGCCATTACCGCATCCAACAGGAGGTGGCGCAATGAGCACTCGATGTCTGATTGCCATCGCCAAGGATGGTTATTACCTGTCCATTTACTGTCACCATGACGGCTATGATGCTGATCATGGTGTTGGCCCGACGCTACGCGCGCATTACAACTCAGCTGAGGTCGCCGCCGACCTGATAGCACTTGGAGATATTTCCTACCTACAAGCCGATAAAGCCTGTGCGTACCACCGGGATCGCGGTGATGCATGGGCACAAACCCAGCCAAAAAGAACCACTAGTGAGTCGCAGTTACTGGCATTGGCGCAGGTCTGCGATGCCGATTATCTGTACCTGTTTGACGGCGAACGATGGGGCAGCAGAAAGCTTCGGATATAGCTTGATTAACTCTCGCAAGGAAGCGTTCATACAGACACACCAAGCCACCGAGGACAAACAAATGGGAACCTGGAGCCAACCTAACACCACCACCAAAGCCTGCGAACTGCAACGATTGATGACAGCGCCGATCACACGCAAAACAGCCTGCGACCAGCTGTACGAATTAGTGGGTGACGATGATTTGTTTGATTTCTTTAATGAGCTGGACGAGACCGACGATGTTCGATTTTTGGTCCAATCCCACATTGAGAAAACGCTCAAGCATTTGCATCTTTCATTGCAACCCTGGGACAGCGAAGCCATCGAAATTTGCAAAACGATCAGCCACGGTGAATGGCTTAAACGCTAGTCACCGTTTGGGCTTCCAACGCCACTTCATCAAACGGCCGACCATCCGACGCGCGGGTGGCCTGCTTTCCCGAATAGTCCTGCCAACGCCGCACGATCACATCCACGTACTTCGGATCCAACTCGATGAGCCTGGCTGATCGATGGGTTTTCTCGCAGGCAATGAGTGTGCTTCCAGATCCGCCGAACAGATCCAACACCACATCCCGGCTTTTGCTGGAATTGCGAATCGCTCGCTCAACCAGCTCCACCGGTTTCATGGTGGGATGCAGATCATTCTTGACCGGCTTATTGAAAAACCAGACATCGCCTTGGTCGCGGGCGCCACACCAGTAATGGTCACTGCCTTCACGCCAGCCGTACAGTATCGGTTCGTACTGGCGCTGGTAATCGGAGCGACCCAAGGTAAAGGTATTCTTGGCCCAGACGATGAACGTCGACCATTTGCCGCCAGCATCCCTGAACGCTTTTTGCAGCGTATCCAGTTCGCTGGAGGACATAGCCACATAGCAGGCGCCCATGGTCACCGTCAGCATGTTGGAAAGCGCTGCCTTCAAAAACGCGTAAAAGTCATCGCCCAAATTGTCATTCAGAATGCGCCGATCTTTGCCGCGCATTTTGTCTTTGGCGTTGTTGCCATAATCGACGTTGTAGGGAGGATCGGTAAACGCCATATCGGCCAGCCCGCCATCCATTAATCGGGCGAGATCCTGAGCATTGGTGGAGTCACCACACAGAAGGCGGTGATCACCCAGGAGCCATAAATCGCCGTTCTGACTGACGGGCTCCTGTTCAATTTCAGGCACCGCATCTTCGTCTGACTCGCCGGCATCATCATCGCCACCGAGCAGCTCATCCAGTTCCTCGTCGGAGAAACCAATGAGGTCCAGATCGAAGCCGATGTCTTTCAAGTCGGCGAGTTCAAGCTTCAGCAGGTCTTCGTTCCAGCCGGCATTCTCGGCAATCTTGTTATCCGCAATCACTAACGCGCGGCGCTGAGCTTCGGACAGATGGGCCAGCACAATCACCGGCACTTCACGCAGCCCTAATTGCTGGGCCGCCATGAGTCGGCCATGTCCCGCAATGATGACGTTGTCGTCACCGACGAGAATCGGATTTACAAAGCCAAACTCGGCAATGGAACCGGCAATTTGAGAGACCTGCGCATCGTCATGAGTGCGCGCATTTTTGGCATAGGGAATCAATCGCTGGAGCGGCCAATGCTCCACCGTTTCAACGCTGACAGATAACATGAGATACCTTGGAAATATAGGTGTGCGAACCGCGAACCCTGCGAACCCGAGTTCGCACCCTGACGCTAGCGAAATGCCGCGCTCACGCCCCCCGTATTGCTCATCGGCCAGGAAGGACCCATGGCATGGGGCAGCAGAAATGAAGTCGCTCCTGTGCATCCATGCACCCGCGACATACCGTTCGTCCTAAACATAAAAGCCACGGTGTGGTGGCCGTGGCTTGTGTGCAGTTCACTCGTGAGATTAGCAAGTATTCTCGCTCAAAAAGCCGCTTTTGTCCCACCGGTGGTTTTGGCGTTCTCACGCAGACTTACGCTCCTGTTCTAAACGCGCCGCTATTTTTAGTAACGCCCCATGCCAATAACGCTGGGCAGAGGTTTTGGGGAAGCCAGTTTCCCGCGCAATCACTCGCCAAGGCGTCCGGTAAGCTCTGAGCCACACCAGATTTCGTTCTCCGTGGTTGATCCAGGTTATCCAGGTCAGGGTTTCCTCCATGCGCGTAATCTGATCCGGCGTGGCACGCAACCGAATGGGTTGCGGCTCTTGCCGAGCCAGTTCGCGGGGCTCGTATTTGATATCAGGCCAGTAGCTCACGTAGCCCAACGAACGATCGCCGGGAAGCTTGCGTAGCGTAGCCACGCATTCCTCAAAGCGTGCGGCCACCTGTTCGGTTTGCCAATGCGTCATCACAGACCTCCTTGGCGATGCTCCATCGCCCAGTACAGCAAGGCCAGCGCATCGGCCTCGTTATCGTCGACAGGCTGATGGCCACGGCGCAGCGCGGCGTCCAGCATCATGTCCTTACTGGCATTGCCTTTGCCGGTGGCGTGTCGTTTGATAGTGCCAACCGGTACAGCCTCATAGGCAATGGCCTGCTGCTCGCACCAGGCAGTCAGGTGTGCCATAAAGCCACCGTAAGCATGGGCCGCGTCGACACCCAAATGGCGGCGAACCTCCTCGAAGAAGACCAGGCGGATTGGGCCAACAGATTGATTCAGCTCGTTCAAAAACTGAGTGAACTTCACGAAACGCATACCACCGCCTTGCCAGCGGTCGTTTTTGAAACTAGCAGCGCCGCTGGTGACGAGCCCTTGAGCAGTCCGGATAGCCCAGCCACTAGTGTTCCCGAGATCCAAACAGAGCATCACTGGACCGGTCGTGTTTGCCAAACCCTCCGCCCCGGGATGGAGAGCCACCCTTTGGGGCTCTCCTCTCCCGTAGGGAGAGGGAGTCTGCGTGCAATCTGGATTTCCCCCTGCAAGCCCCGTCATTGCTGGGTTTGTGGGTAGATTGCAGGGGGTCTCTGCAATCTGGGGTCTGCAATCTGCAAACTGCTCTAAGTGGTTGTTTTTGCTGGATTCAAGTTTGCAGGCAGATTGCAGTTTGCAGCAATCTGGGTCAGATTGCAGACTGACGATTGGGGTGTTTTTCATACCGAAGGTACCTCCTGGTAAACCCACACATCCGGATTCTCGACAGGGAGAACGGCACCGGTTTGCGGGCATTTGTAATGGGTGGGTTTGATGGCGTAGCAGGACTGCGTCAGCTCCCCTGTATCCGTGTCCACGGTTTCAGGCCCGGGGATGAGCATCCCCTCCACACACAGATAGCCGTACTTGCTGCGCGTCAGTTCGGGCAGTCCATAGTCCTCAGGGTTACGAAAAAACTTGATGTCGCCTTTGCTGGACAACACCGAGACCCGCTCGTTGATGGTGCGATTGGCGCCGAGCCCGGCGTGACCCTCGAAGGTTTCCGCAAATTGGTTGGCGGTATAGACACGTCCCAGCGCGGCCTCATCAAAGAGCATTTGCACAATGACATCGCGCTTGCGCAATCGCTCAGCATCCAGCTTCGCGGCGTAGTCTTGATTGACCAGCCTATCGTGATTGGGGTCCAGCTCAATCCAGCGCCCTTGGCTTTTATCGACGTGCTTAGTGGGTAAGCTAGGGCCGTTGCGCAGTTCAAATACGAGCACCCGGTCAGTACGGGTTTCGTCCGGCCGGTACAGCAGCATGCCGGTGGTGTAATAACCACGCAGGCTGCCCGCACCCGACAGCGCCAAAAATGGATCCTCCTCCACCTGTTTTTTGCTGATCTTCTTGGTGTGATGCGCGAGGATAATGCCGGCCTCCGGATTGATCGCATCGCGCAACCGCTCAACACGCTCGCGCAGAAAAAACAACATGGCGTTGTTGTCGTTTTCACTGCTGCCATCCGGACCACCATCAAACACATTGCGGATGGGGTCGATCACCAGCACATCCATTCCACCGTTCGCTGCGGCTTGTTGCAGTGCCTCAATCACTTGCTCCACACCCTCGTCATTGAGCACTAGCCGCAACTGAGGTGTAACCAGAAGATTGTTTGCTGCCTTGTGGCAAAGCGCGGCCGACAAGCCCATCGACTGAATGCGCTCGCGCAGATAGTGGTATTGCACCTCGGCCTGCAAATAAAACACGCGCAGTGGCCTCGAGGGTGAGAGTTCCAAGAAGGGTTCGCCAGCTGCCATGTGCGCCAACCACGACAGCAGAAAATCACTCTTGCCGACCTTAGGTGCACCACCGAAAACGATCATGCCTCCTGGTGTTAAAACACGCGGCGCAATCAAGTCGTCAGGCATCGGCGATGTATCGGCCAGCAAGTCTCCCAGATAATGAAACGGGATCGCTGGAGCATCCTTTAGGATTGTGCGCTGGAAATCCCGCACAAAGCTCCATACGTCCATGCCTTCGGCCACAGCGTCTGCGGCATCCCACTTTTCAGGCTTGTCGTTGGGCAAATGCAAGACGGCAACAGTGCTGGCACCAAATTGAATTAATGCCTGCGCAGCGCGGCTAGCATATTGCAGGCCAGCCTCGTCGTTATCCGGCCAGATCAACACCTGCTTACCTTTAAGCGGCGACCAGTCCGTTTTACCCACAGGGGCGTGGGCGCCGTTCATAGCTGTGGTGGCTACCAGCCCTTCACGGATCAGTGCATCCGCTGCTTTCTCACCTTCCACCAAAATGATCTGCGACGCCGATGCTACCTGTGGCTGGTTATACAAAGGGCGCGGATCCGGAGCACGCATTGTCCTCGCCAGCACATCCCAGGGTCTAAACTCCTTGCCGTTGGGTGTGTCATAGCGGTACACACAGGCGATCAATTTGCCGTGTGGGTCGCGGTAGTCCCACTTGGCTGTTGCCGGCCCAAGCTCATCCACCGGAATAGATTTAGTATGGGCAGGGGCCAAGCTTTTAGTGGAACCCATTGATGTGGCCTGATCAGGCACACCCAGCCACTGTGCAATGGATGTCATCACGGCTGGAAAATCGCGTTGTGCATCCAGTTGCATAACACGTGCCCAAGCATCAAAAATGTCACCACCTTCGCCAGTAGCAAAGTCGATCCACATGCCCGCACGAGCACCATCCAGTTCAATCACCAGACTCTTGCCGGCATTGCCATCCAGATCGCCGAGCACGTATTGCTTGCCACGTTGTTTGCCAGCGGGAAACAGGTAGTGCAACACAGAAGGCAATCGCGCCAGCAATTGTGCTTTTAATTCCGATGCCTCGAATCGGGGCTTGAGTGAAGCCTCCTGATCAGGAGCATCGTTAAAGTCGAGCCAAACGACATTGGTCATGCTGATACCTCCCGCCAGCAGCGATCCTGCCAAGGACAGAACCGGCACTCGTAGTGGGTCGGGTCATGACTTAGCCGAGGCAGCAGCTCACCAGCATCACAGGCTTGCAGAACCCGCACGCCACGATCGGACGCACGTTGTGCCAGCTCCCCGTTAAATGGCACCCATTCGAAATAGATTTCGGCGGTATCTTTATTGATGGCGGTGAACAGCGCCGGGTTATTCGAAATACCTGGAATTTGCGGTTCCATATACGCCTGATACAGCGCAACCTGTGCCGCATAGACCGGCTTGGACAGGGTCAGTCCTCGTTTCACCGTATCCTTCCAAGATTTGCCGTTCAGCGATTTGCATTCCCATAGCGCCGGGTATTGAGCGGTAATGTCGTTGGGTCCTGCCGCCAAAATGCCATCGACGTGACCCCGCAAACGACCATCCACGGCAGAAAATCCGTATTGCCCGCCAGTGGACGTTTCGGTGTGCAAGTCAAATCCCGCAGCTCGCAGCCAGTCGATCGCGAGCGATTCAAATACATGCCCGGCAGCGAAGATGCGCAGTGTTTGACCTGAGAACTCTCGACCTTCATCCACTGGCGCTTTCAGATACTCAAACTGCAATGCTCTGTCGCAGGCGACACCAAGACGTGAGGCACCCAGATAATTGCGGGGTGTTTGTTGCGCCTGAACTGATTGCAACGCGCCATCAATGCGCGCGCAAATCTGCTCAGACAGGTTGGGTTTATGATTGAAGTCCAGCATCAGAAAGGCACCTCGTCTTTGTACAACTCCTGCAAAGCCGCGTGATAAGCGTTCAATACGGCATCGATCAGGCCCGTAATTTCAGTCTTGGTGTAGTCACCCAAACCTTTATTCATGCCCACGCTGACAACGTAATCCGCCAGTGGCGCTAGCACTGATTCAGCCGCTTTTTGTTCAAGATCTGTTCGGCTCATTGCCACCCCCTTGCGCTGCAATTGATAGTGAATGTCCTGGCAGAGCTTGGAGCAGAACCGCTTGTAGCTGGCTCGCCGTTGCTCTGGTGCTTGTTTGCGATCGGGGTCCAGCCAGCCAAAGCCTCGCGGTGGGCGGTGGCATATAAAACATCGGTAGTGCACATCAAGCCGCCTCCCTGCGTTCTGCTGCGTTAAAAATTCGGGACTGGATGTCGCGCTTGTTGAACTGGAATGCCAACAGGCAAGAGGCTTGATAACGGGTCAAGCCGAAGTCTTTGCGATAGGCCGGTGGCAGATAGCGCAATTGCTGTGCAGTAACCGCTTGATTGAGCCACTTGCGCGATTTGTTGGCGGCATCTTCGGTCTCATGCTCGTTAAGCCAGTCGTCGGCTGCAGCCAGACAAACTGTTCGATCACCTTTGGCAAGCAGACGCGCCGACTGCTTCTTACCGCCACCCATGCCGTACCAATGACCTGCCAGAAAGAACACGCCTGCCCAGGCCTCGAATCCCGTCGCCATCAGCGCCGCGTCGTCACCAAAAAGATCACACCAACGAAACGATGAGCGTTTCAGCAGATCTATTTCGGACATAACAAAATCGGAGAGATCGACTTTGCCTTTGCTTTCTGTGCGCTCCCATACGTGACCACAGAGCGAACATTCGCGTATCGCCGCCGGTACCATGGCACCGCATCCAGGGCATTCCTTTTGCGGCGCCTCACCCAATCCTTCGTGGCCATCCAGATTGACGTCTTGCTCCAGAGAGCCATGCAGCAAGGTGCTGGTGCCAAAATCCAGAACAATGCAGTCACTCTTGGTGACACCGGGATGTTCGTTGGGATCGACAGTGCGTAGGCCACGACCGATCATCTGGATCAGCGTGGATTTGTAAGAGCTGGGTCGAAGCAAAATCACACAGCTGGTGGGTGGAAAGTCCCAACCCTCAGTCAATACAGCCACATTCACGATGATCTGGGATTCGCCCGATTGAAAGCGACTCAGTGCCGCCTGACGTTCAGCTGTGGTCAACTCCCCGTGGATCAGCTCTGCCGCAAATCCGGCGGCCGTAAAAGCCTCTGCCACATTACGAGCGTGATTCACAGTGGAGCAGAACACTACGGTGGGTCGATCGTGGGCTTTGTCTTTCCAGTGCCGGATAACGGCATCGGTGATTGGCGCCTTGTTCATGATGGCGTCGACCGCCGTCATGTCGAAATCGTCGGCCGCACGCTTTACCTGAGACAGCTCACTCTGTGTGCCCACATCAATGACAAAGGTACGAGGCGGTACCAAGTGGCCGGACGAAATCAGTTCCGCGAGGGTGATTTGATCCGACACGTTGCTGAATATCGGTCGCAGGCCTTTCTTATCCCCCCGGTTGGGTGTTGCCGTTACGCCGAAAATAACGACGTTCGGATTGCGATCGCGAACATGATCGATAATGCGTCGATAGGTTGGCGCCGCCGCATGGTGCGCTTCATCAATCACCAGTAGATCCAGCGTGGGCATGTTTTGCAGATTGCTGTCTCTGCCCAGCGTTTGCACCATGGCGAAGGTAGCTTGCCCGTCCCAGGACTTAGCGTGAGCATCAAATACAGAAGTACTTACCTTAGGATTTACGCGCCGGAACTTGGCTTCGTTCTGAGTGGTGAGTTCATCGCGATGGGCTAGCATGCAGGCCTTGGCATCTTCACCAGCCAGCCACTGCCCGGCAACACCGGACAGCATGATGGTTTTGCCGGCGCCCGTAGGCGCCACTCCTAATGTATTTTGGTGCTGTTTAAGCGCAGTCAAACTGCGCTCCACAAACAGCTTTTGACGAGGTCGTAATATCATGGGCCGACCTCCTTATTGTGCCCAGCTGGGCCGACCGGAAGGTGCGGCAGTAGTGGCAGGCTTGGATGTGGGTGCGGTGGGTTGTGTATTGATGCGTCCCATCACCGCCGCATAGTCTTTGCTGTCAGGGGTAATGGCAGTCTTCACGACATTTTTGTCATCGCCGTTTTGATCTTTCTCCATGTCCACTTTGGCAACAAACTCAATGCCATCCAGATCAGCAAAGCCCTGAATGCGACGCGCCTGTTGTGCCTGAGGTGTGTTGTCCTGAGGGTGAAGACCTCGCGCCGAATTCAGAATGCCTTTGATAAAGGCCCGGCCCATGTTCGCCCACTCGGGACCTTTCGGGCTGTGCAAACCAATCAGGCTCCACATCTTGCGCTTCGCGTATGGGCCATCGAGCACCACAAATTCGCAATTGAGGTAAATCGATCCTGTGGTGTTGCTTTGGGTGGCGTAACCACCGGTCCATCCTTGCGAGGCATCGTCATAGCCACCGGGGCGAATGGTCATACGGACTTTGACTAATGTGCCTTTGGGGATCAGGTCAAAGCTGTTTTGATCGTCGGCTGAGTTGAAATCATTCCAAGTGTTCATTATTTGGCTCCTTTATGATCAGGATGATCGGTATCTCGCGGCTGCATGGATGCAGAAGAGCGAGCTTCAGTAACTAGGGATTCGTTGTTCAGGGTATTGGTGGCGTGCAACACCGTGGTGTGATCGGGACCACCAAAGCTCAGGCGATCAGCAGCGGGCTTCACTGGCCCACGGATCTTTGCCATTAGCTTTCCGAGGTGCGGTTCTTCAATCAGATCCAGCCGGCCGCTGCGGTCCTTGGCCGGATAGCCGAAGGGATTGAGCGTGTGGTTGATGAAGGCGCGATAGCTGCCGCCGTCCTCGCTTTTGATTTCTGCCAACGTGATCACCTGGTCGACGATGCCGGGCAGCTCAAGCGCGGTTTTGGAACCATCGATCTGCGGCGTGAAAACCTTGCGATTAAAGTCATCGACTTTTTCGTCGAGAATGCCGACGAACCAGATGTTCTTGTTGCGGGTGTGCTGCAGATGCGTCAGCCAGGCAATCATTTCCTGGCCATGCAGGCCGTATGCACCGCGTGTATCCGGTTTGCCGGTGCGATCACTGAATGCCTGCGGCTGACCTTTGCACCACTGCAAGCACAGGCGGCCGGCAACGGTGATGGAATCGACGAAAACCGTGTCGTACTTGTCGAGGCTGGCGGGATCACCAAACTTCACGCATACCGCGTCAAAGTGCGCCTGACTGTAGGGCTGGTCTTCGCGCAGGGCCGGATTCGGTCCACCGATGTACACGGCAAAGTCACGACACTCCTGCCAGGTGCGAGGCCGAATGGCATCCCCAATCCAGCCTTCAACGGCCAGATCTCCAGCTTCCAGATCAAAGAACAATGTCGAGTCAGCATCCACAGACCAGAGCAAACTGGTCTTACCGATACCGGATGGCCCGAGGATGCAGCCTTTGATGCCGCGCTTTTCAGCCAATCGCTGATCGGCTGTGATGATGGGAAAGCTCATGGCTTCACCTCCCCATGTTCACGGACAAATTCCAGCGCATAATCAGAGCCCTTGGCGCCGACACCGCGAGCCATGTCATGCAGGCGGCGCAAAGCCTCCATCTTTTCCACCAGCCGGCTCATTTCTTTATTGAGCCCTTGCTGGGCAAAAGCGACGTCATCGACCGTGGCCAGCAACAAGGGCTTGCACTCAGCCTCATCGCCATCACGTAGAGCCGGAATGGCAATCTCGTCTGGCAGTTTTTCCAGGGAATAGCTGCTCTTTCGCAGCGCGTTCAAAAAATCAGTTTCTTTGGTAAAAATGGCCATGGTTGTTACTCCTTAACCGTTTCAAGATGGAAAGTGGGCTTGCCGGTTTTCAGAGTTCTGGCTGGCTCGAAAGCGGCGCGCAGTGACTCAGGCCAGGCGGTGTATTTGCGCTCGGAAACCTTGTAGGCAACGTCGATAAACTCAGCAGGGTCATCGCCTGCCTCAGCGATGCGCTTGGCGATTTCAGCGAGCTTTTGCTGATCCCATTCCGGGCGTTTGGAAAGCTCAGAAGTGACTCGGATACCGTCATCCACGAAATGCACTTTGCCGGTGTCCTTGCCTTGCTCCTGACGGATCGCTTGTGCACGCTGCTCGTACTTGAGCGCGACAGCACCATCGATCCAGTCCTTCAGCGCTTTCGATTTGCGCAGCAATTCGGCAGCTTCGTCCTGGACTTGTTGAAGGTCAGCGGCGGAGGCCGAGGCCAGATCGCCAATGCTCATCAGCTGGGCGTGTTCAAGAGAAAGGCTCATGCCGCACCTCCTGACACACGCTCCGAAGTGCTTTTGCGCAGACAAGACGCTTCATAGGTTTCGACGTCTTCCAGGCGGTACATGACCCGGCCACGAAGTTTGAGAAAAACAGGGCCGATGCCTTCGGAACGCCAGCGTTCCAGACAGGCTTCACTCACGCCCCAGCGGTTGGCTAATTGCCGTTGATTCATATGATTTACACTCACGTTTTGCTCCTTAGGGTTGTTGCGGAAACGTGGTGCTATGATGTAATTCGGCCGGTTAGGAGCCGTTTAGGCGGAAGTTAGGCCAGAGGTTAGGAAGGATTAATTTCTCGGAATATTTTTTTTGCGACTGGATAAAAACGGCGACCTGAAAACAAAAAAGGCCGATGCCACGAATGACACCAGCCTTTTGCAACACGCTACGGATTCTATTCTTCGACTATCAGCCAGCTAAATCCATCGCCGTAGCCAACCGCCTTGCGCCAATCGGTTTTGCAACGATTAAAAGCCTGACTTATCGCCTTCGCATTCGACTCCGCCTCTACCAACACGGCCGCAGTTCTCAGGCGTGGCTCGCCTCGCAACCAGGCATCGCTGAGTTGCCGGATAATCGAGCGATGTATATCGCCGGTGAAATGATATGTCTCACCATTCACCACCAGTTCACCGCCATCCTCGGAGCAATACACCGGACCGGTCTGGCTTCGTTTAGGAATACCCAGTCCAAGCAGGTCTGCAATCAGCTCCTTGTCAATCGAGCCAACCATCTCCTCATCCGGAGGAATCAAGCCCATGAGATCAGTGCAGAGCGGTTCACCCGGAAGGTCTGGTCCGAAGGTGTTTATCGGCACATCGGTCAACACCATGGCAGATTTTCGTCTGGGAAATACCTGCAACGCCTGCTGGAGCTGTTGCATTGATTTGGGAAGATGAGCTCTGCGCAGGAACAAAACGGCGAGCTTCCGTTTGCCCATCCACGTATCACCCAAGTCCCAAATAGCGTCGTGCTGCAAAACAGCTATCGCCGACCGATCGGATATTTCCAGCCATTGCCGTAAAACAGAAAGCACACGTAAAGGGTCTGCCCGATAGCGTTGCAACTCCTCCATCGGCACGCTCACCCACCCGGCACCAGCAGAGAAATAGCCAAATCCCGGTCCAGTGGCATTAGGGAGGATGTCGTGGTCGCGACCATGAATGCATACCGACGTTGGCGTTGAGCTGACTGGCGTTAACAATCTTGCGGCCAGCAGTTCACGGTACTCCTCCCGAGCATTAAATTGCTCTGCAGAGAGTTCCAATTTTGGTGTGCTCAGCAAATCAAACAGAAGCGCGAGTGCGCTCCTGCTGATCTTAGGCGAAGACGAAATCATGGATTAATTTCCCGTACCAGACCCCAACGCTTCAAGTATTTCTCACCGATTAATCGTTCCCGTTCAGTGCGGCTGCGCAGATCACAACCATTCGGCAAGGAGATTTTTACCGGCAGGACTTTTTTGCGATTTGAGCCTTCCTCCGGTTGAAAGCGAATGCTGATGGTCGCCTGAATTGGTACGAAAGAGTTGGAGGTCAGCGGGTTAAAATCACTGAAGTGTTCCCGGCAGTAGTCATGGAAATCCGTGTCGTTTTTGGTGGGCACTTCGATCTGGATACGCCCATCGCCAGCCAGGTCTTTCAGCTTCATCATCACCAGCTGAACTGAGTCAATGCAGTCGTCGGTGTCCCAGTCTAATGCCTGCCCATTCAATAGCGGATCAAGGCAATATTGGCGCAGTGGTACTTTATCCGCCTCCACCGTCTGCTTGAGCAAATCCTCCGTAAATGCCTTGGCAATGACCTCGCGACGTTCCCGTTTGGCTGCAACAATCTCCACCGTTCCGGTGTCCGGTGAATAGGTAATGGCATGTTCTGACACCGGTCGGCGAATGCGGGAAACAATGTTCTCCTCACCTTCAAATTCCAGGTAAGCATCTGGCAGACCTTCCTGGTAGATCATTACCTGCACCACATCGACATCGTTCCCGTCGTCATCGGGTAATGTGCGGTCAAACAGCTCGATTTTGACCTTGTCGCCCAGTCCAAACAGAGACTTCATTTTCTCTTTGAAGGTGTCCAGTGATACCGGATCGGTATGCAAGGGCAGCGATGGCGGGAGTTGATATCCGCTCCAATTGCGACCATGTCGGTATTGGTCTGCGTAGCGGATATCCTCGGCATGCCGGAACTTGTCCGGCTGATGCAGGTATACCCATCGACTGCGCTCCAGCGCCGATGGCATAAGACTCAGTTGTGTCGGATTGGTCACGACACTCAGTAAGGCCGCCTGGCCAACTTCGTCCGCCATGTGATTAATCCGCTCAGCATCCACCCGAAGCCTGGCTTGATCCTCGGGCGGCAGATGGTCAATCAGTTGGATCACATTGCCGGCGACGGTAGCCTGGTCCAAAGACCAATCTACGCCCAAGACTGCGATATTTTTGGTGGTGAAATACTCCTCCAGACCCTGGGGTGAAGAGTGGCGGATAAAGTTACGAACGATTGGCATAGGCTCAAATCCTCATCAAGTGATAGTAAACGGCAAACTCTCGGTATCAACATACAGAAAGTTCAAGATAGCGAACTTCAAAGATAAGAGCGGATATAATCATTTTCAAGTAAAAAATGTATGTCTATAATGAACTTTTTAAACCCAACCACCGAGGAGACCAAAATGGCCAATCTGTTAGGGGCCAAAATCAAAGAGCTCCGCAAAGAAAAAGGCCTTACATTAGAACAACTTGCAGAGCTAATCGGGTCCGGCAAGAGCTACATCTGGGAGCTGGAAAACAAAGGCGTGAAGCGCCCATCTGCCGAAAAATTAGCCGCCATCGCCAAGGCGCTGGACGTCACCACTGACTATTTATTGGACAACGAGCAGACGGAAGTCAGCGAAGGACTGACCCAAGAAGTGTTTTTTCGCAAGCTGGGTCAGCTAGATAAGGGGGATCAGGAGAAGATCCTCGACATGATAGATATGTGGAGCAAAAAATCTTGACCGAGAAACTAAGCCCACTTAAGGAATCCAACAGAATAACCAAACTACTTGATCTAGTCCGGAGTGGCACTGACCGCTATCCGGTCGATGTCAAAGCCGTGGCACTGGACCTGACGCCATCTTTCAACCCTGACCCTATCACTGCCGTTCAGGGTAATACTTTTTCGAGCATCGACGGTGCTTTGGTTCGTCATCCCAATCCAGACCAGTGGGCAATTCTCTTCAATGACAGCATCACCCACGCCGGCCGGGTGAATTTCACCCTGGCTCACGAACTCGGCCATTACTTGGTCCACCGCAAGTCGCTGGCCGGTGATCGTTTTGAGTGTGGTGAGCAGGATATGCGCGATGAAGATCAGGGCCAGAAGATCATAGAAATAGAGGCCAACGCCTTTGCCGCCAACCTACTTATGCCTAACCATGATTTTCGAGCGCAGGCCGATGGCCAGCCCTTCAGTTTTGATCTGATGAATCACTGCGCCGACCGCTATGGCGTCTCACTGACTGCTGCCGTGTTGAAATGGCTCGACTTTACCAAGCGTCGCGCCGTGACGGTATTGTCCGAGGAAGGCTGCATGCACTGGGCGAAATCCAGCGAGAAAGCGTTTCGGTCTGGCCGCTACTTCGCGACCCGGCAAGGATTCAACGAAGTGCCGGAGCTTTCGCTGGCCGCCCAGGAACAGTTTTCATTTCATGCGCGCGATGGTGTACGGCACAGGGCCGGTATCTGGTTTGACGAAGAAGTGGTCGAGCACAGCATCTACTCGGAAGAATACGGAAAAACACTGACCGTTTTGCTGCTGGATGATATTGGTGGGTACCAAGATCCGGATGACTTTGATGAAGATGCTGAACTCCTGACCGACACTTATTCGAACTTTATTAACAACGCGCAGAAGCCGTACTGATTTTCATTTAAGAATACTAGTTTCTATTGATCTCGGTGGTGTTACAAAAGATAAAGGCGCATCTACTATTTTTTATGTGACGTGCTGGAAGCTTGGCGCAAACACTCAAAAGCAGCTGGTACCATGCTGTCCAGGGGAGTCAAATTGGCGCGACAACTCACTGCACTTGTCGCAGACGTTAAGCCTGTCCTGTTGCTAATTTGTACTTAACAATTTCCCATCGCTTTTCTGCTCGTTATTTGAAGTATCCCGAAAATGCCCACCATAATTGCAACAGCACTTGTAACCCACACACCTCCCGTGGTCGTAATCCATTCGCCTGTAACCATTAAACCTATTGATGCGATTACCCACATAAAATCGCCTATTGAAAAATACAATATCAATGCTTTTGGGGGTAAAAGGACTCTTGAGGCCCAGAGCAGATGGAGACCATTAACTATTAATAGAATACCCAGGATCATTATGAATAACTGGGGAGCTGCTGACGCACCACCCAAAAAATTTGCCACCGCGTCAGGTTGAAAAGCAAACCCCCCGCCGAAAACTAGACAACTGATAGCATTTGCTGTCATGACACTTCTCAGATTTAACATAGCCATCCTCTTTATGTATACTAGGTTGACATAAAGATTAACCACTGAGAATTCACATGTCAACTGGGTTTACAAAAAAAGGGATTCCCTTGGTGGAATCTCAGTCATTGAAGCTCATTCAAAGTGCATCAAGGCTAAACGATGTAATTACAAAATACCTGTCTCAGCGCCTGGTGGAAAAAGGTTTTACATCGCTTACACCTTCACTCCTCTCTTTTCTCAGCGTTCTCGAGTGCGGAGTAAATTATGGCTCAGAGATAGCACGAAACTTAGAAGTGACAAGACAAATGGTCGCTAAAACTGTGAAAGAACTCTGCCGCTTGGGATATCTTGAGCAAATCAATGGGACTGGAAAGCAAAAGGAAATTCACTTTACAGAGTTAGGTGAGCGTCTTATGTCCGATGCAAGACAGATGCTATCAGACGTGGACGAAATTCTATTTAAGGGAGCAGATATTAGGCCACCACAAACAATAATTGGTGAGCTTGATATCATGACCTGTGCAATTAGTGATCTCCATCACATATAAGAACATGGCGGCAAACAGGCAAGAGCCGAGCAAGATGTTATCGTAGAAGAGAATAACGTGGAAAAATTAAGAGATCTTCCTGGTTTAGGACCAAAATCTGAGGCGTGGCTTATAGCGGTTGGCATTAAAACTCCTGATGATCTTAGAGCTATTGGAGCAATTAGGGCGTTCATTAAACTGAAAAAAGAATGTAGTTCTAAACCAAGTTTGAATTTCCTCTATGCTCTAGTCGGCGCAGTCGAAGGAGAATACTGGCTCAAAGTCGCCAGAAATGAAAAAGGTCGCTTATTAATGGAGCTTGATGGATACCGAGAGCTTGAGCAAATGTTTCAGGAAGAAGGCTGTGATATGTAAAAAACAGCACGGGGCGTGCTTATCAATTTGATTCAGCAATATCACTTTTCTAAATCACAATGCTTTTGCAAACTGCGACAACTCATCAGTAAATGTTGAAAGCGGCTTTATATTGAAACTTTCATTGGTTAGGTTCACCTCCTTGATCCTGTCAATTCGGAATGTTCGAGGCGCGCTCCGAAGATAATCCCATGCAATCAAATACCAAACAGGCCAATTTAGAAACAAATAGTGAACCTCTACCTTTCGTAAATTTTGTTCACCATCTTCGCGAGAATAATTAATAGTAAGACATTTTTTTTCAAAGAAACCTTCTAGTACCAAATGAGCATTTGGTATCTCAAGATCTCCTTGATAACTACCACTTACGTGCTTTGATGCTAGATCGCCTACCAAAATACGTCGTCTAAACTGAGCAACATTTTGCCGTTGGGCGTCTGGAAATGAAGCAAACAATTTATTTCTAACAGACGATAAATTTTCAAGTAATAAGGGGGATTGCATCTTCTCAAGCACACTTATCGACAACAGCAAGTCAATTACCTCACGATAGTTCAGAGCTAGTCGGCCGATCCCCCAGCGCGGATGTAAACGCACCCCTCCACCCCTGCCTTGATCCGACTCGATGGGATACCCCAGTTCTTTTAGGTCATCCAAATCACGCATCAAAGTGCGCGTACTGATTCCAAGCTCTTTTGCAAGTGAAGCAGCGGTGCATGCATCGCCTGACTTTAGTCGGCCAAGAAGTTGATCGAGTCTAGCCATCTTCCCGCTTGTGGATCCGCGCCCCATAAAATATGCCGTATGTTGTCATATATAGTTTTATTCTAGCACTGTGACCATTGAATGGCCATGCAACTAGGCACCGAAAACTAAACAGGAGAAAACTAATGAACAACAATCAATGCCCAACGATCGAGTGGGCCCCTTTTGAGATTGCTGAGCATGTTACCGAAGAGATGCTTTTAAATGCTGCCGATGTTCTTGAGCAAGAATTTTTGCTGCGACAGCCTGGGTATATTAGCCGAGAATTGCTTAAGAAAGATGAGCGCCATTGGGTCGATTTAGTTTATTGGAGATCCCCACAAGACGCAGCCTTTGCCGCAAAAGCAGCCAATGAAAGTGAAGTCTGCTATCAGTATTTTTCATTAATGGTTGGAGTTGAAAATGCTGAATCTGGGATATCGCACCTTACACAAATGAAAGTCTGGCAAAACAATAAGGCCTAAGCACATGAAAATAAAAATCGCTCACAAATTATTAAGCCTTATTCTTCTTGTCTTCAGCACTATTGCAATCGCTGACCCCATCGTAGAGTGGGCTCCATTCGAGATAAAAAGTGGTGTTACCGACGAAAAAATAATACGCGCCGCACAGGCCGTTGAAGATGGCTTTCTGGTAAAACAGACTGGCTATATAAAAAGATCATTACTCAAAGGCTCGAACAATCAATGGGTCGATATTGTCTATTGGCAGTCCGAGGAAGAAGCGCAGTCTGCGGCAGCCAAAGCCATGGAGAGCCCAATTTGTTTCGAGTACTTTGCGCTGATGAAGCAGTCCGAACACTCTGAAGTCAGTAATGTACAGCATTACTCCATTGTAAAAAGCTGGCCATAACATTTATTTATTGCGGTGCGCTCTGGCATTATCGAAATGTCCGTGATGTCAGGTGCGCTCTGCAACCACATTGAACTAAATTATGTTAATACCTGACCACCACAAAATTTGTATTCCCGAATTGCCTAGGGCAATTACCAAAGGCCAGCCTGTTAAAAATGTTATTGACGAAAATGCAGTGGGATTCTTGGCAAGAAATATCTGGCTTGCCGATAAGTCTTTTCCGGCAGAAAATTTCTATCAGATTGCGACAATGAATCTTGAGTCGAAATCATTAATGGCTAGAGCCAAACATATAGCCAATGCTCTATTTGAAACACTCCACTCCAACTATAGCTCTGCGATCGAAATACTTATTGAAAGTATGCCGCCAGCACGGGGAGACAGCGAGGAATTTGGTTTGTCGGAACTGTTTTTTCTGCCTTATAGCTTTTTTATCTCGGAATACGGATTGTTATCCAAGTACAACGACGGTGTCGATCCATTTGATATTTCTATGCTGGCCCAACGCCAGCTTACAATGCGATTTAGCGCAGAGTTTTCCATTCGCCCGTTTATCGTTGCCGATCAAGAAAGAACACTTAATGTCATTCAGTCATGGGTCAATGATCCTAGCAATCACATTAGGCGACTCTGCTCGGAGGGAATTCGCCCCAGATTACCCTGGGGAATACGGCTGAAAGGTTTTGTTGAAAATCCGCTCCCAGTTATTTCAATCATTGAGAAATTAAAAGATGATTCGAGCTTGTACGTCAGGCGCAGCGTCGCAAACAATCTCGGGGATATTGCTAAAGATCATCCTTCGTTGGTTTTTGATTTATGTGATCAATGGCTCGCAAGTGCTGACAACAATGTAGATCTTCAATGGGTTATTCGTCATGCTGTCAGATACCCTGCTAAGCAGGGTTATAAAAGAGCGCTACATCTAAGAAATATCGCAAAGAAATAATGAGATACTCTAAAAATTTCAGGTGAAGCGTGAAGTTTCCTGCAACTTTTGGAATCTATCCGAAACTCCCTCATGGCTCGCCAGCCACTCTGAAACGACAATGTTCAATGGTGAATTGAACAATCAGAGTGGCAACCAAATGCATAATACGAACTCATTATCGCCTGAGCGAATGACGCAAGATCAGCGGATTCTGGAAGTCGCTAAAATCATGGCTGAAGGGATTATTCGCTTGCGAATGCCAGCCCCCAAATTGCCGCCAGATTCGGACTCAGATAGCGATGTTTCACTTGCTATGCCTGCCTACCGAAGCGTTCATGCAAACGCTGAGAGTACCAATCAATCGGAGGCAGAATGAGCAAAAAAGTAATCTTCCAACCCTCGAAATCGGTCGTTGCGCAAATCGCGCAATTGCCCGATATGGATATCGAGGAAATTAAATCGCTGTGGCGGAAAGTTTATCGCAGCGAGCCACCCACCCATATTCGAACCTTTCTTGAACGAAGGCTGGCTTACCGGCTGCAAGAACAAGAATTCAGGCGCGCCCACCAAACGGAGGCAGACAAAAACGATCGCCGAATTGCCGCCATCATGCAGACGGGGAAGAAACCGTTACGCGATCGCTATCCCCAACCCATCCCTGGGACAGTGCTGTCCCGCCTTTACCGCGATGACGAGTATCGCGTGACCGTCACGCATGACGGTCAGTACGAATTTGAGGGTCGCATCTATAAAAGCCTGTCCGTCATCGCCCGAGAAATTACCGGCACGCAATGGTCCGGCCCACTGTTCTTTGGTTTACGCAAAGAAGTTTACAAGAGTAAGGCCAAGGGGAGAAAAAGCTGATGAGCTCAGAAATCAAAAGGCGCCTGCGGTGCGCTGTCTACACACGTAAATCAACCGATGAAGGGCTCGACCAGGAATACAACTCCATTGACGCGCAGAGAGACGCTGGCCATGCCTACATTGCTAGCCAACGCGCGGAAGGCTGGATCCCTGTCGAAAACGACTATGACGACCCGGCATATTCCGGCGGTAATATGGACCGGCCAGCGATGCAACGTCTGCTGGCCGACATTATGGAAGGCAGGATCGACGTCGTGGTGGTCTACAAAATTGACCGTCTGACTCGCAGCCTGATGGACTTCTCCAAGATGATCGAAGTCTTTGAGCGCCATGGCGTGTCCTTTGTGTCAGTGACCCAGCAATTCAATACCACCAACTCCATGGGGCGGCTGATGCTGAATATCCTGTTGTCCTTTGCGCAGTTCGAACGGGAAGTTACCGGCGAACGGATCCGCGACAAGATCACCGCCAGCAAGAAGAAAGGCCTCTGGATGGGTGGCATTCCGCCGCTTGGCTACGATGTTGTCGATCGCTGCCTGGTGGTCAATCCGCAGGAAGCCAAGCTCATCAAGCACATCTTTAAGCGGTTCACTGAAATAGCCTCCACCACACTCCTATACAAAGAGCTCAGATTGGAGAATGTCACGAGCAAGTCGTGGACCACGCAAGACGGTCGTCATCGCCCAGGCAAGCAGATTGATCGAGGGCTGATATACAAACTGTTAAACAACCGGACCTACCTTGGTGAGCTGCGGCACAAGGATCAATGGTACGACGGTAAACACGAACCGATTATCGACAAAAAGCTCTGGGACGATGTGCACTCCATCCTGGCTGTTAACTTCCGGACGCGTGGTAACTACACCAAAGGCAAAATCCCGTTTTTACTAAAGGGCATGATTTTCGGCGAGGATGGCCGCGCTCTGACATGCTGGACCTCGGCCAAGAAGAAAAGCGGGCGCCGGTACCGGTATTACATCAGTACCCGGGATACGAAGGAGTTTTCAGGTGCTTCCGGCCTGCCGAGAATACCGGCTGCCGAGCTTGAATCGGTGGTGGTCGATCAGATTCGTGGCCTGCTACAAACGCCGCCAGTTAGAGAACGAATCGCGGCCGTTACCGGCCAGCGGGAAGATGCCATGGATGAGGCTCAGGTAGCGGTGGCCCTCAACCAGATCGACAAAGTGTGGGATCAGCTATTTCCGGAGGAGCAGGCTCGGATCATCCGATTGATGGTTGAGAAGGTGGTGGTCAGCCCCGATAGCGTGGATGTGCGCTTGAGGGATAACGGCGTTGAACGACTATCCCTAGAAATCACCGATTCCTACAAGCAGGAGGATGTGGCATGAAGAAAGGTAGCGGCTACCCCTTTGAGCTCGAGCGACCCGGAGCGGCCAGTGTGGTCGAGTCCAGTGACGGCAAGCTGAGCATCAACGTCCCCATCAACCTGAAGCGCCGCAGCGGACGGCGCTTGATCACCTTGCCGGACGGAACCGTCCAAGAGCCCAGACCATGGGATACCCAGCCAACCCCACTGCAGCTGGCGCTGGCTCGAGGGCATCGCTGGTTGCAGATGCTGGAAACGAGATTGCCCAACTGGAGGGGCTCGATAACAGCTACATCAGCCGAATGGTTAACTTGACCACATTGGCGCCGGACATCGTCGAGGCCATTTTGGATGACTGCTTGCCACCTAATATCACCCTATTTGACCTGGCGGTGGATCCGCCAAGATTGTGGTCGAAACAGCGGGAAAAGGTGAAATTTAATTATTGGCGGTAGCTAAGTAGTTCACTGAACTGCGTGCAATGCTGAATTTTTTATCGCATTCTCAAATGAAAATGTTGACAACTATATTGTCATTAATTATATTGACAATATAGTTGTCAAAGTGAGATTCATATATGAGTGCAGTAGACGACCTTCTTCGAGCCGAGATTGAGCCACTCCAATACGGCATATTTTTCGGATTACTAGTTACGCTAGCAATCATTGAAGTATTTGTGTTCAGGAGTCCCAATCCACCTCAGAGAAAGCTTCGCTGGCCAGCGAATGTAGGACTTACAATTCTTAATATCATCGTAATCGGTGCGCTCCCCGTTTCCGGCCTCCTAGTCTCCGATTACGCACAGGTAAACGATATTGGCTTATTGAATATTTTCGAAGTAGCTCCACTAACAGCTCTTGTGATCGGTTTATTGTTTCGCAGCTTTATCTCATGGTTGATTCACCTGGCAATGCACAAGGTACCTCTGCTGTGGCATGTCCATCGCGTACACCACACCGATACCTACATTGATATTTCAACCACCGTTCGATTTCATCCCATTGAGTTTCTTATTAATACGCCGATATTGATGGTGAGCATTCTTCTAGTGGGGATATCACCGTTAACATTGATGCTGTACGAATTGTTTGATACGGCGATGGCCATTTTCACTCATGCCAACGTTCGTATTCCAAAGCGTTTAGAAAGGTTCATACGATTTGTATTAGTAACTCCGGATATGCACCGAGTTCACCACTCGACATGGCAACCAGAGACAGACAGCAACTACGGTGCAACGCTTTCCGTATGGGACCACTTATTTAGGACTTATCGCGATAAGTCTCCTGATGCGCTATCTAAAATGCAACTTGGTCTTACCGAATTCCAGGATGATCGATCCAGATCACTTTGGTGGTTGCTGACTCTGCCATTCCAATCGGAGCGTGCGTCCCTGGGTGCTCACACAATCCTTCAAGACTCTCAACCGACGCCAGAAAAAGGTAATGACAAATGACTTCCAGAGAAAAACAACTCTACGCTGTTTTTAGACAAGTACGCACCTGCTTTAACCAGCTAAAGACGTTGGCAGAAGATCTTCATGAAAACCACGGGGTTAATCCATCCATGAGAGCTGTTATAGAGTCCTTGGCAACTGGTGGTCCACAAACAGTGCCTGATATAGCTAAAAGTAAGGGAGTTTCACGTCAACATATTCAAAACATTATGAATGCCTTGCATACAGATGGATTCGTTGAACAATCTGATAATCCCGCACATAAACGATCGCCATTATTCGACCTAACAGAAAAAGGAAATTCTGTATTTAAAGAGATTCGAGAAAAGGAAAAAGTACCACTAAAAAACCTAGCCTCAGAATTGTCCCTGGAGGAGCTAATACATACTGAGGTATCACTTGAAAAAATCAATCGACAACTCGAAACCGAAATATCAAGAGGAAAAAAACAATGAGTAATCATGATACCAAACACAAAGGGCTTGCTAAAAAAGCTATTATGGCATTTTTGGGATTATTTTTTCTTGCTGCCATGTTGCAATGGAGTTGGAACAGTTTCGTTGTCGAAGTATTAGGATTCCAGCAAATAAATTTCAAAAATGCTCTGGCAATTGAGTTTCTCCTGCTCTCAATGACAGGGGTATTTGCAATGGCTTGGCGTTTTTTGCTTACAGGCCACAACTTGACAGCTGAGAAATGAACCATGTCACTGAGATCAGTAATAGTAAATCAGTTCAAACAACCGCATGGAATTCTTGGACATGTAGCTGGCTTTATCATGGCCCAGCGACCTTCCAATAGAGAACGCAACAAATGGACCGTCAACCTGCTGGCACTTGAGCCCCATCACGAAATTTTGGAGATAGGTTGCGGACCTGGGCTTGCTCTCAAGGAATGCACAAAAACAGTAACGACAGGGCGAGTGATTGGCATTGACTATTCAAACGTCATGGTTGGCCAGGCGCAACGAAGGCTCTCTCCGGAAATAAAAAAAGGTAACACAGAAGTACGTCTCGCATGTTTAGACCAATTAACGAGGGAGCTATCTGGTTTTGATCGTGTATTCTCACTTAATGTTGTCCAGTTCTTTCCCGACTTGGAGGAAGCATTCAAACAGATTTATGCGTGTCTAGATATAAATGGCATGGCAGCTACGACGTTCCAACCACGCACAAAGAACCCTACTCGTGAGCAAGCAATCTCAATGGCTTTGAAAATACACGCTGCCATGAGTAATGCCGGCTTCACTGATATAAGGGACCACGAGCTACCGCTAAAGCCCGCGCCTGCAATATGCGTTACTGGTAAAAAACACTAGAAAGAAAACGGTATAGAAAAATGAATAATCACGAAATCGTTATGTCCTATATTCACCGCTTTTGCACTGGCAATATAGAAGCCTTGGAACCACTCCTTACTCCGGATTTGACATTTAAGGGTCCATTGTATTCTTTCTCATCATCAGAGAGTTACATCAATAGCCTCCGTTCAGATCCTCCAGAAAACGCCGAATATCGGATTCAAAGCACAACAACTGACCATAACTCGGTTGCTGTGTTCTATGAATACATTAAGAAAGGGCGCACGATACAAATTGCCCAGCTGTTTAAGATATGCGATCAAAAAATTAAAGATATATTGCTTGTTTTCGATTCACACTCAATTACGGATGTGCAAAGTTAATCGGATCTTAGCGCCTATCTACAAAAACACAATCTGAATTAATAAAGAGGCCGCTACAATGATTTTTGCACGACTGAACTACAAGCAACATTACTCCGACGTCCACTTTGATCTCGACTCATTAATCAGAAAGAATTTCACTAACGTGGAATCAGGTCTTCAAGGCGATTCATGGATTTGGATATTAGAAAACAACGAAAAGGTAGCAATAGACTCATTCACTTCAATGAAACATGAGATAAAGTCAGAGCATGAATGTCAGCTCGTCGCAAAAGTAATTGATATTCTTTCACAAAGATATTCGGTAGAAAAAATAGAATACAAAACTAAGGAGAGTCTGAATAACCCCAAGGTTCTGAGGTAATTCAAACTCTCGACGATATATGGCCGAATATTCAGAGTGTTTTTCCGGCCATTTTGGATCTTCCCCCCCTGTGGGGCGTCATCTGGGCTCACTGCCCCTATACCTGCAGCTCTTTCCTTGCCATCAGCAGATTGCTGAAGGCCGCCAACAGATAGAGCCGGCTCTTGTTCTTGGCCAAGCCTCGATAGCGGACTTTGTCGTAACCAAACACCTGCTTGATGTATCTGAACGG
>NZ_AQXX01000097.1 GCF_000376785.1 Hahella ganghwensis DSM 17046
CGACAATAATTGGGTGGAAAACCAGATCCGGCCTTGGGCGCTGGGTCGTTCCAACTGGTTGTTTGCCGGATCGCTGCGCAGTGGTCAGCGGGCAGCGGCAGTAATGAGTCTGATCCAATCGGCCAAACTGAACGGACATGATCCCTATGCTTATCTGAAAGATGTACTGGCGCGTCTGCCGACGCAGAAGAACAGTGCCATTGCTGAATTACTGCCTCACAACTGGAGCGGTCCGGTCAACCTGTGATAGCCGGACGCTTACGGGAGTATCACCATCGACGATGCTTAACCTTTCAAACCAGGCATTACCGCTGACCACGTGAAATAACCGACCACGAGTCGTATTTTTCACGATAGTGTCTTCCATGGAGCGTCCAATGATTTCGATGTCATCAGTGATATCAAAGTCATCCCTGACGTTGTGGTTTTCGTCAATGAACTCCCAGTCATCGGGCTCAGGGGGAATTTCCAGTGTATAGGTTCCAGCACCCAGATAGATCCTATCCATTCCTGGAGACTGGTTGGCAAGTTCTATAGCTTCCCGCAGTGAGCAATCGTCATCACAGGTGCCGTCGAATGTATCCGCGAACTTGGTCACGTAAATCGTTTGCGCTCCAACCAAGTTGGATAGAGCAGATACAAGAAGTGCAGAAATGGTGACTTGATATTTCATATGGCCTTCCTTTTCCTTGTGGAATCAGCAATTAAATAAATCCCTTAACTGGCATATCCAAATTACCTCAGTCACCATATGGATGTACAGAGCACGAGCGTCTCAATGATATTGATAGGGTAAAGTCTGCACTAATCTAATAAGTAGCCACATTCTCCGCCGCAGTCGTCAGCAAAACCTTTTTATACTTCCACAAGGTAAGTTGGGTCTCTTTGTTCTGATCCCAAGCTCCGGCCTGACCACAGTAGTCAACAATGGCGTCCCGGCCACCCTTCAGTAGGTCGTAAACCAGATCTGAAACCTGTTCTGCTGTCCACTTCGCCTTGTAACCTTTCGCTCCTGTAGGCGCGCCATTGGTGCCATTAATATACTGATTCAAGGTATATTTGTTTTCCCATGCCATCAGCACTGTGTAAAACTGCCCCTGCTCCGGTGTCGTATGCTGGTACCAGGGCACCACAACAAAGTGATGCACGGGATTTTCCAACATGAAATGCCATACCGCAGTGTATGAATTCCCCTCAAATATGACGGATGGATCGATCCTTTTCTTCACTGTGGATTTCGTAAACTTGATTCCGTCTCCGGTATCATCCTGAGTAACACCATATATTGCCTTGCTGACCTCTACCGGAACTGCCGGGCAATTATTGATATCCAGGAGCTTCTGTTTTCTCAACAAGGCTTGAATCATATCCTGTCCCTGATCTGGCATTTTGTTTCTTCTCCTCTATGAGATAATTTGTTCTCACCTGAAGTGAGAATTTCGACAAGGGTATGGACAGCTTTTGTAAGCTACGAGCGACAACCAGATATCACGAAATAACTAACAGGCGGCCCATAACACAGGACGCTAATCCGAACAGATAACTCGGTAGACTTTGATTCTTCTACTAAGTAATGCGGGATATTGGAAAAGTTCCCTTAATCAAAAGATGCTGCTGATTAACTTCCTGCTCGGCATAGACTCCTGTAACCGTCATTGTTCCCTCAGGTCTCGTGTGACTCAATCCGACCTGTGTAAGAGGAAGAAAAGAGTTTACCCCCATTACCCCAGCATAGTGATGTTGCAAAGTTGCTATGCATATGAATTTCTGCAGACATCTCAGACTCCAGGTTAAAGCCCATGACTTTACCGTCTTCAGCGCAAGTGATTACTTCAGAGCCTTTGATAGTAATATCCCGGACAATGCCATTGTGGATCTTCCAACACTGAACAACCTCTAAAGACGTGGCGTCCAATTGAGAGACGAATCCAGATTCACCACCAACAAAAAAGAATTCACCATTTCCCGCCAAGCATCGTACAGAATCCTCCAAACAGATTTCAGATACTGTTTCGAGTGAAGCCAGCTTTAGATATTTAACCTCTCCCTCGGAGGTACTGATTAAGAAACCATCGTCTGTCACGACCAAGATTTTCCAGACCCAACCCTTGGATACTTGTTTGCTATCGATAAGCTTGCCTGATGTATCCCATCTGCTCACACATCCATCAGCACCGCAGGTTAAAATACTCTCTCCACAAACAGCGACACTCAACACCGACTGGTGATCCGTGTGAATTTTTTCTATTAGTTCATAACCAGAGGCCCCTTCTTCCCAGATCAATAAGAATCCGTCTCTTGATACGGAGTACAAATAATTCCCTGACCCCGTTATATCAAACACTGAGTTCTCATGGCTCACGAGTGTTTGCTCCAAAGTCATCGACTCGTTCCAGATTTTTATAGATTTATCTCGTGAAGCAGAAGCTATTCGCTTCCCTGGAAGATTGATCAGCTTCCAAATATATCCATCGTGATGTGACTGATTCAGTTCTCGTTGCCCGACCACCCTGTAAATAAGGTCACTGCGCAGAATATACTTAAAGTTCTTCGTCACTGTTTGCCCGCTATGCCAAAGAGAGTGATCGAAGATCATCACATCTCCCATGCGACCTTTATATTCGGCAACTTTGACCGTTCCTGATTGATCCTCAAAGAAGGCCGTCTCGCCCCCCTCATAGTCATTACGGTCGTTTAGATATAAAAGAAAAGTGAGAACGGACTCTTCGCCAGGCTTGGCAAAGTAAATACCATCCTGATGTATAGAGAAGCTCTGACCTGCAGCGTATTTACAGTACCTGAGTCTTTCATTGAGACCCGAGAGAACATATGACTTATTACTGGTTTCGATTTTTTCTGGTGTTAGGTAACGCACCTTTTCAAACAGCACATCGGCTAAACCGGAATCATCAACCTGAAGACGCTCATTGTTTCTATAGCTCTCTGGGTACTTGTCATTGGCAGGTCTGAATTCAGTGCATGTCGCTTGCCTGAGAATCTCCTCGCACTCTGCTTTACTGAAAGCGTTTCTGATGACAAAGCATACCTTTTTTGTTTGAGGTGATAGATCTACAAGCTTCTCGTTAGCTTCGCAATCCAACATCATAATGCCCCCTCCTTTGTCAAAGCATCAATTTCCCACGCGATGTTTTGGCGAGCCTGATACTCAAACGTTTTACGAAAAACAGATGTTTGGTAAAGATAATCCCGCTGAAGAAACGACTTCAAAATCCGTATTCTTCCCCGGCAATATTGACCTCCAGGTAAGTTATATTCATCCCGGCACTGTTTTGCATACTGGCTGTACTCTTCTCTGGAAGAACCAAGAATCGCCAAATCTAAATCGACGAATAACCTTTCGTCACTGGATTTGGTCGACATATGATCTTCCGTCGCCAAGATGAGTTCAGCGGCTTCATTCGCTTCTGAAGACAATTCGAGGTCACCTATTGCTTCCAGGCACATTTGGGCACTCACCTTTTCATTAGCAGTGAATCTATTTTGGATAACATCGTGAAACCAGATAGCAATGTAGAACGCTTGCCTATTGTTGATTGCAGCCTTGTATTTTTCCGCAAGAAGTAGGAGGTGAATCACATGATTGAGTGAATGATATTGGCGCTCTTTGGAGGTGTATTGGCGCACCAAAAACCTGAACCATCGCTCAGCCTGAAGGCTATTCCCACCCCAGCGATCTATATTTCGACTCCAACTCGCTTCCAGGATTTCCAGGTTCAAATTACCACCCCTTAAATTTGGTTGAACAACCAATTTATATCCCAACACATTCTCACCCGTCAAGTAATTTGGTTGATCGACCAATAAATGATAAGATCACCTCAACAAAAACCTCAGAGAAATGAGCAATGCCGCGCCCCTCCAACAAAGATGAAAGAAGAAAACAGATCGTCGAAGGTCTGCTCGAAGTGATGTCGAAAAAAGGTTATGAGAACGCCTCTATCCAGGCGATAGGCAAAGCGTGTGGATTAACACCAGGGCTTATTCATTATCACTTTAAGAGTAAGCAGGAAATCCTGGTTGCCCTGATAAAAACCCTCTCCTCAATCGCGTGGGATAGATATGAAGAGTTATTGGAAAAAGCCACCAGCCCCAAAGAAAAGCTGGAAGCCTTTATCGACGCGGCCCTGTCCTTAGGGCCAAACTCAAACGAAAAGGCCGTCTCTGCCTGGGTCATTATTGGCGCTGAGGCTATCCGCCAGGCCGAGGTTCAAGAGCTTTATCAGGAAATTATTAACCGCAATAAATTGGAACTGATCGCACGGCTGTCAGAATACGCGACAGACACCAAGGCCATGTTAACAGCCCAGAATATTGAAAATATCGCCATGATGAGCATCGCTTCAATAGAGGGGGCTTATCAATTAGCGACCACTGCCAAAGAGATTTCACCGAAAGGGTATGCAGCCGATACGGTGAAGCGATTCATTTTCAGCCTTCTGCATAACTCATAATGAAGACGTAGCTGTGCAACAGTATCAATTTAAAATCACTGAAAGTTAGAGCTTTACACAACGAGAAGGGATCTAAAACTTCTGGTGACTGTAGGGCTTAAACGCGACCGACTTCGGTGAGCAACCAGTATAAATAGTTAAATATTGTGTAAATCGACCGCAAAGTTCGGACTAAATCCGAAACTTTCATGGTACTTTTAATTTTCTCTCAAGTTATCGTTCCGTACAAAAATACTTTTTTGACTAATCCTTCATAGGGTTAGACAGATTCAAGTACCTACTGCGGATTGTGTAACGACCAATGTTTGCAACCTCTTTATGGTGATACAATAACCAGTCAGTTTAGAATCAAACTGGAATAAACTTAAGGAGGTCAGCATGGCTGGCAAGTCAGTGGATAAAGATGATTATGAGCTGCGTTCGTTCGATGACGTGTCTGTGGATGAAATAGCAGAGTTAGCTTTACAGGCAGGGAAACAAGCCAGGGATCGAGCACTAAATGCCGGGTTGGAAGTATGTCGTATCGACGAACAGGGCCGCACGGTGATCGATAAGAAATTACCCGATGGAACAATTCAAACAACGATTCAGGAAGAGTCAAAAGAAGATGACCAAAAAGCCTAAACTAATTTTAATTGCCGGGCCTAACGGGTCAGGAAAAAGTACGCTCACTAACCACTTGATGACAAAAGGCTTTGATTTTGGCGTTTATGTAAACCCTGATGAAATTGCCGCTCGCCTTACCGGCTCTGACATTGAAAGAGCCAGACAAGCCCAAAAAATTGCAGAGAATCAGCGCAACAAGTTAAGAGTTGCAGGGGTTTCTCACTCATTTGAATCAGTTATGAGTCACCCGAGTAAAATAGAATACATGGTGCAGGCTCAGGCTGACGGATTTGAAGTTACTCTGCTATTTGTTGGGATTAATGACCCGAAAGTTAATGTCCGGCGTGTAGCCAACCGAGTGAAGGAAGGCGGACACCCCGTCCCTATCGATAAAATATTATCTCGATACCAGCGAACAATGGACATGCTTTTTGATGCTGCCATGACAGCGGATCACGCGCTTATATTTGATAACTCTAGCGATGAAGGTATTAAGCTAATCGCAGAAGTTAAGAACAGTGACCTGATTCGCTATGAAAAAGGTGTTCCTTGGGTCCAAGTACACTTTATGGACAAATACACAAAGAAAAACGAGACTTAACAGCCTCGTCAGGCGGGGCACTCCCTTCCAAGGACACCCGCCATTACTTTTTGTTTATAAGCTTGCTCCCGTGCCATTACCCTACCCTTCGCAACATAACAATACCTGCCAAAAACTTTGTGACAATGCTCTAAAGCAGCTCGAAAGGGTAGAACCCAAATGACAGCTCGGGTATGCATTGCATGGGTATAAGTAGCCTCTGCATATGGCATGAATAGCTATTCATGTGCACATCAACTCTCCCAAACCAAGACTGCTAACATCACCACAATAACGACTGCCGCAATAAGTAGCGGAAAAATATATACCAGATAGTTAAGAGTTAAAGAAGAAGGAATCATTGCTAAACTTTAGGATCAAAAAAAGAAGCCATTCCGAAACTATTGCGGTCTAGAATTCCGAACTTTGAAGTGGTTTTACATATTGGAAAAGGATATTAAATTGGTCGGGACGGCAGGATTTGAACCTGCGACCACTTGCACCCCATACAAGTGCGCTACCAGACTGCGCTACGCCCCGACTGAGAAGTTCCATACGATTGCTGGAACGGGTGCGAATATTACCCCAAGCGAATGGAATTTTAAAGGGTTGGAAAGCAAATTTTTAGGACGAATGTTGAATCATCATTCGTCCTTGGGGTAGAAGCTCTACCTTTCCAGGACTAACAATACTTCTTCAAGCTCAGTGATCATTTGGCGAATCAGCTGTTTAGCCTGAGTAGCATCGTCCTTATTCTCGGAACCCGACAGTTTCTGCTTGGCGCCACCAATCGTATAGCCCTGATCATACAGGAGACTTCGAATCTGGCGGATCATCAGTACGTCCTGACGCTGATAATAGCGACGATTACCGCGTCGCTTCACCGGCGCCAGTTGTGGGAACTCTTGCTCCCAATAACGCAGCACATGAGCTTTTACACTGCAGAGATCACTGACTTCGCCAATGGTGAAATAACGTTTGCCCGGTATCGGGGGCAATTCATCATTGTGACTGGGTTCCAGCATAGGCTTCTACTTTTGCTTTTAATTTCTGGCCCGGACGAAACGTTACCACACGACGTGCGGTAATAGGAATTTCCTCTCCCGTCTTCGGATTTCTACCCGGCCGCTGTTTTTTATCTCGCAAATCAAAATTACCAAAGCCCGATAGCTTCACTTGCTCGTTGTGGCTCAGAGCATCCCGAACCTCATCAAAGAAGGCTTCTACCATTTCTTTGGCTTCTCTCTTATTGAGCCCAACCTCCTGATAGAGGCGCTCAGCCATATCTGCTTTTGTCAAAGCTCCCACGACTAACTCCTCAAGGATGCACCTAAACGATTGCTAAGTTCTTGGATCACGTTATTGAATGCCTCCGTGATTTCTTCGTCCCGTAAAGTGCGTTCCGGATGACGCCAAATAACCCCAATGGCAAGGCTTTTCTTGCCCTTTCCGACAGATTCACCGTGGTATACATCGAAAATATGGTGTCTGACACGCCACTCCCCTGCACTTTCTATAATTGATTTAGCGACTTCGGCATAAGGCGTTGCTTCATCAATAATAATAGCAAGATCTCTACGGATTTCCGGAAAACGCGACACTCCTTTGAAAAATGGCACTTTTCCGTCTGCTACTCGATTTAAGAATAGCTCAAATATAAAAAGTGGGCCATTTAAATTCAAAGTTTTAGCAATTTTTGGATGCACAGCACCTAAAGTACCGACAACTTGACCGTTTCTGCTTAATTGAGCAGTTTGCCCTGGATGCAGAGCTGGATGTTGGGCAGATTCCCAACTGAAATCGTCACCAATTACTCCGATAAGCGATTCGAGATCACCTTTAGCGTCATAGAAGTCGATCGCCCCTTTTCCCTGAGACCAGTTTTCAGGCATTTTGGAACCTGCAACCAAACCTGCCAGCACGGGCTCCTGAATAATTTCCTCACCTTGTTTCACGAAGGTAAGACCAGATTCGAAGAACCTTACCCGGGATTGTTGGCGATTCTGGTTATATTGGGCCGTATTCAACAAACCTGCCCAAAGGCTCGTTCTCATGACAGACATATCACTGGCAATCGGGTTGGCCAGCTCAATGTTTTCCTGATCAGGAGTGATCAGAGCCTGCAGTTTGGGATCAACGAAAGAATAAGTGATCACTTCCTGATATCCGAGAGATACCAGATGCTGCTTTAATCGACGCAAAGAAGTCTTCTTCTCTGGCAGAGGCTGAATCGACATTGAACCCATTGGCTCTGTCGTCGGCAATTTGTTATAACCGTAAACCCGGGCAATCTCCTCAATCAGGTCTACTTCGATGGAAATATCGAAACGATGAGATGGCACCTTAAAGGTCCAACCTTCTTTAGTCACTTTCTCCACAACAAGACCGAGACGAGCCAGCAACTCTTCCACTCTAGTTCGATCCAAGTGAATTCCCAACACCTCATCAATCCGGTGATGGCGCAGAGTGACATATTCTTTTTCAGGCAAGTGCTCTTTACTTTCCACGACGGTTGTCGGGCCAGGCTCACCACCAACGATATCCAGAAGCAATTGTGTCGCCCGCTCAACCGCACGCGCCTGGTGAGCATAGTCCACACCACGTTCAAAGCGATGCGAAGAATCCGTATGCAAACCGTAACTTCTTGCCTTCCCGGCGATATTCAAGGGAGAGAAAAAGGCACTTTCGAGGAAAATATCCTTGGTGTTTCCACTGACACCACTGTGCTCTCCTCCCATAATACCGGCTAGCGCCAGGGGCCTTTCCTGGTCAGCAATCACCAAGGTATCAGGCTGAATGGTAATTTCCTGACCATCCAACAACACCAATTTTTCTTCGTCTTTGGCGAAACGTACGACAACCCCACCCTTAAGCTCATTCAAGTCAAAGGCGTGCATGGGCTGCCCCAGCTCCAGCATGACAAAGTTGGTGATATCAACGACCGGATCGATACTGCGAATACCACTGCGACGCAGTTTCTCCACCATCCACAAAGGTGTAGGCCTGGATAAATCCACATTACGAATAACACGTCCAACATATCTGGGACAGGCTTCCTTTGCCTCAATGGTCACAGCAAAACGATCTTCATTGACAGCCGCAACTGCTTTGACCTCAGGATCATCAAGGGTCTCTTTATTCAATGCCCCAACTTCGCGGGCCAGCCCAAGCAAACTCAGGCAATCACTGCGATTTGGCGTGAGGTCCACATCAATAATGGTGTCATCAAGCTTAAGATAGTCGCGTACATTCACACCCAATGGCGCATCTTTTGGTAAAGGCATCAGGCCATCGGACTTTTCTGCCAGGCCAAGCTCCTCTTCAGAACAGAGCATACCGTGAGACTCTACGCCTCGCAGTTTTGCTTTCTTAATTTTGAAATCACCAGGCAAAACAGCACCGATACGCGCAAACGGTACACGCATACCCGCGAAAACATTGGGCGCTCCACAGACGACCTGATGAGTGTCCGTCCCGTCACTGACGCTGCAAACCCTGAGCTTGTCCGCATCTGGATGAGGCTCCAGCCCGGTAACTTCTGCAACAACAATACCGCTGAATGGCTTGGCAACTGATTCCGTGCCGTCAACTTCAAGACCTGCCATGGTGATTTGCTGCACCAGGGCTTCCGAACTCAGTTTTGGATCAATCCACTCTCGCAGCCAACTTTCGCTAAATTTCATTTTGCTCGCCTAGGATATTCTGTGAAGCTTCCATGCAAAGATGCAGAGGAAGGCCTTCAAAATTCGGTTTTAGTTCGATATTCAATTAAATGTCAGGACGCTAAGCTTCCAATCGCCATAACAATTGTGACGAAGGAAACAACGTTAAAACTGTTCCAGGAAACGCATATCATTTTCAAAGAACATGCGCAGGTCATTAACGCCATAGCGCAGCATTGCGAGTCGTTCCACACCCAGGCCAAAGGCAAAACCTGTATAGACTTCCGGATCCACTCCTGCTGCCTGGAAAACCTTAGGATGCACCATTCCACACCCCATAACTTCCAGCCACTTCACATTGCCATCTTCATCACGACCCCATTCAATATCCACTTCCGCAGACGGCTCTGTAAAAGGGAAATAAGATGGACGAAATCTGACTTCAAGATCTTTCTCGAAAAACTCGCGCAGGAACTCAACAATCGTACTTTTGAGATCGGCAAAACTGACTTTTTTATCTACCAGCAATCCTTCCACCTGATGAAACATCGGTGTATGAGTCATATCAGAATCACAACGATATACTCTACCCGGACAAATCATTCTGAATGGTGGCTCGCGCTCTTCCATTACTCGGATTTGTACAGGAGATGTGTGAGTCCGCAGCAATGTTGTCGGATTAAAATAGAACGTGTCGTGCATCGCCCTTGCCGGGTGATGGGAAGGTATATTCAGAGCTTCAAAGTTGTGGTAGTCGTCTTCAATCTCAGGGCCTTCTTCGACGGTATAACCACAACGCGCGAAAAAGTCTTCAATTCTTTGCATGGTTCGGGTGACAGGGTGAATCGATCCTTGCGATTGCGTGCGACCTGGCAAGGTCACATCGATCGATTCAGAGGCCAGCTTCTCTGCCTCCACTCTTTCAGCCATGGTGGATTTAGCTGAGTTTATCAGGTCCTGAACCTGAACTTTCGCCTCATTAATGCGGGCACCAGCTGCTGGTCGCTCTGACGGCTCCAGTCTACCCAGTTCCTTCAACTGCTGGGTAATCAACCCTTTCTTACCAAGGTACTCAACACGCAGTTGTTCAAGAGCCTGCTCACTGCCTGCCTGAGTAATCGCATCTTTGGCCTGGCCAACGATACCTTCAAGATTCTCCATTGATTGCTCCAAGAAACAAAAATAGGGGAAGAGTCGCCCCTTTCCCCTATTGAGTTTTCATCAACAAGTACTGCTGACTATGTAGATTAAGCCAGGGCCTCTTTCGCTTTCTCGACGACAACAGCAAAAGCTGCTTTTTCATTCATGGCCAGATCAGCCAGAACTTTACGGTCGATTTCGATATTGGCTTTCTTCAAACCGGCAATCAGACGGCTGTAAGACAGACCATTGTCACGCGCACCGGCGTTGATACGGGCGATCCACAGAGCACGGAACTGACGCTTACGCTGACGACGGTCACGGTAGGCGTACTGACCTGCTTTGATAACCGCCTGTTTGGCTACACGAAATACGCGGCTACGCGCACCGTAGTAACCCTTGGCTTGTTTTAAAACTTTTTTATGACGACCACGTGCCGTCACACCACGTTTTACTCGAGGCATATTTTCAATCCTTCCGAATCAATGATGACAATAAATTACTGACACAGCATACGCTTGACCAATGGAACATCAGCGACGTGAACCTGAGTTTTAGGACGCAGGTGACGCTTACGCTTAGTGCTCTTCTTAGTCAGGATGTGACTGGTGAAGGATTGACGATGCTTGAAACCGTTAGCAGTTTTTTTGAACCGCTTGGCAGCCGAGCTCTTGGTTTTCATCTTAGGCATTAGAATAACTCCGCATTCATAAAATGATAAATGTATAACGCTGGTATCCTCAGTGATGAGCTGAGGGCGTTACTTTTTCTTTTTCGGGGCCAACACCATCATTGCCTGACGCCCTTCCATTTTGGGCCTTTGCTCGACGACACCAAACTCCTCCAGATCCTTTTCGATCCTTTGCAGCAGTTGCATGCCGAGCTCTTGGTGAGCCATTTCCCGACCGCGATAGCGAATCGATACTTTGGCCTTATCCCCGTGTTCAAGGAAACGTATCAGGTTGCGCAGTTTTACCTGATAATCCCCTTCTTCCGTCCCTGGACGAAACTTCATCTCTTTAACTTGAGTCTGTTTCTGCTTTTTCTTGGCTGCGGCTTTCTGTTTCTTCTCTTCGAAGATCTTCTTGCCGTAGTCCATGACCTTGCACACTACCGGATCTGCATCCGCTATCTGCACAAGATCCAGAGATTCCTGTTCAGCTTTTTCCAAGGCCTCGCTCAGAGGAACAATTCCCACCTGGGTACCGTCCGATAAAATCAGGCGGACCTCTGTAGCGGTAATGTTTTCATTTATTTTTGGACGATCTTTGCCTTGTGGCGTGTTGCGCTTAATATCAATCTCTCCATTTCAATGTGAACAGATCCAGCTAACAGACTTTCTTTAATACCGGGAAGAAACTATGACGTCTTCCCGATAGCCTGTCCCCGACTGCGCAATGCAACATTCTCTTGGAGCATTTCAGAAAACGCAGAAAAGGACATCGTTCCAAGGTCTTCCCCTTGGCGAGTCCGGATAGCCAGTGTTTGTGCTTCTACTTCTTTATCGCCGATTACGACCAGATAGGGCACTTTGTTCAAAGTATGCTCGCGAATTTTAAAGCCGATCTTCTCGTTTCTCAAGTCCAGATGTGCCCTAAAGCCCTGTTCATTGAGCATTTGTGTAACTTTTTTACAATATTCGGCCTGATTATCGGTAATATTCAACACTGAAACCTGGGTTGGAGCCAACCAAACAGGAAATGCCCCTTCATAGTTTTCAATCAAAATTCCGATAAATCGCTCAAACGATCCCAATATTGCACGGTGCAACATAACCGGCACTTTTCGGCTTTGATCGTCGGCGACATATTTAGCCCCCAGTCGACCCGGCATGGAAAAGTCTACCTGGACAGTACCACACTGCCAGAGCCTTCCCAAACAATCTTTCAATGAGAACTCAATCTTTGGACCATAAAACGCGCCTTCACCCGGAAGTTCATCCCATGGCAGATTCTTCGCATCCAACGCCTCAGCCAGGGCTTTTTCCGCTTTATCCCAGCTTTCATCTGAGCCAACACGCTTCTCAGGACGAGTAGAAAGCTTGTAAATGATTTCGTTAAAGCCAAAGTCCTCATAGACTTCGTGCAGAAAATCGATAAAGCGGCTTACTTCAGCCTGGATCTGATCTTCTGTACAGAAAATATGAGCATCATCCTGGGTAAATCCCCGAACACGCATCAACCCGTGAAGGGCGCCAGAGGCCTCATTACGATGACAGGAACCGAACTCAGCCAGCCTTAGAGGCAGATCCTTATGACTGCGCAACCCCTGATTGAAGACCTGCACATGACATGGACAGTTCATTGGCTTGATAGCATAGTCACGATCTTCCGATTGAGTGGTAAACATATCCTCACGGAACTTTTCCCAGTGACCGGACTTCTCCCACAATGACCGCTCTACCACCTGCGGAGTTTTGATTTCCTGATATCCGTGTTTCAGCTGCTGCCTGCGCATATACTGCTCAACAGCCTGATACAGCGTCCAGCCGTCAGCATGCCAGAAAACCATACCTGGCGCCTCTTCCTGCATATGGAACAGATTCAGCTTTTTGCCAATTTTTCGGTGGTCACGCTTTTCAGCTTCTTCAATTCGGTGAAGATAAGCTTTTAAATCTTTCTTATTCCCCCAGGCAGTCCCATATATACGCTGCAACATGGCGTTATTGGAATCACCACGCCAGTAGGCTCCCGCGACTTTAGTCAGCTTGAAGGCTTTTATTTTGCCCGTGGAGGGTACGTGGGGGCCACGGCACAGATCAATGAAATCGCCCTGGGAATAAAAGGATAAATTCTCTTCGGTGGGAATATCCTTGATAATCTCAACCTTGTACTCTTCGCCCATCTTATGAAACAGCTCTGCTGCTTCAGCACGGGACATCAAAGACCGACTGACAGGGAAATCGGCATCAGACAGCTCTTTCATTCGAGCTTCGATTTTAGCCAGGTCTTCCGGCGTGAACGGACGCTCGAAAGCAAAATCGTAGTAAAAACCGTCTTCAATTACCGGTCCGATAGTCACCTGGGCAGACGGAAATAGTTCTTTTACAGCCATCGCCAAAAGGTGAGCACAGGAATGACGGATAACATCCACTCCCTCCTGATCACGTTCGGTGATAATCGCCAACTGGCAGTCACTCTCCATGACATGAGAGGTATCAACCAGCGTACCATCCACTTTACCAGCCAGGGCCGCCTTGGCTAGGCCAGGCCCAATGTCACTGGCTACATCGAAAACAGAAACAGGATTGGCAAATTCGCGCTGGCTTCCGTCAGGTAAGGTAATTACAGGCATAGTCGTATCCTTTACAGTGGTGATCCGTACCAAAGATCACTTGTCGTTAAAAAATGGGCTGGTGATTCTACCAACTTAAATGTTGAGATACTATTCCCAGAAGCTATTCTAGGAAAATTACATTATAAAACAGAGCCCAAGGAGCAAGGCCTCAATGAAAGTCGTCGCCGTATACAACCTTAAAGGTGGTGTTGGAAAAACCGCCACCGCAGTAAATCTAGCCTACTACAGTGCTGGTCAGGGATACCGGACACTATTGTGGGATCTCGACGCACAGGCAGCCGCCAGTTGGTATTACAACATCAGCCAGAAGAAGAAACTCAAAGTAACCAAGCTGGTAAAAGACAAGGTCCCTCTCTCCGAATTGATTCATGAGTCTCCTTTTGACAACCTGGACATCATTCCATCGGACATTTCCTACAGAAATCTTGATGTCCTGCTTTCCCGGAGTCATGGCAACCAAGTCAGACAATGGCTATCGGCGCTGGGGGAGATATATCAGGTCATCATTCTCGACTGCCCACCTTCTTTTTCAGAGCTGGCATTGGAAGTGCTGACCGCAAGTGACTTGGTATTGGCGCCGGCGGTCCCCACCCACCTGTCATTTGAGACATACCGGAACATGGAAGAGATCATGAAGGAAAAGAACATCCCAACCCAAAAGCTCTATCCGGTACTCACGATGATTGACCGCCGCAAAAACCTTCACCGGGAGTTTTCAGATAAATGTCAGAAACTTATTGGAAAACGCCCGCTAGGTTATATTCCATACTGCAGTGATATTGAAAAAATGGGGGAATTCCGGGCACCGGTTGGTGAGTTTGCTTTTCGTAGCGTAGGAAATCTTGCCTACCAGCTGCTGTGGGACAACCTGAACAAGAAACTGAAAAAAAGCACCTGAGCGACCTGCTCTTATTTACTGATTCAGCAGCCCAATTTCCCGATAGTACTTCTCTGCCCCTGAATGCAAAGGGGCGGTAAGACTATCCAGCACCATCTGCTCTTTCTTCAAATTGGCTAAGGCCGGGTGCAACCGCCTGAACAGATCGAAGTTTTCAAAGACCGCTTTCACTACCGCATAAACCACCTGATCCGAGACCTCCGTTGTAGTTACGAATGTTGCACCTACACCAAAGGTTTCGATGGTTTTATCCGTACCTTTGTACATTCCCTGGGGAATGGAGGCATGGCGATAATATGTATGGGTCTTAATTAACTGCTCAACCTGATCCCCCTTCACTGGCACCAGGACACTGTCGCATAACGTCGTCGCCTCTTTCACCGCACCACTGGGATGCCCGACTACATACAGCATCACATCGATATCATCTGCGCAGAGCGCCCTAGGCTGTTCTATCGCTTTTATTTCTGTCGCTTCCTTAAAGTCCTTCAAGGTCCAGCCATAAGCCTGCATCAAAACTTCCAAGGTGCTTCTCTGCCCAGTACCTTCACTACCGACATTAACCCGCTTACCTTTAATGTCTTCAAAAGTCTTGATTTTGGCATCGGCTCTGGCCACAACCGTAAAAGCTTCTGGATGGATGGCAAATATTGATCTCAGGGACTTATTTTCACCAGCCTCTTTGAATATGCCTGATCCATAATAAGCATGGTACTGCCAGTCTGACTGCACAACAGCAAAATCCACCTCACCTGCTCTCAGAGCTCTGAGATTAAAAGGGGACCCTTCTGTACTTTCGACATAGCAGCGAAAACCGTTTTCCTTGCTGTTTTTATTTACCAACCGGCAAATAGCGCCGCCGGTTGGAAAATAAACACCGGTTTCATTACCAGTGGCGATAGTGACGTGTGAGACATCCGCAGCGAATCCCTGACATGACAGACCCAGCAATACGAATAAGACTCCAATGACCACTCGTTTCATTACGTCACTACCACCTGTTCCAGTGTCATCTGTTTCCCGCGCTACCTGTTGCCAGCGCAAAGTATCCTATATTAAACAGCCTCGGCTGCCCTGGCCTTGGCTACCATTTTTTCAGGCTTCAGCAGGAAGCGGGCCAGCGCCGGCAACAACCAAAGCGCCCCAATCATATTCCACAGGAACATGAAGAACAGCAAAAGCCCCATGTTTGCCTGGAACTTGATGGGAGAAAATATCCAGGTACAAACACCAATTGCCAACGTCACACCGGTGAACATGACAGCTTTACCGGTAGAACGCAGAGTTTCAAAGTATGCAGACTGTAGCGTCTTCCCTTCAAGTAGATAATGCTCGAATTTGGTATATATGTAGATACCGTAATCTACGCCGATACCAACTCCCAATGCGATCACCGGCAGCGTCTCCACTTTGATACCAATCCCCATTTGCGCCATCAGCGCCTCACACAGGATTGATGTCAGCCCCAACGGAATAACAATACAGGCAACCGCTCTAAGCGAACGGAATGTCAGGAAACACAGAATACTGACAACGGCATACACAAAAAACAGCATCAGGTCCTTGGCTTTGGAAATCACCTGATTGGTCGCAGCATCAACCCCGGCATTCCCCGCCCCAAGCAGGAACTGCATGTCTTCGTTATTGTTCTCGTTGGCAAATTCTTCCACCACGCCCACAACCCGCTGCAGAGTTTCAGCCTTATGGTCTTCGAGGAACGCAAACAAAGGCGTGAGACTACAGTCAGAGTTGATCAGACCCGAGGGCGCTCTCTGAATGGATGAGTTGATAATTTGCTGATTTCGGGATAATTCATACCACTTAAAATTCCCTTCATTCAGCGCTTTGGTCACGATTTTTGACACCGTCACCAGAGAAGCCGTTGACTCGACACCGGACGTATTTTCCAGCTTCCACTGCAGACGGTCCATCGCTTTCATGACCGGATAACTGGAGCAGCCTTCGGTACCGGTTTTAACAATAACCACCAATACATCAGAGCTGGTACTGTAGTTGGAAATGATATAATCATTATCCAGATTGTAACGACTATCCGGCCTCAGTTCTGGCGCTCCTCTGTCGAGGTCTCCTATTTTCAGGTCCTGCTTGTAATAGATCCCGAGCCCCGTCCCTACAGCAGCTATAAGGATAGAAATAGGTGCCACAGACGGATGGGCAAAGTAAGACATCCAATGCCATTTACGATCCGTGTTTTCATCGCTTTTCTGGATATAACGAACTCCACGCTTGGTAATACCAACATAGGAGAGAATAATCGGGTGCAGCACAAGATTGGTGATAATAATCACCGCCACACCAATACTGGCGGCAACCGCCAGATCCTTGATGACATCGATCTTGATGAACAGCAATGTCAGAAAGCCCATGGCGTCACTGACCAGTGCCAGCATACCCGGGATATACAGCCCGCGAAATGCAAGTCGAGCCGAGGTCATGGCATCGAACCCACGCGCCGACTCGATTGTCATAGCATTCACAATCTGTACGCCATGACTGATACCGATAGCAAAGACAAGGAATGGGACCAGAACGGAATACGGGTCCAGACCATACCCCAGCAGACGCAAAATACCCAACTGCCAGATAACCGCCACAATGGAAGCGAATATCGGTGTTAGCGTGCCCGACCAACAACGGGAATAGCCGAACAACAGAATGAGTGTCAGCCCAACTGTAATACCAGCAAATTTAGCAATGGCACCAATACCCTCAATCAGGTCACCAATTTTCTTGGCGAAGCCGATCACGCGAATATTAATGTTGGGATTCTGTGCCTGATACTTATCACGAATCTTGGCTTCAAGCTCTATTGAAAAAGCCTCGTAATCCAGAGACTCTCCTGTGTCAGGATCAACCTCCAGCAGAGGTGCGTAAATAATCGTGGACTTGAAATTATCCGCCACCAGGCTCCCAACTTCCCCGGATCTCAGAATATTCTGACGCAGATCATCAAGGCT
This sequence comes from Hahella ganghwensis DSM 17046, assembly GCF_000376785.1. GTDB lineage: Bacteria > Pseudomonadota > Gammaproteobacteria > Pseudomonadales > Oleiphilaceae > Hahella > Hahella ganghwensis. The sequence goes on from NZ_AQXX01000097.1 coordinate 17,634, forward strand.
TCGCTTGTCACCACTGTAACCGTCAGGAATTACCGTACCGCCCTGGAAGCCCTCCTCGGTCACTTCCACCCAGCGGACATTCGGCGTCCATAGAGATTTCACCCCCGACCTGTCCACACCACCGAGGTAAAAGACCTCATCCGTGATCTGCTTCAGGGTTTCCATATAGCGCTCTTCAAATATGGTCCCCTCTTTTGCCTCTACGGCAATCTTGACGAAGTTACCAAGATTCTGAAGATCATCACGGTTCTCCAGCATATTCTGGATAAACGGATGCTCAAGAGGAATCAGACGTTCAAAACTGGCATCCGGTTTGATTTGGGATGCGCTGTAAGCCAGATAGACAGTTATACAAAGAAAGGCAATAAGAATAAAAAAACGGTTATTAAAGACCAACCGTTCCAGAAGAGGCTCCGCCTTGGGCGTCAGGATATAATGATCACCCTGATCATGTAACTTTTTCGACATTCAGGTTTCCCCTGTCATATAAATTTTTTATTGGCTTGATATCGAATATTCTCTTAGTTCAGATCGCTGATTCCGCTTACGATGCTGACACCACCCTCGCCTACCAGGAGCAATTTGTCTGAAGAGAGAAACTTGGCTCCCAGCAACGCCAGACGATCATCTCGCGTATGCGTCCGGAAGGTTTCGCCATAATTGCTGCTGAGCATCATCACACCAGAATTCCCGACAACCGCGAGCCTGCCTTTATCCCCGACAGCAATAGCCATCAGAGTCTGGTCTGCATCAGAGCTCACCTGCTCCCATGACTCACCAACATCCTGTGAATAGAAAAGATGTCCTCGCAAGCCGTAGAGAAGAACCTCGTTCACATTCCCATTACCGCTAACACCAAAAAGAGAGCCGTCATAGGGACTCTCCAGCATTTCCCAGGTATCTCCCAGATCTGTCGAACGATGAACGATCCCAGCCTCTCCCGCAATGAACAACGCCCCACCTGCAACCTGATTGATGGCATTCAGATGAAATCGCTCAAAGTTATCCAAACGTGCACCCCAGTTAGACCAGGTCTCTCCGCCATCTTCTGTTTTAAAGAAAAATCCATATGCCCCAACCACAAAGCCCACCTGATTATCCTTGAACCAGACATCAAGCAGTGGCTTGCTGGGCCCGATATCTGCGTCAAACTCGGCATCTTCCAGCGCAAACTGGGCTTCCTCAAGCTGAAACTCAAGGTCGGAAAGATCTGCCTCATCAGCAGCATCCAGTTCCTCTTCGAGTCGGGTTACTTTGTTTTGCGCCTGTGCGATTACCATCTCATTGGCAACCGTTCCATCAAACTGCTTCACCCAGGTTTCGCCACCGTCTTTCGTATGCAGAACGACAGCGCCGTGACCAACCGCCCAACCGGTCTTTTCATCGGCAAAATGTATCGCCGTAATCAGTGTCGATACCGGTACGGTCGCCTGAGTCCAGTTTTGGCCTTCATTATCCGAATAAATAATATGACCACGCTGCCCCACTGCAACCAACCGGCTACCTGCCGAAGCAACATCCAATAACAGGTTCTCTGTCGCGAGTTCGGTTTCCATGGCCGGAGTCTCAAGCACATCTGGATCTTCAGCCCATGCATATCCGATGGAAAGACCAAGTGCACATACAGCGAGGAAATTTCGTAATGGTGTTTTGTACCTCATTCCATTCAGCCTTCGTGTTAGCGTAGTTGTTATAAGTGCGTTTTTTATCAATGTCGCGCTATTATAGGTATTAGAAACAGTCGGAATGTTGAGCCGACCGCTGGTGAATCATGCCAAATAATCTCCGACAAGCTTTTGATCGCTCACTAAAAAAGATAGTAAAAGCCCATGCAATAACAAGCTTACCTGAAGAGATAAGCTTGTTATTTTTACGTCACATCAATACGGAGATGACTTGATTTAACTAGCGTTTGCCGCGGCGTCGAAGCGACTGCGGACTAAAATACCGGCGGTCGGGCACTTCGTTGGTAAACACCAGAGTGGAGCGCTCCTCAGTATCAAGTCCTTGAACATGATAACGCCTGGCCTGCAGATCATAGAATACATCCAGCGCCGTCCATGTCCCTGGCAGCTCATAATAGTTCTTCAGCAGAGCCATGCTCACACGCCACAGATCTCCCCGACCGTCATATTGGTCAATCAGGGCGATATTCCAGCTATCTTCGTCAATATAAAAGACCCGCTTGGAATAAATGTGCCGCGCGCCTTCCTTCAAGGTCGCCTCAACAACATGAACCCGATGCTTTTCAAAACGAGTATAGGTTGGATTAACGTGGGAAATTCCCAGCAAATCAGAATACTTCAGACCAGCCTGTGCAGACTCAAAACTGTTGTAAGGAATATACATTTCCTTAAGTCCGACATACTTCCAGTTATAACGGTCGGGGGCACCGTTGAACATATCGGTATCATCTGCAGTTCGCAAATTGTCAGCACCGGCAATGGGTGAGTCGTATGCCAGATTGGGAGCACGCCTGACCCGACGCTGCCCAGCGTTATAGCCCCACGCCTGTCTGGGCTCCTCCACCTGATCAAGAGTTTCATGCACCAGTACCGCCCCACCAGCAAGACGTGCGGGTGAAATGGTGAAAGACAGGTAATAGAACAATGTATTTTTCAGACCTTTGTGGTCAATTTCCGGATTATACATATTCCAGAACACTTCCTGCTGAGAGTTGACCAGGCTGTATTCCCCATTGCGCTGAATCGCCGCCTCGGCAGCACGACGAGTCACAAAAATACCCCGCCAGCGAGTCAGATGATTCCAAATGGCCTGCAGCGCTTGCCGGTCATTGGCTCCGTGAAGAATAGGAAACGGTATGCCCCCATAGGCACCTGAGATACCATTACCGTCTTTGCTCAACTTCGCCCGGCTAGCATTCTCAGCAGTGTTCTTATAAACCCATTCAGGCGCCGAGTGTGAACGTCGGGTTTCATAAATGGGGATTTTAAAAGTGGTAGGGTAAGTACGGAAAAGCGCTTTCAGACCCTCGGTCATATAGGCACTATAGTTGTCCATATTCTGCGCGGTAATTGTCGCAATCGGCTTGTCGGCCTTATATGGATCCGGGTGGTGCTGACCAGCCCGCTGGTATTCTGCCGGTGGCTCGGTTATCCCACCATCCCATTTGGGAATATCCTTTCCATTACCATCCCTGATAGCTCCAAACGGAGTCAGATCTTTCGCTAGTCTTGCCGCTTCTGCGGCGGATACTTCAGCGTGCACACTGGTGGAGGAAAAGGCAAATGCCAACAGACCACCAAGTATTATTTTTTTATGGTTCATAGACATGTGTATCCTGCTCGTAGGTCTTTAAAGGGCATTCAGACTCAGAGACTCGAACCCGAGCTCCCAGAACAAGTACCCATAGTGATGCTTTTGTTATTATTCGTTGAATCGTTATTATTATTGGACTTATAACAGCTCCGGGCCTAACCACAGAGCTGTTTGCAAATTGCTCGCAGACAGGCTCGCAAATTGTTGATATTGAATAGCTTAACCATGTGACCGTGATTGTCTATCAGAATCGCTATTCATTTAGTAACCAAATATTGATATTTATTAACAAATCGACGCAAGAAAGAGCCTATTTAAGACTCTTACTTACGACTTCATAAACATCTTTTGACAAATCGGGCGCACGGGCAATTCTGGCCAGACTACTCTTCATGGCTTCTGAACGAGCGGGCTCATAACGCTTCCAGCGCGTGAGAGGCGTTACGAGACGTGCGGCAATCTGAGGGTTCAGTTTATTCAGCTTCAGTATCCAGTCCGCCAGAAATTCATAGCCACTGGCATCCGCCTGATGAAACTGCTTCCAGTTCTGGCCTGCAAAGACCCCAACCACTGAGCGCACTTTGTTTGGATTCTTTTCTGAGAACAGATCATGCTCTGTCAGTGCTTTTACATTTTCCAGAGATCCATAGGCGTCACTCGCCGCCTGCACGCTGAACCAGCTTTCCATGACCAGCGCATCCTTGTGCCAGCGCTGATAGAAAGCCTCCAGCGCCTGTGCCGCCTGTTCGCTCGCCGCTGTCACCAGAGCATTTAACGCCGAAAGTTCGTCAGTCATATTCTCAGCGGCCCGGAATTGCCTATGGGCCAGATCGCCCACGGACTCACTTCCACCTGCCGCCAGCAGCATTAGTAAGGCATTTTTATATGACCGCATCCCCATGGTCAGACTATCTGTCCCCGTCCCTTTCATCGACGAATCCAGCACCTGATAGCGCTCCACGATCAACGATTCAAATTCAGCCACAAGCCTTTTCTGCAAAGTTTCTCTAGCGTCGATTAAGGCATCCACATGGATGACATCACTCTGCTCTGCCAGGAAAGAAAGACTGGGAACCGCCATCATTTTGGCCAGCATGGCATAATCGTCGCCTTTATCCTCCAGCACTGATCTGAATGCCTCCAGATAGGCCTGATCGACCTGAAGAGCTTCACCTGCCAGAGAGGCCTCCATCATGTCCTGCAACACACTGGTTGCCAGCCGTTGCCCAGCATCCCAGCGGTTGAAACCATCACTGTCATGGGACATCAGGAAGGTCAGCTGTTCACGGGTGTAACCGTAATCAATCTTTACCGGCGCAGAGAAGTGCCGGAAAAGTGAAGGAACCGGCCGGGAAGACACATCAGAAAACTCAAACGTCTGTTCAGACTGAGTAAGCTCAATCACATCATTGGCAAAGGGAATGGCAAGATCCTGACCATCACTACCCACCAGTCCGAGTTTCATGGGTATATGATACGGTTCTTTCACCTCCTGCCCCGGCGTAGGTGGACAGGATTGAGAAACATGAAGCCGATAAACCTGGCTGGCCTCATCGTATTCGTCCGTCACAACAATTCTGGGTGTTCCCGACTGGCTATACCAGCGACGGAACTGAGTCAGATCCCGTTGACTGACCTCCTCCATGCAGGCGACGAAATCATCAGTTGTCACCGCCTGACCATCATGGCGCTCAAAATACAGATCACTCCCTTCGCGAAACTTTTCAGCCCCAAGCAAGGTATGCAGCATACGAACAACTTCAGCGCCCTTTTCATAAACGGTCAGGGTATAGAAGTTGGAGATTTCCATGTAGGAATCCGGACGTACCGAGTGCGCCATGGGCCCGCCATCTTCGGCAAATTGCGCAGTTCGCAGCAGATTCACATCTTCAATCCGCTTCACCGCACGGGAATGCATGTCAGCCGAAAACTCTGAATCCCGGAAAACAGTAAATCCTTCCTTGAGACTCAGTTGAAACCAGTCACGGCAGGTCACCCGATTCCCTGACCAGTTGTGGAAGTATTCATGAGCAACAATAGCTTCTACTCTCTGGAAAGTCGCATCCGTCGCCGTTTTTGGATTGGCCAGGACACAGGAGGAATTGAATATATTCAGTCCCTTGTTTTCCATCGCCCCCATGTTGAAATCACTCACGGCCACGATATTGAAGATATCAAGGTCATATTCCCGGCCGTAAACTTCCTCATCCCACTTCATGGAACGCTTCAGCGAATCCATCGCATGATCGCATTTTTCCAGGTCATGAGGCTCCACATATATGCGTAACTGAACGCGACGCCCGGACATGGTGTCGTAATGGGATTCAACAAACTCAAGATTCCCAGCGACCAGAGCAAACAGATAACATGGCTTTCTGAACGGATCTTCCCAGGTTACCCAATGACGATTATCTGACTCACCGCTTTCGATCGGGTTCCCATTGGATAGCAGAACAGGATAACGGTCTTTTTCCGCTTCAATGGTTGTCGTAAACCTGGACATCACATCCGGACGATCCAGATAGTAGGTGATCCGGCGAAAACCTTCCGCTTCACATTGAGTGCAGAACATAGAACTGGATCGATACAGCCCCTCAAGACAGGTATTTTCCTGAGGCTTGATCCAGGTCACCACATTCAGCACAAATGCCTTGGGCAGTCTTTCCAGAGTCAGCCCATCTTCGTCCAGAACATACTCATTGGGCTGCAACTCACGACCATCAAGTACCAGATGCTGAAGTTCCAGGTCCACGCCATCCAGCCGCAGTACGTTACGAAAATCCACCGCATCAGGATTCTGGCGGATGTGCAGATGGGAAGTCACCCGGGCGCCATCCTCAAACAGCTGAAACCTCAGATGGGTTTCATCAATCAGGAAATCAGGTCGACGATAATCTTTCAGATAAATAGTTCTTGGCTGGCTTTCTTTCATGCTGTGATCTTCTGATTCATCTTGGTTTTATGTCTTAAACCAGTACCCGACCATTGCCCGGGATCATACCGGTTCACGATGCCGCTTTAAATTCCACTTCGAATGCAGTGAATTTACGAATATTGATACATCCCGTATCCAGAATCAGGTACTGTCCCTTAATCCCCAGAAGCGTACCACTGACTTCCGGGATCTTTTCCGGATTAATACTTTTTACTTTGACAGGATATTCGAGGACAGGATAAGCGATCTCCAGGCTTTCTGCGTCTAAAAGTTTTGTCACTTCTGCACCCTGCTCCGTCTGAATCAACTGTGAAACTCCCTGATCAAAGGTCGCGAATAATCTATCACGCTCAGCCAACAAATCCAGTGGCTCAGGGGCGCCTTTGAGCATCGCTTGCCAGTGAGTACGATCATTGAGTTCTGATCGGAGAAGGTCTTCCACCAGGCCGGACATGCGTCGGTTATGCACTTCCAGAATCGGCAGTGCCTGTGCTGCCCCCTGATCAATCCAACGAGTGGGTATCTGGGTTTTCCGGGTAATCCCCACTTTCAATCCTGACGAGTTTGCCAGATAGACAACATGTGGAACCATACAATGAGCTTCACCCCATTCCGGCTCACGACAAGTACCCTCAAAATAGTGACATTTTTCCGGACTCATGATGCAGGAATCGCATCGTGCCAGTTTCTTGAAACATGGGAAGCAGAATCCCTGACTAAAGCTCTTTTTGGTTTTACGCCCACAATGACTGCAGAAGATATTACCACTGAATTTGAGTTCGACCGTCTTTCCAAGACTCGGGTTCAGGTCAATACGCTCGTCACCGATGATCATCTGGTAATCCACCGGCATTCCTGGCTCAGAGTTCAGGCGGCTGCCCATTTTTTCCAGGCAGCCTTGCACTGTATCTGTCAAAGTATCACCTCATATATTCAGCGACTGACAGGTATACATGAGTACCCCGTCGCTGTGTCGTTCTTTTGATTATATGTCGGCGACTCCCTAAGCCTGCTCACGGCTTGGCAATCGCTCAGGATGGCAGCCATTCAGGACCTGTGCCCCACAGATAGTGCCATTCAATTGAATAAATTTTGCCTATGTGGCGATCAGTGACGGGTGTCGTTCCCGCCAGGCGTCCAGACACCAGATGCGGGCTGATTACCTGCTTTCTCTGCACAAGGAGTGGGTTTGTCGCGGGCGATATACCCTACCCGCTGCTCTTCCGGTACATTATTGGCCGCTTCATAGGCAATAACAGCATCCATGCAAATCTGTTTTTGCTCTGTCGTCAGTGAGCGTCCATCCGGCCAGCGCCCCAGTTCCAGGGAACGCTTCAGCGACTCATAAACTTCAGGTGTAAGATTCTTCGCGACTTCAACAAAGGACATGGTTTCTCCTGCAGGAAACATTAACCGGAAACTGGAGCGGAACTATACCACAAAGCCCCAGCTCTCTTTTATCCCGCTATACAAATAACCCTGCAATACAAATAGCCCTATTAGTCATTTTACCCGTCTGGCCAATTCACCTCGCATGTAGATTGTGGCCATTCAACATAAAAAACCAGTTAGCACAAAAAAAGTGTTGACTTACAATTGCAAATCATTATCATTTGCATTGTGTGTTTGATCCCACACAAACTCTCATCAGAGTATTCACAGCATATTTAGAGGGAGAGACGAAAGCTGCGTTGTTAGGATCACCGCCATCACAACGGTCGTTCTTGCAGCTTTCCCCCCTCGTTTTTTTCAGCTTCTTTTATCTCAATCTGATTTTCAGAATTCACCAAGGAAATATCAGAGCGAGCCCAGCTCGACAATCATCAACGCTTTTTAAATATCAGCATCAGACCCGCTGCCACTACCCCACAAACAAACCCCATAAAATGCGCCATATTGGCCAAATGAAGACCGAACAGATCAAACACGCCAAAGATTCCGGCAAACATCCATAGAACACTTAGCACAACTAAACTCTGGTGGACCCATATTCCCTTTTTGGGCGCGAGTATCATTCCTGCCGCATGGACCCCGATCATGGCATATACCACACCGGAAAAGCCGGCAAACCCCGGCCCGCTGGCAAAAAACTGACTGACATTGGAAATCAATGCGGTGACAAAGACCAGAGTCAGTAAACCAAACACCCCCATATAGCGTTCCAGGCTACGCCCAAAAACCCACACCCCCAGGGAGTTAAACAGCCAGTGCATCACGCCCCAATGTAACCAGGCAGGAGCGATAAGACGCCAGTAGTCCCCTTCCTGAAACAGAAAACGGATCCCCTCCATCGGGGAGGCCATTAGAGGAAAAGGAAAGGCATACCTGTCCAGGAAGAGAAAATAGCGATGCGAGTCAAATTCGCCAAACCCTGTCCAGACGGCTGTAATGAGTAAACTGATCAGCAGACAGACGATAGTCGGATAACCGGCAAGCCTTGCCAATAGTGACGGTGTCGCCACCTGACGACCCTGAAACCAATCCTGCACTTGCCCCTGCAGTTGCGTGTCTTGCAGATACCTTTTTGCCGCCTCCAGTACCATAGGCCGCAGGCTGGCATCATTTACCCAGATAATTTGTTTGCCGGATTCTTCCGAGACCTTTATGGGAATTCGTTGTGATTGCAAATAACGATAGAGGGGCTCGATATTCACATCGACCCCCAGTTCGAGGACTTTTTCCATTCGTTTAACCGGCCTTAATAACTCAGCCCTGCCCCTGGCGGAATATCCCTTGAGACATCCACCCAGACAAAATTCTCTTTCTTCAAAGCCCGCTCGCCACTCATGCGATAGGCCACCAATTTGCCGTACTTCACTGCACTGTAATCCAGGCAGGCAATATTCTTTCTTACCGGTCGGGGAGTTCCTGATAGCCAATAATGTCCGACAAATAAGGGCGCTTCATCCGGCCCATAAAACACCAGCCGGGATCGCTCAGTGTCAGAGAGAGGCCTGTGCTGAACCTCCTCGGGCAGACCATCCGGCTGAAACACCACGTCGTCGTAGGTTTGCGGATCTTCCGCCCAGAATTTGGTACGGAAGAACGTGCGGGTATATCCATCCCCGCTTTTCATTGCCAACCCTTTGGGAAGCGGCATGTCTGTGCCTCTGAGCAAACGATCCATGACATGGCCGGCAAAGCTTTCTCGGACGGTGGAAGCGTGGAGAAAATCTTCATCAATGACCGCATCCGGATGAATCTCCAAAAAATCCTCGACCAGCTTATGATCCCAGCATGCGTGCACCACGCGAAATTCTGGTGTATCAATCAGAATCGGAAGGGTCATAAACCATTCCAGAAAGTGATTCCACTCATGCCCATAATTCGCAAACTGCTCCAGGGTTTCCCTGATCACGCGCTCATGCCGGGGGGTATGCTCCCGCAGATAAGTTTTATTACTGCCCGGTCGCGCCAATGTACAATAGCCCAGCGCATTATATTCGTGGTTTCCCATGACAATCCGGGCAGCACCATGCTCAACCATATCCCGGACAACGTGCAGCGCCTCTCTGATTCGAGGACCACGATCAACAATATCGCCCACAAAAACCGCCTGGCGGTCTTTATGCTGAAATACGCCGTTTATCTTCTGGTAATCCATTTTTTCAAGTAGTTTTACCAGCGTTTTGGCACAGCCGTGCACATCGCCGATAAAGTCATAACCACTGAAACGGCCTGCTTCTGATCCGGTATCTACTTCACTCATCCGTCAGTACACTCCGTCATTTTTACTACTTGACCACCCCAGCTTATCGCGGCAGATCTGATAGAAATTATGATTCATAGGATGTATCAGTCGCAGTTTCTGAGGCTTCTTCCCAATGGTGACCGTATCACCGGGGGCACAGGTAATATGGGTTTGACCATCGCAACTGACATGGGGATAGGTTTCGTTATAGTCACCAATAATCACCTTGATCTCGCTATTACCGTCGACGACTATCGGTCGGCTACTCAGTGTATGAGGAAACATGGGCACCAATGCAACGGCATCCAGCCTTGGATGCATGATAGGTCCACCTGCAGACAATGCGTAGGCCGTCGATCCTGTGGGCGTGGTCACAATCAAACCGTCTGAGCGCTGACTGTTGACAAACTGTCCCTCAATATACAGATCAAAACCAATCATTCTGGTGGACTTCCCCGGATGCAAAACGATGTCATTCAAACCGCACCCATAACCGATGGGTTCGCCATCACGCTTTACGTATGCATCCAGAAGAAAGCGGGATTCTTCAATATACTTGCCTTTCAGCACTTCTCCCACCTGATCTTCGATCTCAGACGGCAGGATGTCGGTCAGAAAGCCCAAACGCCCGCGATTAACCCCTAAAACAGGCACATTGGAACCAGCCAGAGCACGAGCAGCCCCCAGCAGACTGCCATCTCCCCCGACAACAATTGCCAGATCACATATCTCTCCCAGCATTTTCCTGCTGGAAACCTGAGCGCCATGGCCCGGCATCACTGCCGCGGTGGATTCCTCAATAATGACGGAATATCCTTCACTGAACAGGAAGGCCTTTAACCGCTTTAGCGTGTCCACAACCTGTGAACTGCCCATCCGCCCGATCAGACCAATGTTTCTGAATTGTTCCATAGATACCCTTAGGCTATTCAAGAGAAACGTGATTTGTCACTTTATGGTAACCAACTTCAGACGCATTGTAGAGGATTGCACGTACAGGTTCTTCCCAATATCCTGTCATCCTTCATTAATTTTTCTCAGGTAAGACAGTATTTTGGATGACACAAGACAGCTACAGGCAGACCTCGAATGGGTCATCAACAGTTCTTCACTGATAGAAATCCCTCAATACAATGCTGACACGCCGGTGCTGCCGCCCCCCTCCATACCCAGCGAGAAATTGCAGGAAGCAGTGAAGCAGAAGAGCCGCTTTCTGGGCCCCTACTTTGAAACACTTTGGAAATTTCTGATTGAACACAGCCAATCCCACGACCTGATCGCCCACGGATTACAGGTGATGAAGAATCGGCAAACGCTTGGAGAGTTTGATTTCCTGCTCAGAGAACAAGCCGGAACCCAAGTTATCCACCAGGAAGTTGCGGTTAAGTATTACCTGGGAGTCAGGCTTCCCAAGCCTACTGGCACCTCAGCCACAGCCGAGGCTACGGAAGGCTCAATTGGCAGCATGAAAGCCTCCTCTGCCTGGTTCGGGCCCAATTCCATTGACCGGCTCGACCTGAAACTCCACAAGCTACTTGAACAACAAATTCATCTTTCCGATCACCCGGAGAGTATTGAAGCTCTAGCACACTTGGGCATTCTTACGCCGCCCAGCAAGCAGATCCTGATGAAGGGCTATCTATTCCAGCCTCTCAACCAATCTCTGACCTATCCACCGCACGCACACCCGAAAGCCGCCTTTGGTGAATGGCTTCCTGTATGCGATCTTAACAAAATCAGAACAACCAGTGATCAATGGGTCGCACTACCCAAGTTGAAATGGTTAAGCAGAGCCCACTGCGACAACAGAGATGTTTTGAGTTTTGAAGAACTGCAGACTCAGGTTCACGAGGCTGATGGTCGACCGATTTTGATCGCCGCCATGAAAGAGTCCGGGAAAAATATTTTAGAGGAAAAACAACGATACTTTATCGTCAGCGACCAATGGGAAGGCAAAGCTATTGAATCACTGCAGAAGACGCCATTAACGGCCTATGCAAGCCACTCCAGAGCAGGCTCACTCCGACCTCCCTGCAATCCTCCGGTATGAACAAACACCACTTGCGCTGTATTAAAATGGCCGGAGCCAGCCAATGTCATCATGGCATGAAAAGCCTTGCCACTGTATACAGGCTCAAGAGGTATCCCCACCTGCCGATTCACTTCATTTAGACTGGTTACAAGCTGCTGGTCCCACTTGCCGTAACCAGCACCTTCAAACCCCGAAACAATTTCCCAGCTTGACCCATCTCCCTGCCCCTCCGCCAACAGAGCTTCAACCGTCTGCCGTTGAGACTCAGCGGCTTTTACCACTGAAATCCCTACTACTTGATGCCGAGAATTCTCAGCAGCAAAGCCAGCGATAGTACCGCCACTTCCTACCGGCAGAACGATCGTAACAGGCCTATCAAACCGGGAATAGATCTCTCCTGCCCAATCTCTGACACCACGAACACCGTCACGGTTGCTACCTCCTTCAGGCACCACCAGCACCTCTTTGCCAGTCACACCTTCCTGAGCCAAACCTGACACCTGTAACCAGTTTGCCAGCTGTTCTTCAACCCAAGATTGATCATAACGTCGTCGATAATCCTCGTGAGTCACCGGCACCAACTGCATTCCCCAATTCACGGCATCCTGCAGGGTAGCCGTATACTCAGTACGCCAGTGACCCCGGACCACCCCGATGGTTTTTAGCTGGTACTGATGGCCAGCAGCCGCCAGCGCATGGAGGTGATTGGAATAGGCCCCACCAAAACTCAAGATAGCTTTATAGCCTTTCTCCATGGCGTACTTGAGATTGTACTTGAGCTTATACCACTTGTTGCCGGATATGTCCGGGTGAGTCAGATCCCCTCTGACAATATACAGTTCCAGACCGTATTTCCGCATAGCACTGAGATCGACGGACTGAATAATAAGAGGTGGGTCAATCAACGGATATCAGCCTACCTGATGTTCTTCACAACGATTACTTTCGCCGGGGACATAATCACTTGGGGCTGCAATTCTGTTAATCGACTTTCCACACAAACCATGACCGGGAACCCGAAAATCACAGGCAGGCTTCTCATAATGATCCAGCCATTCTTTATACACTTTCTCAGAAACAGAACAACGCTCAGCCACATAGGCAATGGGATTATCCATATAACGCTTGATATCCTGCACCGGTAAGGTCAAATGTCCTGCCCCCGGGTGATAGACCACAAATACGACGTCCAACTCAGACAACTGACTCAAAACCTGACTGTCACCGCTGTTATCCAATTCCTCTTTCAGCTTCTGAATTTCAGCCCGTAGCTGTTCTTCACGCTCATTCCGAAAATAGATTTCTGCTTCACGCCTGTCCAGCTGCTCTTTGAGAATCGACAACTCCCCTTCCATCCGTTGCTTTAATCTCTCAGCCTCTTCACCAGGGAGTGCAGCCGACAGTTCTTTTTCCAGCAATGCCAGCTTCTTCCGATGTTTGGTCAAATCGTCCTGAAGATTTAAAAATTGATCACTTCTTTTCTGCAGCTTGGTTTTGGTCTGTTCGTACAAAACCCGCGTCTGCTTAAGGCTCTGCTCCAATTCCTGCTGCTTGTTTTTATAAGCCTGGGTTTCAATCCGACTTATCCGAGCCCGCTCTTCAATTTCCGCTTCGTGCTGACTGGACAGCGTCTTGATACGTAGGCGTTGCTCCTTCAGTATTCTGGCCAGTTTCAAACGATGCTTCTTCTCAAGATCCTTAAGCGCTTCACTTTCAGCATCTGGTTTTTTCTGAACAGCTTCAGGCACCAGAACAGGAATATCCTCATCGACTTCACGCTTATTCTTCCGCTTACTGGAAGGTTTTTCTGAAACCTCCCGCAACGTTGGCACTTCCTCTTCTTGCATTTGTACAACTTCAAAACTTAAACGATTTTCTATCAGCGCCTTTTTGATCACCTGGAAATCATTGCCTCCAGGTCGCATATCCGGATCCCACAGATCTCTTTGGTGCCAGGAAATAGCGCACTGACTTCGACAAGCAAGGCGAATGGGTCCACCTCCGAGGTCCGGCCCCGATCCGGAGATTGACGCCAGCCGTTTCAACGGCACATTCCACTCAGGGTCCGCCAAACCGTCTTCATCAAAGTACAGCTTAAAAAACACTAACGCCCGCGGTGCCAGTTGTTGATTCATCTGTATGTAAACGGCATTCACTTCGGTGTCCACCAGATCGCTCAACGGGACAACATTATCCAGAATGGCCTCAAACTCACTGTATCGCATTTGTCTGGAGACATATTGATCTTCCAGAAAGAGAACGGCTTCGTAATCGTCTTTAATCGGCCTTGCCATTTCGATTTCCTGAATTGTCTGCAAATTACAACCAGCAGACATTACCTGAACAAAGATGAAACTCCCTTCGTCTGACTCCTGCCTATTTCGAAGAGACTGTAAAAGCTAGCATGATAATGACGCATTGTCAGTCCGGCTTTTGGGTAATTTACCCCAAAAATACAGTTAGCTACGCGACACCTACAAAAGTGCACACTTAGAGAAAGTTTAGCGTAGGTAATGCTCAGGGAAAGAAAATTATCTAAAGACAACAACAGAACAGATTAACACCTCTGGCCTACACCCCTTAACCAGCAAATGAAAAGACATCACACACCGTCAACAACACCTTGGCATCCACAGTCTTTCAGACTGAAGCCGGAAGATTTATTGAGGGTAAGAAATCAAACAGTATGAGAGTGTCGACAGATTAAGGGTATATAGAGATGAACCAAAAACGGGAAGGCTTAAATAGACAGGAATAAGCACCAAAAGAAAGGGGCAACCTTCGGCATAAAACCAAAGATTGCCCCCGGCAGGCATCAAACGGAGCTGATCAAATCTCAGCGGCCAGACGACTACCCTGATTTATAGCCCGCTTGGCATCAAGCTCAGCGGCCACATCCGCGCCACCGATCAAATGCGCCGATACGCCCGCATCCACCAAGGGCTGATACAGGTCACGCAACGGATCCTGACCGGCACAGATGATGACAGTATCCACAGGCAAACATTTGGCTTCACCATTCACATTCACATGAAAACCTTCATCATCAATTTTCACGTACTCACAGCCAGACAGCATTTTCACCTGACGGTGCTTCAGAGAAGTCCGATGAATCCAGCCAGTCGTCTTACCAAGATTCTTTCCAACCTTGGAAGTTTTACGCTGCAACAGGAAGACTTCTCTGGGCGTTTCAACCGCCTCGGCCTCCACCCCTTTAACACCACCGCGATGTTCGACAGAGAGATCCACGCCCCATTCACGCATGAAAGCATCCACATCCAGGCTCGGAGACTTTCCTTCATGCGTGATAAATTCAGACACATCGAAGCCAATACCACCGGCGCCGACCACTGCCACTTTCTGGCCAACCGGCTTTCTCTGCAACAAGGCATCCAGGTAGCCGATCACTTTCGGATGATCCACCCCTTCAATATCCGGCACACGGGGAGTGACACCCGTCGCCAGTATAACTTCATCGAACGCCTTTAAGTCTTCAGCTGACACACGTGTATTCAGTCGCACGTCGACCTTATGCTTCTTCAGCATATTGTCGAAGTAACGCAAGGTCTCATAGAACTCTTCTTTGCCTGGAATCAGCTTCGCCACATTAAACTGACCGCCAATTTTGTCAGCCCCATCAAACAAAGTCACTTGGTGCCCGCGCTCAGCCGCGACCGTTGACGCAGCCAGACCTGCCGGCCCGGCGCCCACGACCGCCACCTTTTTCGGCGCGGCGGTTTTGACATACACCAGCTCGGTTTCATGGCAGGCACGCGGATTCACCAGACAAGAAGTCAGCTTCATCTGGAAAGTGTGATCAAGACATGCCTGATTACAGGCAATACAGGTATTGATTTCCCCCTCCAGATCCTGGGCCGCTTTTTCGACAAAATCAGCATCCGCCAGGAATGGACGAGCCATGGAAATCATATCCGCATCACCATCAGCCAGAACCTTCTCGGCCACTGACGGCATGTTGATACGGTTGGTCGTCACGAGGGGAATTGACACTTCTTTCTTCAGTTTCGCGGTGACTTTGGTAAATGCGGCCCGAGGCACCATGGTTGCAATGGTTGGCACCCTGGCTTCATGCCATCCAATACCTGTATTGATAATCGTGGCGCCGGCTTTCTCAATCTCTTTTGCCAGCATGACCACTTCTTCCCAGGTACTGCCATCTTCAATCAAATCCAGCATGGACAAGCGGTAAACGATAATGAAATCGGAACCAACCGCCGCACGCACACGGCGAACCACCTCAAGCGGCATCTGAATACGGTTTTCGTAACTGCCGCCCCACTTATCCGTACGCTTATTGGTGTGACTGACGATAAACTGGTTAATGAAGTATCCTTCAGACCCCATAATTTCCACACCATCATAGCCTGCTTCCTGGGCCAGCCTGGCACAATTGGCGTATGCGTCGATCTGCTCATCAACTTCTTCAGTACTGAGTTCATGGGGGGTAAACATGTTGATAGGCGCCTGCACCGGAGAAGGAGCCACCAGTTTTGGATTGTAGGCATAGCGGCCCGCGTGCAGAATTTGCATACAAATCTTACCACCAGCTTCGTGCACCGCCTGAGTGATAACTTTGTGATGCTCAGCATCTTCAGGAGAATCCATTTTGGCCGCCCCTTTTGCCACCGCACCTTCAGGGTTCGGCGCAATACCTCCGGTCACAATCAAGCCCACACCTCCACGAGCCCTCTCGGCATAGAACGCCGCCAACCGGTTAAATCCATTCGGCGACTCTTCCAATCCGGTATGCATGGACCCCATCAAAGTCCGGTTACGCAGAGTGGTAAACCCTAAATCCAGCGGGGAAAGCAAATTGGGATACTTGGCAAGACCAGGTGCTGATGACGACATGAATTTCTCCTCTCATCACACATATAACAGATTCACAGACTGTTATTGAATTGACTTTCTTTTTTAGGGCAGCAATCCCACCCATTTATCATGAAACCTCCGAAAAATCGCCTTCTAGCGATTATAGTCATGCTGACGTTTTTCGGAGACTCCTTTGCTTTTTATGAAGACTCTAAATTAGTATGATGCGCTTAATCTAACAATGTCTTCAAATAACATTTTTTTACCCTCAAAATACACCAAATCACTCAAGAAACGAGGCAAAATACTCGCATGCAGCTAGGAGATATCTCGGTTAATTATGTCGAACTCATGTCCAGAGCGGTGCTTGATCATGGATTTAACCCTGAGGAAACAATGCAGCAGTTCGGGATTACCAGAGAGTTTCTGGCTACTCCTAAAGCCCGAATCAGTATTCCCAGATTCATGCGACTGGGACATGCCTTGATACAACAATTCACACTACCCGAGCTGGGTTTGAGAATGGGATCATGCATCACAATTTCCCATCTGGGGCTAACGGGTCACGCCAGCATGACATCGGCCAATCTGGAAACCGCCTTGAGACTCTGGATTCACTATGAGCGACTGAGTAGCGAAAACAAGCGCGGCATCAGTCGGTTTTATATCGAGCATGGATGCGGTATTGCGCAGTTCTACTCCATCAGCCCATACAATGATTTCAACTATTTCGTGGTTGATTGCATATTAGCCAGCTGGCATCAACTGGCTGGATGGATTACTGAATCAGGCAGCCTTATACAAGAGGTGCAGGTGGAGTTTCCCGCACCGCCCTACGCGTCCGAATACCAGAGCTTCTTTCAATGCCCGGTCAAATTCGAGCAACCAAGGAACGCACTGATATTCAAGGAAGAAGCGCTAACCAAACCCTCTCATTATGCGCACACAGCATCCCATCAGGACGCTGTTGAGCTCTGTAACCGCGAGCTTTCAGCCTTGCTCGGCGCACAACCTTTTGAAGAACGCGTGCGACAAATCGTCACACCACTACTGCAGAAAAAGGAAATACAACTGGAGGATATCGCCGGACAGTTGGGTCTGACACCCTGGTCATTACAGAGACGACTCAATAAAGAAGGCCTCAAATTCAGCGAAGTAGTTGATAATACGAGGAAGAGTATCGCCGCACGCTATTTGACAGCAACGGACCTCTCAATAGGTGAGATAGGTTTCTTGCTTGGTTATTCATCACCCGCAGCGTTTCACCGCGCCTTTAAGCGATGGTTTAACTCAAACCCCAAGCCTTTCAGGGAATTACACAAAAACTCAGAAGAGAAATAAGTCGCGATCGAGTCTAAGGGGCTACCACTCTTCGCCGTCATCCAAATCCTCGTCATCATCAAACTCTACCCAATTGAGCTCGACCAGCTCATCAATATAGTCCTGCATTATTGAATCCTCGAAAGCAGATTATTCCTTCTAAACTACGGTATGAGAATGACAAACTTATGACACACCCTAAAAGAAATCGCTTACAAATAAGCAAGAAGAAGACAGCGGACAGAAAAATCAGACCAACAGACACGCAAACGTCATAAAAAACAATGAGAATATAAGAATCGGAGTGATCAAAAGCATGAGATTTGGAAGCAGCTTCAATCTAAAAAGAAGTGATAAGATACTGCCTTAAGGAAGAGTTGGCGGAGCGGACGGGACTCGAACCCGCGACCCCCGGCGTGACAGGCCGGTATTCTAACCAACTGAACTACCGCTCCAACAATTTCCATTTTTCTAATTACATAAAGCACTTAGAGAAGTGGTGGGTGGTGCAGGGATCGAACCTGCGACCCTCGCCTTGTAAGGGCGATGCTCTCCCAGCTGAGCTAACCACCCAGTCGAAACTGGATCCATCAAGAGAGAAGTTGGCGGAGCGGACGGGACTCGAACCCGCGACCCCCGGCGTGACAGGCCGGTATTCTAACCAACTGAACTACCGCTCCAACAATTTCCATTTTTCTAATTACATAAAGCACTTAGAGAAGTGGTGGGTGGTGCAGGGATCGAACCTGCGACCCTCGCCTTGTAAGGGCGATGCTCTCCCAGCTGAGCTAACCACCCACGTCTCAAATGGAGATGCGCATTTTAATGATTTATCGCTGCCTGTCAAACACTGATTTCATTTTTTATCCGATGGATAATTGGGGTTGCAAAGTAGTTACAAATCAGGCGCTTTATTATCCTTAGCCGCTTCCCTCGCCTTACATTCAAGACGGTGGTTAACTATCTGGCAGCGCCTGTCTTCAGGAATAGACTTTTCCGCCAGGTTACGGTTCAGGTCAACCATAAAGGTTTGAGCCTGTTGCCAATGCGCGGCGGCAAACCCTTTCACTCTCGGCTCAATACTGGATGTAAACTCCCCTGCTTCCTTAAGAGTTTCTTTTCCTGAACTCAGCGCTTTGGTGTAGGCCTTGGCGTATCTTGTCCGCAACGAGTCCACAAACAGAGCGGTTCGATCAAACTGCTGGTTAATGACATTTGATACACTCATGATTCCTCCGTCCAAATTCCATTTCTATTGACTGAGCCAACAAAGCCATTCAAAAGACAGCTCAATATAATGCCACGAAGGGCCAGAACATCCACCCTCCACCTATACCGTTTCCGACTAAAAAAGCGTCAAAAACTTCTAATTGCATCACTGAAATATACCGATTAATTGTTACACTTATTCTATAAGAAGAAAGAACCGGCCCTTCAGGCCCGGTTATAAGAAAGTATCCATAACAATAAATGAAGATAAACGACACAGTGAGTCGCCTGAGCCTCCATTGATTCAAGTAGTAGCGGATTGCCGGTGCGGACCAGGAAGTCTTATCTGGAGGTGTCTATGACACTGCTTAACAAAGCCAAACACATCAGGAAAGGTGCACCTGTCTCCTGCACCCGCAGCCTAATAGCTCCAACTTTGGCGCTGACAGTCTCTCTGTTCAGTTTTGCCGAAGACCCTCTCGACGTGCCCGACTCTCTTGCACCGGACTTTTCACCGGTAGAAGCCAGTATTGAAATGATATTTGAAAACGGGGATGGCCTGGACATCACTTTTTCAGAAGCTCTGATCAACTTCATTCCTGACCAGGAGATCGCCAACAGGAGCACAATGGAATCAATTACAATGGCGATACTGAACAATCCGGAACTGGCCGATATATTCGTTGCAGGACTGTTTGCCCCTCCCGCCGCTGGCGGCCCCGAATATAATCAGAATCAGCAGGCAGCGCAGGCGGATAAAGATGCGTCGCTATATGACCCAAATAAAATCGCTCGCCTGGAAACGTCAATTGCTGCAGCAATTCTGTTCGGACAATTGGTCGAAGTGCAGATAGTGCCGGACTTTCGCCCACCAAACTTTGACAACCAAGTCTACAATACAACGCCAAGACCTTAAGGTCCTGGCGCTCTTCTCTATTTAGTCGGCAATGAGATCAGAAAGCGTAATTATTGCGTGCCAGCGGATTGCGGAGACTTTAGAGACCGGATTTCCAATGTCATTTCATTGATACGACGATCCAGCTCGACAAAACGCTGAACCAGCTGATTACGGGTTTTATCCAGACCACTCATATTTTCTTCGAGCAACTTTAGACGATTTTCGTAGTCATTCTGACTAAGCTTCGTCACATCACGCTCTATTCTCGCCAGAGTCTGCGTTTGCGAGGATAGATTTTCCTCCAGCTTATTAATCCTCTGCCCCAACTGCCCTTCCAGCAAAACCTGCTGCGCCTGAATTTCCTTGGTGGTTTCAGTTAACTGGTTCAAGGAAGCTTTGCTGCTGTCGGCCAATTTAGCAATCGCCTCATCCTGCTTGCTAATACTCTGGCCGTGAGATTCATTCAATGCGATAAGGCCGGTTACTTCACCAGCTAGCCCCTGAGTGCGATCCACATTGGCTTTCAGGTTCGACTGCAAAGTCTTAAGCGCCTGCTGATTCTCCTCAATCCACTGTTTATTTCTTTTGTTGGAAACATCCCATAGTTTACGCATCTCCGAATCAAGAAATTTCAGCTCTCGCGCCATTTCATTACCACTCTGCGCCATGGTGGCATCTGTCTGATTGATCTGCCCCTCCAATCTGGCGGTGATCAACTTACTTTGAGAGATGTATTGTCTTGCCTGCTCAAGCTGTTGCTCCAGAGTCTGGATCGTGTTTTGCTGGGAATTCACCTGCCAAAAGCCGATTCCGGCCAATATCACGACCATCAGAAACACAAACACCAATGCAAACTGAGCTGATTTCGTGAGACTGACTGTGTTACCACCACTCGCCTTTGCAGGTACAGCAGTGGGAGTTTCGCTGCCTTTCTCATCGTTCGGCGGCGTTTTAGTTGACCGCCGCTGGGAATGAAACCGGTCTACTTCATCTTTTTCCGGCTTAATGGTGTCCATAGTTCCTCTCTCACCCAGCCTCTCCCCGGTTGCCGACAACTTCACGGGTTCAGGCCAATAACAAATTGAATTTTGAATATTATTCCGATTTTCCGGACTAAGATAAAGCCCATACTTTCCAGACAGGGCATGGCCTGACTTTTCAGAGCAACCTCTGTGCGGAATCGGACAATCTGTCGCCCAGAGACACCTATTTTTACCAAACTGGCGCTATGATTGATTCCAGGAGTTTCAAGAGGTTTGCATCACCTGATACGACTCACTAAACTATGCGCCTCTTTTTTTTTCATAAATTTATGGCCTAATTGCACACAGCACCGAATTCATCTGATTCACTGAAGAATATAGTGTTCATCGCAGCTGGCGTCGATTGAGGAGAAATCATGCAGCCTTTAGTTGGGATCATCATGGGGTCCAAATCTGATTGGCCCACCATGGAGCACGCGGCTCAAATGCTGGACAACCTGGGAGTTGCCTATGAAACTCAGGTCGTATCTGCCCACCGCACACCTGACAAGTTGTTCGAGTATGCCAAGACTGCCGAAGACAGAGGTCTGAAGGTCATTATTGCAGGCGCTGGCGGCGCTGCGCACCTGCCTGGCATGGTAGCGTCGCAAACCGCACTTCCCGTACTTGGAGTCCCTGTGCAATCCAAGGCACTCAAGGGCCTCGACTCCCTGCTGTCTATCGTACAGATGCCAGCCGGCATTGCAGTCGGCACCCTTGCCATCGGTACAGCAGGCGCTGCAAACGCTGGTCTCCTGGCAGCCCAGATACTGGGAACCAATGACCTCACTGTCAGAGAAGCCATCAAGACTTTCCGTCAGCAACAAACTGACAGAATTCTCAGTGAACCCGATCCAAAACAGTCCTAAACTATCCTCTATCAGTCATTCAGGCGTGCCGTACCTATGACCAATCCATCTACGAAAATTCCTTCATCCGAACAGCCCCGTCCAACCAGGGTTGGTGTACTGGGAGCTGGCCAGCTCGGCCGCATGATGGCTTTGGCAGGATTGCCTCTGGGACTGGAGTTTTCACTGTATGACACCTCCGGCGCCCCCTCAGCCGGTGTTGGTAAGATTTATTCAGATCCCAAGAACACTCAGGAAGAGCTGGATCGGTTCCTTGACTCAGTGGATGTGGTTACCTACGAATTCGAGCACCTGCCATTGGATCTGGCAAATAACATTGCATCGAAAAAACCACTTTACCCAGGTGTTGAAGCGCTTCGAGTATGCCAAAACCGAGAGCACGAAAAAGGCCTGTTCCGGCAATTAAGCATTCCCACTCCTGAATACCGGATTGTGGCCAGTGCAGAAGAACTGGAAAAAGCAGCCGAGGAGCTTGGTACACCGGTGGTTGCCAAGTCTGTTACCGAAGGATATGACGGCAAAGGTCAGGCAGTCCTGAGATCTCCCAATGAAGCTCAAGCCGCCTGGGAAGCCATCGGCCACCCCAGACTGATTGCAGAATCCTTCGTGCATTTCTCAAGAGAAGTCTCCCTGATCGCAGCCCGTAACACTCAGGGCGAATTTATTGCTTACCCATTGGTGGAAAATATTCATCATGAAGGCATACTGCGATACACCATCGCCCCAGCACCAAAGGTTTCTCAGCAAACCCAGGACACGGCTACCGAATACCTCCATAAATTGATGGACCATCTTGAGTATGTGGGCGTCCTGTCGCTTGAACTCTTCGAGACACCGGAAGGTTTGCTGGCCAACGAAATGGCACCACGAGTCCACAACTCCGGCCACTGGTCAATGGATGGCGCCCATACCGGGCAGTTCGAAAACCACTTACGAGCGATCCTGGGACTCCCACTCGGAGATACAGACCCACACCGTGTCAGCGGCATGATCAACCTGATTGGCAGAACTGTGGACGCAGCTCAGATCTTGAAACTACGTGACACTCACCTGCATTTATACGGAAAATCTGAGCGCAAAGGTCGCAAAGTTGGTCATATAAATGTCAATGCGGAAAGTTACGCTGAGCTAAAGGACAAAATTGAGCGCTGCCTGCCCTTTGTACCGGAACACGCACCTTTTGCCTGGTCACCGGAGCAGAATTCCTAGACAGAATTAGCTATTTCCTGTCACGAATTCTGCACCAGTCAACGATACTTATTTTTTATTAATGCCATTGAAAACTTTGAATTTTTCGGGATAGTCCCCATATATCAAGGCATGCTATGATTTTGATCTTGAGGAAGAGATCAACCTCTCGGGGCTTGCGGGCACAGGACATCCCTGTCCCGACGCTGGCGTGGCCTTGGTTTCGCGTAACAATAGCTTTGCGTGTATACATCAACGCATCGGCAGAATACTTGGCCATCCAGCACCAGACGTCATAATTATACCGGCACCCCAACAGGGAAAAGCCGGGGAAAAATGCCCACAATTACTCATTCATGATCGTTCGGAACATGAGACAGAGTTGGGATCAACACATTGAAAAATGGAGAACACCATGGCTTTTGAACTTCCAGAACTCCCTTACGCAAAAAATGCACTTGCCCCTCACATTTCAGAAGAGACTCTTGAGTACCATTACGGCAAACACCACAAAACTTATGTCGATAAGTTGAACGGCCTGGTACCAGGAACTGAATTCGAAGGCAAAAGCCTGGAAGACATCATCAAGTCTTCCAGTGGCCCTGTATTCAATAACGCAGCCCAGATCTGGAACCACACTTTCTACTGGCACTGCCTGAGCCCCAATGGTGGTGGCGCTCCTACTGGCGCTGTTGCTGACGCAATCAACTCAGCTTTCGGCTCTTTTGACGAATTCAAGAAGCAGTTTACAGACAAAGCCATCAACAACTTTGGTTCAAGCTGGACCTGGTTGGTGAAGAATGCTGACGGCTCTCTGGAGATCACGAATACCAGCAATGCTGGCACTCCTATGACTGAAGGCAAAACAGCCCTGCTAACTGTCGATCTGTGGGAGCACGCCTACTACATTGACTACCGCAATGCTCGTCCTGCCTACATGGACGCATTCTGGAACCTGGTTAACTGGGACTTCGTCGCCAAAAATCTGGGCTAATCGTTAAAACCCCAGGCTAATCGACAGCCTTAGAATTGAAAAACCGGAGCCTCAACTCCGGTTTTTTTTTTGCAATACGAGCAAATTGGCGCATCAATAATCAAGATAGTAAGCCAGGACAGGATAGAATATGGAAAGATGTGGAATGAACGGCAGATTATTTGGGGTTTCAACGGTCAGACACTACACTTAATTCGTTAAGAGCAAAGTCTTTAACGAGGCTTCCCTGTTCCCCGAAAGGTATTCAACTCATACACAAATATGGACAATTCGCCCCAGCTACCCTGGCACCAGAGTCTATCGACTCAACTCATGAACCGAGTGCTTATCACCGCACTCATTGTTGGCTTTATCCTCAGCGCCGGGCAGATAGTTTTTGAAGCAGTCAGAACCTCCGATGAAATGGATGATGATGCCCGGCAAATGCTGGCTGTTGTCAGAGATCCCGCCACTCAGGCCGTTTATAATATTGATCCGGATCTGGCAGCCCAGGTTCTTGAAGGGCTGTTTGAAAAACGCTCAGTCCGCCACGCAATCATATCTCACCCCAACAATCTGGTACTGGCAGAGAAATCCAAACCCTTGCTGAAGGCTGATTATCGCTGGTTTACCGACTTCGTATTCGGCGAGGCTCGCCAATACAAAATTTCCCTGTATCGACCGACCCCTCAGCCAACCTACTATGGAGACCTCGCTGTCGTTCTCGACACCGCCTACTCCTCAGAGTTATTCCTTGAGCGGTCAATTTCAATCTTTGTCACCGGACTGTTGCGGGCACTGGTTCTGGCGATAGTACTTTACCTGGTCTATCACTACCTGCTGACACGACCGCTGAAAAACATTATTTCAGCGCTTTTGAGAATCAATCCGGCAGAACCCGGCCTTCAGTCAATCCCCACTCCCGAGTCACATGAGAAAGACGAACTCGGACTTTGGGTGAGTTCAGCAAACTCTCTCCTCAAATCGATTGAGGAGCACCAGAAACAGCGCCATGCTGCAGAGGCAAGAGTTCTCAAATTATCCCAATACGATTCTTTGACCGGATTACCTAATCGCCTGCTGTTCACAAACTATGTCGCTTCCGCCATCGACGAAGCAGACATGAGCAATCAGAAACTCGCAATATTCTGTATCGGGATCGATGACTTCAAATCGATTAATGAACAGATTGGCTACGCCCAGGGTGATAAGTTGCTGCAGTCCTACGCAGAGAGACTGCTGTCTCAGAGAGAAGGAGTTCACACCGTCTGCCGCCTCGGCGGAGATCAGTTTGCCCTGATTCTGTTTAATGTTACCAGCAACTACCGTGTGGCCAGCTTTGCAGAAACCCTGCTGCATGAATTAAGCAGGCCTTTCGAAAATGACGGCACCTTGATTCCCACCTCAACAACTATCGGGATTACCCTTTACCCCGAGGATGCCGGAGATGCCGAACGAATCATGCAGAAAGCCGAGCAGACCATGATGCTCGCAAAATCTCAGAGCCAGAATCATTTTCAGTTTTATGTAGCCAGTGTCGACAGTGAAATTCGTGATCGCAAGCGCCTGGAAAAAGATCTCGCCCGAGCAGTCCAGGAAAAACAGTTTTTTGTGGTCTACCAACCCCAGATCGATCTCACCAATCGCACAGTTGTCGGCGCAGAAGCACTGATTCGCTGGCAGCATCCGGAGAAAGGATTTATTCCACCGGACCAGTTTATTCCTCTGGCAGAAGCCAATGAATCCATCGTGGAGATCGGTGAATGGGTACTCAATGAAACCTGCCGCCAAATTCGCGAGTGGAGTACTCAGGGACTGAACATTAAAGTCGCCGTCAACCTGTCTCCCCAGCAACTCAGACAAAAGAATTTCGTCCCCAAAGTGCTCTCCATTCTGGAATCCCATCAGTTGACAACCAGCAATATCGAGTTTGAAATCACTGAAACGAGCTTCATGGAAAATCTGGGCGATGCCATTGCCACACTCCGGCAATTAAAGGAATATGGGGTTAAATGCGCCGTAGATGATTTCGGTACTGGTTACTCTTCCCTGAGCTATCTGAAACAGTTGCCTATTTACAAAATCAAGATCGATAAGCAGTTTGTCCGGGATCTGCTACAGGATGAAGATGACACACAGATTGTGCATGCCATTATCCAGCTTGGCCGAAGCTTACGGCTGGAGGTCATCGCCGAAGGTGTAGAAACCGAGGAGCAGGAACGATTTCTGAAGCATGATGGCTGCCATCTGGTGCAAGGCTTCTTCTATAGCCGCCCTATTCCAGCTGATGAATTCCAGAAATACTGCCAAACCATTGCCAGCGCTGCCGAAGCTTAAGAACCAGATTCAATAGTCTAGAAAGGAGTAAACATGAGCATTTCGACCATGATCGGAATAGGTGTGATAGTCGTATTGGTGATCTACCTGATTGCCATATACAACAAACTGGTTTCTCTCAAAAACCGCTTCAAAAACGCCTTTGCGCAAATTGATGTGCAACTGCAAAGACGGCACGACCTCATCCCCAATCTGGTCGAGTCCGCCAAAGCCTACATGAAACACGAGAAAGAAACCCTTGAGCAAGTCATGCAGGCACGCAATCAGGCAGTGACCGCCACACAGGCCGCAGCCCAACAGCCGGATGACGGCGGCAAGATCAAGCAACTCTCCCAGGCTGAAGGCCTTTTAAATAAAGCGCTTGCCAACTTTTACGCCGTATCCGAAAACTACCCGGATCTCAAGGCTAACGACACCATGCAACAGTTGATGGAAGAGCTGACCAGCACTGAAAACAAAGTCGGTTTTTCCCGTCAGGCCTATAACGATGCCGTGATGCACTATCACACTTACAGGGAACAATTTCCAAACAACTTTATCTCCGGGTTCTTCGGATTCAAGGAAACCGAAATGTTTGAGGTTGAATCCGCGGAGGTTAAAAAAGCCGTTAAAGTCAGCTTTAACTAAACTTTAAACCAGGTCATTCCCTTCAGGCATCATTCGCTGGCTTTCTGACTATTCACCGAATGATGCCGAACCACATCACATGCAATTAGATCTATGGACTTTTTTGAGAAGCAAGACAAAGCCCGTCGCAATACTTACTGGCTACTCCTGTATTTTGCACTGGCACTCACCTCCATGACGGTCATTATAAACTTCGCTGCTTATTGGGTGACCCGACTGTGGATCAATAACCTCATATCCATCCAAGCTTGGTTTCAGGAACCGTTCTGGTGGATATCGGGAGGCGTTGTACTGACTGTAGGTGCCGGCACCCTGTGGAGATTAATCCAACTGAACAAGGGAGGAGAAAGTCTCGCACGGTTACTCGGAGCATCCCCTGTCTCACCAGAAACCCGGTTACCAGGGGAACGCAGGCTGATCAATATTACCGAGGAAATGAGCATCGCTTCAGGGGTGCCCATGCCCCGACTATTTATCCTTCATAGTGAGCAGGGAATTAACGCATTCGTAGCCGGGTACCGGCTTGAAGATATGTCGCTGACGGTAACACAGGGCGCGCTGGAGCAACTGACCAGAGATGAGCTTCAGGGCATCATTGGCCACGAATTCAGTCACATCCATAACGCAGACACCCGACTGAACATACAGATTGTCTCTGTCCTCGCCGGGATTTTACTCATCGGCGCTATTGGCAGCTTTCTGTTCCGCAGTGCCTTTCACTCTTCACGTACGGGCTTTCGCGTCGGCAGCCGACGAGGCAATGACGCCCGCTCCACCGCAGCTCTTGTAGGAGCCGGAGCGGTACTTTTTGTTGTTGGATATACCGGGCTCTTTTTTGGGAGGATGATACAAGCTGCAATCTCAAGGCAGCGTGAATTACTGGCTGACTCATCCTCTGTGCAGTTTACACGCAACCCCGATGGAATAGGTGCAGCCTTGTTTAAAATCGGTTACACCAATCAAAATTCTTACCTCACTGCAACCTCCAAAGCCCAGGAGGTTAATCATATGTGTTTTGGAGAATCACTTAAGCTAAATAGCTGGTTTGCCTCTCACCCCCCTATCAATCAGCGAATTGACGCCATCGACCCTAAACTCATGAGTCGCATGCGGTCTCGCTACAACACCGGAAAATTGGCGCCAGAAGCCGGGCAAAAAGATGAATCACCTATATCAGCAGGCATCAGCGGCTTTGCCAGCACGAAAACCACACAGGCACCACCTCCGACAGCAAAACAAAAACCTCCTTCCGCGCTGCATGAACTCGCCGGATCTGTCCCCGAGGATAGCCAACGCTGGGCTACCCACATTCTGGGAGAACTGGATCGGATCTTCGGTGACACCCTTCATCAACCCACCCACTGTGAACTACTGCTTTACGGACTGGTATTAAAAGAAACCAGCTTAATGGCATCAACGCAGACGGAGCTGAAAAGTTCTGATGGTCAGAGCATTCTCTCGCACCCTGACTACATCGAAAGCTGGAATAGACTAAAACAACTCCCACCTGAGGCCATGATGACACTGCTTGAAGTCGCGACCTCAGTCCTCAAGTCATGTAACAGCCAAGTGAGACAACACATCACCCAAACACTCAAAGAATTGGTTGCTGCAGATAATAAAACGACTTTTACGGAGTTCGTTATTCTCTCATTTGCCGCCAAACATCTCCTGACCAAACCACCAGAAAAAACCGTAAACAAGCCGGACATTCTGGCAACAGAACTATCCGTAATACTTTCTATGTTCTGCTTTCTCGGCACTAAAGGATCCGGTAATCAACAAGTCTCAAGGGGGCCAGAATCCCTTTTCAATGAGATCACAACACTCTATTACCCCCTACTGACGAAGCTCAGCTACCAGCCCTCTATTTCGTCAACCCTACTGAGCCAGTCCATCCGTCGAGTCAGCAACATGAGCCCTCTACTGAAGCCTACAATCATTGATGCCTGTGCTGAAGCCGTCATGCACGACCAAACAGTCACACTCAAGGAATATCAACTACTCCGATTAGTAATTGAGTTGCTTGATTGCCCTATGCCACCAGTGATTCCTGGTGTTAAATAAATTGCACAGACGCTGACTGCAAAAGCATTCAGACATAAAAAAACCGAGCACAAGGCTCGGTTTTTTTATGTCTTGCCGATCACTGCTCCAGTCTATTGTTCTGGTACAGCTCATTGATATCCGGCTTGACCATTTCAGCAGCATGGTCTTCGCCCTCTGACTTCCTTTTGATCCCCAGATTCAGCTCCCACAGGGCGTTGAATTTATCCTGACTGACTCGAGCTGCTTGCTCTTTGTCACGCAGAATGGTTGGACGCAGGAAGACCAGGAGGTTTTGCTTGTCTTTGGTCCTGGAATTACTTCTGAAAAGAACCCCTAGTAAAGGAATATCCCCCAACAGAGGCACCTTCGCTTCACTGGTACGATAGTTCTCACTGATCAAACCACCCAGAACTATGGTTTCTGAGTTATCAGCAAGTACAGAGGTTTTAATCTGACGTTTATTGGTAATCAGGTCTGACGCATTCTCATTGGATGGCGCAATCGAAGAGGATTCCTGCTCAATCTCAAGTCGAACCAGATCTCCGTCACTGATAGAAGGAGTCACCCTTAGAGTCAGACCTACGTCCTGACGCTCAATGGTCGTAAATGGATTCGTTGTACCATCAGTCCCTGTTGCCGTCTCACCGGTACGGAACGGTACGTTCTGGCCCACAATAATTTCTGATTGCTGGTTATCCATAGTGATAATTGACGGAGTGGACAACAGGTTGGCCTGACCACTGGTCCCAAGGGCCTGGATCAATGCAGCCCACTGAGCCCCCCCCTCATTCTGCTCACCAACACCAATGGCAGCAATATCACCAAGCGCGATATCTGTTGTCTGTGAGGCAATCGCGCTCAATACGGCCGAGGCAGAGATACCAACATTGGTAAAGTTGGTGAGACCCGCAGGTCCTGATTCACCACTAATATCACCAGCAGCCAACTGAACACCCAACTGACGGCTCAGACCATCACTTATCTCTACAATTGCCGCCTCAATCAACACCTGGGCACGGCGAATATCCAACTGCTGAATGACAGCCTCGATTTCTTTCATTACCGAAGGCTCAGCCCTCACCACCAGTGCATTAAGTCCTTCATCAGGATAGATACTGACCTTGCCTGACCCCGGCGCCGCTGCACCCTCTCCACCACCTTTGGCTGGAGCAATATCGCCCATCAACCCCTTGAGCAGTTCTGCCAGCTTTTCGGCATCCGCGTGGCGCAGATTGATAACTTTCGTCGTACCGGTAATCGCTGCAGGCTGATCAAGCTTTGAGATCAGTTCACGCATTTTATCGCGGAAGTTTTCATCACCTTTAAGAATCAGACGATTGCTACGCTCATCAGCAACAACACTGAACTTATTGGCCGCTTTGGTCGGGCCTTTACCAAGCTCAGCCGGTGCCAGCTCTTCAAGCAGCTTCACCATGTCACCAACCCAGGCTTCTTTCAGTTGCACAACTTCAAGCTCATAGTTGGAAGGACTGTCCAGCTCTCCGACAATTCTTTCAATGCGCTGAATGTTGTTCACATGATCACTGATAATCAGAGCATTAGCTGCGGCCACTCCCGCCAGGTGTCCATATTTAGCCACCATAGGACGCAGAATGGGAACCAACTCCAGTGCATTGGCATTTTTTACCTGAATAACGCGGGTAACCAGTTGCTCCTTGGGAACAGACTTGAACATTTTCAGGTTTTCCGCCGTCTGCTTGGCTTCATTCTGCTGAACAATCTTGATCACACCTTCAGACGGAATGGCGGCAAACCCATGAACGTTCAGCACCGATAGAAACATTTCATAGATTTCGTCCTGAGACATCGGCGCATTGGAAACAACGGTGACTTTCCCCTTAACCCGGGGATCGACCACGAAACTATAGCCGGTAATATCAGCAATCTGGGTGATAAATGCGCGGATATCCGCATCCTTGAGGTTGACCTTCCAGGTTTGATCTTCAGCCCATGCCCCTCCTATCAGAAAGCATGACAACAACAGAGCCAAAACAGAGGTTTTTATCGTTTTCATATCCATAAATTTTTATGATCAGTTGGTATCCGCAAATTTAAGGGCCAATTATCAGACTCTAATGGCCTGTTTCCATTTACCCCGAACAACTTTTGTAAATCAGAATCCATCAGCGTAAAGGATAGTTGATGGTGAATACAGCGCCATCACGCTCTATCTCTACTTCCAGCATACCGCTCTCATAGAGCTCCTGTAGCCTCTGACTGTCTTCTTCTATGTTACCCAAAACATGGCCGTTTACAGAACGAATCACATCACCCTTCTGCATGCTCATAGCACCCAGCATCGGATTGTTTCCGTTATAAACGTACCCCGAGGGACCTTCATCTGAATTGATTGGACTCAACCCTACAGATGCCAGTGCCGCCCTTGGATCTTCAGTTAACCTTTGCTGAGCTACACTCATAAACTCCTCAGGAGTGTCTACCCCACCACTCTGAGCCGGGCTTGAAACCTCCTCGATATTGGAAGCAGCGTAGGTTGCCCCTTCCTCAAAGGTCAGCTTCTCCAGAGCTCCCGACCGACTGAGGAGTATATGGTCATGATAGACCGCGGCCAGTTTTGCATTACCCGGCAAGTCATCGTCAATCCGGTAATACTCCGCGTTACGACCGCGCTCCGCAATAATGGCTCCGGACTGATTGTCCGTCAGGCCAACGACAACTCCATAAAGGTCCAGCCTAAGTTTTGTCTCAGGAGCATCCACCTGTTTCAAAGTGGCTTTATCTGCCTGTTTGATTTTGGCTTTACCAAACAGATTCCAGGACAAGTAATTTCCCGGCGCACTCAAGCCGTCAGACGTACTCCCTTTGACCGCCCCGGAAGGTAACACAATCGCCTGTGGCGCTCCCTCCCAGAATAACCAGGTCAATTTTGCAGCCTGCCAGGCTACCGCAGCAACCAACAGAATTCCTACCCACCAGGCAAGTTTGGCAATAGTAGACGATTGCATGGGTCTAAATCACCTTTTGCTGGATTCTGAACACAACATCATCCGGTCCGGAACTTCCACTCCAGGGTGCTCCAGCTAAATCCAGCAACCGACGGCGGATCTGTATCTTCGCCACACCATCAGGCCCCATTTGAGCCTGCATCACCGCTTTACCCGATTCTTCTTCCGTAACTTCCAGAGAGATATCCTGGCCGACCTGGGTAATCTGTCCAACCAACGGCGGCATTACAGTCGACTGTACCTCTCTGCCCATGGGATAGCTGACAGAGCCACCCTCCCATCGGCCCTGCCCCTTAAGCTCCAGGGGCTTGCCTGTATTCAGATCCACCACCGTCGACAAACGCTGGATTGTGAGCACACCGCTGAGATTTAAGCGATGCTGGCGTAACAAAGGATTCAGCGCTGCCAGGTCTAGCTCCAGATTTGCATCGAGCTCTGCCTGTTCGAAATTTCTTAACGCTCCCTGTGATGTCAGACTGATGCGGTCTGACCTGAAATCAATATTAACCAATGAATCAGAAGTGATCAGACTCTGGGGAGCCAGTTGCCAGTCGATCACCCCACTGAGCTGACGGCTGCTTAATAGCGCCTCGCCATCCCATAGAGTGCCATTAGTCTGTTGTACCTTGACGGGTAGCTGTTGCAGCGGAAGCCATTCCTGGACATACCCCCAGGCAAAACTCACAGGCATGTACAATACCAGGGCAATAAAATAGCTCAGGCCGGCAATTACAAACATTGCTACGGATTTCAGTATCACTTCCAGCCCTTTAAATACCGCATCTTCGAAATACTCTTACTTCCGTTTACTTTCTTATTCCTGCCGGACACCGAAGCGGGACTCATCAAGCCTCCGGATTTCCCGCCTACCGGCATTATATTGTCGCCACCCAGGACTAACGCCACCTAGGGTTGTCGTCAGTCAGCATTATTGTTACCTAAGAGTCCGACCTGTTCCTGAGGTTCTTATTTCATACTCAGGATCATGCACTTCTGCCACTTTACCCCGGGCTTAGTTCTTTTTACCCCGGACTTAGTTCTTTGGTAAGAAAAGTGGCGATATGTCACTCAAAAACCAACAAAATCCCCTTCGTTTGACAATTTTGTCAGTAGCCGAACTTTCTAATCAATTACCGGCACTATAGCAAGACCAACCCAAAAATTCGGCGTTAACGTTCGTTAATACTTTAGCTTGTCAGGCACCAGAAACTGCCAGATGCCAGACAATATCATTTATCACAAATTACCAGACACCTGAACAGCACAAATGAGCCGGGCACGATATCATACTATCCCAACCCTTTTTGTGACTATCAGCCACTAAACCAATATCAAATTGCCTATACTGCTAATCCTTTGCAGGTATGGCTAAAAAAAAACCCCGGTAAACCGGCAATGCTGTTCACTTAAGTGTTTGAGTTAGCGCAGGGCTTAATAGAAAATCCAATGATGGAAACATCATCGGATTTTTTATGGATTTTCAGCAAGACCTGCTCGACCTCAGCGACCTCTTTAACTTCTCAGACCTCAGCTCATTTACTCAAAACATCCCCGTCGAATGGGTTGAATCTGCACTGCGTTTGAGTGCCTCCGCGACGATTAGAAGGCGCCGACTACCATCAGACCAAGTACTTTGGCTTGTCTTGGGGATGGCAATGTTTCGGGATGAACCCGT
>NZ_AQXX01000098.1 GCF_000376785.1 Hahella ganghwensis DSM 17046
TCAGTTGATAAAAGCCCATGGCTTTGTTGGCAGCATGAGTCGAAAGGGGAACTGCTGGGATAACGCGGTAGTGGAGAGCTTCTTCGGTAGCCTGAAGCAAGAACGGATTCAATGGCACCACTACCAGACTCGACGAGAAGCACAGCAAGATGTGTTGCATTACATCACGATGTTCTACAACAGCTTTCGGCTACATTCATATTTGGATTACCAAAGCCCGAATCAATATGAAACGGCCTGGAAAGAATTACGAGAAGTTGCTTAACTGGGTTGTCACAAATCAGTTGACCACGTCAGTATTAGTCACAAGATCTGTCGCCAGAAACCATTCCACCCCGCTGTTCTGGCGCTTGATCTCCACCAGGGTCTGCAAAGCCCCCTGTTTTTTCAAAGAGGCGGAAAGGGTTTGCAACTGCCGCATTTCTTTTTCATAAACGGCAATGGCTTCCAGATAGGCATCTATCGCCGTGGCACGCAGGTTTTCCTTTTCATAGCCATAGGCAATCGCCTGAAAGGTATCCGCTACACCAGGTATTACCAAAGCGAATTTCTTGGCGCGATGCCAGGACTGTATCGCCGTCCGGTAGCGCCCCAGACCGGCATATGCCCTGCCATAATCGTATATCGCAGCCGGGGCACTGGTACCCGCAGCACGCACATTTTTCAGAAAAGAAAGCGCTTTGTTATAGTCCTGTTCGTCCAGCGCAATATGCCCGGCAGCCAGTTGAATCCTGTCATTCAACTCCAGACCTTCGAGAGAATCATCCGTCATTGCCGAAGCAACTCTCAGAGAAACGAAGGCTCGACTATTGTCAGGATCATCAGCGGCATAAAAGACCCCAAGATTGTGATACCCATAGGCTGCCCAGAGACTTCCGTCACTAATGCGACCGAGTACTTTGGCCGCTTCATTCGCCCGTCTGACTTTCAGGTAGCTGTTCGCCAGATAATATAGCGCCTCATCCTTTTCCTTTTTTTTCAGCCCCCTCCCTTTGAGCGCATCCGCAAACAGGTTGATTGCTTCCCGCCAATCTCCAGCGTTATAGGCTCTGCGTCCTTTAAACAGAATGACACTCTGCTTGATATCCTGTTCCCTCGCAGTGAATCCGAGGTGCTGCAATATGTCATCGACACTGGCGTCCATCCCGAACCTCATGTTGGTTTCAAGCGCCAGAAGGTGATTCAGGTTATGGAATTCATTGTCTATGTGATTAGAGCCAATATGCGAGTTTTCGAGTAATACCAGCGTTTGGAGGTAGTCATTATTGTAGAAATGGTACAGAGCTTCGCGATGTAGCAGCTCGTCCGCAGCCCCCGGCTCCTTGCCATCAGCAAATGCAGCAGATGACACCAGTAAGCAAACAGCCAGCATAACCCCCAGAACAAGCCGGATTGGAACGATGAAAGATAGAGACATCAGGAAAGGCCCCGGCTAACGCTGCATTTCCTTGACCAGGAATCTGGGCAGATTGGTTTTGCTATTGTTACGCTCCACTCTGAGTTCAATAAACTTGGAACTCGATCCTTTCTCAAAGTTCAGGGTGGCGGCATTGCGGAAATACTTGTCGTTGCCGCCCCGCCCATTGAAAACCGCTTCCACTTTATGAGGCCCGGCGGAAAGGCTCCCCATATACAACCGCTGAACACCTCCCTGCTTCAGGGCATTCACTTCACGCTCAGAATACAGGTAGGAGGTCGCCAGAATACCGTTGAGACTCAGTTCCACTGAGTCCAGCTCAAAATCCGCATTTTCTGCGACAGACAAAAATACGACCACCTGTGTATTGGCCGGATAAAGAATCTCCTCCTCAAGCTTGTAAAGTTCCCGGTTCAGCTCGATAACCCGTTTTTTGAGCGATTCCGTTCGTTGTGCCAGATTATCTGTAGAGTTCGCCGACGCCGCCGCAAAGGCCAGCAGCACAATAGACAGTTTGAGGAGTGCCTTACTGAGGACTTCCTTATCAATAAAAGGAAACATAGGCATTAGCCCCTTGGTTCTTACACCATCAGACAATTTCATGCCCACATACTAGCACTGCTTCTGAAACAAAAGTGTGAACTCCTTTACTCAGCGGAGACAAAACTTTACAAAACGAGACACAGTTAAAATTAGGCAGGTACTTATTCTCGGGTGGCCAGCTATGTTCTGCGGCATAGCAAAGCTCTGCCTGATATCAAATGAGGAGGAAAAGGCCGGCACAGTGAAGTACCGGCTTAGATCTGTGAGCTATTTACTCAGGTATTTCATTCCCTGTTCCATGCCTTCAATGGTCAATGGGAACATCTTGTCGCCAATTAGTTGCCGGGTAATTCCCAACGATCCGCCCTCTCCCCAATATTGCTCAGGCAGAGGGTTCAACCAGGCAACTTTATCGAACTTGTCGATGACACGCTGCATCCAGACGGCTCCGGCTTCTTCATTCCAGTGCTCAATACTGCCACCGGGATGGGTAATTTCGTAAGGAGCCATACTGGCATCCCCGACAAATATCACTCTATAGTCAGAACTGTACTTGTGCAGGATGTCATAGGTAGAAGTGGTTTCTGACATTCTGCGAATATTATTCTTCCACACCCGCTCATAGATGAAGTTGTGGAAATAGAAGTACTCAAGATGCTTGAACTCACTTCTGGCGGCAGAGAACAACTCCTCACAGACCCTGATGTGAGGATCCATCGACCCGCCGATATCCAGGAACAACAATACCTTTACCGCATTGTGGCGCTCGGGAACCATTTTGATATCCAGGTAGCCGGCATTATTGGCAGTACTGCGAATCGTATCCGGCATATCCAGTTCATCCTGAGCCCCCTGTCGGGCAAATTTTCGCAATCGGCGTAAGGCGACTTTGATATTCCGAATTCCCAGGGTGATGGAATCGTCCAGATCCTTGTAGGCTCTTTGCTCCCAGACTTTAACCGCTTTTTTGTTGCGAGAATTCTTCTGCCCGATTCGAACCCCTTCCGGGTTATAACCATTCGCCCCAAACGGCGAGGTACCGCCGGTACCAATCCACTTATTTCCGCCTTCGTGCCTTTCCCTTTGTTCCTCCAGCCGCTTCTTGAAAGCTTCGATCAGCTCTTCGAGCCCTCCCAATGACTGAATTCGCTCTTTTTCTTCCTGGCTCAATTGCCTCTCAAATTCCTTGCGCAGCCAGTCATCAGGTATCAGCGCTTCCAGCAGCGCATCCATATCCTCCAATCCTTTAAAATAGCTGGCAAAGGCTCGATCAAACTTATCGTAGTGTTTTTCATCCTTTACCAGACAGGCGCGGCTGAGATAATAAAACTCGTCCATATCGGCAAATGCAAGCCGATGCTGGAGAGCTTCCAGAAAATCCAGAAACTCTCGTAACGTGGCCGGAACTTTGGACTTCCTGAGTGTGATAAAGAAATCTATCAGCATGCGTTCCTCCGGTTGGTTCCAGACTTCAACGCCATCATCCGCCCCGGCGGGTCATGAAAGCGAGCTTCTGCAACAGGTGGACATCCTGTTCATTTTTGACCAGAGCGCCATACAAAGGAGGAATCGCCTGGCTTGCATCATGATTGCGAAGAATATCTTCAGGCAGATCATCAGCCATTAACAACTTAAGCCAATCGATCAATTCAGAGGTGGACGGTTTCTTCTTCAGTCCAGGCACTTTGCGGACATCAAAGAAGATATCCAGAGCATCTTTCACCAGGGCTTTTTTAATTCCGGGATAGTGAACATCGATAATATTCAGCATCGTGTCTCTGTCGGGGAAATTAATATAGTGAAAGAAACACCGGCGCAGAAAGGCGTCCGGCAGCTCTTTTTCATTGTTACTGGTAATAATAACAATCGGACGGGTGGTCGCTCTGACCCGTTCCTGAGTCTCATAGACGTAGAACTCCATCTTATCGAGCTCTAACAACAGGTCATTGGGAAATTCGATATCAGCCTTATCAATTTCATCGATCAGCAATACGGCCTGCTGCTCAGACTCGAAAGCTTCCCAGAGTTTACCCTTTTTAATGTAGTTACCAATGTCATGAACCCGGTCATCCCCAAGCTGGGAATCCCTGAGTCTGGACACGGCGTCGTACTCATACAGCCCCTGTTGCGCCTTGGTGGTGGACTTGATATGCCATTGAATCAGCGGGGCACCCAATGCTTCTGCCAATTCTTCTGCGAGCATGGTTTTACCGGTGCCTGGCTCGCCCTTGATCAATAAAGGCCGTTGCAGAGCAATGGCTGCATTCACCGCCAATTGCAGATCTTCGGTAGCAACGTAATTTTCAGTACCTGTAAACTTCATTCAATATGATCCCGTTGTTTAGACCTTCAGCCTGACTTTTAGGTGCGCGCACCATGAAACTGGTGCCTTGTTCTGATTCCTGTCTCCACATCGACGTTTTGTGTGAATGATCCGGGCAGGAATGTCACTTTCTCTTTTCTCAGCCCCTTATAGGGATGAGTGCCTGGTGAAGTGGCTAACAACGCCAGACTTCACTATTTCCACCCCGATACTAGACTAAAGTCGGAGTTTATACGCTGGTCAATCCTGCCTCAACCTTGGCCAAAAGTTCCAACTTGCCAGGAACCACCACAGATTCGTATATTGAAACCTGTATCCACACCTGAATTTGCAGATTTGACAGGTTCTGCACTAAGCTCCCATACCCGGGTTCTGACGACCTGCACAAAAATTAATAAGGAGAACCACATGCCCGTCTACGAAGACAACTCTCTTTCCATTGGTAACACGCCTTTAATTAAACTTAACCGTGTTACCAAGGGCCGCGTCCTGGCCAAGATAGAGGGTAGAAATCCTGCCTATTCTGTAAAATGCCGAATAGGCGCCAGTATGATCTGGGATGCTGAGAAATCCGGACGCCTGACACCGGGCATGACCATCGTAGAACCAACCAGTGGCAATACAGGTATTGCTCTGGCGTTCGTCTGCGCTTCACGCGGCTACCGCCTGGTGCTGACCATGCCTAACACCATGAGCCTGGAACGTCGGAAGATCCTCAAAGCCCTGGGGGCAGAGCTTGAGTTGACTGAAGGCGCCAAAGGCATGAAAGGGGCCATCGAAAAGGCCAAAGAGATTGTTGCTTCAGATCCGGACAAGCATCTGCTATTACAACAGTTTGAAAACCCGGCCAACCCTGCCATACACGAGCAGACTACAGGCCCCGAAATCTGGAAAGACACTGAAGGTAGCATTGATATCCTGGTGGCAGGTGTGGGTACTGGCGGCACCATCACCGGTGTATCTCGCTACATCAAGAAAACTCAGGGCAAAGCGATCACCTCAATTGCAGTAGAGCCAGCCCTTTCACCAGTTATTTCCCAGACACTGGCTGGCCAGACTGTCCAACCGGCACCACATAAAATTCAGGGTATCGGTGCAGGTTTTGTCCCCAAAAACCTTGACCTGGAAATGGTGGACACCGTGGAACAGGTCACCAATGAAGAAGCGATTGAATACGCGCACAGGTTGATGAAAGAAGAAGGTATTCTTGCTGGAATCTCCTGTGGGGCCGCCGTTGCAGTTGCCGCCAGGATTGCAGAAAGACCGGAGAATGCCGACAAGACGATCGTAGTGATTTTACCGGACTCCAGTGAGCGTTATCTTTCCAGCCCACTGTTCACGGATGTCTTTTCTGATAAAGAGTTACAGCAATAATATTTCTCGCCGCCGGATTCTCCGGCGGCTTTATTGGTGCTTTTGTGCTACAGCTTCACAAAACTCTATTCGCGTTGCAGAGAACAAAATAAGGCTTCAGCATGCCCTTCGCCTGAAACGCCAAGCTTCTAGGATTTTTTGTCATCCTCCGGTGAAGGTAGATCATCCGTATCTGAAATATCAAAATCTTCCAGATTGAACTCATCGTCGGGGTCAGCGCCACTTTCATTGGACTTCAGAATTTCATCTGCCAATTCCTCAGCTGACTTCTCACCAACAGTAGGCTCTTTATCAGCTCCTCCCTGATTCAACAACTCATCGATTTCATCCTGAGCGCTCTTTCCAGTTTCAGGCTCCTCAGGCAATTCCGGTTCCTGGGCAGGCTCCGGTTCTTCTAGGGGCTCTGGTTCCTCTGGGGGCTCCGGCTCTGACATTTCAGAGTCCTCAAGAGAAAATTCCATGTTATCCGTATCGTCTTCGGCTTCTTGTGTCTCTTCTGCCTTTTCTGTTTTTGGCGCTTCTTCTGTCGAATCCTCAAGCCCGAATTCCTGAGCTTCATCCATATCGAAAGCTGGATTCTCCAGTTGCTCAATTTCGTCTTCCAGATCCGGCTCCGTGTCATCTTCTTCGGCTTTCGCTTTAGCGACCTCCTTGGCTTCCTCTTCCTGCTTCAGCGTTCGAGGTTCACGGGATCCGGCTCCGGTTCTTTCTGCCAGAAGTTTTTGTTCTTTTCTTTTCTTGAGAAATGCCCACACACCAAGCCCAATCAAGCTTAAGACAACAACCCCGCCACCAACAGCAGCAACAATATACATGATGGTGCGTTTACTACTCTTCGGCTTTTCCTCTTCTGTCATTGCCGCTTCCTGCTCTGCCTGAGCCTGTTGCGCAACCTCCTCAGGAATTGGCGGCACAATACTTTCTTCCGACGCTTCAGTTGGCGCCGCTTCCGGCTCTGCTGGCTTCGCCGTAGCCTCGGCCAGGGCCTCATTCATTGATGCGGCACCTTCCTGGTCTACAAGAGAACGGAATTCGTTGGGCGATGCTTCCTGCCTAGGAAATTCAGCAGAAATGACTTCCGGATCAAAACGGAAATTACCGCCTTGGGTAGTTACACCTTCGACCCGTAAGTTAAGCTCATATATACCATCTCCCTTGGTGGGTTCGATATCCAGTTCCCAGCGCCCGGTTTCAGGGTTAAAGGGCACCGACTTAATAAGGTTACTACCATCAGGCCCCTTCACTTTTGAGATAATGGATGTTTTCTCATTGTCGATATGACTGCTCAGAGCATTCACCACCACTCTATAGCGGGTTTCCTCGCCTGTTCCGGTCGCTTCCAGATCAACAGCCATAGGTGCGTTCAGATTAATCAATTGACGAATCTGGCGACGGAAGGTCCGACCGTCACCCAGCACAGATACTTCATAGCGTCCGACGTCTTTCAGTTTGGTGACTTTTTCCCTGAAAATACCATCCGCCGGCGGCTCACCATCCTTGGAGATTCGTTTCGTGCCAGACTTGTTGTCTTCCGTCTTAATCGTGACATCAACGGCCACCAGCCCCAAGAACGAAGAATTGAGAACCTGCTCGCCATCTTCAAAAAAGGCTACCTGGATTTCCAACTGATCACCGGCGTAAAAATTGGAAGGTAGCGGTTTCATCACCATTTTGAGATTGCTGACCACTGTTACCCGACTCCCTGGCGCCAGCTCAGCCTCCAGTTGCCATTCGCCCTCAAGTGGACGACTAACGGTAATCAGGTCATAACCGACCTCACGAAACCAACGCACATATTCAGGCTTACTATCGACCGTAAATTTTTCACCGGTAGGTTCAATAATTGCCGTCTGACTGTCTTCTTCGGATCGGAAAATCAGGGCGGTGAATTCCTCAATACTGGAATCCACATCAAATTTGTTGTCCTCAAGCGGAATCTCTTCAGCCGGGGCTGCTGTCTGCAGCGCCTGTAGAAATACTTTACTGAGTTCATCTGACGTCTCCGCCAGGGCATAAATACCGTCAGTTTCAACAGAGATATTCTGAAGCAATGATTGATCGGCGTTTTTTGACAATGCGACCGTATGGATTCTGGCTCCTAGTGACTTAAACTTCGGCAGAACCTTGGTCAGTATTCGTTCACGCTCAGTGACATTGGCGCCCGGTGTCTTGGATATATCCACCACACCATCGGTTAAGAGAATAAAGTGGGTATTGGAATAATCCTCCCCGCCCTTTAAATCTGCCGAGGACTTTTCCAGCGCTTCACCGATATTGGTAAACAGAGCAACCGAACTGATTTCGTTGCTCTTTTCCCTGGCCAGATTGCGCCATTGCGCAGTGACCTGTTGATGCTTCACCAATTCATTTACATACTGCCCAAATGTCCAGACACCTGCGGAGTTACCCTCAGGCAGCAATTCGGTGATTAGATTCAATGCTGGTTTACGAAGGTTCTTCGGATCGTTTTTCTTCATACTCCCAGAAATATCAATCAATACCCGGACATCGGAAGTAGACGGGACTTCCATCTGGGCCTGCACCGGCAGGAACCAGAGTATCCCGACAATCGACAGAACAAAGATCTGAAACCTTTTTGAAAACAATTCCTTCAGAAACAGACTATTCAAAAACAGACTCGCCACGTCACTCAATGTAATTACTCTTTCATTGATTGATAAAGAAGGCAGATAACCTGCCAACCAACACCAACCGCCATCCATACAGACAAACGATGGCTTACAGGGGGCTGTTGACGTTTCATTGGGTAAAACCCCAATAAAAAAATCTATAACCCCTAGTAATTTATAGCAGTTATTTCGAGGACTACAACGCGATTTTAAAGAATAGCTTTAAGTTACAATATGAAGGTGATTGATTTTCAAAGAAATGAGCTGCCCCCCAAGGTGGCAATGGAGGGCGGAAGGTGACTGATCGGAATCAATCCACATGCGGCTCTATACGCTCACGCACGGCGGTCTTTTTCACTTTAGGTTTCTTAGGCTTCTTGTCAGCACTTTTTTGCGCTTTCTTATCAACCGCTGCTTTTGGGGCTGCCTTTTGGCCTCCTCGGCCGAGCTTGCCCAAAATGAACTCCAGCGCGAACAACAAACCAATCACACACAATGATCCGGCCATGAACATACTCGCATGCAAGGCCCGCACTTCATCGTTTTGCATCAGACTTGCCAGTGCAACGATATAGGCGGGCGCCCACAACCCTTGCTCTGGAACTGAAATGGCCGGCGTAAAGAGCACTGCCGCCACCAGAGCTCTAAAAAACAATTGAACCGGGCGGGGACCAAGGCGTTTAAACAACGGCCACATAGCAAAATAAAACACCAGGCCGGCAACCAGGTAGATCGCCCAGGCACTAAGATAACCAAATTGAGTCAACATATCAGATACAGTTTACTATTCATTTAATTCAAATAAATGCCTGCCCAAAAGGCTTTGGCATCCTAAGTCTTTTTTATGACCTTGCAGAGATCAGAGAATGTCCAGCAGGATCAGTTCTTCCCAATCAGCATCAGGTTCAAGCCGCTCCTCACTAATCACCCGGTGCTTCACGGAATGACCACAACGTACTATCTGAAGCGCATCACCGGAAATCAGCGGATGCCACGCAGGCAAGGATTGCCCTTCATAACGCAATCGATAGGCACAGGTTTGGGGAA
This sequence comes from Hahella ganghwensis DSM 17046, assembly GCF_000376785.1. Taxonomy (GTDB): domain Bacteria; phylum Pseudomonadota; class Gammaproteobacteria; order Pseudomonadales; family Oleiphilaceae; genus Hahella; species Hahella ganghwensis. The sequence goes on from NZ_AQXX01000098.1 coordinate 9,335, forward strand.
GCCAATCCAGCATGGATTCGATATTATCCGGCTTGATCACCAGGCAATCCTGATTTTTGACAGCCCGATCCTGATAGCAGGTACATCTGACGGCCTCCGTATCAAGAAAGCGGCAGGCTACAGCGGTAAAATACAATTCTTCCGTATCTTCGTCCTGTAGCTTATGCAGACAACACTTCCCACAACCATCACACAGCTGCTCCCACTGTACGGGACTTAACTTGTCCAGTGGCAGCTGCCACCATCGCTCAACTCTCTTGTCCGACATTTGAGCGGCTGACAATAGGTTGGGATTCCCTGGCCTTTACAACGTCCTGCATATACTCTTCTGCCGGTGGCGGCATCTGCAGGTAAAACCCCTGCTCTTCAATCTTTTCGAGGACCTCTTCCACATTCGCACGAGCCAGCTTTTTCTCTGGCATCAGCAACAGGTCGAATACGTGCTGTGGCTTACCGAAATGTGTCAATAGGGCTTCAGGTAGTTCTTCAACGCCCTGCTTTTTATCTACATAGACATACATCTCGTCTTTACGGGAACTCCTGTAGACAGACACCAGCCGTTTTGCGGCCGAAGACAATTTATTCATGTTCTCTCTGCTTTACTACTTAATCTTTACTCAGAACAACATTCCCGGATCTGCCCGGTAATCCACAATACCTTTCTCCGGCGACGGTCAACGCTATCAGCTACCGTTAACCTTTTCAGTCGCCGTTATTCGACTTAGCGACAATGTTAGCCTGTAGCCTCTTCCAGGGTTTCCAGCAGTTCCTCACCGAGAAACTCGCCCCGCCAGTGTGTGAGGATACCGGGCTTATCTGCAGATTGCCCTTTAATATACCAATCCACCAGTTCTTCCAGCATACTCCTGCTGGCAAGCAACCCGGGATTAATCCCCGCTTCTGATGCAATCGCCTGAGCACATTCCCGGGTCAGACGATAAGTATCCTTGGCTGATTTGGGCAACGGTGGCCGAATCATAACAAATTCTGTATTTTCGTTGTCCTTTTCCTGATCTTCCTTAACGATCTTGAGAACCGCAGCGCCATATTTCCTTAACTGACTTCCCATCATTTTCGTGCATTGGGTGATATGCCCTAAAGTATGAGGACGTCGCAAGGCAATCTGAATCAAATCATCATCAGTGCAGATACGTCTACGGGGAATGTTCCGGCTCTTGGCTTCCTTTTCCCTCCAGGCTGCAAGATTGGCGAGCAGTTGTTGCGCATGCTTCCGAAGCTTCCAGCCACCCCGCAGTTTCAGATAATAGCTGTCTTCGGATATTGGGTTTGCCGCCTGCGCCGCGGCACCAGCGCCTTCAGCAAGCACATATTGAAAATACCCTTTGGTATCCAGTTCAGCTTTTTGCTTTTCGAAAAGGGGCATCAGAATCACCACATCTTCCTTGGCATATCTGACCTGCTCCTCACTAAGTGGGCGAAGCGTCCAGTCCGACCGGGTTTCATGCTTGGGCAAGTGCAAATCCAAGTGCCTGCCCACTAAATTCTGTAGCCCTTCATTCAATTCGCCACCCAGCATTGCCGCAGCGACCTGTGTATCGAATAGCGGCTGAGGCTGTTCTATGCCAAGGCTGTAGAAAAGTTCAAGGTCTTCACCGCAGGCATGCAAAACCTTCAAAACCTCCCGATTGCCAAACAGCTCAGACAATGGAGACCAATCGCTCAATGGCAAAGGGTCAATCAGATACACCTGATTGCCGTCGTATAACTGCACCAGACCCGGAATGGGATAAAAGGTATTGGTACGGACAAACTCAGTATCCACTGCCACCCAGTCTACCTTGCACAGCCTTTCACACAGGGTTTTCAGCTCGGCATCCGATGAAACCCATTGGTGCTCACGTAATAGATCTTCTGGCTGTAACGGCATGGAGTTATCCGGAATGATGAATGGTGCCCGCAATAGGGACAGACAGGTTTAGTTTAGGGTCAGATTGCATTCAAAGAAGTGACTTTCGCCCCTCCAGAGCATGGCTGAGCGTACCGGCATCCAGCATTCCCAGCTCACCTCCGACAGGGATTCCGTGAGCGATCCGCGACACCGTGAGGTTAAGACTCTTGGCGATTTCTGCGACATAGTGTGCTGTCGCCTCCCCTTCGACTGTCGGGTTGGTGGCCAGAATCACTTCTTCCACCTCAGCTTCGTGCAGCCTCGACTGCAACTTGTCCATCCCGATTTCGCGCGGACCTATTCCGTCAATGGGCGACAGATGCCCCATCAGTACGAAGTACCTTCCGCGATAGGCAGACGTCTGCTCAAAAGCCACAACATCGGTCGGGGACTCTACAACACAGATCTGCTTTTCTGTGCGGCGTGGATCAGAACAGATCGCACACAGCTCCTCTTCCGTGAAGTTCTGGCAACAAGTGCACCGCTTCACCCGGGTCAACGCCTCACTGAGCGCAATTGCCAGCTCCGCGGCCCGGTCCTGGTTCCTTTCCAGCAGATGCAATGCCATACGGGTAGCCGACTTGGGGCCAACCCCCGGCAAATAACGCAGACATTTCACTAACTGATCAATACTGGGGGTAAGACGGCCCGACATCTGCTACCGATTCCTGAATGTGCAATGGATTAAAACGGCATTTTGAAATTAGGAGGAACTCCCATACCGGACGTCAGGCTGGACATTTTTTCCTGATTGTTCGATTCAACCTTACGTACTGCATCGTTTACAGCGGCAGCAATCAGGTCTTCCAGCATGTCTTTATCTTCCTGCATCAGCGAGGCATCAATCTCGACTTTTTTAACATCGTGACGGCCATTCATAATGACCTTGACCATGCCGGCTCCCGCTTCACCCTGAACTTCAGCATTGGCCAGTTCTTCCTGGGCCTTCTGCATTTGTTCCTGAATCTTCTGGGCCTGCTTCATCAGGTCGCCCACATTACCTTTAAACATGTCTACAGCTCCCGAATAATCGGCTCTATGGATTGATCTATCAATGTTGCCCCAAACCGCTGGATCATGGCATTGACGTAAGCATCATTCTGAATCTCACGTTCAGCCTCAGCCTGCAGCTCGGCGCGCTTCTTCTCAACTTTCTGTAACGGGGATAAAAACGGTGAATCCCCGACAACGACCTCAATTGTAACGTTTTCACCGGTAAATTCCGATAACGCGGCCTGCAATCTTGTTCTGTGGACTTCATTGAAAAAGTCAAAATGGTCCTGGTCGATAACAAATTCAACCCTTTGCCCCAACACATCCTGCAGGATACAGCGTTGTGCCAGGCTTCTGGTCATTCCCGACACAGACAGACGGCGTAACGCCTCATCCCAGGTCATGCCTTTCAGACGCGGCTCTTCTCCACCCTGAGATTTACTCACATGAGCCACATCGAAATCTCTTTCCATGCTCTTGGCAGACTGCTGATAAGACTCCAGTTCATCTTCCTGGCTCTCTAAATCGTCTTCCGCATCATCTTCCAGACCGTCACCAGCTACTGACGCCGTAATGCTCTCTGCCGGGTTGGCGACAGGAGTTGCATGGGAAGAGACTGACTTCTCTGAAAATGTGCCCGCTGCACTACTTGACACAGAATTGCCCCCTGCATTCCGCTGGACTTGCCCCCTGTCAGGCGTGGCAGAGGGGGCTGCCTCCGCAAAGGCTGAGTCATAGGACTCACGTACCGGAATCAGATCATCATAGCTCGCTTCAAAATCGTCCGGTCCATACTCTGGATAGTCAGCATATCCAGAATCATTACCAGCAGACATCCTCGACTGATTCTCATTCGCTCGAGATGATGGCCGACTCTCAGTAGATGTTTGATCGCCAGACTCGGTCCGAGGCGCAGATGCTGGACTGGTCCCGCCCCCGGTTTGCGCGGACGACTGACGGGGAGTGACAGAAGGCGTTTGGGCAGCAAAATCAGTCGTATCCTGCAGAACCTGCTCTTCCTGACCAGCGACTGAATTTCCAGCGGATACTTCGTCAATTCCCGAAGGTTGCTGAGACACCTGTTCTGCTGAAGGTTCCGAACCGGGCTGCTCATTAGTAACACCCGTTTCTACCGACTGATGTGACTCCCCACCGTTACCATGCCTGTCATGAGCACCGACACGGCTAATATTGACACCACCTTCATCGGAGCTACTTTCATTCACGCGACCCTCATTGGCACGGGCATCGTTTGCAGGGCCTTCATTCTGACCAACTTCAGTTGTAGTGGTCTCTGAAGTCGCTACGGGTTCTCGGCTACCAACCAGTGCTTGAGAAGTATGATCAGTCTGCGCGGACTCATCATGCGTTTCCGTAATTTGCTCATCATCTTTTGACGTTGCAGCTTCCTGCTTATTACCGCCCAGATCAGAAACTGGCTGATCAGCTCGATTTTGGTCAGCACGATCATACGCAGGCTGACCTTCAGAGAATGTATTGATTGAAGCGCTACTGGTCGAAGGAGCATTGGCAGAGTGAGCATTGTCTAACGAAGAACTGGAATCAGGTGCCGGGTCGCTCTCCTGGTCAGCATTGCTGCCAGAAGTCACCGCAGTTGAGCCACCGCTGTGAATTTCGCGGGCGGACTTTGCATTTGGCCTGAAACTGATCATCCTCAGTAACGCCATTTCAAACCCGATCCGCGGATCGGGCGCCAAAGCCAGATCTTTTCTACTGGTCAAAGCAATCTGGTAGAACAACTGGGTATCTTCTGCAGCCATCTGCCTGGCCAGGGACACTACCTGCTGTTGGTCACCAAAACTATTATCAATCGCGCCCGGAACGGCCTGCTCAATGGCCACCCGATGCAGAAGTTCCGCAACAGCCTGCAGAATATAGGCATAATCCGGAGAAAACTCCGCCATATGCTGAACTTTGGCCAGCACACCGGCAGTGTCTGACACGGTGACCAGTTGCAACAACTCCAGAACCACATGCTTTTCAATGGTTCCGAGCATATCAATGACATCTTTTGCCTTAACCTCCCCATTGCCGAACGCAATGGCCTGATCAGTCAGGCTCAGAGCATCCCGCATACTCCCTTCGGCAGCCTTGGCCAATTCCCAAAGAGCTGCTTCTTCAGCGGGAACCTGTTCAGACTGCAGAACATGGGTCAGGTGGCGAACAATTCTCTCAGGCGACATGTTTTTGAGGTTGAACTGCAGACACCGGGACAGAATGGTAACCGGAAGTTTCTGCGGATCAGTCGTCGCCAATAGAAACTTGATATGTGGAGGTGGTTCCTCGAGCGTCTTCAACAATGCGTTAAAGCTCGAGTTGGACAGCATGTGCACCTCATCGATCAGGTAGATCTTATAGCGCCCTCTGGTAGGGGCGTACTGCACATTGTCCAGAAGTTCGCGCATATCCTCGACTTTCGTGCGGGATGCCGCGTCTATTTCAATCAGATCAACGAAACGGCCTTCGGTTATCTCGCAACACACCGCACACTCGCCACATGGCTGGCTGGATATCCCCGTCTCACAGTTGAGACTTTTGGCGAAGATTCTCGCCACGGTGGTTTTTCCAACACCTCGGGTGCCTGTAAACAGATAGGCATGATGCAGGCGGTCCTGATTGAGTGCGTTACCCAAAGCCTTGAGCACATGCTCCTGACCGACCATTTCCTGGAAATTCTGGGGGCGCCACTTCCGGGCGAGTACTTGGTACGACATGCGATTGAATTTACCGAAAGAAGAGGCTTAACCGTCAAAAGCGTAACCTTATCATGCGGACCCGAGTCTGTCACCGGCGACTGCACCACGCAGCGTTAGTTTCACATCAATCTACTTAAGGGCCTGGCAAAAGCCACCCGGTATCCCCTTTCCGGCAGCAAGAATGCTCTAAAATTCAGCTGGCACTATTTTCGCTACCCGGGATAAACTAGATAAGCACCATATTGGTGCATAGAAGATTCAAAATGTCAGGAATATACAAACTATGGAAGGATCCATGTCCAAAGCACTTAAAAATATCGCTTCAAGTACGGTTGCACTGAGTCTTTATTCTGCCCCCGTCTTCGCAGAAGTCGCCTATTTCGAATTTACCGACGTTAATCCGGAGCAAACATTTGTCATTCAACTGACAGACAGCGAGAAAATTGCCCAGGCACGTGACATTATTAACACCGGACAAACCCAGAATTTCCATGTCATGGGTTACATCACTCCACACACCGCCCCATACAACTCCCACTGGCAATATCATCTGGATACCGACACCATTCATTTCTTTGAATTTGCCATAGAAGTCTGTGATGCCAGTATAGCGTATGTTCAGCAGCACCTTGACGAGGTTGGCGGCGCATTTCTTCCCAACAATATCTGGTGCCCCTGGAGCTCAAGACTCATTAGAGAAATTGAGTATCCATCCCCTAATCAATCTTTCGACTATTAAGATCTCTGAAAGCGTTGACGAAAAAGCGCTGTTCATTGTGAATAAATGCGCTTTGTTGAGTCACCGTTTGACACCGTGAGGCAACTTAGGTGACTTTTCAGAGACTCTGCCTACCGGCTTTCTCAGACACTCCACCCGCAACCCCTGTCGCCTGACACTGGCTACCTCTAACAGATACAGCCGCCGTTAATATTTCCAGTTTGGCCACCCTGGCATCAAACCGTGATTTCTCATCCTCGTTTTGACGTCGTTGACTATAGTATAAAGAGTAAATTGTCGCTTTAGACTGAGTTCACCTATGCCCTCCTGGCCCAAATGGCTTCGACATCTGATCCTGCCACTACTGACAGGCTGGATCTTTTGCGCCAATGCAGAAGATGACATCAAGCCTCAAATCGTATTGGCAAATGGTGAATGGGAACCCTTTCTTTCCAGAAGTCTGCCACATTATGGCTTTGCCTCTCACATCGTAAGCGAGGCCTTTGCCGCATCCGGGGTTTACGTGGAGTACGCCTTCTTTCCCTGGGCGAGAGCCGAATCCATGGTCGAGTATGGGCAAATTGACGGCTCGTTGCTTTGGACGCAGACACCAGCCAGGAGCAATTTTGCGTTGTTCAGCGATGTGGTCATTACACAGGATGAAGTACTCTTCCACCTTCGAAGCAACTCTCTAGACCCGAAATCTCCCATGGACATGGCCGGGAAATCCATCGTAGTCCCTCTGGGCTCCAAACTTGGCGTCTGGGAACGAGCAGTTAAGTCGGGCCATGTGACGGTGGTTGAGGCAAGAAATATCAATATAGGCTTTACCATGCTTTTACGCAGCCGGGTCGATGCCTTCCCACTGGCAAAGGCCGTAGGTTACAGCAACCTTCGCTTGCACTTCACTCCTGAACAACAGTCTCTCATCACAAACTCCAGCACAGTATTTGATCGCCACGAATATCGGTTGATGCTGACACGAAAATCCCCTGCCAATGACAAACTTATCACTCTTTTTAATCAGGGATTACGCCATTTAAGAGACACGGGAAAATATGCCGAGATGGAAGCTGACTATTACAAAGGAGTCTATGATCTTACTAGTGAATCAAGTCAAAATTAGTAGAAGCCATGCACAGCACACGCACTTGAACTCAATACTGAATTAATTTAGTGCAACCACTTAAAACCAGAAAAGAGGATAATTTGGAAACAAAATGAGGAAATTGGAGGTGAACCCTACCAGCCACACCCCGGCGCCCAAGTCCTCCGCTGTGGCTGCTCCCTTCCGGGCCTGACCAGGTTCGCGGGCTATTGTCGCGAGGGGACCGGTAAGGCCCACCATAGAACTGACAAGGATTGCTTGTCAGGAGGCGCGCATCATAACAAAGAGGATCGTATGGCTCAAGCTTTTCTACTGTATTAGCTTATCTATTCGGCATCCGTACAAATTCTGTACTTTCAAGCACCTACACTAAAGTGAGATCAACCCCGAGGCATCACCAAACCAAAGATCATTTACGCTTGGATTCCACTCTACTGATAAACTCCTCAAAAATAATTCGATAAAGCTCATCCCCCAGATACTTGTCCTCAACACCTGATTCGATGCTCGGATTATCATTGACCTCAATGACAGCTGCCCGCTCACCTGACTGTTTGACATCCACCCCATACAAACCCTTGCCTATCAGATTGGCCGCTTTGACCACAGCATTCAGCACCACTTTGGGGACCTCATAGGTAGGCAGTGTATCCCAGGCACCGGAATCCGTCTGGCCTTCTCCATGATGGTAGATTTGCCAGTGATTTCTGGCCATATAATATTTACAGGCGTATATCGGCTTGCCGTTCAGCACGCCAATACGCCAGTCGAAATCGGTAAACATGAACTCCTGTGCCAGGAGCAACGCCGATTGCTTGAACAGTGAAGCCGCTTTCTGTGCAAGATCATCCGCACTTTCCGCCTTGACCACCCCACGCGAAAAAGACCCATCAGGTATTTTCAACACCAGAGGAAAGCCCAACTCCTCTCCGGCTTTTTTCAGTTGGGCAGTGTCGCCCTTGCTCAGGATCAGGGTTGCCGGCGTCGGCACCTTGTGTGTGTTGAGCAAATCAGCAAGATACACCTTGTTGGTACAGCGCATGATCGAAGTGCTGTCATCCATCACGATCAGCCCTTCCGCCTCCGCTTTCTTGGAGAACTTGAAGGTATGATGATCAATGGCTGTCGTTTCCCGAATAAACAACATGTCATATTCCGGTACCCGCTGATAGTCCCGAGGCCCAATGATATCCACGGCAATTCCCATCTGTTTGCCGACCTTCACCATTTTTTTCAGCGCTTGACTGTCACTTGGAGGAAATTCTTCCGCAGGATTTGCCAATACCGCCATATCGTAGCGATATTTCCGGCGCTCTTTGGGCTTCCTCCAGACTTTCTGGCTGAAACTGTCCAGAGCATCTGCAAAGCGCGTCTGCTGCGCTTCATCCAAACCTTTTGGACTGACCGGTTTGATGCCGGATATTTTCCAGCCTGATTTAAACTCAAGCTGCACCTCGGTCACCGGACAGGCAAAACGCTCGAAAATCAGAGACGCCAGGCCGTCCAACTCTTTGGTACCAGTAGACCCAAAATAAGATTTGAAAGACATCTGACTGGAGTCCGCTTGCGGAATCTTGCGAAAAGCTCCCGCCACTGCCGGATCGGCCATTTCAAAAGCCATTGAATATAATGTACGTTTTTCCAGATCATTTAACGTACGTACGGAGGGTATGACATGATGCCCTCTGGCTTCCGCCAACAACGAACAGTAATACCCCTTGCTGAGATATTTATAGCTTCGACACAAATTAATAACGCGCACTCTGCCGTTTTTGCTTGTCGGCATTGCCAGGTAATCGTCAAACGTTATGACATCTTCACTTGGATAATAGGGAGTCCAGTCTTTCAGAGACTCCACCACGATATAGAGTCGTGACATAGAGGCGTATGGCTCACAATAGGTTAAATAGAGAGAATTCGATAGGGCCTGTTGTTCCGCCCTCTAAAGTTTTAGAGTAGCGTTTTTGTTCTGAGCCACATTCTTGCCGGATCCAACGGGCGAGTGCGTTTGGCAGAATATTCAGATTCAGGCCTGGATCTGTTGATTCCGTGTACTTCAGATAGCTATGTTTTCCGGTATCTTAGTCTTGCTGATAATTGTGCGACTGTCCACTATTGTTAAAGTGACTTTTACGTATCAGGATAAGCGACTTTCGTGCCTCTATTTCTTCTCGTTCAGCGTGTTGAATTCAGGACTTCTGTATGTCGAATAACCCAACGCCTACGGCGTTAAATTCTTCACCCTTGTTCCGCCGTGCAAATATCAACGATCTTGCTGCATTGATTGACCTTGAGAACCGTTGTTTTCAGACGGACCGACTCAGCCGGCGCAACTTCAAACACATGCTGAAGGCAGAATCAGCCGTTCTGCACATTGCCGAAATCGACAACAAGTTGGCCGCATACATCATTACCCTGTTCCACCGGGGAACCAGTCTGGCCCGACTCTACAGCATTGCCGTTGACCCGAATTTTCGCGGCTACGGTCTGGCACGCAAACTGATTGAATTGTCAGAACAAACCGCCATCGAGCGCCGTTGTATCTTCATGCGCCTGGAAGTCAGAACGGACAATCAGGATGCTATTCGCCTGTATGAAAAGCTGGGGTATCAACAATTCGGCATCTACCATGACTATTACGAAGACCACCTGGATGCGCTGAGATTCCAGAAACAGATAAAGCGGTTTGCCCCACCTGAGCCCAGTCTCCGAGTAGCGTATTTTGAGCAGACGACTGACTTTACCTGCGGGCCCGCCTCATTGATGATGACGATGGCTACCCTAAACTCAGACTTCCTACCGAATGCCACTGAGGAATTACAGATTTGGCGTGAAGCGACAACTATCTATATGACGTCCGGCCATGGAGGCTGCGGCCCCCACGGACTCGCTCTCGCAGCTCAAATGAGAGGCTTTAGTGCCGAAGTATATGTGAGTCAGGCAGGCCCACTATTTACCGAAGGTGTCCGGATACAGGAAAAAAAGAATGTACTGCGACTGGTGCACGAGAGTTTTGTTGAAAAACTGGAACAGCAGAAGATCCCCATTCATTACACCGCCATCACACAGAATGATATCGAACTTGCTCTCAGCCAACATAAGCTGGCGCTGGTGATGATCAGCACATATCATTTTGACCGTAAAAAAGCCCCTCACTGGGTGGCCGTTACAGCGATCGATGAGGATTTTGTGTATATTCACGATCCCGATGTAGACAGGGATAGTCATCAACGCCCTATCGACAATCAATACATTCCGATTTCCAGAGCACAGTTTGATCGCATGTCACAGTTTGGCCAGAACCGTTTGAGAACCGCAGTCATTATTGGTAGAGATTCGCACTGTAAAGAATCCTCAAAACCACAAGACCTTATTGAAGAGACACACCAGCAGGACACCCATCAGTGAAAACCCGGCTAGATAAGCACCTGGTGGATCAGAATCTGTGTCGCTCCAGAAGCCAGGCCCAGGAACTGATTTCCAGGGGAGACGTTGAAATCCGGATTGGCAGTCACTGGCAACAGGCAGCCAAGGCCAGCCAAACCATACCGGAAGGCACCCCGGTCAGAATTAATGACAATGAACTTCAGCGCTATGTATCCCGTGGCGCACTTAAACTGGCCGGCGCTCTGGACCATATACAGAAAACTCTGAGCAGCTCTGGGCAATTAGAGTGGGACTACGGAAGAATGGCTGCCATTGATGTTGGTCAGTCCACCGGGGGCTTTACCCATGTCCTTCTGGAACGAGGTATTGCAGAAGTTACAGGAGTGGAGGTAGGCCATGACCAATTGGCATCAGAAATCCGAAGTCATTCAAAGGTGTCGGTATTCGAAGGGGTGAATGCAAAGCAATTACGTCAATGGTTTGCTGAGCAACTCCCAGGACATCCCGGTTTCGATCTGGCAGTTATGGACGTCAGCTTTATTTCTCAGACATTGATACTGCCTGAACTCGCCGGCGTGCTTAAACCCGGCGGAAAGCTCGTCAGCCTCGTTAAGCCTCAGTTTGAAGTGGGACCACAAGGTCTCGGGAAAGGCGGACTGGTCAACAACCCAAACCTGTATCCCGAAGTGGAAAAGACTATTCGCACCTCCTGTGCAGAAGTTGGCCTGGAGGTACTAGAGTACTTCAACAGCCCCATCACAGGAGGCGATGGTAACCACGAGTTTTTTATCTACGCGGTGCGTCAGCATTAACTCTGCGGAAACCATCTATCCAACCTGATAGGCCGCCCGAGACTTCTATAGCCAGATGAACTTTAATGAAGGGAAGGCTCGGAAGGCCCCTCGGGGCGCGCATCGGTTGATTCAATAAAGCGGCAATCCACTAGATCTCTGAGTACATCAGTTTTGGCATCTATGGCCGCTCGCAGGAATACGCCAAACTGGTCGCGGGTGATACCAGCAGACACCCACTGGGTATCACAGATAATCAGACGGGCTGGACCATCATCGCTGACATCCAGAAAGAACTTCAGATTGGCATAGGTACCATTAAATCTGGTGAGTTCCGCGCTCACGGCCAGCACAGTAGAGTTTCGGATGTCCACTTCCGTCGTAAAAATCAGGCAGTCCTGCTCCAGAAATACCCTGCTCTCCAGAACCCCCAACTGACTTTGAACCTCAGTAATATGCACACCCTGACACTGTCCGCATAAATAGTGCTGAAGCCCCAGATCCTCCAACCAGTTAAGAAGGCTGTCCTGATCAATAAACTTAAGTGTCGGCATGAAAATCTCTTGGGTAGTGCAATTGAAATGAGGCGCGGATTATAAATTAACCAAGCCTTTAACGATAGGGGTTGACAGGATATCGGCAGGTTTAAATTTTTATAGAAAGCGATGAAAAAACTTAGGTGGGAACCCAAAACTCAAAATTGAATGAGGGTATTTTTTTACCAATAGCGCTTCAAAAATTAGCAACCTTTCACACCACCACGGGATCAGCATCATGCAATGGCTTAAATATGTGGAACGCCTCTATCAGCGCCAGGATCACAGGGAGTCAGAAAACACACAAGCGAAGGAGTTGCCGCCATCAAAAGAACAAGAGGGAACATTTTGGGGTATGAGTGCCCATGACGCTCTGGCCGTAGACATCGTCACCCGCGAGTGCGGACGCAAATCCTGAGATTGGAAAGCGTTGATTTATCGGCCGCTGTTTTGGCCTTTCACTTTCAGCTTTGACCTCCAGCAGTTACTCGCCACCAGCTATATCAGCCTCAGTAGAGACATCTTCAGGGGATTCCTGATGAAACAAATCAAAATAGGCCACTTCTCTGAGAAATTCTTCTCTATAAATGGGCTTTAACAGTCCGGCTCCTACGATATCAACGGAACTGGGTTCCAATCCTCCCCGACTGCCTGGCCGTTGCCAGGGAACGATATAAAGAATCTTTGGCTGTTCCTGGTCACCGCGGATTTCAGCCCCATCAATAACAAGAACCTCATCAGCTGCCTGTACATTGATAGCCATTCCAAACCAGCACACGCCACAGACCAAAGCTGACTTCTTTGCTTTCGGAACCAGGTAATTCAGAACCATTTTCAAATACATCAGTTCAGCCTCGCTTCAATATCCACTATCCAGAACTTGACTTGCTCTACCGGCTCCGGCTGCAGTAACTGGAAAGTTTTGTAATGCCCAACAGCTTCAGACAGCTTACCCATGTATAAATCATAAACAATCCCCAGATTCAAATGGGCGCTCGCATGATTCGGATTCAATGCGATGGCTTTGAGGTATTTCTGTTCCGCCTCGACAAAATTCCCCTCTCTTCTGTCGAGAAGTCCTAAAGCCACATAGGCATCGGCATTATCAGGATTTACTTCCAAAGCCCGCAGAAACAGCTTCCTGGCCTCGTCAAGATCATCTTCCTGTAATTCAAGCAGTCCAAGGTTCACATATGGACCGGAAAAAGAAGGATAATGACTGATCAATGCCTTGAAATTTTCACGAGCTTCCTCAGGACGACCGCTCTTCGCAGCATCCAGCGCCTGTCCAAACAACGCTGACGCCTCTTCAGGCACAACCGTTTCCGGCGCTACGGACTCTCTGGATGCATCCTGCGAACCGGATATTGTCGCTGCATCCTGTGTCGCAGAGGGCTGCATCGTACCGCATCCGGCTAAAGTAGCCAGCATGCAGATAACGGCTGATTTATAGAATGCTTTCACTGACAACAGGGATCTCTTCCGTTCGTTGATATCTTACAGGGAACAACTTCTCCAAGGCCTTAAAGCTGTTCTTAACCCAGGTGTCATACACACCATCCCAGCTTCTTTGCGCATTTGATTCATGAATACTGATCGCATCTTCCTCAAATGGATAGGCCTGATCTTCCAGCAGCAGTTCATATTGCTCCAATTCCAGGTCGGACAGGTTTGCCGGTCTTTCAGAATCCAGCAAATCACGACTGAATTGGGCATATATCTCCCCCATCTGGAAGGTCGAGCGTGTTGTATATTCCGCAATTCTGTAGTTGGCAGCTTTCTTGTAGGCATTCATTGCCGCTGCCATGGTTTTCTTCTTTCGGGCCAGATTCTGACTCAGTGGTGCTCTTAACTTGATCTGTTGAAACTCGGCGTAGGCATCATCCGCCAGCTCGATTGTCGCTCCTGCTGCCAGGAACCGCATACGATCAGATGCTTCATCTGAGTGACTGGCGTAACTCTCTTCCAGCTTCCGTAGCCAGAAATTGCGCTTTTCTGGCTCATTCGTGGTCTTATAAAGCCCAGCCAACACAAACTGCGCCTCCATTGCCAGGTCTGCTGGCTCAGGATAAGTGTGCGCATAATTGCGGTAGGTCTCAATTGCCTCCGCAACATAACCATTGGCTTCATAGATCTCTGCAGCCATCAGAAGTGACTCTCTTCGCACTTCCGGATCCTCATGGGAGCCCGCAATTGCCTTCAATTCTCTGGCCGCGTAATCCCACTGCTTGGTCTCGCGATATGCCACCGCCAGCTTCGCAGGAATATCCTGGCTAAGCTCATGTGCCGGATAACGAGCCCGAAAATCTTCCAATACAGGAATCGCTCGATCATATTGTGACAGCTTCAGCATGTAAGTCGCGGCATCATACTGCGCATTCACCCGTATTTTCGCGTCCGGCGTCACCAAACCGACACGAAGAAATTCATCAATCGCAGCCTCAGTCTCTCCCTGGGTCAGGAGCATTTCCCCCTGTCGATAAATACTGGCAGCCAAAAGCTCCACCGTGTCCACACGGCGTTGATCACCTGGCACCATCAGCGCGATGGATTGTGCGTAGGCCCGCTCAGCCAGCGCGTAATGATTCAATGCATACTCACTGTGGCTGATAATCAGCCACGCATTTAATTGAACTTCCTGTGATGGGAGCGGTTGCCACTCCGTCACTTTGGTTGCCGCCGGAATTGCCGCCAGATAGTCTTTCGATTCAAACAGCGTTGCCGCAGCATTGGCCTGAACATCAAGCGCTCTGGGATCCTGTGGATAGTGGTCCACAAATCTTAGCTGGCTGGCAACTTTCTGTGACGTCAGAATGTCCCGGGAGGCTTCCGGAGACTGACTGATCAACTCAGAATGGGTCGTAATGGCGGCATAACCCGCTTCCGCCCCCTCAGCAAAAGCCGGATATTCATAGGCTGCCCTTTCGTAAGCAACAATAGCTTGGTCATAGTCTCCAACCTCATATAACGTCTCTCCTAACAGGTATACCATCTGGGGAGTATTTGGAGAGTTTGGAAAGGTCTCCGCAAATTCACCGTAATAACGAGACGCCAAGCGGTATTCAGGCTTTGCATTGCCACCGGACTTACGTTGCTGCTGCGCACGGGCGTGATGATATTTGGCCAGCTCATCAATAAAGAGCGATAACTTCTCGTCAACAACCGCGGGGATTGGCTTCCCTCTACGTTCCGCCACTCTTCTTCTGAAGTCACTCCGAATACCATAGTTATCGACAAAACGGGCTTTTTCTTCCCTGGCCTCAGATACCAGCCCTTCCTTCATCTGTATATCGATGACTTTCGCCTGGTATTGCGGAGACCACAAACTATAGGGATGCAGACTGATATATTGCTGATAAAGTTTGATGGCATCGATTTCCTGCTCTCTGCTGATCAGCAGATTGGCATAATTGTCATATACCAGATGCTCATAATGACGCTCACCAACTTCCTGGAACAGTTGTTGGACGGACTCAGCACCATCCATATAGGAAAAGGCAAACCCCATTACCCGGAACTGGTCATTCAACAGTTTGGTGCGATCCTCATCAAGCGGTTCGTAGCTTGCCCGCTCCGGCAGCATCTGATCAAGCAGCGCCACAAACGTCTTCAACGCCTCATTAAAACTCCCCTGCTTGAACTGGCTCCAGCCTTTCATATAGAGCGCTTTTTCGAAAAACGTATTATTCGACCGCGCCCTGGAGACAACCAGGTCAAAAGCCTTACCGGCTTCAGGGTAATCCCCCTGTGAGTACAAGATTTCACCCCGACGGAAGTTGGCCTCAATGGCATGATCAGATTCCGGATACTGGCCGACCAACTGGTCCAGGCGATCAAGTGTAGCATCCTGCTTGCCCTGAAGATCGTAGGCCTTGGATAACTGGTACAGAACCTGATCATTGTCAGCCCTGTCAGGGTAGGTTTCGAGAAGTGATTCGTATGTTTGAACTGTCAGCTCATATTCATCATATCCAGGCACAACTTCAGCGACTTCAGTGTCCTGGACCTCATCAGTCTGGAGCATTTTGAGATCAGCCAGTCGATACAGTATTCTGGCCCGGACCTCAGGATCGGCCACCGAGGGCAAAAGGTCCTGGTAATGACTGATCACCTCGCTTATATCAACCTTGACCTCTTCTTCCTGTACCTCTTCCAAAGTAACAGGCTGAAGTTCGGCAAGTGTCGGCATGTTTCTGGCGTGATCTTCATCATCTTTAGAGCCTATCATTGAGCAGCCTGCAAGGCTCCCCATCAGGATAGTGTGAATCATCAGGCGCTTCAGACTACTCATGTGCTCACGCCCTCCTCTTCACTGGCAGTGGAAGGTGCTTGCTGGCTTTCATCATCAACACCTACTTCACCACTCTGGGTATCCACTTCCGGCTCTTTATCATCAGGGGAGGAAACTTGTCCCGCAGGCGCGCCACTTCCACTGATTGGGCCGAGACTTTCTTCCAGGAGTTTGTCCGCTATACGCGCACGGGCAAGCTTGGAGGCATTCAAATAGGTCAGAATTCGCTCCTGCTGACCACGTAGCTCCTTGCGGGCCATTTCTGCAGCTTCTTCCTTACGGGTCTTCAGAGCTCGACTTACTCGCTGAGACAGCTGCTCAATACGCGGCTTGGCAGCGTCAACACGTTGCTCCAGCGTCGCAATCACTGTCTGGTCCGACATTAGCTGCGAGAGGCGCGATCTCCGCTCATTATATTCACCAAGCGTTTCGTCCAGCTCTTTCAATGCTTTCCGGGCATCCCATGACTGGGCTGAAGAAGTCTCGCTGACCTGCCAGATAAAATGGCCCTCGATACGACGTAGCTTCTCCCTGTACTCTTCAATATCGGGATCATTTTCCAGCTTTTTCAAACGGTCCTTAATCTCTTCTATGAGCCCCTTGAACTCCAGTTGCTCTTCATTAAGAAATGCCTGTCCGGATTCATCCTGAAGCCCTTGTTCCAAAATACCCGCCAATCGATCCCTTCTTTCCTGAATTTCCTGGGATTGCTTTTCCGCCAGACTTTCGGCTGTCTCTTTCACCCGTTGCTCTCGGGCTTGCTTGCGGGTTTCCACCATGACCTCAAAACTTCCGACACTGGATTTCCAGGTTTCCAGATCATTTTTCAGGAAAGTAAGCTCTCTGATATCTTTCAAAATGGTCAAAAACGCTTCAGAGGCAAACAAGGTTGCAAGATTTGCCGCAGCCGGCTGAACCTTTAAACGCCCATAACTGTCTGTCGACAACTCTGGATCATCTATTGCCACTTTCCGGCCGGTTCCGGGTAGCGCCATTTTTCCAGCAAAATAATTTTCATCCAGAGACCGGATCTCATCCAGCAGACTGGCACTGCTCTGATTATAGGCGTCGACAGCATTTCGATAAGCCTTGAGCGCGCGACCTTCCTGCTCCAACTGCTCATATATGTAGGCAATGGCGTAGTGTGATTCCCGCACCCAGGGACTATCGGACTGCATGGAGTTCAATTGCTCCAACGCTCCCAGAGCCAACCCAAATCTTTTATTGTTGGCTGCCGCGAGTGCGAAACCAAAAAGCGCTCTTTCTGACCAGGGACCGTTCAGCCGGATCTGGCGATAGGCCTTCATGGCTTGATCAGCCTCCCCCTTTTCCAGGTAGAGTGTTGCCTTGGTCAAGGCGACTCTATCCTGGAGTGCCAGGATCTCGCTTCTGAGAGACTCCTCGTCTTCATCCACGCTATCTTCCAGCAGCTCTTCATAGTCCTCGAATGAAATTTCCTGTAAGACCAGCAACGCTTCGTCAATCTCAGCGCGATCCAGCAAAGCCAGGGATTTATTGAACGTCAGGTAAGACAACGAGAGTGACGATTCATCTACTTCGTCCCGCATTTCAGCCAGCAAATCATCCAAGGCATCCAGTTGCTTCAGGCCGATCATGGTTTGGGCTTTAAGGTAGTAATACTCTTCAAGTCGCTCAGGCCATTCATCTTCAAGAAGCTCAAAGTCAACCTGCGCCAGAGAGGATTGGGCTTTTTCCCAATTCCGTCGCAGATAGTGAACTTTGGACAGATAGAACCATGCCTGCATCCGCACAACCGGGCTGACATATACCTCATCCGGCGCAGATTCAGATGACTCCTTTTTACTTTCCTGATCTAAGCCACTTTCCTGGGCCAAGACATTATCCAGTGCCAAGCCATTCTCTACATCCAGACCTTCTTCATCAGCTGAATGATCTTTATCAACCAAACCAACCGACTCCTGGTCTTCAGGTTGGCCTTCAGCGGGAATTGCCAGTAATTGATTAAATATTCTCTCTGCGGGCCCAATCATGCCATAGGACAGCATCATGCCACCCTTCAGTACTTCCGGATGTGCACCATGACCACGAATCCCACCCCGAACCTCTGCAATGGCCAGATCAGTCAGGGATTTGAAATAGTCTTGCTGGTAGAAGGAAAACAACACTTCCCCATAGGCCAGATCATTTGCCCGGGTCGGAGGGGGGGCTTCCGCTTTAACGCCAAGACTGACTAGCGCAGCCAATAAGCCGATACAACTTGCTTTGGAGATCATTTCTGGGAACATTCCGGAGTCCCTACTCCCATTCCACAACTGAGAAATCGGGCTGATAATTCTTGGTGGAATCCCTGATCCTTAATTCCAGGGAGGTAATATCAGAACCCTTTTCGAAAGTTTTGGTGGTTCCGAGTTTATACTGACGATCATTCGGTCCAGTGCCGGTAATAAAGGCTGTTAGTTCATGCTCTCCACTTCGCAGATTGCCTGTATACAGTCTTTGAATCCCACCCCGATGAAGCGCTTTAATCTGCTTCTCTGTGTAGAGATAGGATGTCACGGTTTCACCGTCAATTTTCAACTCAACCGCATCCAGGTCCAAAAACTGCCCGACATCCACCGAAAGGAAAACCACAAATTGCGTCGTGGCCGGAAACAGCAGATCTTCTTCCAGAATAAACAGGTCTCTGTTCAGATTGATCACTTCCTGCTTCAGATCCTCAACTTCATCCACCAAAGGCTTCTGCAGCTCATCAACACTCCCGGCTTCAGTTGGTTCCTGAGCAAATGCCAACACAGGCATCAATAACACCAGCAATCCCCATCGCGCTCTCACGCCCAATAACTCGCTTGCTGTTTTGAGAGTTGAAAATTTCAACATGGCCGCCTCGTATTAATATTCCAACTTCAAGAAAAGACGCGTGACTAAGGCATCAAACTCATAGAAAGGCTCATCGCCCACATCGTACCCTTCCTGTGTGATATCCCGAAAATCTTCGTACTCAAACTTCAGGTAATCGACAAACAGATTTATCTGACCTTTCTCAATGAACGAAATCATTGATGGCTGGAATTCATAGGTCACCCCGAGCCCAAAGGTATGATTCGAGAAGGTACTTAATTCTTTATCACGTGCCAGAAAGTTCTGGGCGTTCTGAAAAGCAAACAGGTCACTGTAAAAATCTGCTTTGGTTTGCGAGTAGTAACGATATTTGAATTCGAAAATCCACTGATCGAACGCAGGATGGATATATCCGATTTCATATTGATCGGCCCGGATTCCCCAAGTGTCGGAAAAGAATCGGTACTCACCTCGAATGGCGGCGCGATACGGCAGGTAATACATTCCCCGAATCGCTATAGCACGACTGGTTCGCGTGGTTGGGTATTGTTCGCTCTGAAAATCATAACCACGGGCACTATCACTGACAAACCGGACCTGCCGATAGGCATTATTGAGAAACCCCTCATCGGTAATTGCCTCGAAATCCAGGTTAATAATCGCGTTCTTGGTGAGAATCTGAGTCACTCCCAAGCGGTATTGCTGACGATCGAGTTCTTCAGAAAAGTTGTCATCGCCCACTTTGCCCACTTCATCCCAGCCTTTGGTGTAGCCCATGGATATCGTGGTCAAATCTCCAAATACATCCTGACTGACATTGAAACTGAGAGCATTCGATTCATAGTCATTTTCTTCACTGTTGCTGTATGACACGCTCAGAATCGATTTGCCTGTCAGGTAATCCATCGCCACCGACGTCTGAATCCGCTCTTCTTCATACTCACTGGCGGTTGACTCTACATCAATGGAAGCACCACTGACGGAATCCACCAGATATTCACCACTCAGGGAAAATGTCGAGTCGAAGTTCTTTCGCACTAGAATTGCCGGGCCGTCGATCAACTGACCGTCCTGATCATATCGATGATAAAGTACCTCGACCGCTTGCTCAGGCAACACTGCCGCGGGTGCCGGAAGACTCTGAATAACAAACAGACATGCCACCAGCAAAAAGAGCGGCTTGAGTACTTTCGAGCTATCCATAACTTTAGTTACACCCACAGCCACCACCTGATCCGCCTTCGGCACCACGGGCACCTTCACGAGACTGATACATGTGATGCATATAAGAATTGGCAATCCCCATCCTTCCGAAGCTCATAATAGGATCAGCGAGGTTATCCCTTTCATAAGGCTTAACCCAGGGTTTGATTTCGCCACACCCCGCCAATACCAATAGCGCCAGCAAACCTGCAAGGCCGTGTTTCATGAATCTCACGTCATTATTCCCTGATCAGCTTTTTAACTTCTTTGGCATACTTTTCTTCAAATCCAGGCTGATAACCTTTGTGCAAATATCTCATGTTGCCATTTCTATCGACCATGATAGAAGTCGGCATGGCTTCTACGTTGTACATTTCACTCACCTCATTCTTGGTGTCGTAGAGGATAGGAAACGTCACACTGACATCATTCAGAAATTCATCAGCCAAAGAAGGGTCTTCATCCACATTGACCGCCATGATGGTAAAACCGAATTTCTTGTACTTGTCATAGATTTCCTGCATCAACGGCATTTCCTGCCGGCAGGGGCCGCACCATGAAGCCCAGAAATTGATCATGACCACCTGCCCTTTATGCTCACTGAGTCGCAGGTTTTTCTCCAACGAACTCCTTAGTGTGAAGTCCGGAGCTGCCCCTTCAATTTCTACTGCCTGAGCCATTGCGCCGAAGATCATCACCGAAACGGCCAGTATTCCTGTCATCAGCGTCTTCTTCATGTATCTGTCCTCTTTCCGAATCTCTCATCATCTCCATCAACGCGAAGGAGATGTCATTAGAAAAATATGGTTAATCCTGTCGTAAATTCCAGGTTATGAGTGGTTTTATCCGCCCCGAGAATATCGTTATCAAAAATGTGATCACGCATATCCAGCCTGAACGATAACCAATCTGTCGGCAGGAACTGGTAGCCCCACCCGAAGCTGGCAGTTAGACGATCATCCCCGGCGAACTCCGTTGCTCCCAGACCGGCCAGCACATAAAAATTGGTATTGAACGCATACTCCCGTCCAAAAAACGCCTCTCCGGGCAGGAAGTTATAGCCGATGCTCAGGTTATAGTACGTCAGGTCACGATCATCATCCGGTAACAACTGAACATTACCGCTCAGAGTTTCAAAGCTGGTTTCCCCTGCTTCTGTCATACCATAATTAGCTTCCAGAAACAGATCCTCACTCATGTGATAAGCTGCCTTGACACCAATCACGACATCGGACCCAAAGTCTTCAATGCTATATATCCCACCATAGATACCGATCTCAAAGTTTTCAGTATCTATCAGGTCTTCCGTCACCGGCCGTGGTTCCACTTCCGGTTTGATAATAGGCTCATCTGTCTCAGAAGGCTGCTCCTGAGACCAGGCAGACGGCGTTGCCGCCGCGACGGATAAACCACTAATTAAAAGAACACGCTTAAACCAATTTTCCATTCTTCCGCTTCTTCGTTATCGTCTCGCGTAGTCATAACCACATACTCCCGGTACTCAGCTCTCAGGAAATAGCGGTCAGTCAGGTAATATCTCAGTCCAAATCCATAATGGGTGGTGTCCTCATCCCGGTCTTCGACCTGAACGAGGGTCGCCTTGGGTTTGATATAGGCCATTCCTGTCCCCAATGTGAAGAAAGGCGATACTCTCCATTGAGGAAAAGGTTGGTGGACCAGATTGATATTCGCAATCCAAATCTGAGAAAAGTCACCCAGCACCTGGGAGGAGCTGATTTCTGCAGACAGGTTCGGTGTAAACTGGTAACCCACATACAAGGTATTCACCGAAGCGTTTTCGAAACTCCCGGTGAGCACTCCAGCCTCCCAGTCCCTGGAATTGAAATCGTCAAATCTAGGATCGCTGAAAGCAACGGCCTCCCCTGTGGCGTCAAGGGTTTTCTCAATATCATTCCGATGCACCCAGCCTTCTTCACCCTGAACGGTCCTGACTTTTATCCAGTCAGTTTTTCTCTTCAGCAGTTCGATCCATTCATCTTTTTCTGCCACATAAAAAACCGGAAAACCTCTTCCGGGACCACTTCGAATTTCAACATAAGGCTCTACCACCTGAGCTTGTTGTATTTCATCGTAAAAAGGCCAATACCAGGGCGCACCTTCACTTTCCTCCGCATTGGCAGAGATGGAACACACACCGAAAAACACAAGCCCACACCAGGCGAATAGCGAATTTCGCATTGTTGAACTAAACAAGAGAATTAATCCTGAGGTATATCAAATGGGTTATTGTAGTACTGAGCGCCGATATCCACCCATTCGGAAAGCAACTTCAGCTCGGCAGATGACAGATAACCTTCGTGGCTACCACCAGAGGCAAACAGATCGAAGAAATCACCACTCTGAAGTGCATTGCCGGCCCTCAGCGAAGGCGCTACCGCAACTGTCGTCATCAACGGAATCGGATTATCGTCAGCGTCCAACACAAGATTGCCGTCAGCGTCCGTTTCATATACTTGATTACCTTCGGCATCCAACACCGGGACCAAGACATCCTGAAGATTGCCGGAATCCATATCGATCTCCAGCTCTGCATCCGTAAAAAGAAGCTCCCGATATGCCTTGAAATGGTCGTCTTCCTGGTCAGAAGCACCATCGGTCAAATCCAGCTGTGCTGCAGGAATCATCGTGGCCGACATAGCATCGGTATCAGTGTGGCAACTGGTGCAGGTGTCTGCCACAAGATCACCATCACTGTCGGGACGAACCAGGCTCCACATAGGATGAATATGAGTTTCGTAGTTAATCACAATACGGCAGCTGCTGGTCCAGTTATCGCTGCAGTTCTCACTGATAGGCGCAGCAGTTTCAAGGTCTGCGTAAGCATAGCTGAAATCAGCTTCTTTGCTACCCGCAGGAGCCCAATCATCGACAAAATTGATATCAGGTGTCGGTTCCCTGGCACTCTCAACGATTCGGGTTAATGTCTGGGCCATGGTCTCCCCCATATCAGCCGTCAGAGTCGTGTCCGCTCCGGCGAAGCCCAGACCTGTTGTTGGCGCTCCTTCATTAATGGTTGGAGCCTGACTGCCCGCTCTGCCGTGCGGCAACTCGCTGGTGGAGGTATGACATCCCACACACTCCAGCTCTTCCCCGGGTTTTACCTCTAGCCAGTTATGGTGCTGTGATGAAATCCGTTTACCATCCCCGTTCAGAATACTGATGGCAAAGGCAACATTGGCAGGCACTTTAAATCGTGCAGAACCATCGGGCTCAACAGGCACATACCCCAGAATTTCACGCATACGCAGGCTACCCGCCCGGCCGAAGGCAGATCCCGGCACGTCAATCACATCCCTATCGGCACGGGATACTGGCTTTTCCAGTCGAATAAATCTCGCTTCTCTGGCAGAAGCAGGTGTCATCGTAGGATTGGACATCACGCTGAGTCCAACATCGGTCGAATCTGATCCATCAATATCATAAACACTCCTGATATCAACGATCCCATAACCTTCGTTAAAGAGCTCCTCATCCACATCAACCCCGGCCACCACGTCTGGAATATAAGTCGGCAGGGGGAGATCCTGCATGATCACGGCATCACTGTACATGACACCTTCTTCTGGTTGCACAATGGGTAATTGTGTGCCCGTCTGAGGATTCAGAATCCACAATCCATACAAGGGAGTAGCAGCTTCATAGTCTCCGGAATCTATACGTTCCTGCGTACAGGGATAGATAACCGGGTCCGGATCAGGTACTTCAACATCATCTTCCTGTGCAAGAACCAGGCGACATTGACTCCAGCTCACTACCAGGCGGCCGGTGCCATCCAGCAAAGGCGCAGCAAAGGCATAGCGACCGGCAAGGTTGACGCCTTCACCGGTCAATATATCCTCACTGGTCAACGACTCCTGGGCTTCACTAACCGCCCCCAGATTGGAGTAAATTGGCTGCGTGTTATCCGTATACCCACTGATGTCCACCGCCACAAGATCCGCCCCGAAATCTGTTGCAACATATGGGCGCAGACTGACCATGATCCGTCCATCTTCCATTTCCAGAGGCTTAATGAAGTGAACATCGGAATCGTCTGTACCGGTTTCATGAGAGTGATGACCGTAAACAATCTCAAGTTCAGTTCCGTCAGGATTCACCTGATACAGATCCATCGCGTCATTGCCTGGTCCACGGTTCCAGCGTGTAAACAGAATTTTCCCGTTTTCCAGCAGAATGGGGTCGAGATCGCTGCTTTGATTAAACGTAATCTGATGGATATCGGAACCATCACTTTCCATGACATGAAGATTTAGCGCCGGCTCGTTATTCGCTTCATTAAGTGCTGGGTATTGCGGCTTACCTTCATCCAGTAAAATCGCCTGAGACTGGCGCTGGCGGGTTGAACTGAAAACGATTCTTCCGTCCGCCAGGTATTGAGGGGCAAGGTCCTGGCCGTCTTCAGCAGTATTGTCAGAAGTAATAACCCGCCTCAAAGTACCAGCGGTATGATCGTACTCCCAGATATTCCAGGTTGGCTGCTCATCGTCATCGGCATCCTCAATTTCAGGCGCTCGCATTGAGAACAACAACTTGGTACCGTCATAAGACGTGGAGAGATCTTTTATATCAAATAGCACCTGGCCATCTTCGTTGGCAAATTCAGCCGCCGGAAATACGCCTGCAGTAACATGGCGCTCCTCAGCGCTTGGTGACGCCTGCCCTCTAACAAAAAGCCGGGCACCAGGCTTGAACTCTAATGGATCACGCACATCATCTCTGACAATTTCGCCATCTTCGTCCGTAGGTATCTCCCGCTTGACATAAGCGATCGGGAAATCCTCGACCACTGGATCAGCCCCCTGACCGGAAGACCCGATTCCACCGCCACCACAGCCGGTGATTACTGAACAAATGAGTCCGATAAGCACTGTCTTACCAATAGGACGGCCTTCTTCACCGATAGAGCAAATATCGTTCTCGAGACCAGCTTTCATATCAGGAACTCCACTTATGGAAAAATGAACATCTTTAATAACTGACCACAAGCTTCCAGAAAAAGTCATGACTGAGTATTTACAGCTGGCCATGCTAACAACTACCTTTGGTATAATTTTCCCAAATACAACCACAGAGATATCTTTATCGTCTGATGAATCTGTACTAACGCTTTCAAAAGAGTATTTAGAAGCTATATATAGAGCCAGACTATCAATGTAACCGAGTGTAATATCGTGAGTTTTATCACAAAAACACGAACGCCTGTTCTATTACAATCAACCCCAGTTGTAAACCTCGATATCACTTTCAACAATATATTTTGTTGAAATCAAAGGGAAACCCATGCCGCCATAATCCCAAGGAACTACAACTTTAAACAAACAATAGTCCTTATTGCCTAGTACTTAGGATAGGTTATTTAATATGCATTCTGGGTTAGTATTAAAATTGATTAGGGACAGTCAGTCTTTTCTTCGGGAAATGCAATTCAAAACATTATATTGCATTAGAAAATTTAATCGCCATGAGTTCGATCCTTATTCATGCCAGGGCAGTTATTATGTATAAGAAGTATCTTAACCGCACACGCCACACAACACTAAAAAAGCTGACTGCCCTCGCACTGGTCATTACAGCCTCCTCCAACAGTTGGGCTTTGGGCACCGTTGATACCCCCGAGAAAGCAAAACGCTTCTTCGACCGTATCGCAGGCGTACCGCCAACACCAGCAGAGATCACGGAAATCATGAACGCCGCGACGCTTGATGACGCCGCTGACGTCGCCTTCAGAACCCCCGACTTCTACAATGTCACCCTGAAGAACATGATCTCACCTTGGACCAACGAAGATCAGACCCCGTTTGCGCCTTTGAACGACTACACCGCGACGGTCATCGGCATCGTTAAAGATGATCGGGATTTTCGAAGCGTTCTGTACACGTCTGATGTTTATGTCGCTAAGTCCAGCTATGGACTGGTCGGCTATTCGTTGTCGGACAACAACCACTATCTGGCCATCGAAGGATTGATGGATCAGGGAATCAGCCTGGAAACCATTCTGACCCCCAGAGCTCAGGCACTACCTTCTGGCGCTGCAGCAGGTGTAATGTCCACCCGGGCGGCAGGCCGGGCGTTCTTTAGTGGTGGTACCAACAGGGCCATGCTACGTTTTACGCTGATTAACCACCTGTGCATGGACCTGGAGCAACTGAAAGATACTTCTCGCCCGGCCGACCGCATTCGTCAGGACGTATCCAGAAGCCCCGGCGGTGACAGCAGTATTTTTCTAAATAACTGCGTCGGCTGCCACAGCGGGATGGATCCATTAGCTCAGGCCTTTGCCTATTACGATTATGACTACGGCGGGGACGACGACAATATTGAAAACGGAACTCTGGTATACAATAGCGCTGGCACAGTAGATCCGGCAACCGTCGAAATTCTGGAAGACACCCCTGCCCTGAACCGGGTTTCTGATCCTAACGTGTTATATCGGGTACAGGAAAAATACTTCTTCAACAACGGCACATTCCCATTCGGGTACGTTACTACTTCGGATCAATGGACCAACTACTGGCGTGTCGGTCCTAACGAAGGAGTTGAGTGGAATGCTACCGGAGATGCTCCGAACGGATCAGGAACCGGTGCCAACAGCCTTGGTAGAGAGCTTGCCAACACAGAGGCGTTTGCACAGTGCCACGTTAAGCGCGTTTTCAAAACAGTTTGCCTGCGTGATCCTGAATCAAGCGATATTACAGGAATCATTACGACAATGAAGTCTGAGTTCATGGCCAATTACAACCTGAAGACACTGTTCGCTCTGGCCGCTGAAGAATGTGCCGCAGACTAGGCGAAAAACATGCACATCCAAAACAACTCTACCAAACAATATGCTGTAGCCGGGTTAAGCAAAATGAATATTCTGAAGTTTCTAAGCAAAAGCTACCTGATGCGTCTGATCCTGATCCTAATTGCGGCTTCAGGACTGGCTGCTTGTGGCGGTGGTGGCGGTGCCGATACTGTTTCGCTGCCCAACACAGGAACAGTCACTGCCAGCAACTACAACGGTCCACCGCCATCCACTGATGACGTTCAGCTCTTTAAGCTGAATGTCTGGGACAATCTGGTAGACCAGAATCGTTGTGGCGCCTGTCACGGCACCAGCGGCCAGTCCCCGAACTTTGTCCGTGGCGACAACATCAACCTTGCATACACAGAAGCCAACAAGATCGTCAACCTTGCAGAACCTTCAGAATCCAGAATGGTGACCAAGGTCGCCGGGGGCCATAACTGCTGGCTTCCTTCGGACCAGGGATGCGCTGACACTATTACTCAATATATTGTTCGTTGGGCAGGTGATTCAGTGGGCTCTGTCAAAGGTATTGAGCTGACAGAACCGACAAGTCTGTCTGACCCAGACGACTATCTGTCATTGGATACCAGCCCCAGTAACTATCAGGCGTTGTATGATCTGTTCACAGACCCTGCCAGAGGAAACTGCGTTCGGTGCCACTCACGTGCAGCGTCAGAGCTTTCACAGTCACCCTACTTCGCAGAGACCTCTCTTGGCGCTTCAAATCTGGAGGAATCCTATAAGGCCGCTTTCTCTAAAATTGATCCCAATGACACAGTTTTAGGGCCTGATGACGAACCTCAATCACGCTTTTATATCAGGCTTGCGAAAGAGTCACATAACTGCTGGACAGACTGTCAGACAGACGCAGATACCATCTTGGCATTGATCCAGGCGATGAGTACGACAACCTCAGAACTGGACCCGGACGCGATTGCCAGTAAACTTTCACCAACTTTACCGAATGGTTCCCCCGCCAACACAGGTGGACGTTATGAATCAAACATTATTGCCAAGTGGGAGTTCAAAACTGGCGAAGGCACCGTCGCCTATGATACCAGTGGCCTGGAACCCGCGATCAATCTCAATCTGCTTGGTGATGTCGAGTGGGTTGGTGGCTGGGGGATTCGACTGGCGGGTGGTAAGGCCCAGGGCAGCACCTCTTCCAGCACAAAACTGTTCGACCTCATCAAGTCCTCAGGTGAATACTCCATCGAAACCTGGGTTGCTCCGGCAAATGTTACCCAGGAAGGACCGGCAGTCATCATCGACTATGGTGGCAGCGACACCCGACGCAACTTTACGCTGGGTCAAACCATGTATAACTACGACTTCCTCCAGCGTAGCAGCACTACGGACCTCAATGGTGAGCCAGCCTTGTCCACACCAGATGGCGAAGAAATCTTGCAGGCAACCCAGCAACATGTTGTCGCAACTTTCAGCCCGTCAGCTGGAAGACAACTCTTTGTTAACGGAAAACTCATCGAGGAACCGGACAGCGTCAGCCCAGGCAACCTGAATGACTGGGATGATACCTATGCGTTCGTACTGGGAAGCGAACCTTCCGGTAATGATGCTTTCGAGGGCACCATTCGCATGGTCGCTATACACAACAGAGCACTGACGGAAGAGCAGATCAAAAATAACTACGATGTGGGCGTCGGGCAGAAGTTCTACCTGATGTTCAGCGTCAGCCACCTCCTGGAGAATATGCCCAAGAGCTATATTGTTTTCGAGGTAAGCCAGTTCGACAGCTACTCTTACCTGTTTAATGCCCCGTTTTTTATCAGCCTTGATCCCGACGCTGTTCCTGACCACATTCCTCTGGGCGGCATCCGACTCGGACTGAACGGCCAGGAACTGGAAGTCGGTCAAGCCTTCACCAATTTGTCAGTCAACGAACTGGATGCGGCTTATTACACCAGCGAGGCAGGCCAACAGCTGTCGGATGTTGGCACCAT
Organism: Hahella ganghwensis DSM 17046; assembly: GCF_000376785.1. Taxonomy (GTDB): domain Bacteria; phylum Pseudomonadota; class Gammaproteobacteria; order Pseudomonadales; family Oleiphilaceae; genus Hahella; species Hahella ganghwensis. The sequence goes on from NZ_AQXX01000098.1 coordinate 38,580, forward strand.
CATCCCTCTGGACGGTGGCCCCGAAGTGGATCAGTTCTTCCTTATTTTCGAATCCATTGGCGATCACACTGACGGCGCGGTCAGCGAACCAGGTGACCCTGTTGACCATTTAGTGATTCAACCTTCGTCTGACCAACCACGCATCGCCGTGCGGAACTTTGATGAGATTGTGGCGTCCATGGCCAAGCTGACAGGGGTGAATGCGAGTGATGTACCCTATGAGGATATTGAGCTGTCACTCCCCTCCTCGGAAGACCCGCTATCGTTTGTGCCTTCCAATAACGTTGCCATCACCCAGCTGGCAATCGAGTATTGCAATACGCTGATAACAGATGCGGGTTACACCACTCGTAGGAACAGCCTGTTTGATTCCTCATTGTTTAGCAGTGGAGCCGATTTCTCCGGTGCTGATAAAACGGATTTACTGACAGATCTATATGAAGCATTTATTGGTAACGGACTCGATACCCAGCCAGCAAGTAGTGATTTTGATGACGAGGTCAGCCTTCTGATCGATGAACTGGCAACCGACATGTGCGGTGGAGCCAATTGCAATGCGTCAGAAACTCAGAAAGTTGTGACCGGCGCCTGCGCATCGGTGCTGGCCAGCTCAACGATGTTGCTGCAGTAACCCTATAACGACCTTGATTAACGGCACTTATTAGGAAAGCAACTCATGAAATTCGACAAGTTCTTTTATTCAGAGGAAGACTGATTATGAAACGTACCAAGAACTCAAAGCTTCCTTATGAACCAATGAGACATCCGGATCATCGTCGTCCGGTTACCCGGCGTGAACTAATATCTCAAGGGTTTCTGGGGGGGACAGCTGCAGCCGTCGGAATTTCTCCCCTGGCCTCACTGTTTTTTTCAAGAAACGCAAGTGCTGACCCGATAGATCTGGATATCGACCACCTTATAAGCACCTGCAAGCTAGACGGCGAATCCACCAGAATACCATTCATATGTTTTGATCTGGCGGGTGGAGCCAACATTGCTGGATCTAACGTCTTAATGGGTGGTCAGGGTGGTCAGGAAGACGTGTTGTCAACCGCAGGCTACAACAAGCTTGGACTTCCTGGAGACAGAACCCCCTCTCCTGGTGGCGACGATCCCTCAACAAACTTTATCAATACTGAGTTTGGTCTACGCTTCCATAATGAAAGCGCCATGCTGCGAGGCATGAAGGGCAGCGTTTCGGGAACGATGACTGCAGGTACAGTGAATGGCATGATCATCGCCGCCCGATCAGAAAATGATACTGCCAATAACCCTCACAACCCACTCTATGGTATCGCCAAAGCTGGTGCTCAGGGCAGATTATTAACCCTGATAGGAACCCAGACCAGTGATTCAGGTGGCAACTCTATGTCCCCCGGCTACCTGATCGATCCAACACTTCGGCCAACCAAAATATCGCGTCGCAGTGATGCCACGGGCCTTGTCGACACTGGCAAGCTTGCAGAGCTCCTTGACCAGGACAACAACTCTCCAGAGAACGCAGCACGCGTCATGAGGACCATGTATCGGCTGGCAGAACTTCAAATCGGACTCAGTGCGCACGATGGCGAGTCAATCGATGTTAAGAACCAGATTCGTTGCGGTTATGCCAAAAGCGCCAACAATGTCAATGAGTTTGGCCAATTATCTGCTCTCGATCCACGTGCGGATCTGAGAATTACTACTTCCGTAGGCGGAAGCAAACCAATATTTACGGAAAGCGAACTCGACTCAAATTCTGAGTTTGAACGGACAGCAACCGTGATGAAACTGGTCATTGATGGACTGGCTGGCGCAGGATCAGTCACTCTTGGTGGATTCGATTATCACACCGGCGAACGCACTCGTGGAGAGTCCCGGGATGAGTCTGCAGGCCGATGCATAGGGGCTTGCCTTGAGTACGCAAAACGCGCTGGCAAACCCGTAATGATCTACGTCTTCTCAGACGGATCTGTATCAAGCAACGGAAGGATCGACATGCAGCCCGATGCACAAGGTAAACCAGAATGGACAAGCGACAATCAATCAACAGCCTCATCCTTTATATTGGTCTATAACCCAAGCGGCGTTACGTCAATCAGAAATCAGCTGGGCTATATGTCATCCGACGGAAGCGTCGTCACCAGCTCCAGCCCAGCAGCCAATAGTGTGAACCAATTGGTCAACACCGTCATACTCAATTACATGGCGCTGAATGGGGAAATCAATCAGTTTTCAAACCTCTATTCAACCTTGGGAGTGGACCATGGATTGGGTAGCAGCATGTCAGCTCTTGAGAGCTTGGTAGGGATGAGCATCTAACTAGCTTGACTTGATGTTTTCTGTGCCAGGGACGGCACCAACTCTCACAAAATAGACCTTTTGCCCTACTCCCATTTCCCGCCTTTTAGTGTTACATTACGCGCGCTTAATGTAATCGTTTGTAACCATTGATTCACGCAACCCCCTGAAATCCAATGGAGATTCAATCAACCTGCTCAAGGAAGATTTCTTTGATTACCAGTCTCAATCCAAAGAAAAAAGTTCGCGTTTTACCTGTCACTGTAGCCATTAGCTCAGTACTGATGACCGGCCTCGCCCACTCTGCTTCCCCTACTGCCGTTGATGACAGCAGAACGGTTCCGGCGAATTCCAGTATCACCATGAATGTACTCGGTAACGACTTTGACACCGATGGTGATCTGCTGAATGTCACAAGTGTGATACAGCCTCAGCACGGTACAGCGACAGTCAATTCTGACAACAGCATTACTTATGTACCAGACGCTGACTACCAAGGACCAGACAGCTTCACCTACTTTATTGAGGACGTGTCACCCCAGTCGTCCGTGGCTTCAGCGATTGTGTCGATCAGTGTTACTTCGCCAACCACTTATATAGATAAAAAGTCCAATACGGCCAATGTCGCCACAACATTAACCGGAGCCTGTACTGACCTTCAGGATAAACCATCTGATGAACTATCCGGTGCCCAGCAGGACTTACTGGATCGATGCCTGGAGCTATCTGAACTCGAAATCAGCAATCCCGAACAACTCGAAGAAGTCGTCCGTCAGATCGCGCCGGAAGAGACGACAGCGAAAATGAGAACGGCCACCAACTCCAGCCGTACTCAAACCCAAGCAGTCCAACAACGTATCGGATTACTGCAAAATAATGCCGGCTCTGTATCCTTCAATGGACAGTCGCTCAGTGGCAGTCTTGCCGCTACATCTTCGTTTAAAGGCGGAAGTGCCGGCGACACTCCAAGCACCTGGTCACGACTTGGTCTGTTTGCCTCAGTACAACAGGAAGGCGCAGAGCACGATCAGACTACACTGGAATCCGGCTACGAATATACCGGTAACAATCTGACCATCGGTGCCGACTACCTTATACGCAATAATCTGGTCCTTGGTGGAGCCTTTGGCTGGACCCAAAGTGACACAGATCTTTCCTCCGGCAATGGTAACTTTACCTCGGATGTGTACACCTTTATCGCCTACGGTACCTATTTTACTGACAGCTTCAGTATCGACCTGCAGGCCGGATACGGCAGCATGGATTTTGAGTCCGTACGCCGCATTCATTTTACGACCACCGATGAAACCGATGTATCTGCTACTGGCTTCACTTCCGGTGAGCAATTCCTGTTTAACGGACAGATTGACTGGGCCTGGAATAGAGAGGCATTGTCCATACTACCCTTTGCCCGATTTGACTATGTTAACAGCCAGATCGACGGTTACGGTGAAAATGGTGCCGGAGGATTGAACATGACGATCAGTGAACAAACGATCGATCAGTTAACAGTCTCCGCGGGCTTTCAGACGACCTACGCGATCAGCAATTCTTGGGGGGTGCTCATTCCTACAGCCAACGTTCGCCTGCTCAGCGAAGTCGAATCCAACCGGGATGAAGTATTCGGCCAGTTTGCTTCTGACCCGGATCCGGAGAATCGCTTCGTATTGTCTGCGGATGATGCGGATACGCTGTACTACCAAATTGGTGTGGGAACCTCTGCCGTGTTGAAGGGCGGAATATCGCTTTTCATTGAATATCAGCAACTCCTGGGTCAGGACAACTTGTCCACCTACCAGATTCAGTCGGGAGTTCGTTGCGAACTTTAAAATGGCTATTTGAACGTTATTATCAGGGACAGACCGTGTTAAGCAATCTCAAAACACTCATCATACTCATACTGTTGACGACCGTTCTCGCAGGTTGTGGTGGTGGCTCTTCGAGCACCGATCTCAACGAATCATCAGGGACAGATTCTTCTGCCGGTGGCGGTGGCTCTCCTACAACGGATGACGGCGTCAAACACTCCAACGATAACGGCTCGCCAACCCAGAATACTGCCAGGCCGGATGTCTTTGCCGGTATCGATCAGTATGCAGATGCCAATGTCGCTTTAACACTTTCTGGCAGCGCTCAGGGGAAAAACGGGGCAGACATTGTTCATACCCAGTGGACCCAACGCTACGGCCCTGCAATCGACATCCCCACGCCACAACAACTATCCAATATTATTGTGACTCCGGATGTTTCTGAACTACAGAGATACACATTCGAACTGGTCGCCACTGATTCAGACGGCAATATCAATTCCGATACCGTCAATATTTTTATTCGGCCTCTCTATAGCGCCGTCAGAATCACGAGTAACAGTGTTAACGAAAATGCAGGTTATGCGGAACTGCGGGTGATTCTGTCCTCCCCCCAGCAATCCCCTCTGACACTTGAATATAGAACCCAAGAAGGCTCTGCACGCTCAGGGGATGATTTCATCCATAGTTCAGGTTCAATTACGTTCGAACCAGGAACGACAGAAAAAACAATTCGCGTCGACATCGTTGATGACTACAACAACGAATACGATGAGATGTTCTACGTGAAACTGTCAAACGTTAAAAATGGGTCTATTGCCCAAGGCACAGGGACCATCATTATCCGACGCGGTGAAGACCAGACACCAGACAGAAAAGCTCAATCCATCAGGTTTTCTTCTCTAGGCCCCATTGATATTGAAATCGGAGATACCTTCACCAACGAGGCAATGGACGCCAGTGAGACCCAACATGGTACCGGCGCCATCAGTTATCTTTCCAGCAAGCCCGCCACAGCTGCCGTGGACCCCAATACAGGACAGGTACAGGCATTCGCTGCCGGTGAGGTTGTTATCACTGCGACCAAGCAGGCTGATGCCAACTTTCATTCAGCGAGAACCAACTATACCCTGAAAATTCATAAACACTCACAGTCCCTTGAATTTAAACATACAGGGCCAGTAGATATCGAGATTAACACCTCTCTCAGTAATCCTGTTGTTATCGATCCGAACCAGTCTCCGGGCACTGGCGCGGTTTCCTATTCATCCAGTGACGAAAGTGTTGCTGTGGTCGACCCAGTGACAGGGGAAGTGACTGGCATCAGCGTCGGATCTGCGGTGATTACCGCAACAAAAGAGGCAGATCCGGATTATTCGGAAGCGACAGCCACCTATTCGTTAACCGTGTCACTGCCATCGACCGGTCGACTGCCACAAACGATTTCCTTTGGCTTGGATAACTCCGTAGAGGGTTACGTCAATGATACGATGACGTACGCTATCACCAACACAGGCTCCGGTATCGGATCTATCACTTACGCTTCCAGCCAGCCTGGTATTGCCACCGTAGACGCCTCTTCCGGAGAGGTCACACTTATCGGGCCTGGCACAACCACCATTACAGCGACCAAAGCCGGCGACACCACCTATTTGCCTGCCAACGATACCTATAGCCTGACGGTTCTTCGACTGCCTCAGGATATTGAGTTTACCAACCCTGGTCCGTTACGAGGGCATGTCGGCAGCCAGATCAGCAATACCATCATTGCCGGCAGTCCGGGAACCGGCCTGATTACCTATTCGTCCAACAACCCCAGTGTCGCCATTGTCGATGCATCCAAGGGAACCGTCACTCTGGTCCAGAATGGCAGCACCACTATCACCGCCACAAAAGCGGCGGACAATGTGTATGACCAGGCCACAGCCAGCTATCAGGTGACCGCCTTCAAGCAAACGCAATCCCTGGTTTTCAACGATGCCGGCCCTCTCTCAATTGCGGCGGGAACCACTACGACCAATACTGCTAACGGCGAAGGCAGTGGCCAGATTACCTACTCAAGTAACAACACCTCTGTGGCTGAAGTAGATCCAAGCTCAGGAAAGGTCACAGGTATCGCACACGGCTCAGCTATCATCACCGCCAATATCCAGGCAGACTCCCAGTACGAATCTGCTACGGCCAGTTATACGATTAACGTCGACCGTCAACAAAACACGCTGAGTTTTGCTGACCCGGGCCCGGTCACTGGGAAGATCCATGAAACGGTCACCAATATCGCCAGTGGTCCCGGAACCGGCACCATTACATACTCATCAGCCAATACTTCCATCGCCACTGTTGATAGCAATACCGGAAAAGTGGAAATGGTTGGAGCCGGCACCACAATTATTACAGCCAACCAAGCCGCTGACAGTGTATACAGCGCCGCTTCCACTAATTACAGCCTGAGGGTCAGCAAACTTGATCAAACGCTTACTTTTACAAACCCAACAGGCATATCAGGAATTGCGGGAGAACAACACAGTAACCCGGCATCAGGCCAGGGTACAGGCACCATCGTTTACTCCAGTGCCGATACCGGTGTAGCCCAAGTAGACAGCAATGGCCGGGTAATGCTGGTTGAGCCTGGAAATACCATCATTACCGCGACGATTGCCGCAGACTCAACCTACAACTCAGCGACATCTGATTACAAGGTGAGCGTTTCGCACGACATCACACCCGACCCATTTACCCTGGGCTCCGTCACAGACGCTGCGGTTGGCTCCGACGCCTATTCCAACACCGTTACCATTTCCGGTCTTTCCGGTCCTGCAGATATCAGTATTACCGGGGGTAGCTACTATATTGGCGCAGGGAGTCCTACGAGCAGTCCGGGTGTTGTCAGCAATGGTGACACTGTAACCGTCGTTATTCCAGTGACCTCTTTGGGACAAACCCTGACCGCGACCCTCACCGTAGGGACCTATAGCGACACTTTTACAGTGACAGCAGAAGCTTATGACAGAGAGCCTGACCTCTTCTCGATGACGCCGATTACCTCAGCACCACCTAATACCAAACAACTTTCCAATATTGTGACGGTATCCGGCGTCAATACCGATGTCATTGTAAAAGTGACGAACGGTGAGTATTCAAAAAACGGTGGGGGTTTTACCACGACACAAGGAACGGTCAACAATGGTGACACGGTACAGGTAAGAACCGTATCCTCCAGCATCGATGGCGAAACTGTTAATGCGATTCTGACAATAGGCACAATGTCCAGCACCCTTCATGTTACCACTGAGATCAGCAATCAACCTCCAACAGTGTCTAACGTTGTACTGACAGATGCCAACGGTGGGGAGGCTGTTTCCGGTGACGTTATAAAACTCACCTATGACTATACTGATGCTGAGAATGACGCAGAAGGAAACACTGCGATTCGCTGGCGTAGCAACGGTAACGTCATCAACGGACAGTCGGGAATGGACTATACCCTGACTGCCAGCGATGTCCCGGGGAAAATATCTGTTGAGGTTACACCTGTTGCTCAGACCGGTGAAACGCAGGGAAGCACTGTCACAGCTGAAATCGCTACAGGGCCAGCGCCAACTCTTACTGACAATGCCATCTATATTGACAGCAATATGAACGCCAATATGGACGCAGGAGATCAATTGATTCTCTCATTCAGTAGCCTGGTGACAGCGGACCAGGGAAGCGAAGATGACTTTAATATGCCGGTCAGTGGTGACAGCCTTGGGACAGGTGCAACACTATCAGCGACATCAGTGTCTAGCGTCACCAATCAAGTGACCATTAGTCTGGGTGATTTTCCAAACTTTTCTACCTTTGGAATCTTTGATTCTTCGGCGACTCACAATGGTGCATCTTCAGGTATCGACGTAGCATCAAGCATTTCTGGCAATTCGGTGAAGGACTATCGAAGCGGCCTATCCGCAAAGGCCTCTACACCCGTTGATATTGTTCCCGGTTTTATAGATACCAACCAAAGACTGGGCAATAGTGACAGCCACTCAGTTGCCCTGGGTGACATGGACAACGACGGTGATCTGGATATGGTGGTAGGAAATCACGGGGCAAATAAGATCTGGCTGAATGACGGTGATGGCAACTTTACGGATTCTGGTCAGAACCTGGGAACATTCGATACTGAAGTGATAAAACTGGCTGACGTTGACAGAAATGGTTACCTCGATGTTATCACGTGTAATTTTTCCAATGAGGGGACCAGAGTCTATCTTAACGACAATCAATTCAAATTCACTGACTCCGGCCAGATATTGGGAGATGGAGCCTGTCGTGATATTGCAGTCGCCGACGTAGATAATGACCAGTTTGTCGATCTCGTTGTTGCCAATGTCGGAACCACAGGCACTAAGAAGCTTACCCGAGTATGGATAAACGATGGCAATGGCGGCTTTAAAGATACAAACCAGGAATTAGCCACAAACGACAGCATTGAAGTCGAGTTAGGAGACCTGACAGGGGATGGAATTCCTGAGTTGCTTATAGGACTCCAAGGGTCCGATGCCCGCGTTTTCAGTAATAATGGTGAAGGAACTTTTTCAGAAAGTTACTCACTGACTGACGCTGGATCTTCAACTGATATTAAAATAAGAGATATCGACGGTGATGGAGACTTAGACGCGATATTGGCTAACGGCTTTTCACCATTAATTTTCACCAATGATGGTGAAGGACTATTAGCGCTTTCCAAAACACTGGTAGCTTCACGAGACTATGTAGAGTTTGCCGATGTCAATGGCGATAACTTGGTAGACTTAATTTCTACGGTCAGATCACATTCTAGTTTTTCCTTTCATACTAACGATAATACTCCCTCATTTGGTAATGCATATTCTGTTTCTACCGGAGGTACAGCCGCCTTCGCTATCGCTGTAGGGGACATAGATGGTGACGGAGACGACGACATCGTACAGGCTTCCGGCTCCTACTTGGAACGCAGCATCGAAAACAGGGTTTACAAACACTCTCTGTCAGGCTCTTATCCCGTTATCACGCCACAGTAGTTTTACCTGTGCAAGCATGAGAGACAGAGTTGATTAGCCAGATCTGATTGGCAGGCAATTGGCGTAAAAAAAGCCTCTGATATTCTCAGAGGCTTAATTTTTTCTAAACAAATAAAAGGCGCTGCAACTAGGCTCTGCTGTGAACCCTAGAGTTTGGTATCTCATCTAAAGAGATAGACTACCCTGCGACCTGAAGACATTGCTCAGCAATTTCCGCACAATCGGTCAGACCGGAACTTTCGAGCTGCTGCATGCAGGATAAACAAATGATGGAGGAATTCACGCCGACGGTACTGCCGGGTACTTCCATCCGGTGAGATTGCCATTCTATAAAACTGCTCTGACCACAGTCTTTGCAAACATATCTTGATAGGTCTTCCATAACGTCGTCCCTGATTTCCAGTGTGCTGAACACACAGGTTGATTAAAAATCCATCATATCCCCTGACCCTTTGGAAGGCCACAGACAGTTTTGAAAAATGTTAACGAGTTAGCTATGTATTTATGCTTACTTCTGTGGTGCAGTCAGCTCCGACGAATAGTGCATCTTTCTCTGCTGGTCGACGATAATGGCATCTATTCCCGGTAACCGTTCCACAAGTTCAAGACCCTTCTCTACCCCCAAAACAAAAACGGTAGTGGAAAGTGCGTCAGTGGTGGTTGAGTCTGGCCCTATAATAGTGACGCTCTGAACCTCCCCGGCTGATTTACCGGTCTTCGGAGAAATGATGTGATGGTAACGAACCCCGTCCTGAACGAAGTAACGTTCATAATCCCCTGAGGTGGATATGGCAACTTCTTCCAAAGGCAGTAAAACCGCACTCGCATCTTCTCTTCTGGGGTCTTTGATAGCCACAATCCAGGGTTTTCCGAGCTTATTCCCAATAAGCCTGGTATCGCCACCGGCACTTACCAGGCCAGACGTTATACCCGCCTTTTTAAGGATACCAATAGCCCGATCGACAGAATATCCCTTGGCGATCCCTCCAAGGTCGATATAAACATGTGAGTGAGAAAAGTATATGGTGGACTTTTGCTCATCGATCACCACATGCCGGTAGTTGATAGCCTCCAGATTAGCCTCAATCTGACTTTGATCAGGTGCCCGTTTATTCCGATAGTCATAATAGCGGCCGATGGAGGCATAAGTAATATCGAAGGCACCATGACTGAGTTGTGACACCTGTAGTGATTTCTTAATCAGTTGAATTAGCTCGGAGCTTACTTTTACCGGCGCCTTTGATGCCAAACGATTCACTTCGGAAAGTTCGCTGCTTTCTATATAAGGGCTCATTGAGGCTTCAAGCCTGAGAAATTCTTCATGGACCTGATCAATCAGTTCGTTGGCCTGCAGCTCTGTCTCTCCCCAGAGTTCAACATGGATGCGCGTTCCCATCCCATTCCATGAGCGCTCAAACCACTGCGCATTAGCCGTAGAAGTCAGCAACAGTAATGCCACACATACAAAGCCGCACAATCTATCCAGACTATTCAGACTATTCAGACTATTCAGACAAGAGACTTTGACATTGGGTTGCCCTGAGATTCGCTCCATATTTCCATCCAAAAACACGATCAAAAACTTTCTCCAAGGAACAACATCTGACGATACTGCATAAACTTTACGTGGCGACCGCATTCTATCGGCTTGGAGGAAAATCCAGAAACCATTCCTGCAGAAAAGCCACACATTTTACCAGACTCGGCGGCAAATGATGCCGGGCAGGATATAAAGCATAGAGTACCAGCCGTGGCCTATTAGCCTTCGTCAGAATCTCGACGACCTCACCTGCTTCCAACATTTGCCGGCATACAAAGTCCGGAACAAAACCAACCCCCAGACCAGCCTTAACAGCCTCCATCATAAAAGGTGTACTGTTGACTCTTAAGTTTCCCGTAACCTGCACCCCTTCGCCCAAAGGCCAAACATCCTTTCCCTGAAAATAGCTATAGATAAAGCAGTTATGCTGCGCCAGATCCTCAGGCTCAACAATTTTGGTATGGGACGCCAGATAGGACGGCGCAGCACAGACCCGATAGCTAAACTCCGTCAGTGGTTTACCCACATATCCAGTATCAATCTGCCGACTGGAAGCCCTGAATCCCAAATCGAACCCCTGCTCAATCAAATCGATGGGCTCATCATCCAAATGAATATCCAGCTCAATTTCGGGATATGCAGCCATAAACTCTGCCAGCACTTTGGCAAGATCGGTTAATCCAAGTGCCATTGGCGCATTAATCCGCAGCTTCCCTCTGGGAAGACTCTGCTGATACTGAACATAACTATCCGCATCAGAGAGCTTTATCAGAATTTCCCGACAGTGCTGCAGATACCCTTCTCCCACCGGAGTCAGTTGGATACCCCTTGTGGAACGATGCAGAAGACGAGCCCCAATCTGGTCCTCCAACCTGGAAACTTCTTTACTGATCATTGATTTTGAAGCATTCAGCTCTTCTGCCACCCTGGTGAAGCTACCGGTTTCAGCCACTCTGACAAATAACTGTATCGCTCTGAGTTTATCCATGCCTGTTTCCATATTGAGAACAACAAGTTCTCATTGTCGCTATTTTTCCAACCATAACAGTTTCCTAAAATCTCTTCACGCTCTCCACTACCAGAGAGACCAAGTCACTCAACCTTTAGGAAAATACATCATGTACACACTCTATTACGTACCAGGCGCCTGCTCTCTTGCAACACAAGTTGTTATCAGAGAGCTGGGCCAGGACATCTCGCTCATCAATAAGAATGAAGTGAACGACTTCAGTGACATCAATCCCGTCGGTACCGTGCCTGTCCTGGTCGATAACGGATTCAAAATACGGGAAGGTGCAGCCGTCATGCTCTACCTGCTGAATAAGCACCCGAATCGATTCCTGCCGGAAGACAGTATGGCGCGGACAAAAGCCACTCAAGACATCATGTTTGCCAATGCCACAATGCACCCTGCCTACAGCCGACTCTTTTTTATTGCTGGCAATATGTCCGACGGAGAAGCAAAAGACCAAATTTTTCAAAGTGCAGCGTTAGCAATCAACCAACTTTGGGCAGTCGTGAACGATCAACTAAACGAGCAACCGTTCCTAGGTGGCAGCAATTATTCAGCGGCCGATATCATGCTGACGGTCTATTCCCGGTGGGGTGAACATTTCCCTGTCGACATTCACTTTGGAGCCAATGTTGAAAAAATGCTCGCGTCTATTCAAGAGCTTCCAAGTTTCCGTATGGCAGTGGCGGCGGAACACTAATCCGCCTGACATAAATTCAGATATACAGAGGCACTTGTGTATCTGCCAAAACGATACAGGAGGCACATAGTGACGGATCAATTACCAGGTATGACGGATCAGGCAACCTTTCACAGTCTGATGACGATGCTGAAGGACTACTTTGACGGGCTATATTTTGCTGATATCCAGAAGCTCCGGAAAATCTTCCACCCGGATGCCGCACTGAAAGCCCCGGGTCAGAGACGCTCAAGGGATGAGTGGTTGCAACAGGTTGCGAATCGACCCATTCCGGCTGAGCTTCAATCACCTTACCGCTTCCGTGTACTGTCACTGGAAGTGATTAAGGATCAGGCCATGGCGAAAGTGGAGTGTCCGCTGTTTGACTACTTCTACGTGGATTACCTGGGATTTCTATATGAAAACGATCACTGGCAAATCGTGAACAAGATGTATACCGATATATCTGACACTTAACGCCATCAACACTAAAAATGTCGGTATTCACCAGGCTTTCATACAGGCCTGACTTTACAACTAATTTTTGAGGTTTTACCCATGCCCTATGTCAACATTAAGATTACTAACGAGACGGTTAGCCGGGAGCAAAAATCGCAGTTGATTAAAGGTGTCACCAAACTGCTCGTGGAAGTATTAAACAAAAAACCGGAGACCACTTTTGTCGTCATTGACGAAGTGGATCTGGACAACTGGGGAATCGGATTCGATCAGGTATCTGAGCTCCGTAAAGTGCCGTCAGACTGACGATCTCGGGGATAGTGAACCAAGGTAATGACTTTGCATCCAGCCGATACCCGGAAAGTATCGGCTTGCCGTTCTATTACAGCGACCAAAACCAGCACAGCTTACAAGTCCACAGAAATAGCGACACAATTGTCGACCCTCCCACAACATATTCAGAACAACCGAAATACAGATCGTGCGAAAGCCGGGCCTGACAGCCTCTAACCGTCAACCATCAGACAGAGCGAGTTTTAAGCCTAACGCACCAAACGCTCCTGCAAATCCCCTTTTCAACCAGCGCATGACACCCGGCTTGGAAACAACATATCGCCTTGTCGCAGAGGCACACGCGCCGTAACCCAAAAATACGACAAAGGTCAATAACATGAAGATGCCTGCCAGTTCCAACATGAATTGAGTGGCATTCGGTGCGTTGGCGGGAACAAACTGGGGAAGAAATGCCAGAAAGAAAAGGGAAAGCTTGGGGTTTAGTATATTCAACAGTATGGCATTGGTAATGATACGGCGGTTATTGCTTTCGGAAGCGTTTTCATTGATTTCCATAACACCACCTGAGCGAAGAATTCCCCAGGCCATATAGAAGAGATAAGCAACCCCGAGATACTTGATTACCTGAAAAGCCAGTGCGCTGGTGTGCAGCAAAGCTGCCAATCCGGCAATACTTGCCGCTATATGAGGAACAATCCCCAAAGTACAACCAAAGGCAGCGACAGCACTTGCCCGTCCTCCCTTGCTGAGCCCAAAGGCCATGGTGTACAGCACACCGGTTCCCGGCAATAGTACAACCACCAGCGAAGTCAGCACATATTCCAGTGTCATGCTAGGTTTCCCCCACTATATCCTTGGATCATTCCCTGTTTTTCAAAAGAGCCAGGACTCATAATCCTGTATCAACGACATTGACAGTCAGAGACTGATTACTGTATCGAGGATACGAGACAGAGACCAGATATTGACCCTGAATTTTTATTGAGAATCATTATACCTATATTATTGAGAAAATATTCTGGGGACCAATTGCCGATGGCGAGATCAGAATAAAAAAAACCCGCCAAACGGCGCAATGCTGTTCACTTAAGTGTTTGAGTTAGCGCAGGGCTTAATAGAAAATCCAATGATGGAAACATCATCGGATTTTTTATGGATTTTCAGCAAGACCTGCTCGACCTCAGCGACCTCTTTAACTTCTCAGACCTCAGCTCATTTACTCAAAACATCCCCGTCGAATGGGTTGAATCTGCACTGCGTTTGAGTGCCTCCGCGACGATTAGAAGGCGCCGACTACCATCAGACCAAGTACTTTGGCTTGTCTTGGGGATGGCAATGTTTCGGGATGAACCCGTGCATG